>NZ_CP032762.1:1333571-2000357 GCF_003641205.1 Rhodococcus sp. P1Y
GCGAGTACTCCTCAGCGCGGTTGGAGTATGCGGTGCGAACTTCGTCCATGAAACGACAATAGTGTTGGTTACCCTCGGGGCATGCTGCCAGTCGGGTTGTCCATGCTGTGGGAGTCGGTGGATCCCACAGATGCACTGCGCGAACGGTTCGGCTTCGACAGTCTGGACGCTCTGTCGGAGTGGGTCTCCGCGTCGCTACGTAAGAACTGGGGAATTCGCTCCGGCGAGTGTTCCCGTGTGGTGATCAGTGATCGGAACGCGATCGTGTGGGTGAGCAGCGACGCCGGCAACCTGGTGGTGAAGTGGTCGTGCGCACGCGACCGCTTCGGGGCTCTGGAAGCATCGACAGCACTGGTGCGTGTGTGCGCCGACCACGGAGTTCCCGTCGCGGCACCGATCCGAACTGTCGACGGGCTGGACCGGGTGATCGTCGATGCTCTGTCGGTAACAGTTCAATCGGAACTGATCGGTCACTGGCTCGACGTGACCGACCATGCAGCAGTCTTCTCGGCCGGCGCGAGGTTGGCAGACGTGCACCGTGCGCTGGAGGGCGTCCATCGGAATGCCGCGCAGCCCGCCGTCGAACTACGGAGCCGCATCGAAGCATGGCTGGCCGACCGAGACCACGGCGCCGCACCGGATGCCTCGCGTCGACTCGCGGAATCGATGTCCGATGTACCTGATCTCGGCGACGATGTACAACTGGTCCACAACGATTTTCGTGCTGCCAACATACTGATTCGGGACTCGGAGGTGGTGGGCGTACTCGACTTCGACGAGGTGGTGCTCGGGCATCGAGTCAACGATCTGGCGAAGGCGTGCACGTACCTGGGCACATTGTTCACCGACTGGGGTCCGACACCCTCGTCGGTGCAACAGATGCTGCGTGCCGGGTACGAATCGGTCCGTCCCCTTCGGCCCGAAGAAGCTCGTTGGTTCGAACCGCTCCTGCTGTGGCACGGTCTGCTCGCGATCCCGTGCGAGGACACCGCCGGATGGGCGGCCGCGTTGTGAGGCGGGTGTTCTGCGTTGTGTTGTGCGCGCTGCTGACGACGTCGTGCGGGCATCTACCGTTCTTCGGAGGCGACATCGTGTCCTATCGGCCCGACACTGCCGCATTGGCCGATTCCGCAGATTGCATGGCCGAGAACGTGTATACCGGCATCACGGGGTTGGGGCCATGGGATACGGCGATCACCGACGATGTACCCGAACCTGGTTATCCACCGCCGTATTTCGAGCCAGTCGCGATGGCGCGGTGCGAGATCTCCTTGACTGCAGACAACGTAGAGACCCTCGACACTGTACGGCTGGACGGTGATGTCGACGCCGTTATGGACGCGTTCAGGGTGGACTCGAAGCGCTACTCGGATTTCGTCTCGGCCAGCTGTGCCTACGAGGTATTTCCGCCCGTTGGACTGTGGTTCGTAAACAAGGCAGGCAAAGCCTTTCGTCCGGTGTGGCCTTCGTCGCCGTGCGGACTTCAGGACGGGCCGCTGGCATCTATGCGCACCTTGGAAGAGGTGTCGCGGTCGGTGCATGTCACGGGGTACGACGTCGACTACACGGGTTCGTGCGGCGCATCTTTCGACCAGTTTTTCGGGACCACCGACATGGACGTCCAGTCGGTGGAGATGTATCCGAGCCTGTTCATGCCGACCGACGACGTCGGGTACCTCCAGCTGTGCCGCCACCCGGTGGGTTCGGATGCAAGCGCCCCAATCATTTTGTCCCAGAACGAGAGTGCAGCGCTGATCGCGGGTGTTGCACAAGCGCCTGTTGCGCAGCCGTGCTCCGCGGTCGCTACCAGTATCGCATCGACGCAGCTGCGCAGGCCCGACCAGTCGGGTGGGGCGATGGTCGCGTTCGAACTCGACGGCTGTCGCCGAGCATCGGGATTCGGGGCGTACCGAGAGATTCCCGAAAACCTCGGTGCACTACTCGGTCAGTGAACCGACACCTCGACGATCAAGCCGTGGTGGTCGGCGCCTTCGATAGTGACCTTTTCGAGCGACCTCGCATCCACGCCTCGCATCAGGACGTGATCGATCCCGATGATCGCTGGGTAGCTCTTGTCGGTGGGATAGGTAGGCACGATTCCGGATCCCAATTGATCTGCGGCGTCGGAATATCCGGCGGCAAGCAGTTCGCGGAACTGCTTGTGCTGGTAGGTCGTGTTGAAGTCGCCGCTGACGACGACGGGAGCACTGCCTGCTGCGAATTCGGTCAGCTGATCTCGCAGTGTCGCCAGCTCGGCCGTCCACACGTCCGGGGGAGTGATCACCGCCGGACCGGGATGGACCGCTACCAGCGTGAACGGCGTCGTGAATCCCACGGTAGCAACCAGATTCGTCGGACCGTAACCGGTGAGTTCACGGGTCTCGGACAGAGGGAATTTGCTGTAGATGCCTGACCCTCCGCCGCCCGCCTCGTCGGGGATCAGGTACTGGTACGGAAATGTCTCTTCGAGCCCTTGCTCACGGAGTGATTCGACAAGGCTTCCGGTCAGTTCTTGGACGGTGAGCACATCGGCGTCGTGCTCACGCGCAGTGTCGACCACGATCGTGGGATCGGCCCGTCCGAACTGGAAGTTGGATTGCATGATCGTCAAGGTCTGGCCGCCGTCCGTGCTGCCTCCTGCGACGTACAGCGGTGAGATTACCGCTGCGATCACGCCGACGAGGACGACAGACACCGTCACCAGGAACCACCGTCGAAACACCAGCGAGACGATCAGTCCCACCACCATCCCGGCGAGCACGAGCGGCACGAAGGATGCCAGAGCGATCAGCGGATTGATCGGTGCGGTCGTGAAGATCGCGGCGACGGTTGCCGCTCCCACGGCCACACTCACGAACCCTATGAGCTGGGCAATCCTCCGCGCGGGAACGTTGTCCTTGGTGAAACTCATGGGCAACGGTAACAGCGAGGAGAGAAGTCCCAGGCTGGGCGGGTCTGTGCTAGCTCTACCGGCTACGCAAGCGACGGATACTCAGCGAAAATCTCCACCAGTTCGGCGCCGGTGTAGGACCGCTCGGTCATCTGCTCGAAGTCGAGGTGCCCGGATACGGCATGGAACACCTGATCACCCAGCAGACTTCTGTCGCCGGTGCCCCTCGTTGCAACGCTGACGTCGACGAGATCCTGCCCCGGCTTGCGCGTCCTTCCGGAGCTGGAATGCACGTCGTCGAACTGGCCCGACCGCTCGGAGGTCAACTGGGTTCGCGTCTGGTAGCGGCCGACGGCACCCAGAACTGGATCGACCAGAGCCGCGAGGTGCGCCTCGATCTCGTCAGCCTCGGCGGGCGTCGCGTAGCACTGGAAGACGAACTCGACGACGATCGACTCGTCGAAGGGCTCTGGTGGGTTCGGCGGAAACTCCATCACTCGTGCTGCGTTCACTCCTCGCCCGAGGTCCTCGTCTTTCGTGTCGACCAGGCAGAGCATTGCGTGACCGTAGAGTCCTGCCAGGCGTGCGTGCGAGGCGAAGATGTCCAGGATCGCTGTTGCCGTAGAGCGGTCGAGCTCGATGAGGGCGTCGAAGTTCGCGAAGGCCACTACCGTTCCAGCAGAGGCAGGATCGCTGCCGTAGCTGTAGTCGGCAACGTCGCTGAGAAGATCGTCGAACGCATCGAGATTGCGACCGTAGTAGCTCGGAAATGACAGCGCCGCAGCGATTGCAGTGTGCATATCACCGACGGTGGCCCAATTGCCGGCGTCGACTGCATGGACGAGGTAGCCGAGCTCGGCGAGATGGCCGCACGCGGTATCCAGGCTGAACGTGTCGCGGTATCGATGAACTGCGCTGATCTGCAACAACTGCCAGTCGAAGCCCTGTCGCTGGACATCGAACAGTTCCCGATCGGTGGGGTCGAAAGTGACCGCACGACGCTTGTCGGCGCGGGGCTGATCCTCCCGCGGTGGCATCGGCATGTACCGAGCATGTCATGCGTCGATGACTCGGAGCCACCCGTTTCAGGGGGCCTGGCCTTGGGCGACGATACCCACATGCTGCCCGTGACGGCCGCGGTCCGCCAGGCGATCGGCAAGTCCGATGGCGACCAAGTGACGATCCACCTCACCGAACGATGCAGCTGACTGCTCAGAACCTCTGCACGAATCGATACCAGTCGCCCTCGTACTCCTTGTATCCGAAGTCGCCGTCGAAACGGGGGTCGCCGAGGTAGGGCGCTCCGTTCGGCAGGTAGGCCAAGCCGATGCCGTCGATCAACCCGCCTTCGATGAAGAACACGCAACCGCCGTCCATCTTTCGAACCGACTCGATTCTGTACACGCCGATAGTGCGGTTTTCGGTCGCTTCCTGGCACTCTGCCGCGGCCTCGGTCAACGCACCCTCGCTCAGCGCGAAGGCCACCCGCGATGGCACCGACAGCATCACGAGCCCCAGTGTCGCAACGACAAACACTGGGGCGGCGGCACTCCATCGCCACGCCCGATACTTGAACCATCCGATCAGCGTGGCGACCAACCACACGGCCCCGAGTATCAACAAAGCCCACCCTGCGAGCGCGAAGTACACGAAGTCGACCACCGGTGGCATGAACGACCAGAGGACCACCCCGCAGGCCAGCGCGACGAGCACTGCAGTGATTCCGGTGAGCCAGAGCCACCACTGCGGACGTGCTCTGTCGGTCATCTTCACACTCTTGCACACGCTGTGTGACAAAGTTGTTGATGTGATTGCACGACGCATACTCGCGCACCTGACCGTGCTCCTCGGCGCGTTCGCGGCGGTGTGGGCGATGACAGTGACGACACCCCGCACCTTTGCATACGTTGCAGGTGGTGACCGAATCGACGTATTGCTCGACAGCGCAGCAACCGCCGCTACCATCTCCGCCGTCGTTGCTGCGGTGGTTGCCACCACTTGTACCGGAAAGCGAACGGCATACGTAGCAGCGGGTTTCGGCATCTTCCTGCTTGCGGCCGTGTCGCTTTTCGCGTTCATCGGTCAGCTGCACATTCGGGCGATCGCGGCTGGGTTGATTCTCGGCGGCTGCGCGGCGCTGATCGGTAGTCGCGATCATCGAACGTTGCAGTCCGCGTTGATCGTCGGGGCAATTGCGGGCATTGTGTTGGTGAGACCGATCGAAGCGAGTCGGACGCGCTACCGCGACTACATCACCGACGATATGCCGCAGACCTACCTGCTGATTGCGCTGGTGGTGTTCGCGATCCTGCTCGTCGCGTCGCAAATCGGCAATTCCTCGGACCCCGTCGAAGCCTCGGACAGTGTCGAAGGTAGAAGCCGAGTTCTGTTGGTGGCGATAGCAGTTCCTATCGCCGGGCTGGTTCTGTACTGGATGTTCGAACGTTCGGTGGACTCACTCGGTGCGGGCGGAGCGATGCAGGATCGGTGGCTGACCGGCCTCGTCGTCATTCCACTTCTCGTCGGTGCGGCCTTTGTGCTCCCTGGTCTGACGGGCACCGTCGTGCTTGCTGCACTGGCATTCCTCGCGTCGATGACGGCGGGGTCGCTCGGATTTCCGACGGCGCTGCTGTTCGTCGCGCTGATCGTGGTGGGCGCGTTGGTGGGGTGGCGACGGCCATCGCCGCTGATCGCCCTGGGCGTGTTGGCGGTGGTTGCAGCGACCGGTGTGTTCGCCGAATCCTCGCTCGAAGACGTACAACTCGCGGCCAACACCCTGGTCTTGCCGGTGGCCGTCGGCGTGCTGTACGCCTCGTTGCTGCCGACGAGTGCGCCCGCCGCCGCGATTGCGGTGACTACGCCGATCTGTGTGTCGGTCCCCATCGTCGCGGAGTACGGGTGGACCGCATACACCCCGCTGACCTCTATCGAACCCACCTTCAGCCCGAGCACGTGGGTGTGGACGTCCACCGCCGTCGGAGTCGGTTCGGTTCTCGCGGCCGGTGCCGCGCTGATGGTCCTCAGAGCTCGCAGAAGCGGATCTGACTCTTCGTCCTCAGCAAGAACTTAACTCTGGGCCCGAGGGCGAGCCCAGAACCAGAGAAGTGCGCCGAGAACGGGCATTGCCAGAACGAACACGCACCACCAGAACTTCGCGCCGCTGCGCGGGTGGTCGGTACGCAGGATCGACACCCACGCGATGACCACGAGGAGCGCCCACATCGCCGCAATGGCCATCCAGGCGAGGTCGAAGCCCAGTGGCAAGGTTGGGTTGGAGTCCATGGGCAGCCATTGTTCGTCGTGGACCTCGACGCTCTGACACCGACCCCGGACTGCTGTTGTCTCGCTACTCGAACACGAGCGTGGAAAGGGCGATCACGACGGCAACGAAAACGGCAAGCGTCACCCAGCCCTCCCACGTCCGTGGGCTGTATCCCCAGCCGATTCGCTTGGGGCCGAACCATCGGCGGGGCGGGTTCAGTTTCATACTTGTCCTTCCTGGTGGATGTCGAACGGCATGTGATTGGCCCAGCCGTTGCGGGCGACCAGGCGCACATGCTGGCCGTCGTGAACATCGAACGTTCTATGTGTGGCACCGAGCTCGGCCCGGGTGCCTCGATAGCGGATGAACACCCGGACATCGACCCGTCCCGGATCGACCTCGTGCGTAGCAGGAATTGTCCACGATTGGATGTGTTCGGTGCCGTCCAGGGAGACGACAGGCCTCGCGAAGATCCTGAGGAAAGCGCGGTTGACCCAATGTGCGTCAAACCGAACGTCGATCTTTGTCATTCCCACCCCCTGGTCCGTTACCCAGACTAACGGTCGGGAAGGTGGCGAGCAACAGTTCAGGGGTCGGGTCGACTCGATGGAGAACCTGTCTGCGGTTACGGGCTGTCAATCGGATTCCGTGATCGCGGTGATCACATCATCGGGAGCAGCGAGCGGGAGGTAACCGTCGGCGAGCATTCGTCGGCACCCGTCGAGTTCGACCTGAAGTTCGACGGGCGCCCAATTGCTCGATGCTGCACCGAACGTGGACGTCGTTGCGATAGTCGATGCTCGTTCGGTACACGGCTCGGCCGGACGGGCGTCGGCCAGCTCGATCGGGGTATCGCGGGTGTCCGCGCCAAGGAAGACCGGGGCAGGGCCTGAGACGTCGAAGCGACAGAAACCGGATGAACTGATACGAAAGTCGTTCGCGGAGAAAGTCCCCGGTGTTGCAGGCGTCAGGATGGGGGAACAGGAGAAGAACAGTCCGATGCCGGCAGTGTCGATACGCACGTCATGCTCGGTCGAACCGATCTCGTCGAGCAACTCGACCTCGTACAGGCCGGCTGTCTTCTCGAATCCGCAGTCGCTCAGTGGATGTGATGGCTCCATCGCGTTTCCCTGTGCGTCGACGAGCCACATGTCGACCTGCGCGGGGAGGCTGTAGTCGCCGCACGCAGCCGTGAACAACGACCGACGCTCGGAAGGAGCATTCAATTCCTCTATGGCCGAGGTGAAGTCGCCTGCGTATCTGCGCTCGACGTAGCCGGTGGTTCCATCGGCGGAGACGTGGTCATTCAGGCCGTTATCGCACACCACAGCTTCCACCGGTGTGAACGTGTCGGGAACGGTGCCCCGCGGAGGCCGCGGCGCCGGCGTCGGTACCGGCTCGATCAGAAAGCCTTCGACCTCTTGCGGTGGTGCGCACGAAAACACCTCGACCGGGCCGATACCCGCGACCGTCCGCTCATCGGGCTCGGTAGCCACCCCGTACAGGACCAGCAGCCCGAGAATGGCGACGAACAGCGTCAGGCCCGTGCGTCGTCCGATCACGAACCGGTGGCCTTCGCTGCGGCTCGTTCGCCCCACAGGGCAATGGGGTCGAGCAGAGTGTTCAGCTCGGCGCCGTCGTCGCTGAGTCGGTAGTCGACCCGCAGCGGAAATCCCTCGCCTGCAGTCCGAACGACAAGTCCGTCACGGACAAGCTCCCGAAGTTGGTCGGTGAGCACCTTCTCCGAAATCCCGTCGATCGCCCGTCGCAGTTGAGCGAACCGCTGGTCGCCCTCGGCCAGTCGCCACAGGATCGTGGGTTTCCACTTGGACCCGACCAGGTCGAAGACGACATTGACCCCGCACTGTTGCCGGTCTTGCATAGCGGCCTCGCTCACCGACGGATTGATACGCACCTTTTTGTGCGTACTCGACTCGCCCCATGCTGCCATTGATCATTGAGGGCATGACAGACACAACGATCGCCGTCCTCGGTCTGGGCGCAATGGGCACGGCAATCGCCCGCGCCGCGTCCAGACCAGGACACCGAGTTCTCGCATGGAATCGCAGTCCGAAGTCGGCTGACGACTTCACCGGAATCGGGCTGGCGTCGTCACCGGGCGACTGCATCGTGGGTGCCGATCTGGTTGTGATCTGCGTGCGCGATCACCAAGCCAGCCGGACGGTACTGGACAGCATTGCCGAGGCTGGTACCGACAGCGTTGTCGTCAATGTGTCGACGGGTACCCCCGGTGAGGCGGTCGCGTCGGCCGCGCACGCACGCGACCTCGGACTCCGCTACGTCACCGGTGCCGTGATGGTGCCGACCCCCATGGTCGGCACCGAGGACTCTTTCGTGATCTACGCAGGCGCCGAGTCCGACCTCTCCGAGATCACCGCGCTGTTCGACGCCTTGCGCGGAACGAGTGACGTCGTCGGCGAAGATCACGGCGTCCCTCCGGCTTTGGATCTGGCGATGCTCGACATCTATTTCGCCGGAATGTACGCACACCTGCATGCGACGGCTCTCGCCGCCGCCCACGGCGTCGAACCGTCGCGCTTTCTGCCGTATGCGCGAGGGATCGTCGACACGCTCGGTGCCTCGCTCGCTGGATTGACGTCCTCGATCGAACAACGGCGATACGACGGCGGCGAGGCACGCTTGGACATGTGCTTGTCGTTTCTCGAACACATCACCGCGACGAGCCGGGCGTCGGGAATCGATCCGGGTCTCGCCGAGCACGTACGGGCGGCGTCGGCGAGGGCGCTCGAACATTGGCCAGGAAGCACCGACTGGGATGTCGTCGGAGAGGACTTTTCCTCTCGAACTCAGTGACCGGACTGTCGGCTAAGACGAAGGACGTGCGGACGCATGTGAACGGAAATACCCAGAGCGCTATGTATTTTCGTTCACGGGTAGTGTCCGACGAACTCGTACCAGTCGCCATCCCGGTGCGTGAATTCGAAATCCGTGCTGATCAACGTGTCGACGACATCGGGCGGGCCGTCGGGGAGGTGGGCCAAGCCGGTGCCGCCGTCGGAACCGCCGCCTCGGACGAAGAAGAAACACCCTGTGTCGACTTTCCTGGTGGTCCACACGTTGTACGCGCCGATCTGCTCGTGCTCGGGTACGATTGGGCAGGTTTCGGCGGCCCTGTTCAGCGCCCCCTTGGACATCGCGAATGCGACCGTCGACGGGATGGACAGTGCCACCGACACCGCGGTGACGACGACGAGAACCGGTGTGATCGCCGTCCACGCAAGCCCTCGGTACTTGACCAACCCGACTACTGCGAGGACCAGCCAGACGAGGCTGAGGGACGACAACATCATCGCGAACAGAAAGAAGTACGACTCCCACTTCACCGGCGGAATGTACGACCACAGAATTCCAGCGCAGACCGAAGCAACGAGTATCGCGACGATCGAGGTCAGAACGATCCACCACACCGCGGGCCGGGGCTTCTCGGACACCTGAGCCAATGTGCCACATCTATCGACCTGTGTCAGCGCGTCGAAGAATGCGAAACCGAAGCCATGGATCGGCGAGGCCTGGCTCCGTACCGGCGTTGGCTGTATGAACGACAGATGATCGATCGCGACGAGCTGGCCGCATTCCTGCGAGGCCGACGGGAATCCCTGCAACCCGAGGACGTGGGTTTACAGCGCGGTCGGCGTCGCAGGACTGCGGGGTTGCGGCGTGAAGAAGTCGCCGAGCTCAGCCATATGTCCGTCGACTACTACGCCCGACTGGAACGCGGCACTGGGCCCCGTCCGTCCGTCGAGATGATCGCCTCCATAGCCCAGGGCTTGCACCTCTCATTGGCCGAACGCGATCACGTCTTCCGGCTGGCCGGTCATGCGCCGCCGACGCGTGGCATGACGAGCGAGCACGTGAGTCCGGGACTTCTGCGCATCATGGACAGGTTGCACGACACCCCGGCTGAGGTGATCACCGAACTCGGCGAGACGCTGCGCCAAACTCCGTTGGGTGCGGCGCTGACCGGTGATGCGTCCCTGCGCACAGGTCGCTCGCGCAGCCTCGGATTTCGATGGTTCACCGATCCGAACGCCAGAATGTTGTACCCACTAGAAGAGCGCGGCTACCTGTCGCGGGTATTTGTCGCCGGTATCCGCGAGGTCGTTGCGTTGCGTGGAACAGATTCTGCTGCAGCAAAGTTGGTTGAATCACTCCAGGCCGAGAGCGAAGAGTTTCGCGAGCTGTGGGCGGCGCGCGAGGTCGGTCTGCGTCCACCCGAAGTGAAGCGATTCGATCATCCGTCGGTCGGCAGGCTCGAGCTGACGTGTCAGACGCTCCTGGATCCGGATCAGTCCCATCGACTCCTGGTGTACACCGCGATGCCGGGCAGTGAGAGTTACGACAAGCTGCAACTGCTGGGGGTTCTGGGCACCCAGCCCGAAGCGGTGGATCGATAGGTCCTGGTTCGGCTGCACGAACGCACCCAGAATTGGCTCAGCACATCAACTCGACAGGAGCCGTCCCATGGCACGAAAAATCGACATCGCAGATCTGACCGGCAAGCTCGCTGTGGTCACTGGCGCAAGCGACGGGATCGGGCGCGTCATCGCGGCGCGTCTTGCCGGTGCCGGGGCCGAAGTGATTATGCCCGTGCGTAACTCGTCGAAAGGAGAGCGTGCGGCCGAGCAGATTCGCAATTCTGTTTCCGGCGCGACGGTGTCGACGAGGGTTCTCGATCTTTCGTCCCTCGAATCCGTTGCAGCACTGTCGGACCAGATGAACTCCGAAGGTCGACCGATTCACATTCTCGTCAACAACGCCGGTGTCATGCAGCCGCCGCATCGCCAGGTGACCGACGACGGCGTCGAATTGCAGTTCGGCACCAACCATCTCGGTCACTTCGCACTCACACTCGGTCTGTTGCCTCTGCTGCGCAAGGGGAGCGCCAGGGTCACCCACCAAACGTCCATCGCTGCGCTGACAGGCGGGATCAATTGGGACGACATCAACTGGGAGCGTTCGTACAACGTGGGTAAGGCATACAGTCAGTCGAAGATCGCCGTCGCCTTGTTCGCTCGCGAACTCGATGCCAGGAGTGCGCAAGAGGGCTGGGGTATAACCAGCAACATCGCGCATCCCGGGGTGTCTCCGACGAATCTGCTTGCGGCTCAACCGGGTCTTGGGCGTTCGAAAGACACCGTCGGTCGCAGAGTCGTCGTTGCGCTCTCGCGTGTCGGAATCACGGGCAGCGTGGAGAGCGCGGCGCTGCCGGCGGTGCTGGCTGCAGCGGGCGCGCGGTCGGGCGGCGACGAGTTCTACGGTCCGACCCGTGTGATCGGCGGCCCGCCAGCGAAACGGTCGCTGTGGAAGTCGATGAAGAGCATGGACGACGCCCGGCGGCTGTGGGAGCTGTCCGAAGCCCGGTTGTGAGGCGCCCATCCGGCAGCAGCCTGACCTGACCGTCAGATCGTTCGCAGAGAAACTGCTTGGCTGACTGCGAACGCGGCAACCTCCACGGCAACGGCCGCGACGAGAATGGTGACAGCGACGTTTGGAGCCGCCAAGGCGAGAAGACCGATTCCGAGCGCCGCAAGAAAGTTGGCAGACATGACGACGATCAGTGTGGGACGCAGTCCGATTCGTGGCGGCGCGATCCGCAGTGCCGCAGCCCACGCCGCGACGACCAGCGCGATGGCGAACATTGCCCAGGTGCTCACCCCAACCATGTCGGCGAGCCAAGGCGACAACGTCGCTACGAGGATCGCTGCCGCTGCGCAGTAGGCAGCGTCCAGTCGCAGTGATAGCGAACCGATTTTTCGACCGTTCATGTGACCCCCTTGCCGATGTGGACGATCGTAGGCCAACTGCGAGCGCTGTAATACCTGCGGAGCTACGTGACCTTCTGAGATGGGAGCCGTCGTCGACGAACCAGCGTCAGTGCTCCAAGGACGAGGGCGAGGGCGGCAGCGGCGGCAGGAACCATCAGCGCCCGCCGGTAGTCCTCGAGTGCGGGAGTACCGAGGTCGCCGACGAGGACCACGGTGGCAATCGATACTCCGAGAGCAGCTCCGAACTGGAAACCGGTGTAGACGATTCCGCCTGCAACACCGTGCTTGTCTTCCTCCACGCCCTCGACCGCCGCCGCCGTCAAGGGACCGTAGATGAACGCGAACGCAACGCCCAGCAGCAGCAGGGACGGTAGTAGGTCGAGGAACCCTGACTGCTGGTCCAGTCGAAGAGTAAGCGCGAAACCGATTGCCACTGCGACGAGGCCCGCGACCATCACCGCGGTATTTCCGAACCGTTCGGCGAGCTTCGGTGTCAGGGTCGGCGCGATGATCAACTCGACGCCCATCGCTGCGAACGCCAGGCCGGTCTGGAGTGGGCTCCAGCCGAGCAGTTCCTGCAGGTACAGGGTGAGTACGAACTGCCAGGCGAAGAATGCGCCGATGAACAGCAGTCCGACGGCACTGACCCAGGGGAGGAGCCCTCGCGTCAATACTCCGGTGGGGATCAACGGATCAACGACGCGTCGTTCGACAGCAACGAGTGCAGCCGTCAGAACCGCGGCGAGCCCGAATGCGGCCAAGCCCGACACGTCGCCGACGTCGGCACCGACAGTGACGAATCCGTAGACCAGACTGACCATCAGTGCGGTGAGGATGACGCCCCCGATCAGGTCGAGGGGGCGTTTTCTGTCCGCAGCTCTATTGTCGCGAGGGATGAATACCCATCCGGCAGTGAAGAACCCAGCACCGAGCGCCGCTGGCGCGAAGAACACCAGTCGCCAATCCAGCGAAGTGAGCAGTCCGCCCGCGACGACTCCGAGGAGAAAGCCGGAGGCGCCGATCGCCCCATAGATCGCGAGTGCCTTGTTGCGAAGTGCGCCCTCTTCGAACGTGGTGGTCAGCAGGCTGAAACCAGCGGGCGTCATGAACCCGGCAGTCGCGCCGGTGACGAACCGAACCGCGATCAACATCCACGATTCCTGCGCGATTCCCCCGAGCAACGAGAATGCGGCGAAGATTGCAAGGGCGACAAGGAAGACCGTGCGACGACCGAGAACGTCGGCAACACTGCCGCCGAGGATCATGAAGCCTGCATAGGCGAGGACGTACGCGCTGATCACCCAGTGGGCGGAGCCCGGTGCGAGACCGATGTCCGCGGCGATGCTGGGAACCGCGACGTTCAGCATGGCGATATCGATGCCTTCGAGAAACAGGGCACCGGTGACCACCGCAAGGACTGCCCATGCGCGTCGTGGTGGTGCGGATTGTTCGGTTCTTGCCCCAGATTCGTTTGTCGTACCGGATTCGGTCGTTGCACGTTCGGCCACGATGCGTTCCCCTCGGTGACTGAGCAGATGTTGGTTACTTCTTGTAACCGACTTCAGGGTGGGTCATCATGGATCGATGGCACAAGAAGGCACTTTGCAGTCAGCCAGTTACCCCAAGGGAAGTGACCAGGTCGGCGACGAATGCTGCCGAAACGGCCGAGACGCATATCAATGGGACACCCGCGAGGACTGTGAGGTTCGCCAGATACTCGACCGCGTCGCCGACAAGTGGTCCCTGCTCGTCATCGCCCTGTTGAAGGAACAGACGTTTCGTTTCGGTGAGCTGAGACGTGAAATCGACGGCATCAGCACAAGGATGCTGACCGTGACGCTCCGCAACCTCGAGCGCGACGGTCTCGTCGAGCGCCGCATGTACCCGGAGATACCACCGAGGGTGGAGTACCGACTGTCCGAACTCGGCCGCACGTTGTTGGGGACGATCCAGGCTCTCGTCCAGTGGACCGAGCAGCATCAGCCCCAGATCGTGAGTGCACGTCGAGCGTTCGACGCTGAGGCAACCCGAACTCAGCCGTGACTTCTCGTCAGGTGCCGGATCCCTACGTTTGGCTCTTTAAGCAAGCTCGTCGAGGTCCTCGACGAACTCTGACATCGACTCGGGCGCAGCTCGTTCCAGGGGGCCGGCGAAATCCTCGACATCGGTATCCGCTCACCGTCACAGCACAACGTGCCCACCACCGTCGAACAGCAAGGATCGACCGGTCGATCGAGACTCATCGTCCTATGCTGGGCATATGAGGGCGCCGTCGTGGGTAGAGCTTGCCGGCCGTAATGCGGCCGCAGAATCGGTGTACGTGACCGGGACACTGATCGTCAGTGAAAAGACCTCCGACAGAATCTATTTCGATTTCCATCACGCCCCAGGTGGGAAATGGCGCGTCGAGCATGACGGCCAGCCGGTCTACCTCGCAGTCGGTCGAACCTCGGTCGTCGTCCGCGTCGGTGACCATATGCAACAGCTCGACGGCGACTTCCAACTGCCGATTCTGAACGCCGAATTCAATCCGCGCGATCTACTGGGCCCCGAGTCCCTGCTGCGCCGCATGAGCGCCGAGATGACCGCGGACGAAGTAGCGAGGCCCATGGAGATGGGCGGACGCGCCTCATGGTCGATCCGTCTTCACACGCCCAAGGGGGAGGCGATCGTCATGGCTTTCGACGATGCCACCGGCGTGCTGGTCAAGGTGGAAGACGCAGGCGGACGTGTTCTCCTTCAGGTCGAAAATCTTACCGAGCCGAAAGGCCTGCCTGACTCACTGTTCCTGTGGGAAGGGCCAATTCGCAAAGCCCCTTCGCCTCGTGATCGGCGCCGCCGAAGCGCCGAGGACGAGGATGAACGGATTGCGTTCATGAGGGCAGTGGTCGCTGCGCAATCCCGACCTCAGGAGGTCTTGGCCGCTATCACTGCTGCCGACAGTGAGAACGCTGCCCGATCGGCACTGATTCAGCTCCTAGACGTGGACGAGTTCGGTGCCGACGCGATCATGACAACCCCGGTTGGCCAGTTTCGAGGCGACCACGCGGCCGCCAACCGTCGCACGCTCGAAGTTTTGGAGGACCGGTACCGGCGCTGACCCAAAGAAGACGTCGGTCTGTATCGAACAACGCTTGCCGCCACCGCATCGCCGGTTCTTGGAGAAGTTAGGGGGAGAATGCTGGGATGGCACCGACACGGCACAACCCCAACGGCCTCGCGGACGGAATGATTGTTCGGAAGGTTCCGTCGCCGAACAAGGTGTTCCGAGTACGCGGTAATCCCGACGCAGGCGGCGCGACTTTCGTGGCATTGACCAAGGGCGAACGGACTGTCCTCAACGGAAACGCCCGCAACTACCGCCCCGAAACCGACGCCGAGGCGTACGAACGCATCGACGCTCCTAATGGTCCCGTCTCGCCCCAAGCCTCGGACCGCCCCGATGACGCTCCACGCTTCGAGGACGAGTCGGGTGACATCGAGAACTCCGAACCGTCCGTCGATAGTGAGGCATCGGACCAACAACCGGAACCGGAATTGTCGAGGCGGCGACGGTCCCTACACGCCGTCGAGTCCTATCCCGAACCCGATATCGTCGAACTGTGCGATCGAATGCGGGACGCAGTGGCGCTGATCGACGACGACACCTGCAGTCCAGCCGACGCGGCGGCGATCGTCAGGGCCGCAGCAGAATTGAACTGGGCGGTGTCCACCGGCCAGTGACCACCGACGCCTATCGAAGAAACGGACGGCAGCAGGAAGAATGAGCCATATCGAGCGGGTGCGGCGGGCAATCCGGTTGACCGAGGACCTGAATGCTCTGCGGTATGCCGACCAAGACGCGATCCGGGCTGCATGGAACGAGCTCACCGAGCAGACCGTCGACGAATCGTTCCACCTGATTCCGCCGGTCTACTCGGTCCACGGAATCAACATTCGGGTCGGGCGGAATGTCTTCGTGAATCAAAACTGCCGCTTCGACGACATCGTCGGGATCGACATCGGCGACGACGTCATGATCGGGCCTGGCGTCAGCCTGATCACCGGTGGTCATCCCGTCGACCCCGCAGATCGGAGGAACGGCATCACTTCGGCGCCCATCGTGATCGGCCGCAACGTATGGATCGGAGCGTCGGCGATGATCCTGCAAGGCGTCACGGTGGGCGATGACTCAGTTGTCGCTGCCGGTGCCGTCGTCACCAAAGATGTTCCTCCACGAACATTGGTCGCGGGCGTACCGGCGACCGTGGTGAAGAAACTGGACTGACGGTGCACGTCGCGGGCCGGCGCTGCAGTGGCCTGGCGTACCCGTGTGTTCACGTAAATCTCACCCAGCCACGATAGACACTGTTGCATACCGGCCGGTAGTATCCCTGTCACGGACTCGGTTGGTTTGCCGAGCTTTGCACATGAAGGACGAAGTGGAACCACATAGCAGCGACGTCGGCGGCACTCCCGCGGGCGACAAGTTCGACGACGACCATTACCCCGCCTACAACATCGGCACTGCGGCACAGATGCTAGGTGCGACGCCCGGCTTCCTTCGAAGCCTCGACGAGGCAAATTTGCTCACTCCGCACCGATCCGACGGTGGCCACCGCCGTTACTCGAGGTACCAGTTGCGCATTGCGACCCGAGTTCGTGACCTTCTCGATCAAGGCACCGCCCTCGACGCCGCGTGCCGGATCATCGCCTTGGAGGACCAGCTGGCGGACGCTCGAAGCGACAACTCCGACCTGCGAAGAATCATCGACGGATCCTCCTAGCTCGTCAGGTCTCGGATCCCAGGCGTTAGGCAGCACGAGACGTCCCCGAACAGACGAGGGCCCCGGCACTCGAAAGTACCGGGGCCCGAGGGGAATTACTTACCATCAATTTCCACTTGCCTGATGACACTGCGGTGTTCGCCCATATAAAGCTCGTACTGCGGGCGAACTGACGATTTGCAACTCCTCCCTTCTTCCAATTTCTGGTTACACCTGCTTCGACGGCGTCCATCTCTTCTGCCGTTGTCCTGCTCGCGGGTAGTTCGTCCTCTCCCGCGCCTTTCGATCTCTCTTTGCGTACGAGAACTAAGGTAGCTGCCGTACGAGAAAATGTCTACCCCCGCTGCAGTAGATTTTTGGGGTCAGTGGCAGGAGTCAGTTGGACCGCGACTAGCTCTCCCCCGGACCGACGATCCGCATTCCTTCACGCGGTACCTCGAGCACGATGAACTCGTCGTCGACGTCGGTGACGATGGCAACGAAGAACACCAGCTCGTCGTCGATCTTGACGTGAGCTCCGATGTTGAAACCTTCGAGGCGCGGGATTCGCGCGAGGACCGGCTCGCCGCCGATGATCGTCGCGTCCGGGTGAAGACGTGCAGCTTCGGCGACTATGGCTCGCTGCACGATGTCGCGGGCGATGAGGTCGTCATCATCCGTCAACGACGCAAGCGAGACATGCTCCCGGTTCACGAACGGCACCTCGACCGTCTTCGTGCGCGGCTCTTCGCCGGCGGGAGGGGTGTAAGGCTGATAGGTGACGCGATATGCGGCGATCGGTCGATGGGAATCGCTGTCCAGAAGGAAGATCCAGTTCTCCTGGTGCCCCGGCACGCTACCGCGTAGGGCGGTACCACCGCGTGAGGTTGCGGCGAGGAAGTCGTCGTATCCGAGAAACCTAGACCCGGGGAACTTGGACCCGTTCACACCGAGAGTCTCCGCGTGCACCTCGGACAGGTCGGCAGCGAACAACTGCACCGGGTACGGATACTTCCGGCCGTCGAACTCTGCGTGCAGTGCACGCAGGGCGTCGGTGGTGAGGTCGCCTTCGATCCACTGAGCGATCTCTCGGGTGGTCACCTCCTCGACGGGTCGAGCGGGCTCGGGGAATCCGCGGAAGACTCCATCCTCGTCGGCGCTGTCCGCGAAATCCTCGAAGTCCATGTTCGCGATCGACCAGTTGTTCGCTGCCCCGGCTATTTCGGAAGGAACGATACGAAAGAACCTGCCCCGCGGTCGATCCGGGTCGTCCGGGCCTGTGTAGACGGCGGCGATAGGTGACTCAGGATTCCGTACTGTCTCGGCGTCGACGAGAAACACGTAGTAGGGCGGTGGTTCGCCGATGATGCCGAGCAGTCCCGCGACGGTCAGGCCGTCGTACTCGCGGTTGTCGATGCATGTCAGGTAGGCCGGGAATTCCGCGTCCTCGGCCATCGCGGCGACGGCGATGTCGCGCCACGCTGTGTCTTCGGTGAAATCGGTTCGGATGAACAGTGATTCGTGGTCGAGGTAATCTGCGAGTATCCGTCCGGTTCCCAGGGCCTCGCGTACTTCCGCTTCGCGGCGATCGGACTCCTCGGTCTCGATTTCGGCGGTGATATCCGCCGGGTCCCGGTCTGGCGGGTCGACAGGAATGATCGACTCGACGATGCGCACGCAATCGGCCTGGTCGATCTCCTGATAGCTGCGGATCTCGTAGGTCCAGTCACCGACCTCCTGCCGATACCGTTCCGGTGTGCCGTCGTTCGGGAACTCGAGGGTCGGCTCACCGATCGCGTTCAGCCAACGGCGCAACGTGAAATGGGGTGTCTGCCCATGAATCGACAGGCTCAGTTCACTCGTACGAGGGTCACCGGACATAGGCGACGCGACGATCTCCGTCGGCAGCCACGTCGGCACCGCCTGAGGAATCGCGGCCAGAGCGCGTTGTTTTTCCTCGTGCTCGCGGTAGTGCTTCGCCATCTCATCTGCTTCGGGACGTGACGGGCCTGTCCAGGTGAACAAGTCGTCCGCGAAAACTTCGTCGAGAACCGGGTTTTCGAGCTCCATCCAGTCGTCGCCGTGTTGCCAGCGCAACGCAACCCCGAGTTCGGCGTCGAACACGTAGGCGATCGCCTCACCCGAATGCTGGTCTCGCCCTGTCACCTCCCAACCCGTTCGGCCACGGACCGTGACCTGGCCGGTGACGACGGGATCGACGAATCGCTGCTGGTCGAGGCCGTGGCCTGTCGGCGGAGGAAACGCGTGGTAGGCACGCAGTAGTAGGGAAGGTGTGCTGCCCATGACGGCGTACATGGTGTGCGGAGACTTGACGGCGTGAATCATCACCCCGTCCTCGGCGCGTGACCAGCGGTTCTCCGGGTTTTCGATGAATGTGGGCTCGCCGGAATCGTTTTCGTAGCGCCACGTGTCGGTGGGTGTGTGAAAGACCGCCTGGCGTGATCCGTTCGAATAATGGACTACGCCGCTGACCGCGCGGCCCATGGTGCTGTAGTTGGTGCCGCGAATTTGTTCCCACATCGGAGCCATGCCCCAGAACCTACCCGACGGTTTGTCCGGGAAGAAGGTCGCGAGATGGCGGCAGGATGGATAGGAAACGGCCTGTGTCCAGGCAACCTTGCCGGAGCCATGATGTCCAGGCAGGGTGGAGGGATGAGCGACACAACGAAGGTCACTGTCGAACGAGTCATCGAAGCACCTGTGGATGCTGTGTTCAACGTCCTGTCCAACCCGGAGCAGCACCAGAAGCTCGATGGGTCCGGATTCATCCGCGGTGTCGACCACGCAGATCGAATTCAGAAGGTGGGCGAGGTCTTCACCATGAACATGGAAGGCGATCACGTCGGCGGCGAGTACAAGACCGACAACCACGTGACCGGCTACGCGAAGGACAAGCTGCTGGCATGGACGACAGCGCCCGCGGGCACCGAGCCTCCCGGGTGGGAGTGGCTGTGGGAGTTGGAGTCCCAGGGCCCGAACGAGACGCTGGTCCGCCACACGTACGACTGGTCGAAGGTCACCGACAAGAAGCTGCTCGAACAGCTCAAGTTCCCGCTGGTCACGAAGGATCAGCTCGAGCACACACTCGGTCGCCTGGCTGCTGAAGCCACGACCTGATCAACAGCTGAAAATCTGGGGTGGGCGCACCGTTCGACGGTGCGCCCACCCTTTTTGGTTAGCGTCAGCCCATGGAACCTCTACTGCGCGTACGACGCCAACTCCGGCTCGGCCGTGACCGACCGCTCGCGGAATTGACGGGGTACGTCGAAGAAGTAGTCGAAACCGGAGAGTGCGGAACCAGCGTCGTAACCGGAGTCGGGCATGCTCGTCGTGAAGCACAGGTCGTCGGAGATACGAGATCGCACGGCCGGACCGTCGTGGTCCAGAGCGTCGAGGACGATGTTGTACGCGACATTGTCGCCGAGAATAGTGAAGTGCTCCACCGGGCGCAGGGGGCACACATCCTGCACAGCGATGTTCGTCGCGCCGGACAACGTGCTTGCGCGCGGCTGCGGATAGATGAGTTCGTCGAACTTGGTGTAGATCGAGGTGTAGTCGGGCCCCTCGGGTAGAGGTTTCGAGTTCAGAGCCGTCAGGTAGTTGGACCCGGTTGCGATCTGCCAGTTGGCAGGTGGGCACTTTCCCGATCGGTCGCACCCGTTGCGCGCGGAATCCGTGCCGTTGTACGGGGTTGCCAGCGAGATGAAGTCCGACACCAGCGGCGCCAGATCGGGCCAGAACTTCAGCGCCCAGAGCTCGTTCAGTGGTCCGTGCTGATGGCCCATCACGACGATTGTGCGTCCGCTCTCGGCGGCCATGGTTCGAACCGCGTGGACGACGTATTCGGCGGTGACCTGCAGGTCGGTGTAGCCGGCGTCGGGGAAGGACAAGCTGCACACGGGAATTCCGAGCGCGGGGAATGACTCGAGATAGTTCCATCCGAACGATTGCTGGTCGGTCGCGAACGCAGGCGTGAGCAACACCGGATCTCTCGTGTCACGCCGTCGAGATCGGTGGTGCAGGTCAGGGCCGACTCCAGCAGGTCGGGATCGACGGTGAGTGGCGGGCCTGAATCGGCGGGCAGTAAATCGGCCGGGAGTGAATCGGCCGGGTCTGGAACCGCCGGGACCTCTGCGTAGGCCGTGCCAGGGGCGAGTAGTGCCAGGACCGCAGCCACCGTCAGTGCACGCATACGGACCGTCATGGAACCTTTCCCAAGCTCATGATCCCAGTCTGGGACTCATCGCCCGCCCGCCGTCTCGTTCGCCCCCGATGTTGGGGACATGGACAGCGGGCGCCGCGATGTCTTGGGCACTGTCCAGTTAAGTGACTTTCAGGGCACCTCCCAGAAGAGGGAGTAGGCGATCCCAGTGGCGCTGCATTCCCGCGGGATCGAAGGCGTCGGTGTCGCGCATGGTGAACCCGTGCACTGTGCCGGGATAGATCTCGGAGGTGTAGTTCGCCCCCGAGGCGTCGAGAGTTCGGTTCAATTCGGCCAGCGCCTCGGTCGTCAGATCGCTTTCTGCGTGACCGAAGTGGATGTCAGCGGCAATCTTCGCCAACTCCTCGGTTCCGTCTGCACCGACGGGACCATGGAACGCGGCGACCGCGGCGACCTGGCTGGGATGTGCGTAGGCCGTACGCGTCGCGAGCAGGCCGCCGATGCAGTAACCCGTGGCGCCGACCGCTCCGGCGGCGACCTCGGGCTGTGCAGCGAGAAACTCCAGGTATGCATCGGCGTCGCTGCGGAATCGTTCGGCCGTGAGTTCGTGAATCCAAGGCATCAGCTGGTCGACGAGCGCGGAACGACTCTCCCCGCCGATGTGGTCGGGTAGTTCGAGCAGCGGCGCGGGCCCGTGCCGGTAGAAGATGTTGGGAACGAGCACGCAATAGCCGTGGTCGGCGAGTGTGTGGGCCATGTCCCGTAGGACGGGCCGGATACCGAAAGCGTCGGGGTACATCAGAATCCCCGGGTGCGGTCCGGGGCTGTCGGGCAACGCAAGATAAGCGTCGGCGTCGCCATTCGAAGTATGGATGTGGACGGTCCTGCTTGGCATGATTTCTCCTGTTTGTGGTCGAGGGGTACACGAGAGTCGACACGACGAGGAGGAGCCCGAGAATGAAATACGACATTTTGTGGTGGGCCGTCGATGGCCCACGAGGCGCTCAGGACGGCGCCGGGTAACCGATCCGTGTGTGGCGCAATGCCGACCCGGTGATCATGGGCGAAGCCTAGCCGACGGCCCGCTGGTGGGATTGATCGTCGACCTCACTGACGTTTCCTTCCTGGCGTCGGTGGGCATGTCTGTGTTGATCGAAGCGAGCCGTCGCGTCGCCGATGTCTCGCAGTTCGCGGTCGTTGCCGATGGACCAGCCACCGGCCGACCATTGACGATGATGGGCCTGGGTGAGACGTTTGCCATTTACACCGACCTCGACGCCGCAGCGGCAGCTCTATCGGGTGAATGACCCACGAGGGCTTCGTCGACACGAGTGTGAGGCGAACAGCGACCTATGAGCGGATCTGCGCCCGACGTGTCACCGTCTTCCTTCGAGGAGTCGGGTCCGCCTGCATTGTCGTTCGACAACATGCCGGCTACTGCAGGACAAGCTGCCGCCCTACGCCATGCCCTTGCGGACTGGCTCGTAACGACCCCGTTCGATGAGGTCCAGCGCTACGACATAGTCCTTGCGGTGTACGAGGCCATGGCGAATGCGGTCGAACATGCTTACGCCCACACTCACATCAGCGGGACATTGAGCTTACGAGCTGCCTATTCCGACGCACAACGCCTATTGCAGATCGCGGTCAGTGATCACGGACGCTGGCGGGAGCCAACAGTGAACGCTCTGCGTGGCAACGGAATTCCGCTGATGACCTCGTTGAGTGACGACTCCTCGATCGGACACACCGATGCCGGCACCACCGTGCTGATGCAATGGGGAGTGGATTCCTGACACTGCGAACCAGGTAGTTATCGGGCAGTGACATCCGATGTTTGGTCGTCCCGTTTGCGTGGAAGTCGACCATTACTGTCAGTCGTCGAAGCCGTCCGACGATATTTCCTCGATCAGCCGTGCGTACGACTGGTCCGCTGGACTTGGGAGCGAGCAATGTCCGTCGACCCCGAACAACGAATTCCCACCGAACCGCATCTTTCGCTGGTGTGCGAGAAGATTGCCGAACTTGCGATGACGTACGACCTGTCCATTGCCACTGCCGAGTCCCTGACAGCCGGCAACGTGGCCGCGATGCTCGGGAAAGCGCCGTCGTCGGGCCAGTGGTATCGAGGCGGGATCGTCGCCTATCACGAGGACGTCAAACACGAACTGCTGAGCGTTCCTGACGGCCCTGTCGTCAGTGAAGAGGCGGCTTCGGCCATGGCCCGATCGACGGCCTCCTTGCTCGGCGCACATCTTGCAATTGCCGTGACAGGGGAGGCCGGTCCTGAATGTCAGGAGGATCAACCTCCCGGCACGGTGTGGGCGGCAATCTACGACCGTGGGGACGTGAGCGCAGAGCGCAAACACTTCCAGGGTGAGCCCGAAGAGATTCTCGCGCAAACGGTTTCCTTTGCACTCGATAGCCTGCTGCGTCATGCCCGCATACGTGCCCACAGCTAGACGGGCGCCCTGCGACAGGCTGAAAAAGCGCATCGACTTCAGGTTTCCGAGCGCCCCGCTCCGGGCAACCAACTGGGCATGACTTCTTCTGTTCGAGTCACGATTCAGCACGAATTGCACGTCAAACCGTCGATCGACCCGGATGAGGAGATCAGTCGACGCGTCGCTTTTCTCACGGACTACCTCAGAGTCAGTGGTGCTTCCGGTTTTGTGCTCGGCATCAGTGGGGGCCAGGACAGCACCCTTGCCGGGAAGCTCGCCCAGTTGGCTGTCGCAGAGGTGGTCGAGCTGGGCGGCCAGGCCTACTTCGTCGCGGTGCGTCTGCCCTACGGCACCCAATCCGACGAGGCCGACGCCACCACCGCGCTCGAGTTCATCGAACCCGACCGGATCGTCACCGTCGACATACGGGACGCTGTTGACGCGGCTTCATCATCGGCTGCCACTGCCCTCGGCGCGGATCGTCTCGACGATTTCGTACGCGGCAACATCAAAGCCCGCGAACGGATGATCGCTCAGTATGCACTCGCCGGACAAGAAAACCTTCTGGTGATCGGCACCGACCACGCCGCCGAGGCGGTCACCGGATTCTTCACCAAGTACGGCGACGGTGGGGTCGACCTCACCCCCCTGTCCGGCTTGACGAAAAGTCAGGGCGCACAACTCCTTCGACACCTCGATGCACCTGAATCGACGTGGACGAAGGTTCCCACAGCGGACCTCGAAGACGACCGACCCGCGCTGCCGGACGAGCAAGCTCTCGGCGTCACCTACGCGCAAATCGATGCCTACCTCCAGGGAGGCCCTGTCGACGACGAGGCTGCGTCGACCATCGAGCGGTGGTTTCACAAGACCCGACACAAACGCGCGACGCCCGTGGGCCCCGAAGACCGTTGGTGGCGTACGGCCGTCGACGACGGCTCTTGACCGGCGTACCGACAGTTTCTCCAGAATCCACAACCATCTCCAGAGGAGGACAGCATGGCCGAGGACAATGTAAGAGACGACGACTACACGGCCGACAGCGCGAACACGGTACGTGAGCACGCTGGTGAGGCGCTCGAAGACGTCCGCAATTGGCCCGGATACATCTGTATCGGTGCGGCCTTGGCTGCACTGGGGTTGACCCTCACAGCAGGCGGTTACGGATTCGGCGGATGGGTGCTGATCGGATCGGTCGCAGCCGTAGTTCTGTTCGCGGCCGGACTCACCATCGTGCTGCTCGAGCGCAAGCGAGTCAACGCCAAGGAAGGCCGTGATCTGACCGACCCGGGCGCTCACTGAACTTGCCCCACGCGTTCGGCATCACGGCAGCGAGAACTAGCCCAACCTCGACCTTCAGGCGCGTTTCGAGCGCCAGGAAGGGACGTCGCCGCTTCCTACCGTTTCTGCGGCGATGTCGCGGAGCTTTCGGTTGGAATGTGAAGACGACACCACCAGCATGTCGAAGGCTGCGTCTTTGGTGACGGAATAGCGGGTCATGACAATTCCGACGGCGATGCCGATTTCGCGATTGGAACTTACTGCCTCGGCAAGCTGATCGCCGCGGTCTTCGGCGCGCGCAGCTTTGAGTGCCACGGCGGCATGGTCGGCATAGATCGCGCAATCGTCGAGTACATCCGGGGTGAAGAAACCCGGCTGCTCCGAGTAGAAGCTCATCACCCCGAGTTCGACGCCGACCAGCACCAAAGGAAAACTGGCAGTGGACCGGATCGGGGTGTCGGCGACCATCAATCGCCGATAGGAGTCCCAGCGAGGATCGTTCTCGACATCGTTGTTGACGATGGTCGTCTTGGCTTCCAATGCGGCTCTGGTCGACGATTGGCCGGTCCGATTCGCGATGTCGACGGCGGTCGACAGCACCTGCAGATCGCTCCCGGCGATGATCTCCAGTGTCTTGTCACGACGAAGAGTCGTGATTGCGGCGCCGTTGCAGAGAATGGTTTTCACTGCCAACTCGACGATGCGCTGAGCGGTGGGTTCCGCACCTGGGTTCTGCGCCAAATCCCAGGCTAGCGACGCGAAGCGCGCGCCCGTGTGTTCCCGCTCGGAGTTGTTCATTCTCCTCGTCGCCTTTCAAGGATCCCGATATGTCGCGTTCCATTCTGCCAGGTGCTGGCTCCGTGCTGAACCGAATGGGCGGCTCGAGTCCTCGGTAGCACGCCACGGAACGTGCTACCGAGGACCAGCGGGCTACAACCGGTCAGGTTGTGTGTGCTTCGATCGTTCGACTGTCGCCGGCCTCACGCGCATGAATTTCGACCTTGCGCGGCTTGGCGCGTTCTGCGAGAGGAATGGTGACCGACAGGACGCCGTTGTCGTAGGCCGCGGAAATGCGTTCGGTGTCGACGCCGTCGCCGAGTGCCACCTGCCTGCGATAGGTTCCGGCGAATCGCTCGGAAGAAATCCACTGCACGCCATCGGTTTCGGGCGCGGTTCGGTGGGCGGTGAGGGTAAGTGTGCCGCGATCGACGTCCACGTCGATCGAACCGGGGTCGACACCGGGCAGGTCGGCGCTCAGGACGTAGTGGTCGTCGAGTTTGTACAAGTCCATCGGCATGAAACGGGGTGCGCGATCGGAACCGCTCGACGTCCCCAGCATGGCCGAGGTGATGGAGTCGAGGTCACGGAACGGATCGAAGCGAAGCACAGCAACCACCTCCTGAACTGTCGATGCACCCGCCCCTGTGGCTGAGTGCTCTATCACTGTGCGAGGAAGAAATTAGCACTCTCTGCCACCGAGTGCCAAGATGGTTGTGCACATTTTTCCAGAAATTTTTCCGGCCCGTGTCCTCTCACGAAGACGACCAATGATGCTGCGCGAGTACCACATCGAACAGCAGCCGGACAGTAGAGGAGCAGACGATGACGACGACAGCCGATAGACCGAGTGCACCTGACGCGCGCACCGATGGACAGTCGCGACGGTGGTGGAACCGTCGGGCATTCAGCCGTACGGAGAACACCGACGCGGCGTTGATGGTCGGTGCATTGTCGATTGTGTGTTTCTGGGCGCCGGGCATCGGAGTCGTGTTGGGGATCCTCGCGGTGATTGCCGCTGCGTGGGCCGACAGAAGCCCGCTCTTGCTCGGCGAACCGGCTCCGCGCGATGATGCAGCGTTGGCGTACGGAAGCGGCATCCTGGGTGTGATCCTGGGAATCGCCTTCCTGGCCATGGTCCTACCGAATTGGTAGCGCTGACACACTGAAACCGAGGTACAGGTGAGCGTTTACGTGCGAAGCGCGCGAAGGCGCACCAACCGATAACTCACTCCCACCGCAAGAACGACGACGCCGACGATGATCGACGCGGGCGGCAGCGTCGCCACCAGAAGCAGACAGCCTGCTGCGCCCAGTATCTGCAGAGATTTCGGATAACGACGACTGTCGGCGGTTTGGGTATAAGCGCTGACGTTGGCGACGAGGTAGTAGAGCAGTACGCCGAACGAGGAGAAGCCGATCGCGTCGCGGAGATCGATCGTCAGGACCATGACGCTCACGACGAGTGCCAAAGCAATTTCGGCGCGGTGCGGTACCGAGTATCTCGGGTGCACCGCGGCGAGGAAATCGGGTAGATCATGGTTGCGAGCCATGGCCAGTGATGTGCGTCCGATCCCGGCGACGAGTGCGAGCAAGGCGCCCAGCGCGGCAACGGACGCTCCGATCCGCACCAGCGGCGCGGCCCACGCGCTTCCGGCAACGGTGACGACGTCGACGAGCGGCGCCGGCGAGGCCGCGAGTCGGTCGCTTCCGAGACTCAGTAGGACGGTCACCGCGACCACGACGTAGACCACGAGCGTCACGAACAATGCGATCACGATTGCGCGCGGAATGGTGCGCTCGGGCCGCACGACCTCTTCCCCTAGGGTAGCGATCCGCGCGTAGCCGGCGAAGGCGAAGAACAGAAGGCCAGCGGCTTGCAAGATCCCGTACCACCCTCCGGTGAAGACGGATTCGATGCTGACTGCATCGGTGGTGTGTGGGCCTGTGATTCCGATGATCGTGATCACCACCAACACAATCAGCACGATCGTGACGAGGACTTTCGTCAATGCCGCGGTTCGCGTCACTCCGAAGTAGTTCACGGCAGCAAGGGCCAGGATGGCCGCTACGGCAACGGGTTTGGACCACGATCCTGGTGCCGCATACGATGCGAAGGTCAAGGCCATCGCCGCGCAACTCGCGGTCTTGCCGATGACGAAACTCCACCCGGCAAGAAAACCCGTCCAGGGCCCGATCCGTTCTCGGCCGTACACGTAGGTGCCGCCCGAGGTCGGATACTGGGCGGCCAGTTGCGCGGACGAGGTCGCGTTGCAGAACGCGACGACGGCTGCAAGCGCGAGTCCGATCACCAGGCCCGCGCCGGCAGCTGCCGCGGCAGGTGCGAACGCAGCGAAGATTCCGGCGCCGATCATCGATCCGAGACCGATGGCGACGGCGTCCGCGAGACCCAGTGAGCGCTTCAAGGGTGGGCCGGTGGTCACAGGTTCCTTCCTTGGCCAGGTCGAGTGCGACTACATCTCAGCACAGTTCCGACGCCAGGCACGCGAGGACAGCAGACGCATACCGTTCAATGCGACGATGACGGTGGAGCTTTCGTGTCCCGCGACGCCGATGGGTAGCGGTAGCGTCCCGACAAGGTCCCAGGCAACGAGGACGACGATGAACGTACCCGCGATCGCGAGGTTCGCCAGAACGATGCGGTGAGCGCGACGCGACAGCTCGACAACCTTCGCCAGTGCTGCCAACTCGTCGCGCACCAGCACGGCGTCGGCCGTGTCGAGGGCCAGATCGGAACCCCTGCGTCCCATGGCGACACCGGTGTCCGCGGCCGCGAGGGCGGGTGCGTCGTTGATTCCGTCGCCGACGACGAGAACCCGCCGGCCGTCTCCTCGAAGTTGCTGCACCGCCGCAACCTTGTCCTCCGGCAGCAACTCGGCGCGCACGTCGGTGATCCCGGCCCGCGCGGCTGCGTCGTGCGCTGCGGAGAAGTTGTCGCCGGTGATCAGGACGGCGGCGTTCCCCGTCACCCGCTCCACCTCGGCAACGGCGGTCTCGACGTCCGGCCGGGTGGTGTCGACGAGTCCGATCACCCCTGCCGGTCGATCGTTCACGTGGACGACGACCGCCGTCATTCCCTGCGACCTGATCTCGTCGACGAGTTGTCCTCCTCGAGCAGGTTTCGACACACTGATCACTCGTCCGGCCACCGTTGCGCGGACGCCCACGCCCGGTGTCGATTCGAAGTTCGACGCGGTGGGCATCAATAGCCCTCGGCGGCGGGCGGCGTCGACGATCGCTACCCCGACCGGATGTTCGCTTCCTGTTTCTGCGGCGCCTGCCAGTGCGAGTACGTCGCCCGGACCGAAACCACTCAGAGCCTCGACGCGCTCGACCCGGGGTGTGCCCTCGGTGATCGTTCCGGTCTTGTCGAAGGCCACTACGTCGGTCAGTCGGAGCTGTTCCATCACGACGGCCGATTTGATCAGGACGCCGTTGCGTCCGGCGGTTGCCATTGCGGCGAGCAGTGGAGGCATCGTCGCCAGGACTACCGCGCACGGCGATGCGACGATCATGAACGTCATTGCGCGCAGGAGCGCGGACTGTAGATCGCCGCCGAAGAGCATGGGTATCGCGAACACCGCGGCCGTAGCGACCACCACGCCGGTCGAGTAGTACTGCTCCACCTTCTCGATGAAGAGCTGCTTGTTCGCCTTGGTCTCGGAGGCGCGCTGCACCATCGTCACGATTCGGGCGATCACGGTGTCGGACGGGTCGACGTCGATCCGTACGTGCACCACGCCGGTGCCGTTGATCGTGCCCGCGAAGACCTCGTCGCCGACCGTCTTGAACGCAGGGACGGACTCGCCTGTGATCGAGGATTGATCGATGTCGGAGCCGCCGTCGACGACGGTGCCGTCGCCGGGAAGGCGCTCTCCGGGTCGGACGATGGATATGTCGCCGATACGCAGGTTCGCGGCGTCGATTCGATGCTCCCCGCCGTCGAGGCCGAGCACCGCGGCAGTGTCGGGGGAGAGGTCGAGAAGGCTTCGGACCGAGTCGGCGGTCCGTCTCGTCAGTACTGCTTCGAGTGCGCCGGACGTCGCGAAGATGACGATGAGCAGGGCCCCGTCGAAAATCTGGCCGATTGCCGCTGCGCCGAGTGCAGCAACGATCATGAGTAGGTCGACATCGAGGGTTTTGTTCCGCAGGGCGCGCAGACCCTCCAGAGCTGATTCCCAACCGCCGACTGCGTAGCAGAACAGGTACAGCGCCCAGAAGAGCCACGTCGGTCCACCGGATAGGTGAACGGCGCCGCCTAGCGCGAACAGTGCGGTGGCGGCGAGTGCCCACCTGACCTCGGCGATTGCGAGCAATCGTGTTCGGGCGACGCCGACGTGCGTCAGCGCCGGCGACGTGGAAGTGCTCGTGATGGTCATGCGAAGGCCTTCGGTGAGTAGGTCCACATCACGCTACATCATCACATGAAGACCTATACATGTGAACATAAACTATGATCGTCCAATGGGACATGGAGTCGAGGGACGCACCACGCCTCCGGCGCAACTCGATGCCGAATCCGCTGCGACGGTCGCGGCCACACTTCAGGCGTTGGCCACACCGAGTCGGCTACGCATCCTCACGCAGCTTCGCCAGGGACCGAGCGGGGTCAACGATCTCGCGGACGCCGTCGAGATGGAACAGTCCGCGGTGTCCCACCAGCTCCGGTTGCTGCGTGCGATGGGTCTGGTCACCGGCGCGCGCTCGGGCCGCAGCGTCATCTACCGCCTGTACGACAACCACGTCGCGATGCTTCTCGACGAGGCGGTCTACCACATCGAGCATTTGGGCATGTCGGTCCCGGACATCGAAGCGGACCAGGACTCAGCTGCGAGTTCCTGACCCGAGGCCGATGCCGACAGGTTCCGGCGAGCCGCAACATCCGCCGACGACGGCAGTGTCGGCGTTCGGATCGTCGAAGAGGCCCGCGCCGCCGCAGACTCCCGTGTCGGGCAGAGTCAGTTCGACCGCGCGAGCGCCCTCGTGGTCACCCGCCAGTTCCGCTGCGATACTGCGTACTTGCTCGTACCCGGTCATCGCAAGGAAGGTCGGCGCACGGCCGTAGCTCTTCATTCCAGCGAGATAGAACCCCGGTTCAGGTTGGGTCAGTTCGACGACGCCGTGTGGGTAGACGGTTCCGCAGGAGTGCATGTTCGGATCTATCAACGGCGCCAAAGCCTTCGGTGCCTGCAGTGTCGAGTCGAGGTCCAGGCGTATCTCGGAGAGCCAGCTCAGGTCCGGCCGAAAGCCGGTCAGCGCGACGACCCGGTCGACGTGGTCGATGGTGGTGCCGTCATCACCGACGAGGGTGAGTCGGTCGCCGTCCGTCGCCACCTCTTCGGTGCGAAACCCGGAAACGACTTGGAGTACCCCGTCGTCGACGGCCTTCTTCGCACGCAGACCGAGCGCGCCGCGAGCGGCGAGTTCGTCCGATGCGCCGCCGCCGAACACGGCGTCGGTGACCGGGCGGCGTACCGCCCACGTCAACCTCGTGCCGGGGTGCCGCGCCGCTAGTTCGGCGAAGGCGATGATCGCGGTGAGAGCCGAATGGCCGCTCCCGACGATGACGATGTGCGCGCCGGCGTAGTGGTTCTGCGCGGCGCCGGTGAGATCGGGCACCCGGTAGGAGATGCGCTCGGCGCCCCTGAACTCCTCGGCGGCCTTGCGTTCCCCGACGGCCGGAAGTCCCTCGGAGCCGAGCGGATTGGGTGAACCCCAGGTGCCCGACGCGTCGATGACAGCACGAGCGAGGATGCGTTGCTCGGTACCGTCGGGTCGTCGGACGTGTACCGACAGTGGTTCGGTGTCACGGCCGGCGTCGACGATGCGGTCGCGTCCGCGTCGGGCAACACCGATGACCTCAGAGTTGAAGCGCACCGAGTCGCCGAGAACCGAGGCGAGCGGCGTCAGATAGTTCTCGACCCATTCCCGGCCCGTGGCGTAGCCGTCGCTGTCGGGTGCAGTCCACCCTGCTTCGGTCAGGAGGCGCGTGGCGGCAGGATCGACGATTTCCGACCACGGGGAGAACAGCCGCACGTGATTCCACTGCGCGACAGCCGAACCGGCCGAGGATCCGCGTTCCAAGACCAGAACCGGAACAGCGTGCTCGGTCAGATGTGCTGCGGCAGCAAGGCCGACAGGGCCTGCTCCGACGACGACAACGGGATGCTCGGACATGGTAGGGATGTCCTTTCGATGGCGGTGGTTACTGGCCTAGCCGACGGTTGAGTTCCTCGACGCGGGCTGCGATGTCGTCGCGAACCAGTCTCATGCGTTCGATGCCGTCGATCCCGCGTTCGGACGGCTCGTCGGTGTCCCAGTTCGAAAACGTCGGGCCCTGAACATGTTCGACCTGTGCCTCGCTGCCGAGCGTGATGACGTGATCCATCCGTGCGAGCAACTCGGGGTCGATGGGCTTGGGGCGTTCGCCGGTGAGGTCGACTCCCACCTCGAGCAATGCTTGTGCCGACAGTGCGTTGACGGCTCCTCCGGGTGCGGTGCCGGCGGAATGAACTTCGACGGAGTCGCCCGCGGCTCGGCGCATCAGGCCGGCTGCCATCTGTGACTTACCGCCGTTCTTGACGCAGACGAACAGAACGCTTGGCATCAGGATGTCCTTTCGGGCTGGAACCGCTTGCGTAGTGCGAGTGAGACGTAGACCAGGCCGACGAGGACTGGAACCTCGATGAGTGGTCCGACGACACCGGCGAGGGCTTGCCCGGAGGTGGCGCCGTAGGTGGCGATCGCGACGGCAATGGCGAGCTCGAAGTTGTTGCCCGCCGCGGTGAATGCCAGAGTCGTGGTCCGCTCGTACCCCAAGCCCATCGCGGCGCCGAGAGCGTATCCGCCGCCCCACATTACCGCGAAGTAGACGAGCAACGGCAGCGCGATGCGGACTACGTCGAGAGGTTGGGAGGTGATCCGATCTCCCTGCAACGCAAAGAGAACGACGATGGTGAACAGGAGACCGTAGAGCGCCCACGGCCCGATCTTCGGGATGAATTTCGTTTCGTACCAGTCTCGGCCCTTGGCACGTTCACCGAAATAGCGGGAGGCGAAACCGGCGATCAACGGGATACCGAGGAAGATCAACACCGATTTGGCGATCTGCCACGGTGAGGCTTCGATGGTGGTCTGCTCCAAACCGAGCCACCCGGGGAGAACCGAGAGGTAGAACCACCCGAGCACGGCGAACATCACTACCTGGAACACCGAATTGATCGCGACCAGCACGGCGGCGGCCTCACGATCACCGCACGCGAGATCGTTCCAGATGATCACCATCGCGATACAGCGAGCGAGACCGACGATGATCAGTCCGGTGCGGTATTCCGGGAGGTCGGGTAAGAAAAGCCAGGCCAGGACGAACATCAACGCCGGGCCGAGGATCCAGTTCAACGCCAGCGACCCGAGCAGGAGCTTCTTGTCGCCGGTGACGCTGTCGAGCCGGTCGTAGCGCACTTTCGCCAACACCGGATACATCATGATCAGCAGGCCTGCCGCGATCGGCAGTGAGACGCCGTCGACAGAAATGGCGGACAAGGCGTCGTTCAAGCCGGGGATCAGCCTGCCCAGCAGCAGTCCGACGACCATGGCGACACCGATCCACACCGGCAGAAATCGGTCGAGTGTGGAGAGCTTGCCGACCACCCCTGGCTGGCTTGTCGCTGTGCTCATGCGGTCACCAAAGCTGCGCCGTCCGAGGCGGGATCTGCGGCGTTCAGCACTGTTGAAAGCTGTTGCAGTGCCTCCGGGACCACCCAGTAATACACCCAGGTGCCTCGGCGCTCGCAATCGAGGAGTCCGCTTTCCCTCAGCACTTTGAGGTGGTGGGAAATCGTAGGCTGCGACAGGTCGAACTGCGGTGAGATGTCGCAGACGCAGGCCTCGCCGCCTTCGTGGCTCGCGACCAAGCTGAGCAGCCGAAGGCGAACCGGATCGCCGAGCGCCTTGAACATCCGCGCGAAATCGGCCGACCGATCGACCGACAACGGTTCGCGGATCAGCGGCGAACAGCATTCACCACTGGAGACGTACTCGACTGAAAATCCTTGATTCGACACCCGTCTATATTGACGCTGATCTAATCAGCCGTCAAGTCCCGAGGCACCCTCGTGCGTGAGTGTTCGGGCTGCCAGTCGGCGTGGGTCGTCGTCGGGCAGTGAATCGATGAGAATCCGGCGGGGGTGTGACGACGGACCGGTCACCAAGTACTTCTGGCCGGGACGAATGCGGCTGGCTTCGTCGAGCATGTCCTTCGATGCCGCGGTTTTCGGCGTGGCGTCGGAGAGCGCGTCACTGACGATCCGACGGGGGTCGTACTGCCGTAGGTTCAGCGACCCCACTCCGTGCGCTGCAACGGAATTCCCATGTCGCGTTCGGCAGCGCTCCGCGTCGACTCGACGAAATTGCGTAGCGAGCGGACATACTGGGCGAGCTGGTGGGCGTACCCCGGCAATCGGTGGGGGCCGAGGACGAACCCGGCGATGATTGCGACCAGGAAGAGCTTTTCGAAGGATAGTCCGAACATCATGTGGCTCCGCATTTCTGGAGGGAAGCGAGTGCTCGTCTGTCGTGCACGGTTGTGATGGCGACGGCAGCGCCGAAGAGCACCGCCATCGGCAGGGCGACGATGAACATGGACATCACGTCGGCGGCCGGTGTCACCAGCGCGCTGAAGAGCGCGATGACGACAACGATGATCCGCCAACTGTTGCGCAGTTTCTGTGCGGACACGATCCCGAGGCAGTTGAGCATGACCAGCAGGGCAGGCAGCACGAAGGCAATCCCGGTGGCCAGGACGATCTTCATGACGAAGTCGACGTAGTACGACGCATTGAGAATCGTGCTGTCCTGGTCCGAGGAGAACCCTGCCAGAACGCTCACCATGCGGGGAAAGACGACGAACCCGAACATACATCCGGCCGAAAAGAGTGGCGCTGCCGCAGCCGAGAATCCGATCACGTACTTCTTCTCCCGACGGGTCATGCCGGGGGTGAAGTAGGCGAACAGTTCCCGTAGCCAGACCGGGCTCGACACGATCACACCCGTGAACAGTGCGATTCTCAGTTCGAGGTCGAATGCCCCGGTGACGGTGTCGTAGTTCAGGCTGGCCTGACGGGACTGGGCGAGTTCCTCGACGGGTGCACGCAGTATGTCGAGAATTTGATCGGTGAGCAGAAACCCGATGACGACGCCCACGAGAAGCGACACCGCCGCGCGTGTCGCGCGGCGCCGTGCCTCGCGTAGATGCCCGGCGAGCGGCATCGTCCCTCGCGTGGCGGTGCCCGCGGTCATGACGCGTGGCGGTACGGAACCGTCGCGTTGACGTCGACCCTGGGCGTCGTCGTGCTTGCGGCGGGGCCCGTTTCACGCGGTGATTCCAGTTTCTCCTCGCGCACTTCGTCTTTGAGTATTCGCATGGACTGACCGACACCTTTGGCGAGGGACGGGAGCTTGGTCGAGCCGAAGACGAGCAGGAGGATCGCAAGGACGATGAGGGCGTGCCATCCGGTGAGGTTGTGCAGCATGATCTTTCCTTCGTGTGGTGGGGGTTGTGTGAGGAGGTCAGTTGGTGGGGGGAGTGCCGCCCATCGGGGGCTGTCCGCCTGGACCGCCACCGGTGCCGCCTCCAGGTCCGCCGCCCAGTCCGCCGTCGCTGGGGGCTGCGCCTGCGGTGGGTTCGGTGGTCGGATCGATCGCTACGGCGAGCGATCCGACATAACCGGAGGTGGCATCGCCGGTATACGTACCCATCTGCAGGTCGTAGCCGTCGCCGAAGACGTTGTCATTGTCGAGGCTGCCGATCTGGGCGAGGTTTTCGGACGATCCCGAGTAGGTGTCGAGCTGGTAGATATCGTCGAGCATCTCCTGGGGGAAGGCAATCTGTGATGTCGCAATTGCGTTGTCGGCGTTGGTTGCCGAGGCCGTATCGGGGTAGACCTCGAAGTGCATGTGGGGCCAGCGACCGGAGTAGCAGGCAGGAACGATGGTCTGGAACGTGGCGGTCCCGTTGGCATCGGTGGCTTGTATTCCCCGTAGGTAGGTTTGGTCCTCGACGCCTTCGGAGTACATCGAGTACAGGCCTGCAGCATCGCAGTGCCACATGTAGACAGCTGCGTTCTGAAAGGCGCTGTTGCCGTTCGCAATGTCGGTGATGGTGAAGGTGAACGAGAGCGGGACTCCGGCGGCGATCGTTCCTCCGTCGAGGCTGGAGGTGATGTCGCTGCGGACGATTCCTGATTCCTCCAAGACGTTGACTCCGTTCGAACCGTCGGCGGGATACGGGCCGTTCGTTTCGTCGGGGATCTCGCTGGTGGCTACCGTCGTTGCTGCAGTGCTCGATGCGGTGCTCGACGTGGTGACGTCGGAGCTGCTAGAGCATGCGGCGAGAGCCAAAGCCCCTGCTCCTGCGCCGACGACTGCCAGTACTTGCCGACGGGTGACGAGGGTGCTGATGTCGAATCCGGCACCCTGATCGACGACATCTTCTTCGGGCCGATCCAGCAAGCGCCCTTCGTATGTGGGGCCGGCGGTGGTGTTGGTCGGTTCTGGCACGCGGGTCATTGCGATAGCTCCTTCGATGCGGCACGTGTGGTTCAGTACTGCCAATACTGCGTGCCGATCCGGTGACTACCCTGGGTGCCAGCTGTGAACAACCTGGGAGCGCGCAAGCATGCTTTCGGTCGTCGGCGGAGACACGATGCTCGAGACGCCGCGTGAAAGGTTCGATGCGCGCCCATTGGGGTAACCACCGTTATCGACAACGGAGGAGACACCACGATGAGCGTCAACGAAGGCAACACCGGTCCCGACGACGATGGTTTGGGCAAGGATGGAACTATCCCCGACACCGACGACGGAGTAGCAGTGGGACACACCGACGAATCGTCGTTCGAACCCGAAGAAGACGAACAAGCGCCCTAGCCGGCTTCGCGCTTGTGCAGGTTCGACTGCACAAGCGCGAGTCAGCGTCAGTTCATTGGTGTCCCGCCTGTCACCGCGATCGTTTCGCCGGTGATGTAACTCGACTCGCCCGAGGCGAGGAATACGTAGGCCGGGGCAAGTTCTGCGGGCTGCCCGGGGCGGCCCAGAGGCACGGTCTCGCCGAACTTCTCGTACTTCTCGGCGGGCATGGTTGCTGGGATCAGCGGCGTCCAGATAGGTCCGGGCGCAACAGCATTCACTCGTATCCCGCGTGATGCGAGATCGCCGGACAATCCCTTGGTGAAGGCAACGATGCCAGCCTTCGTCGTCGCGTAATCGAGCAACTCGGGCGACGGGTTCGACGCCTGGATCGACGTCGTGTTGATGATCGTGGCACCGGACGTCATCAAGGCCGCAGCGCGTTTGCTGATCCAGAACAGAGCGTAGAGGTTCGTCTTGAGTACTCGATCGAACTGTTCGGCGGTGATGTCGGCGATTCCGCCCATCTGCGCCATCTGGTAGGCCGCGTTGTTCACGAGGATGTCCAGACCGCCCAGGGCATCGACGGCTGCATCGACGAGGCGAGTGCATTCCGCTTCGCTCGTGATGTCGCACTCCACGGCGGTACCCGATCTCCCCGCGGATTCGATCAGTTCGACTGTGTCCCGGGCATCAGCGGCCTCGGCAGGAAGGTGAGCGATGACGACGTCAGCTCCCTCCCTCGCGAACGCCAACGCGACAGCGCGTCCGATTCCCGAGTCACCGCCGGTCACCAGGGCCTTACGGCCGCGCAACCGATCGGAACCTCGATAGGACGATTCGCCATGATCGGGTGCACTGACGAGGTCCGCAGTCAGTCCTGGGTGGGGTAGCTCGTCTTGTTCGGCGCGCTCGGGCATCGGGAAAGCGGTGGTGGGGTCGGTGCTGTCGTACTGGTCCGGCATCGGTGTCCTCTCGTAGGTCTGTCCGAATTCGGATATCCCCACACGAAGCAGCCAAACCAACGACCTTCACCCGTCTCAATCCTGCGTCACGGCACCGCTCGGAGCAGAGGAGTGATCACCTGCGATCCGGCCGGTGCGCTTGACGGCCCACACGATCAACACGATCGGTATGACCCAATTGAGCAGCAAGTTCCCTGGGTGGTTGTTGGTCATCTCGGTCGCAGACGCCAGCGAACCTGCGATGACGTGGCACAACGCCATGGCAAACACGACACCTGCCCACATGGCGCTGATGGTCTTGTTCTTCGCGCGGAACTGCGGGCTACCCCAGTACTGCGGATCCACCGAGTCGCGCGCGTATTGCTCGGTGAACGGCACTGTCACGACGGAGACGGCCATGACCGCGGCCAGAACGAACGTCGCGCCGCCGCGGCCGAAGTCGGCGAGGGATTGATCGAGCCCGTCATTGCCGAGGAATCCCAGTACCGCGATGATCCCGAACAGAATGATGCCTGCCGCGTCGATGATCTTGATCCCGCTCGCGCTTTTTCTCCGGTCGTACAACGCAAGTCCGAGCGAGCTCAGGCAGGCCAGCAGGGCTGCGACGCCTACCGCGTCGGCGCCCATTCTTTCCGTCAGGATCGCGAACAGCGCCCAGGGCGCCAGACCGAGGATCATCATCTTGCCGTTCATGGTGTGCCTTTCGAGGGGGCCTGAAATTCTTCTGCCCCCAGCTTCCAACGAGCGGTCCGACACTTTCATCGGTGTGCACACGCAACAATTACTGCCACTCAGCACTCACAAGCTGCACTGCTCACTTATTGTTATCAGTCATGAAGCCGCCGCCCACCGGCACGAGACGGGCGATCGTCGATGAGATCGGCACGGCCCTCGACCTTGCGCGCAGCGGCATCGGTCCGCGGACGCTCGTCGTCACCGCCGGACCCGGCAGTGGCAAGTCCCACACATTGCGTCGGCTGGTCTCCGAACGCGACATCGCAACCCGCTGGGCGACGGCCGACGAGCTCTCCTGGCGTCAGCCCTACGCGGTGGCGGCTGCGCTGGTCGGCGTCGGGGTGCCGCCGACGGCGCCGGCGGGGTTCGACGCCCAGCTCTACGCGGCGGTCGATTCGATGTGCGCGAGTGAGCCCTACCTGCTGGTCGTCGACGACGCGCACAACGCGGACGCAGGCAGCCTCGAGGTGTTGAGTCATCTGGCTTCTGCGGCGAAGGACCTCCCGCTCGTCGTGCTTCTCGCGCGTCGGCACCTCCCTACCCGCGAGTTGTTGACGCGGATGTTGGCCAAGCCGACCGTCCGCGAATGGAACTTGCCTCCGATGGACGTTGCCGACCTCGAGGTGCTTGCGCACGACGCCCTCGGTGCCTGGCCTGACGAAAAACTCTCGAAGGTCCTCGCGCGCTCGGGCGGCAACCCCATGCACGCACTGGCGATGATCGATGAATTACGTTCTCAGGGAACGATCGTCGTCGACGGAACGCGCGCCAGCGCCCCCGCCGAGCTGGACAGGGCGGCGACGAGCAGTCTCGATTCGGCTATCGCCGAACAACTGGCGATTCTCGACGCCTCCTCGCGCGATCTCGTCCGGAAGCTCGCGGTGTGGGGTGGGCCTGCCACGTTGAGCGACCTTGCCGAGCTCGGCGACGCGTCCCCTGCCTCGATCGTCGGTGCCGCACAGACCGTCATCGACGCAGGGATGGTCGAGGCCTCGCCGAACGGTGAGCTGTCGTTCACTCACGACGTCTACGCCGATGTCGCGTACGCGGGTCTCGCGCAGCCCCTACGGGCCGTTCTGCACACCGCGGTCGCCCGGCATCACGAAGCGGCCGGCAATCGACAGATGGTCGCACATCACCTGCTCGCGGCGGGTGCCGACGAATCGGTGATCGCCGCGGCAGTCGGTCGCGCGCAGGAGGAACTGCAGAACGTACCGGCGGTTGCCGTCGACCTCCTGGGCACGGCGACCAAGACCGTCGCCGGGGCGTACGAGCTGGATCTGGCTACTGCTCTGGGGCGCAGCGGACAGCTCGCGCGGTCGGCAGAGGTTGCGATGCAGGGACTCTCCAACGCAACCGATTCCGCGCTCGTGCCGCTGTTGTACCGAACGTTGTTGTTCACCTCGATCGCTCAGGGCAAGTCCGAGCACGCGCTCGGTCTGATCGCATCGACACTGCAGATGCCCATCGACGACGCCACCCGCGCGAGCTTGACCGACACCCAGCGTTACGTCTCGCTGCTGGAAGGCACTACGCCGGTGCCCACCGACGGCACCGAGGGAGGATCGGTCAGCGAACTGGTGACGGAGGCGATGCGCCGGTTCCTCTCCGGCGCCGTCGACAGCGGACTCAATCTGGCAATCGAAGCGTCCGAGCGAGAAGGGATCGCGGGCAGCGGGTTTCAGCTCAGCACCTCGGCGGACGTGTGGCCGCCGTTCATCGAACTGTACGCGCACGGACCGCTGGCGGCGGAGGCACTGATGGACCGCGCGCAGCAGCTGCGGACAGACCGAGGTGCCGCCTGGATGACGGCGTACCAGGACTTCACCCGCGGAGGCATCGCGCTCAAGCGGGGACGCCTCGACGACGCCCTCGCGCATGTGGACGCCGGGTTGGAGCGGGCGGGGTCGGCGGACATGGGCTGGACGTCGATCGCGGAGGCCACTCGGGCCCAGATCGATGTGTACCGAGGTGATGTCGAGGCAGCGATCGCCCGGTTGGACGCCTTCGACGCCACCGGCCAGCCACATCAGTTCGGTCTCCCCATCTGCGGTCTGACGCGGGTGTCGTTGCTCGAGGCCGGCCGGAAATTGCTGCCGGCAGTGGCTGCGGCCGAACGCTATTGGACGGGTGCCCGCGAACTCGGCCTGTACGGATGGCTGCCGTCCTTCGCCATGGATTGCGGACGCTTGGCGCGGCGGACCGATTCCGCCGAGTTCGCGGCTGAAATTCTCGCCACGCTCGACGAGATACCAACGCCGCTTCCCGACGCGAGCGTCGGGCCTGTCGACCTCGCTCGAGCCCTGTGTTCGGGGGATCTGGACGCCATCGCGGAGGCCGCGATCCGGTGCGCCGACAACGCGCGCAGTGAGGGACACGTGATCGCCGAGGCTGCAGGGTTGGAGGAGGCCGCGTGCGCGGTCGCGCAGGCCGGCGACAAGGTCACCGCGCGTGACTACGCGCGCAAGGCGCTCGTGCTGACGCAGAACATGGGCGCGCCGACGTTGTCCTCGCGGATCGTCATGCGTCTGCGGCCGCTGGGCGTCCGGTTGGATCCACGAACCGTCAAGGAACGCCCGCGCACCGGGTGGGACAGCCTCACCCGCACCGAGACGACCATCGCCGACATGGTCGCAAGCGGTCGAAGCGGAACCGAGATCGCGCAGAGCCTGTTCATTTCGCAACGCACCGTGCAGACCCACGTCTCTCACGCACTGACGAAGCTCGGACTGCGCACCCGCGTGGAGCTGGCTGCTCTCGCGGCGGGGCGCCGACAGTGACTGGCAGAGATTCCTACGTGTTCTGACCGATGTAACCGCACCTCGCCCGCGCCAGGATTGGAGGCATCGGACGAGAGAGGAGTCGACATGCGCTTGCCGGGGATGGCCGTCGGATTCGCTCCATGGGCGCTGTATCTGGTGCTGCCGCACCAGGCAACGATGACCTTCGCTGCCGTGGTTGCGTTCGTTGCTGCGTGCGCGACGTCGCAGTGGACGCGAGGGCGGTCGGGTCTCAAGCTGCTCGACGCCGCAGCGGTGCCCACGTTCGCGGTCTTGGCCGCGTTGTCGACGGTGGGACCGGCAGCGGAGTGGCTGCGGTTGTACTCGTCGGGAACGGTGTTGTTCGTTCTCGCCGCGGTGATGGTCGGGTCCCTTCTGTCGACGCCGTTCACCGAACAGTATGCGCACGAAGCCCTTCCGGCGGAGTACTGGCATTCACCGCACCTGCACTGGCTCAACACGCGCATCAGCGGCGCATGGGCGGCGTGCATGTTCGCCGCAGCAGTGAGTGTCACTGTGTCGCAACTTGTTTCCGATCCTCGACCTTCTACGTTGAACCAGTACTTGACGCTGTCGCTGACGTGGCTGCTGCCGGTGCTGCTCATGTCGGCGGTCACCAGATACACCTCGATCGTCACCGGTATCGCATCCTCACGCCCCCACAGGAATGGAGTTCTCTCATGACGGACACACTGGCCACCGATCCGCACCGACCTGCACCCGTCGATGTCGTCCACCACACCCACCTGACGGGTGTATTCGCTCCGCAGCGTGAAGAAGTGGATGTCGCGGAGCTCCGCGTCGTGGGCGAGATTCCGGGCGACCTGCACGGCAGCTACCTCCGCAACGGCCCCAATCCGCGGTTCGATCCGATCGGCTCGTTCGTCTTCCCGCTCGACGGGGACGGGATGATCCACCGCATTTCCATCGCCGACGGCAAGGCGTCGTACAGCAATCGTTTCGTGCGCACTCCGATGGTCGAGCTGGAAGAGCAACGTGGAGAGGCTATTTGGTCCGGCGTGATGGACGGATACACCCCACCCGCATCGGTCGTCGGCGACGCCCTTGCAGGCACCACCCGTCAGCTCCCCGACATCAACATCGTCGAGCACGCGGGCAGGCTGATGGCCATGGCCGAAGGCGACAAGCCCTATCTCATGGACCGCACGCAACTTGCCACCCTTGCTCAGGAAGACTGCGACGGCGCGATGCGCGTCGGAAGCACCGCGCACCCGAAGATCGACCCGCATACGGGGGAGATGGTGCTGTTCAACTACAGCCTCGAAGCGCCGTACCTGACGTGGTCGGTCGTCGGCGCCGACGGAAGTGCCCTGCGTTCGCCGACGCCGATCGACGGCTTGGACAAGCCCATCATGATCCACGACATGGCGCTGACGCAGAAGTACGTCGTGCTGTTCGTCAACCCGCTCGTGTTCGATCTGGAGGCGGCGATGACCGGCGGCTCACTGCTGTCGTGGGAACCGGAACGAGGTACTCGCATCGCACTGATCCCTCGGGACGGAAGTGCGATCAGGTGGATCGATACCGAGGTGTTCTGGGTCTGGCACTTCGCCAACGCCTTCGACAACCCCGACGGCACCGTGACCGTCGACTACGTCGAACACCTCTTTCCCGGCGGACTCACCAAGCCGACCGGCGTCAACAACCCGGCACTTACGCGTGCGCGGTTGAATCCGTCCACCGGGGCGGTCAGCCGAACGCAGATCAGTGAGCGAACCGGTATCGAGTTCCCGCGCGTCGATGATCGGTTGCTGACGCTCGATCACGGCCGCATCGCTACCGTCGGAAAGTCCGATGCCGACGATGGATTCCTCGAGTCCCTCTGGTTCCACGACGTGAACTCCGGCCGCGACGAGGTGTTCTCGCCCGGGGTTGCGATCGGTGAACCCATCTACATCCCCGGCGACGGGCATGACTACTGGGGAGCAATCGGCACCGACCCCGAGGACCTGAAATCCCGGTTCTACATCTTGGACGCCGACAACCCGGCGGACGGCCCGCTAGCGACAATCGACTTACCCATCCGCGTACCAGCGGGTCTGCACGGCACCTGGTTGGCGGAGTGACCTCAGGCGACCGATAGGTCCCCGGGTGTCGCCGGAAGTCCGCGGGGTTCGCTGACCTGGGTTATGTCGCGCCCGGGGGTGACCGAATGAGTCGTTCGCTGCGGTGGGTGCTGGGCGCGCGGGTTGCAGCGGGGGCGTGTGTTGCAGCGGGGGCGTGGGCTGGAACGTGCGCGTTCGGGGTGCTGGTGACCGAATGAGTCGTTCGCTCGGGTGGGGTTTCCCTGATCAGGGGTTCACCGATCAGGGGTTCACCGACGCGAGGTTCAGCGCCCGTTGCCGTTACCGGAGTTGCCCCGTTGCCATTGCCGCCTCCGTTGCCCCACCCCGCCGCCGTTCCCGTTGCCGCCCCGTTTCCGGAGTTGCCCCGTTGCTGTTGCCGCCCCGTTGCCGTTGTTTCCATTGGCATTCCCGTTGCCGTTACCACTTGGACCCGGGATCGGCACGGCAGGTTCGGCAGACGGAAGGGTCACGACCGGCTCGGTGACGGTCTCGACGGCAGGTACTGGCACGGGTGCCGGGACGAGAGTCGGCGCCAGAGCTTCCGATGGCTCAGGCGTCGGAAGCTGGGGTTGTGCGGGCGTTGGGTCGGTGATTCGACTGTCCACGTCATCGGACGAACCCCACACGACCGTGGCGACGAGTACGGATGCGACGGCGGCCACCGCGACCGCTGCCCACACCCGGGTCGAACGCCGGGCGCGACGCTTCTCGGTCGGCTGATTCGAGGGCTGCGTCGTGAAACTCGGCTGCGTCGTAGAACTCGGCTGTGTCGCGGAAGGGAACTGTGTCGTGGAAGGGAACTGTGTCGCGGAAGGAAACTGCGTCGTAGGTGGAGGCTGCGTCGCGGAAGTTACCTGCGTCACGGGCCGCGGAAACACTGCGGTCGGACCCTGCCGTTCGAGGGCTGCGAACCGAGCGGACAGCTCGTCGGCTGGCGGCCGGTTCTGGGGCTCCCGTGCGGTCATAGCGGTGAGCAGGGCCGCCCAGTCGCTCCCTAACTCGGCCGGCACGACGGGGTCTCGGTGCAACCGGGCGACCGCAGCGGCAACGGCGCTGCCCTCGTAGACCATTCGTCCGGTGAGACATTCGATCATGACGAGGCCGAGCGAGTAGATGTCACTGGCAGGTCCCAATGCGCTGCCGGTTGCTTGCTCGGGGCTCAGGTAATGCGCTGTCCCGACCGTCGTGCCGTGTTCGGTGAGCCGTGCGGCGTCGACGACGCGCGCGATGCCGAAGTCGGCGAGTTTGCTGGTCCGCGGGCCCGCTCCGGTGTTGGGGTGTCCGGGGATCAGGATGTTGGCGGGTTTGATGTCCCGGTGGACGACGCCCGCGGCATGGATGTATCGGAGTGTCTCGGACAGCTCGGCTCCGATGCGAGCGGTTGCGTGCGCGGTGAGCGCCTGATGCGCGCGGAACACTCCGAGTGTGGGTCCGTCGACCAGTTCCATCACCAGAAACGGCACCACCATTCCGGAGGCATCCCGCGCTGTTCCTGCGTCGAACAGAGTCACCAGACCCGGATGAGACAGGGACGCAAGCGTGCGCATCTCGGTGTCGATCCGCGAGGCGCTGTGGTCGGTCTGCTCGCCGTGACGGAACAGTTTGACCGCGACTGTCCGACCCAGCACCTCGTCGTGGGCGCGGTGGACATCTGCCATTGCGCCGCGTCCGAGCACGGCTCCCAACCGGTACCGGTCGGCCAACAGCAGCCCGTCTGCCGTCATTGCGCTCCGTTCGTGTGTGGACCCCCTCGGCGACTCTATAGCGAGCCTCGGTGTGCTCGACGCCCGCCGCCGGGCATGATGTGCCACGGGGTGGGGCAGTCCTAGGCGTCGAGACGAAGAGGAATTCAGCAGATGAGCGCACTCCCGTCCGAGTCGCCGACGTCGATCGACATCCGATCGGTTTACCAGCCGATCGTCGACCTCTCCACGCGCTCGGTGACGGGTTTCGAGGCACTGACGCGCATTCCCGACGCGAATGGTCAGGTGTCGTTCCAGGATGTGCTGCGCGACGCGGAGCGGCAGAACGTGATCGTCGAATTCGATTGGCGCTGTCGACTCACTGCACTGCGAGGCGCACTCGCGGCGAAGTTCCCGCCGGATCTCGACCTGTTCGTCAACGCCGAACCGGTGGCACTCGACGCGCCCGCGCCCCGCGAATCCTTGGCCCTGCTCGCGGACGCTCGGGACGTATCGATCGTCGTCGAGATCACCGAACGCCATCTGATGCGGGACCCGGCGGGGCTGCTGCGCGCCGTCGACCATGCCCGGCACTGGGGTTGGCGGGTTGCTGTCGACGACGTGGGAGCGGATCCATCGAGCCTCGCGCTCCTGGCGATCCTCAGGCCTGATGTCATCAAACTGGACATGTGCCTGGTCCAGAACAGGTCGACAGCCGAGAACGCAGCGATCGTGGCCGCTGTCATCGCCGAATCGGGGCGGACCGGCGCGACCGTCGTGGCGGAGGGGATCGAAACCGAAGCGCACGAACAGTGGGCTCTCGACATGGGTGCGACGTTGGGGCAAGGGTATTTCTACGGGCCTCCGGCGGACCTACCGTCGTTCGCCGGTTTCACCACTTCCCGCACCCACTCGATCGACCAGTCGACGGTCACCGTCCGTGCTCCGACAGCAGTCACCCCATATGCGCTGGTGAGTGCGCTCGGTCCACCGCGCCGCGCCGACGACCAACTCTTGGAGGCATTGGAGAACGATCTGCTCCGGATCGCCGCATCCGCAGGGGCGTCGACGATCGTCCTGATGACAGTCGCCTCGCCAGGCGGTCTGGCGCCCGATCGCGAGGTGAGTCTGAACGACATCGCATCGTGCGTGGCTCTGACGGCCGTCTTCGGAGCTTTCCTGCCCGGCGACGCCGCTCGCTACCGGGCGGTGCACATCGGCGCTGACGAACCGCTTGCGCGCGAACGCTCACTCGTCGTGGTGTCCCCGTCGTTCACAGCTGCCCTGATCGCACTCGAGACCGACGCGGGTAGTTATCGTTATGCGCTCGCCTACGACAGCCAGACAGTTTTGAGCGCTGCGACGGTGCTTCTACGGCGAATCCCCGTCATTACCGGGTCGTGAAGACGAGCTATCCGATCAGGTTGGCTGCGGTCATCGCCCACATGACGTAGGTGCCGATGCCTACTAGGCCGGCATCGATGATCCGACGTCCCCATGCCGTCTCCACCAACGATTTTTCGCTCATCTGCTCACCCTCGGTCGCCGTGCGTTCAGGTGTCTCTACCCCGCCCACGTGCCGATGACACACACCAATCGGCATCGTGAGCACCGTCACAGGCCCGCCCGGAGCCCGTGGTCAGGTGGGAGGACGGATCCCGGTGTAGATGCCGGGCACCCGGAACCGGAGAGCATCCTCCGCGTACTCCTCGAGGGCGTGCGCAGTCCATCCTGCGATGCGGGCAAATGCGAACAGCGCCTCCGGGGCGTCGGGTCGAAGTTGGTATGCACAGGTGAACGTTGCCAGCGCGAAATCGGAATTGGGGAACGTGTCGAATCGATCGCTCATCTCGGCGATCACAGTGTCGGCGGCCGATATCACCGCCGAGTCCGCCCCGAGGGCCGGGTCGCGGAGCAAGCGCAGCAATTCCTCGGCTCGATGGTCCCGGCGTTCGTAAATCACATGCCCGAATCCCGGAACTTGCTCACCGGACCGAAACTGTTGGGCGAGAGCAGAAATGGGGTCATCGCGTGCTGCCATCAGGAATCGGTACGCGGGTTCGGCGGCTGATCCGTGCAGAGGGCCGTCGATGCATCCCAGTCCCGCTGCCACAACGGAATAGAGATTGGCCCGGGTGCTCGCAGCGACGCGGACGGCGAGCGTCGACGCGGCAAGGCCGTGATCTGCCATCAATACCAGGGCCGACCGCAACACGGTCAGGCCTCTCGGGTCCGAGAATTCGGATCGAAGTGCGTCCCACATCAGTTCTGCGAGAGACGATTCGGTCGAAGCCTCGGTCAGGGACGCGGCGACCGTCGCCAGTAGCTGCCCTGCTTCCGAGACGACCGACTTCGGTCCGACGTCGAAACGCATCGGCCGATAGGTCGAGCCGATCATTGCGGCGACGCGTATGCGGTCGATCGTCCGGCAATTCGGTGCCATCGAACTGGCCGCGTCCCGGCACTGTTGTGCGACAGCAGGATCGGTTGTGAACCGGACGTTCTCGACGAGATCTCCTGTCCACAAGAAGTGTGCGACGGCCTCGAACGACTGTGCGGTGAGGTCGACAGCATCGCGGCCGCGGTAGTAGAGACGGTCGCCATCCAACAGTGTTACCTGGGTGCGAATGCGTTCCACCGTGCCGATGTCGGTGCGGCGAGCCGTATCTCGGCCGGCGAGTGATTCCACCTCGTCGACGTCGAACATGCTTCCTCGCGCTCCGGGGCGACGGGTGCTGGTCAGAAGTCCTCGGCTTACGTAGGCGTAGACGGTCTCGGCTTTGACGCCCAACCGCGCCGCGGCCTGCGCCGTCGTCAGTAGGTCTCGACCGTCGGAGTTCATGTGACCTTTCGCATTGATTCAATCAACATTGACAACACTCAATGTTAACGCGGATTGTGGGTCGTGACCAGCAGAGGAGATGTCATGAGCGTTCTCGACGCCCCGCGTGGGCTGCACAATGTTGTCGTCACGTCCACATCGATCGGGGACGTACGCGGCGACGAAGGTTTCTACCACTACCGTCAGTACTCGGCGATCGATGTCGCGAAAACCCGGACGTTCGAGGACGCGTGGTTCCTCATGGCCGTCGGCCACCTTCCAGACCGGGCCGAGCTCGCGGACTTCGTGCGGACCATCGCGCCGCTGCGGCCGTTGCCCGACGAGGTGCGGGAGTCCGTGTCGGCGGTTGCCCGAACTGGCCCCGAGCAACCGCTCCTCGCCTTGCGCACAGTGTTGTCGGGATTGGCAGGTGCGGTGCCGCTGTACGAATCCACGGAGGCGGACAAACAATCGACGGCCCTGCGCCTGTGTGCGATGACGCCCACCATTCTGGCTGCGGTTCATCGTATTCGGTCCGGTCTCGAACCGATCGAGCCGCGTGAGGATTTGACGACGGCACAGAACTGGCTGTTCATGATCAGCGGAGAGGTCCCCAGCGCCGCGCATGCCGGGGCCGTCGATCGCTATCTCACAGCGACGATCGATCATGGGTTCAACGCGTCGACGTTCACTGCGAGAGTAGTCGCCTCGACGGGCTCGGACATTGCGTCAGCCGTGTGCGCGGCGATCGGGGCTTTCGCCGGACCCCTACATGGCGGTGCACCCGACAGGGCGTTGGAGGGCCTGGACCAGATCGCTGACTTGGGCTCGGCGGATTCCTGGGCTCGCACGAAAATCAAGGCAGGCGAACGAATCATGGGATTCGGGCACCCGGTCTACCGGACGGAGGATCCCCGGTCGGTGATGCTCCGCGAGACCGCTCAGGAGTTGGGCGGGGAACTGATCGACAAAGCAGCGCACGTCGAGAAGGTCATTGCGGCTGCACTAGCCGAACTCAAACCGGACCGGAAGCTGTACGCGAACGTCGAGTACTACGCCGGAGTGCTGATGGAGCTGTGCGGGATTCCGCGGTCGATGTTCACGCCGACCTTCGCGTGCAGCCGCATCGTCGGGTGGTGCGCCAACATCGTCGAACAATCGGCGGACAGCAAGATCATCCGGCCCATCGCTCGTTACGACGGACCGCCCGCGCCGGAGGCATTGCCGCCGCTGTGATTCGGCTCGGTCAGGCGCGTCCGGCACAGGCTGTGTTCAGCGTTGGGCGTTCGGTTGGCCGGGTGCGGGTGCCGGGGTGGTGGGGCTGCTCAGCTGTGTACGGCGTGGGGCGTTCGATTAGCCGGGGTGGGAGTGCCGGGGTGCGGGCCGGTCAGCCGCGTCCGACGTAGGGCATTCGGTTGGCCATGATCGTCATGGTCGGGACGGTGACGTCGAGCGGGAGGCCCACCAACTGGACGATCGTGTCGGCTACATGCCGCGGATCGAAGGTGGGTTCCGCGCGGGTCGAGCCGTCCGGTTGCCGAGCTGCGTGACCGATCCCCGCCGTCATGTCCGTTGCGGCATTGCCGATGTCTATCTGAGTGCAGCAGATGTCGAAGTCGCGGCCGTCGAGGGAGATCGACTTCGTCAGACCGGAGACGCCGTGCTTCGTCGCTGTGTACGCCGCACTCGATGGTCGCGGCGTGTGAGCGGATATCGATCCGTTGTTGATGATCCGTCCACCACGTGGGTCTTGAGACTTCATCATGCGAACAGCCTCGGCCGAACACAGGAAAACCCCAGTGAGGTTGACGGCGACCGTGCTTGCCCACTCCGCAGGATCGATAGTGTCGACGCTCCCGGACGGCCCGAAAGTGCCCGCGTTGTTGACGAGGACGTCGAGACGCCCGAACTTGTCCGATACCGAAGCGAACACGGAACGAACCGAGTCGACCGAGGACACATCGGCGCTCGCCACCACTGCGTTGTCGTGTCCCGCTGCCGTCTCCTCGAGAGTGTCGCGGTTGCGACCCACCAACACGACCTGGTGCCCGGCCTCCAACAGTGCCACCGACATGGCGCGCCCGAGCCCCGATCCAGCGCCCGTCACCACAACAACTTGATTCGAGCGATCAACTGCCGTCACCTGAAGCCTCCATACCTTGTGTGCGCCCAGGATACGGAGCGGTGCTCACGGGGCGCGGGGCCTCCCTGTCTCGACGAGGACTTCGCCGAGTCAGCACAACTCCCCGGACCGATATCACCGTGACCAGATGTCTCGTGGCAGTGATGCTTCACCTGGCGGTGATCTCGTATGGCAGTGATGTTTCACCTGGCGGTGATCTCGTATGGCAGTGATGTTTCGCCTGGCGGTGATCTCGTGTGGCAGTGATGTTTCTCCCGGCTGCGATGTCTGGTGGCGGTGATGCCGTCGATGCCGTGTGGTCGTCCTCCTGTGTCAGCGCCGGTACATGGACCAGGGCATGGGGCAGCTCCGAGTGACCGGACGTGGTGCGCCCAGTTGGTCGATCCTCGGTTGTGGTGTTTGCCGGAAACCCAGGTGCATCTCTGGCCCTGGTGCGGGCATTACGCGGCAGGTCTTCGGCGCCGGTGATAGCTGGGCAAGGGTTTTCGTTCCGGATCGACTGTGTCGGGTGGGATGACACAGGGGTGCCCGTCGCCACCGATTGCAATTTCCCAACCGCGGTGGTGCACGTCGTTGTGACAGTCGGGGCACAGCAATGTGAGGTTGGTGAGGTCGGTGGGACCCCCGTCGGCCCAGTGCTTGATGTGGTGAACTATGCAGAACCTGGCAGTTTTCCCGCACTTGACGCAGCACCGGTCGCGAATTGTCACTACGGCTCGCTGTTCGTCTGTTGCAAGTCGAACGGTGCCGCCTCGGGCCATCGGAATTCCGTTGTCGTCGAGGATGATCGGGTGGAGGTCTGCGTCGCAGCTGACCATGCGAGCGAGGCTGTGGCTGATGGGCCCGGTCCAGGTCAGGTAGAACGGCCACTCTCGCTCACCCTTGTCGGTCCCCGAGGAGGAGTCGTCCCGTCGCATGAGGTCGCGCAGGTGAACCGTTACGTTCACTCGTGCGGGGGCAGTGCCGGAACCCGAACCGCGACGCTGTTGGAGTGCCGTCATAAGCGCGTCGGCGTTGCGTCGCTGTGGGCTTCGCTCGTCGCGACTGCCGTCGGGTCCCGGTATGGGGCGCGAGAATTCGGCGACGGCCGCGCTCAGTAGTTCGGCTGCGGATTTGTCGAGGTCGATCCGAACGAACATGCGCCCATTGGCTTGCAGGTACATTTCGAGTGTATTCAGAGCCGGATTCTCCGATACCAGCTGCGGCGGAGGCCCGTCGAGCAGTCGAGATTCGTCGTCATTGTCATTCGAGTCATCCGGGTCAGCCGAGTCGTCGTCCCGTTGCGGTGTTCCTGCTTTTTCTTTGTCCTGTTCTTGTTCACGTCGTGCTCGTTCTTGCCGAGCTTTCTCGTATCGCATGCGGGCCTGTTCGGCGAAGTCGTGGCCCAACTGGTGTGCACGGGTCTTGACGTCGTGCGCAGTCTTTTCGCATGCGACCGAAAGTAATTCGGCAACCGCGTCGGTTAGCTGCTCGGGCGTAAGGGTGCTGTCGGCACCGGTGATGTGGAGGTGCCCGTCGTAGATCTCCTTGACGTGGAGGTCATGAATGTCCCCTGCGGCGAGGGCATCGAGGACCGTCGGCCGCGTCGTCAGCCACTCGGCCCTGGCGAACTGGCGCGATGCATTGCCGCCCGCTACACGAGACCCGTTGGCGAGCCAGTGCGCCGGGCTCGAATGGTTGACCTTCAGATTGAGTCCTCGACGTGAGAACTGGGCGAGCAGGCTGTATTTGCGTGCTGCAAGGGCATTTTCGCCATCCAAGGCGTCGACGATGCCGGTGATGACCTCCTGATCCGTCATCTCGGCGACCCCGTGCAAGTCCCCCAACTTGTGCATGTCGGGAAAGCTACATGGCCCCTCCGACAAGTTCTGCGTCGATCTGTTCGCGCAGAATGTCACCGTGCCCGGCGTGCCGTGCCATCTCCTGGATCATCAGGACCAGCGTCGCCCGCATGCTCACGATTCCCTCCCCGGGGAATTCGATCGTATCGTCGAGTCCGAACTTCGCCGCGATGTCACGTGAACGGCGACCTGCCCGTTCGAATTCGGCGATGACGTCGTCGACCGATTAGTCGTCGGACACTGAGAACGTGCCGTCGTCACGACGGGAGTAACCGTCGCACTCACCCTCGTCGAGACCACCCCACAATCGCTGGAACCAAATTCTTTCCGCGGCCGCGGCATGTTTGACCAGGGAGATCGGCGTGGACAACGACGGGACGAGTTTGCGCCTGGCGTCGCTGTCGGACAGTCCGCGTGCGGTGGCGATCAATGCGAGTCGGTTGTGGTCGAGCGTGCTTTCCAGAATCTCTCGCTCTGGTCCATCGGTTTTTATTTCGTGAGTCATGGTCATTCCAAAGTGGTCAGGCCCAGTAGGGCGGTTCGACGTCCGGGTCGTCGGGCACCGAGTCGACGTGCGGGTCGGCGTGGATCTGGATAATTGCCGCTGAGTTGGCCGCGACGGTGGCGAAGTGCGGGTCGACATCGTTGGTGATGCACCAGGCGTGATCGGCAGGCCAGATGAACGCTGGATCGGGTGAGTCCCCGTACGGCCAGCGCACCGGATCGGTACTGCTCCAGTCTTCGTAGTCCGCCAGTGAGGCTTGGAACAGGAAGTAGTCTCGGTTGGGGATCTTGAAATTCGGCGGGGAGGCGACAGTGATGGAGTCCCACCCGTCCCACATTGCAAAATAGCACTCACCTGGAGTGGTCGTGTGTTTCGCGAGAATATTTAGCGCGACGCCGACCTGCGCCAGTTCGCTGAGCTCTTTCTGCTCGAATTCGACGTCGGACGTCCGCTGTTCAGCGAATCCCGGGTCGGGGATGAAGTTGAGGCGCGCATACTTCTGGAAACCGAGTGGCCCGCGGCCAGCCAGCCGATACCACGGCAGGTTCTGATCGATCAGCCACTGCGCAGCCGTTGCATCGGGGCATAACTCGAAGCTCATCCGGTCATCCTTCTCTACCGGCATCGTGCTGGTGCGATGACGGTATGTCCACGGACATGTGAGACACGGACGTGCTCGACGCTGCTCACGACGTTCCGTCCCCAGACTCGCGGGCAAAGCTCGTCCCCGGGGGGTGTCCCTATGTTTTCTGTCAAGCTGCGTGAGCTGCGGGCGGTTGGTAAAGGGTCTTGTTCTTGAGCATGGCGAACAGGACGTCGCACCGGCGTCGAGCTAGGCAGATGAGGGCTGCGTTGTGTTTCTTGCCTTCGGCTCGCTTGCGGTCGTAGTAGGCGCGACTGGTGGGGTCGTGCAGTGCGGCGAAGGCCGAAAGGAACAACGCTCGTTTGAGTTTGCGGTTTCCTGATCTCGCTGGGTGCTCACCTCGGATCGAGGTGCCGGATCGGTGGGTCACGGGTGCGATGCCGGCGTAGGCGGCCAGGTGTCCTGCTGTTTTGAATGCCGAACCGTCACCGACTTCGAGAAGGATGCGTGCAGCTGTCCTGATTCCGACGCCAGGCATCGAGATCAGGACCGAGGAAAGAGGGTGGGCATCGAGCATCCTCTCCACGTCCAGGCCGATTGCTTTCCGTTGTTGCAGTGTCTCTTTGAGAGAATCTGCAAGTTTTGGTAGGACAGTCTCGGCAGCCGCGGACCCGGGGACTACGACGGTCTGGTCCTCGAGTGCGGTGTAGATTTCTACCACCAGTCGGGCGCCCATTCGTGGGGCGTTCTTCGCAGCGATGGCGGTCAGCTTTCGTTTGCCAGCAGTGCGAATGCCGGCGGGGCCACCGCACCGGGAGAGGATTTCGAGCACGGCGGGGTGGGTGACTCGCGGTCCGAGTACTCGTTCGAGCGCGGGGTGGATGCTGGTCAGTAGTCCCCGGATTCGGTTGCTGACGCGGGTTGCTTCGCCGGCAAGGTCGTCGTCGAAACCGATCAGAACACTGAGCTCGGCGAGTGTGTCATCGCCTGTGTCGACCCGCCGCAGCGTGTGCGGCATGGTCCTGGCCGTGTCGGCGATGATGAACGCGTCGCGCGCGTCGGTCTTGGCCTGCCCTGGATACAGGTCTGCGATTCGGCGCATCGACAGGCCCGGAAGGTACGCCACTCGGTGACCGCAGGAGCGGGCGACGGTGACCGGTAGCGCACCGATCGTGTTGGGTTGATCGACCACGATCAACACCGGTCCGTGCGCGGAGAGGCGGTCGAAAACTGTGCGTAGACGAGCCTCGTCGTTGGGTAGTGCTTTGTCGTATAGGCGGGTGCCGTCGACGGCGAGACCGACAGCGTGATGCTCGGATTTTCCCACGTCAATGCCGCAAAACACGGCGTAACTCGTGTCCATGAAGCAGTCCTTCGTCCGGTGTACCGCCGGTCGCCGATCCGACATCGATACCCGACACCCACGTTATGAAGAGACCTGCTCACGATCAGCGGCCCTGTCCCTATCAGCGGTTCATCGATGCCACCACACCCGGCGACACCACCCCCCGGATCATTGATGACAGGGGCAAGAAGTCATACCAGGTCTGGCGACCGCAGCCCTCGGTTTCAAGGACCGCCTAAAAGATAACGGGCGTGACCGGGCCGTCCGGGATCGTTGTTCTTCGCCCGGATTCGACGGACGGACTGTGGTCCGGCACGCACCCCGGTACCGTGGAACCATGGCCGGACGCACCATCGACGACGGTTCGCGGCCTGGCGCGGGCGGATGGCGATGGAGTGTGGGCGACGTCAAACTGATCATTGCGGCTGTGCTTGGTGCCGTATTGGTCATGGGTGTCGTGGTGAGGTTCTGGGCATTGATCGTCGCGGTGGTGATCGTTGCGGTCGCGCTGTGGTTGATACACGACAGTGCTGTGCAACGGCAGGTTCGACGAGACCTCGACGATCAGCGCCGTGCTGACCTGAGATCTCGCGCCGACGCCGAACACCAAGCGTTCCTGCGCGGTGAGCGCCGCGGGTTGTATGGGGAGTACGAGCCGCCCGAGTTGTGATCGGTCTACCTCGCCGATCGGTCCAACGGTTCGATCGAGGCAGGTTACTTCGGTTCACACCCCGAGCACATCGAGGAGTGCGGTGGACGGGTCGACGACCGCGACAACGGCAGCGACGAGAAGGAACAACAACGCCAGCGTCATGACGACCGCGATTCCGCCGAGGAGCCTGTACATCAAGCGGTGAGGGCGGGCGACTGTGTTCGCGATACGACACCGCCGGAGGGCGACGATGCTCGCGGCTCCGAACACCACACACAGTGGGGTTGCCATCGCGATCATCACCCAGTGATATCGAGTAACGTTGTCCATCAACGTAAGTAGTGGAGGTGAGTCGGCTCCCGACTTCGCTGCCTGGGAGATGTCCGTCAACGTCTGCGCGAGCGCTGGATCGGGGTTGGCACTGGACACCATCGGTAGCAGCGCCACCAAAGGTACTGCCGTCGACTGAACGTTGGCGATCAACACGAAGATCGACAACAGCCCGAGAATAGTCGCACTCATCGCTGCCACGACGTATCCGGCGGCGCCCGATGCCAGCCATCGACGCCACAGCAATCCCGCGAGGACGCCGAGTACCGTCACCAGAAGCGCGGAGATGACGATCTTGATCGCGTGCCACTGGAACCAGTAGTCGACGAGTCCGGCCAGACTTCCTGTCACGTCGCGACTCCCGCTTCGCCAGAACGCATCGAGGCTGGTGTCGACGTCGGCAATCAGATTCGAGTGTTCGGCATACCGAGGATGGCTACCACGCAGCAGTGCTGCGGGTGCCAGCAGGAATGCGGCGACGAGTGCTGCTGCACCTGCAGTCAACCCTACTATCGGCCAGCGTGATTCACGGTTCACTATGCGTCCTTTCCAGCGCTATTCGATCACGCGTTGCCCAGGCAGCACATCATCCTGTGGGCGTATATCGATCTTCGCCCGATAGCAGCGGAAGACAATGCACGCAGCCACGGCGGTGCCGATCAGAACGAGCAGACCGGTATCTCCACCGAGGTACTCCGTGACGAGGACGGGATGATCTGTCTGCAGTAGGTACCCCGTCAGCAGTACGAAGCTCCAGTTGTGGGCCGCATGCGCCATCACTGCCGGCCATATGCTGTCCGAGGCGATTCGCAAATAGCCGAACAGGAACGAAAACGCGATGGCGCTGCCGACGAACAGGGCCACCACGAGAACGCGGTTGCCGTCGGAATGGTAGTACGGTGTCAGTAGAATGTAAGGCATATGCCATGCTGCCCAGATGATTCCGACGATCAGCAACGAAGCTGAGATTCCCCACTGCTGCACTCGGGGTTGCAGGTATCCGCGCCAACCGATCTCCTCGGCAAATGCCAATATCGGGCCGGTGATCGCCATTGCGACAGCAGCAGAGATGAATTCGGAGTTCGGTTTTATGAAGCGCGCGTAGCCGAGCGCCACGACGACGGTGCTGGCAGCGATCGAGACGAGTACGTTCGTGCCAATGGCCGCCGGCCAGTATCGCCAACCGGCGTGCAGGACACCCAGTCGTTCCCACCCCGATCTGTTCCACCCCTCGCGCGTGACGACAAGCATCATCGCCAGGGTCACGAGTATGGGTGACAGCGCGAGCACCAGGCCGCCGGCGATATTTGCCGTAGCAAGTGACAGCGATAGGACGGCTATGACGAAAATCGCCGCTGCCCGGCCGTCGGATAGCCTGTAGATCATCGAAAGTATCCCCCTCGGAATCGGTCTCGCAGAATTATGCGTTCCGGGTTCGCGGGGCACATCCAGGTGAACCCCTAGGGTTTCCCTGAAATCCTCGGCCTTGGGGTTGGGGTGGGTGAGCGAATGTCTGTTTCGGTCACTTGATGTGAGCGACTGTCTGTTTCGGTCACTTGGGGTGTGCGACTGTCTGTTTCGGTCACTTGGGGTGAGCGAATGTCTGTTTCGGTCACTCTGAGTGTGCGACTGTCTCATTCGGTCACTTGGGGTGAGCGAATGTCTCATTCGGTCACCTGGGGCGAACGGAATCGGGCGTCAGTGCCCAATATTCTCCCGTATGCAGGGGATTCCCGCGATCATCGAGAGTATTGGGCAACGACGCCCGCGCCCCGGCGTTCTACTCGACGCCCGAACTACGGAGCTACGAGGCAGAGCGGACCGAGCGGCGTTGCCGGGTTGACCTTGACGGTGGCGATGGGTCCACCGGCGGAGGTCTGGTACGCCATGAGCGAGTGCTCGCCCGGCGTCAGGGGCGTCCACAGTGTCACTTTGTGCCCGAGGATCGTGGGGGTGCTGAAGTACGGATCGAACTGCCACATGAATTCTTCGATTGGCATGATCGAGTTGTAATCGAGTGCGGCGATGTCGGTGCGGGGTTCGCCGATGCTCTCGGTGCGAGCGACAGCGACGTAGGTGCAGCCGACGCCGTAGGGCGTGGTCGCTCCGACGCTGAGTCCGGGCAGGATGTCGAGGTCGACCACCTCTGCCGACGCCGTGGGTGCGGCAATCAGGGCGACACCGATACAGGTTGCGACGACACCGGAGAACTGAGCGAATCGGGCGAGTTTCATGCCCCTTGGTCGGTTTATGGGCAGGCCGCGTTACAGCTGGGGATCCCTCGCCGCCCTACGCCCCGCCGCCCTACGCCCCGCCGCCCTACGCCCCGCCGCCCCGCCGCCCTACGCCCGCCGCCCTACGCCCCGCCGCACTACGCCTCGACGGCAGTGCCGCAGATGCCGCACTGTTCGAGCTGCCTGCGACCCCAGCGAGCAACCGGAACGAAGAACACCGTGAACTGCTTGTACTGACGGATTCGCGCCCACTGCGTGGTGTTGTTGCACCGCGGACACATTCGGGTCTGACCGGGTCCGAGCTGTTTCTGCTTGCTGCCATAACCGAAGAGGAAGAACACCCGGCCAGCTTAGCCGGGGTTCCGTCCTGATCTTCTGAGTGCGACATCCCACGCTGATTCGACGTCGTCGCGCGTCGGTTCGGGCTGTGTTCTCAGCACCTCGAACACGACTTCAGCAGGCGGCCGATACACAAACCCCATGGCCCTTGCGAGATCCCATGTGTGGAGAACCGTTTCGATGACTTGTTTTTCGTACCAGGCGCGGGCCGAAAGGGTGACCCCATCGATGCCATACGTCGCGTGCTCGTCGCCAACGGCCGTGAATGCGTCCTCGGCGAGTTGCGCCGTTCGGCGATAGCGCTCCTCGTACCCGCCGCCGTACAGGTTGGCTGCGACATCGAGTGCTGGTCTCGTGATCGTGTCGGCCCGACACCGTGCGTCGCTGTTGGGCCCGGGTTTAAGTCCTGAGGCGATAGCCAGGCTCTGGTCGACGAGTTGCACGTATAGGTCGCCGATGTCCCTCTTGTGCGGCGATATCGGTTGCCGAAGGTCGCCTTGGGTCACCTCGGACAGAATTTCGGCAAGACTTTCGGTCGCGATGTGGAGTGTTGTGACATCCATTTCTCAGCCCTTCCGGCGCAGTCAGCGACGAGGCTGACAAGTGTGTGGTTAACGTGAGCCCGTAAGAACAGGACATCGATCGTCTACCGCAGTAGAGGATCGATCGTCTACTACGGTAGATGATATTGAGAGGGCTGTCCATGACCGGCAATGCGCCGAGCTCCGAGCCGGACTTGGCTGCGCTGATTTTTCAGGTGCTACCGCGGTTGGGGGCTCTGGAGGAGCCAATTCTTCGCGATGCGGGATTGTCGATGTGGGAGTACGCGATCCTGACCGAGGTGGCGTCAGGCGCGGCCATGTCCCAGCGGGAACTCTCACGTCGGACACGCCGAGACCCGACGCGACTTGGACGACATCTGGACGATCTGGTCTCGCGCGGACTTGTCAATCGTGCAAAGTCGCGTGATCAGCGCCAGCGCACCGTCGAGATATCGGCTGACGGGCACACTCTGCTGAACGAGGTCCGCGGCAAGATCCGGTCAGTCGAGGACGAATTGTTGCGCGCAGGCTTGTCCGAGAGCGAAGGCGGACAGTTCCGCCGGCTCCTGGCCCGCCTCGCTGCATCCTGCGAGGGAGTAGCCGCTGAAGAAAGCAAACCCTCGGGTTAGCACAAATGGGCCAGCCGCCAAGGTGTCGCTCGTCAGAGGCTTATGTGGTGTCAAAGAAATGGGCGACGCGGATTATCCGCGTCGCCCTATTCTTCTCGGCTACTTGACCTTCGGGTCGTTCGCTGCAGCGATTTCTACTTCAGCCGTGGCCTGGATCAATGCCATGAGATCTTTGTCGAGTCCTGGTGAGAACTCTTCTTTGCGTTCCGGTGCGATGGTGATGGGGAAGCCCTCCGGCATGATTGCCGTCGACAGCTCTGTCCCGTCGTTGGACGGAGATGCGCCGCGGTAGAGCTTGGCTGCCTGGCTCTTGTCATCGGCGCTGAAGGTGTACTGGATACTCTGCAAGCCCTTGTCGAGCAGCTTCTTGACCTCGGGGAAGCGTTCGGCATTGGTTTTGGGGATCGGAAGAACGGAACCCCAGTTGACGCCCAGGCTTTCCAAAGCTTTCGCGAACGCGTTTTCGTGTGCCTGGTCGCGGACGATCAGGTAGGCGATGGTGGAGCGGGCTGTCTTGTTGTCGGTCATTTCGTAGATCCGGCATTTCTGCAGCCGACCGGTGGACTCGAGCATCAAGTTGTACAGCAAATCAAGGACGAGGTTGCCGCTGTTGTAGACGTAGGACCCCGACCAGGGATTACCTGCGGCGTCGACGGGAAGTGCGCCCTGCGCCCCGACGAGATAGTGGTGAATATTGCTGGTATCCAGCGCGATCTTCAACGGAGTCGCGCCCTTGGCACCGGGCTTGTCGACCGGATCGGTTTTCCTGCCGCTGTATTCGGGGGATCCGTCGAGCAAACGAGAGATTGTGGTACCGATCAGTTCGACGTGACTGATCTCCTCGGTACCGACGCCCTGCAGTAGATCCTTGTAGGGCTTCGACTTTGGATCGCCGCGAAAGTTCATGGACTGGAACAGGTATTGCATCATTGTTCGCATTTCGCCAAACTGTCCGCCAAGGCCCTCCTGCAGGGCGTTGGCGGCGGCGGGATCCGGTTCGTCGACGGCGATTTCGTTGATGAATTGTTCGGTGTGTAGGTACATGTTTTCTCCCTGAGACAGCATTTGGCTCGAGCGCAAAGGATGTGGTGTCTGGGACGCCGGGACTTGACGTATCGGAACCGCCACGTAGGGCGGGATAGGTAAAGCACGTGCGCTTGCGTCATACCCCTACCCGATAGTGGGAAACATCGAAGCCTCACACGAATCAAGAAAGGTTGTCGGCACAACGAGTTGGTAATTCGTTCAGGAGGCCTTCCGATATTTCGATTGCATGACGAAATAGATTTGCCGTTCATCCGAGCAAGGCTTCGGTGCAGTATGGGACGCGCATCGTCATTCCCTACATCTGGAGGTACTTGTGCCCAAGCTCGTTCGTCGACTCGCGGTCTGCGGAGCCTTGGTGGTCGGCGCAGCTTTGGCGCCTGCAGCAGTGGCGTCCGCTGAAACAGTGATCCCGTTCCAGTTCAACCCAGCGCCGTACGGAAATTCGAGTGGCAGTTTCGACTCGCCCCCGGCCAGCTGCGTCGTGGTGGTCGGTGAGCAACCCGGGGTCGCCAAGGTCACTGTCGCCCCGAACGCGACCACGAACTGCTACCTGATTTCCGAAATTCGCTGGCTCAACCTGTCGACAGGGGCAAGTGGCTCGGCACGCTTGTCCGATGGCGTCGGAGGAATCCCCACCCAGGCGATCCTGCAAAGCGGTCCAGGCCAGGTGGCACTCATCGGAATTCCTGATTCCATCACAACGGTTCCTGGTTTCGCCACGTTCTACGTCCCCTAGAGTGCGATCCGCAGTGCGCGCTGGCCTATGTTGACCTAGATGCGTATTGCAGTGGTGGAGGACAACGACGGACTCGGTGACGCGCTGGTCGACGCGTTGACCGAGGTCGGTCATAGCCCTGTTCGCATGCGCCGCGGCGCCGACGTGCTGCTCGGCTATCACGACATGGACGTCGTTCTCCTCGACCTCGGGCTGCCGGACATGGACGGGCTCGAGGTACTGCGCAAACTTCGTGCGGTGAGTTCGGTCCCGGTGGTGGTCCTGACGGCTCGCGACGACGAGCGCTCGGTAGTGCGCGCCCTTCGCGGCGGTGCCGACGACTACGTCGTCAAACCTGCCCGCCTCGGAGAACTGCACGCCCGCCTCGAAGTGGCGGCCCGCCGACGAAGCGCCTCGGACGACTCTGCGACGGACGGGGTTGTTCTCGGCGATATCGTCGTCGATCTCGTGGGCAGGAGCGTCGCAGTCGCCGGCCGCGACATCGCACTGACGACCAAGGAGTTCGAACTTCTCGCTCATCTCGTGACGCGCCGAGGGGAAGCGGTCAGCCGAGAGCAACTGATGGACGCCATCTGGGGTGACGCCTTCGTCGCGATCTCACGGACACTCGACGTGCACATGACGGCGCTGCGTTCCAAACTCGGACGGCCCGGCACCATCGCCACCATTCGCGGCTTCGGCTACCGCTGGGACACCTGACGTGCGACGCCGGGTCCTGATCGTGCTGATGATCTATTCCACCGTTGTGGTGCTGGCTCTATCGGTGCCTTTGGCGGTGCTGGTCGGTCGTGAACGGGTCCAGCGTTTCGGCGAGAACAGGGCCGCTGCGGCAACGTTTTTCGCCGAGCTCAGCTCACGCGAGGACGACTCCGGCCTCCCTAGACTCCGCGAGTCGGTGGAGCGCTACAACAGCTTGTACGACGAGGGGATTGCGGTTCTCGATCGAAACGGGCAGGCGCGTGCGATGTCGGGCCTGGACGTCGAGCGGCCCGACGTGCAGCAGGCGATCGCAGGCGCATTGCGCAACCAACGCGTCGACTTTCCTTCAGGTCTGACGCCATGGTCGCAGCCCTCGGTGTTGGTCGCTGCCCCCGTGGGTGGTGGAACGCAGGTCGACGGTGCCGTGGTCATCGCCGCGTCCACCGATGCTGCGCGCAGGGACGTCGCGACGGCGTGGATCGTCATCGCCGCGGGGGCCCTGCTGATTCTCGCCACGATCGTCGTGATCGCAGCGGCATTGTCGCGCTGGGTGGTTCGTCCGCTCACGGTGTTGTCGTCACGCGTGCATTCCTTCGGCGACAAGTTCCACACTCCGCTGTCGATCGACGAGCCGCAACAGCCCATGCCTGCCACACCCACGTCTACCGCCTATGTCGGTCCGCCGGAGGTGCGAGAGCTGTCGGGTGCCTTCGACGCCATGGCCGAGGACGTCGAAACGGCCACGGCCGCGCAGCGCCGCCTGGTTGCCGACACCGCCCACGCGCTGCGCAACCCGTTGGCGGCGTTGAGGATTCGCCTGGACTTGCTGGGGATGAGGGTGCCCGATTCGGCCGTCGACGCGCACGTCAAGACCACACTGGAGGTCGACAGGCTGAGTACCGTCGTCGAAGATCTGCTTGTTCTCGCCGCGGCCGAAACTCCAGCCGCCACGCAGACGGTGAGCTGCGACGTGGGGGCGACGGTCACCGACCGTGTCGAGTTCTGGTCGAGCGCAATGGAAGTAGCAGGAGTGACCCCGAGCGTCACGAAGTCGGAAGAAACCCTCCTGGCTACGGTGCCCGAGGACGACCTGATCCGTATTCTCGACGCGCTGCTCAGCAACGCCACGAACTACGCGGGCGCAGACGCGATGGTGGAGATCGACTACCGAGCGCAGGGCGGCCACGTCGTGCTCTCGATATCGGACACCGGGCCGGGTGTGCCCGTCGACGAGCTCCCGATGCTCGTCGACAGGTTCTTCCGCGCGTCGAGCGCGCACGGCGAGGGAACCGGTCTCGGTCTCTCGATCGTCCACGCGCTGACCGAGCGGGCCGGTGGGAGTCTTCACGTGAGTGTGCGTCGACCATCGGGCTTGAAGATCGAACTCGCTTTCCTAAGGGAGTGTTAGGAAACGCCGAACAGCTTGGCCAAACGCTGTGCTTACGGTCACAGTAGGAGGATCGCGTTGCCGTCAGGCAGCCCAAGCATCTGGAAGGACCAGCCCATGGCAAACGAGGCCACCTCGACCGCAGCGTCGCGGCCGACTCCGCCCGTCTCGTCTCCCGCTGCCACCCGTCGTGCAGTGCTCAACACGCTGCGGGGGTCGTCGGGCAATCTCGTCGAGTGGTACGACGTGTACGTCTACACCGTCTTCGCGACGTACTTCGAGAACCAGTTCTTCGACTCGGCGGATAAGAACTCGACCATCTACGTCTACGGGATCTTCGCGGTCACCTTCTTGATGCGGCCCGTCGGATCGTGGTTCTTCGGTCGCTACGCAGACCGAAACGGCCGCCGAGCAGCATTGACCTTCAGCGTTTCGCTGATGGCCGCATGCTCGCTGGTCATCGCGCTGACCCCGGGACGGGAAAGCATCGGGGTATGGGCAGCGGTCATCCTCATCCTGAGCCGTCTGGTCCAGGGCTTCGCGACGGGTGGTGAGTACGGTGCGTCGGCGACCTACATGTCCGAGGCCGCCACTCGCGAGCGTCGCGGCTTCTTCTCGTCGTTCCAGTACGTCACCCTCGTCGGCGGCCACGTTCTCGCGCAGGTGACCCTGCTGGTGATGCAGGCATTCCTCGATCGCGAGCAGATCGAGGACTACGGATGGCGCATCGCGTTCTTCATCGGTGGCGTCGCGGCGGTCGTGGTGTTCTGGCTGCGCCGCAGCATGGACGAATCGCTGACGAAGGATCAACTGGACGCCGTGAAGAGCGGAGCCGATCGATCCTCGGGCTCCCTGAAGGAGCTGGTCAGCAACCATTGGCGTGCACTGCTGATCTGCTTCATGGTGACTGCAGGCGGCACCATCGCGTTCTACACCTACAGCGTCAACGCGCCTTCGATGATCAAGGCGGCCTACGAGGACCGCGGCATGACCGGAACGTGGATCAACCTCTTCGGCCTGATCTTCCTGATGTTGCTCCAGCCCATCGGCGGACTGATCAGCGACAAGGTGGGCCGTAAGCCGCTGCTGATCTTCTTCGGTATCGGCGGAGTGCTCTACACGTACGTACTCATCACGTACTTGCCGACGGCGACCTCGGTGGTCCAGTCGCTCTCCCTGGTGTGCGTCGGTTACGTCATCCTGACCGGCTACACCTCGATCAACGCCATCGTGAAGGCCGAGCTGTTCCCCTCGCATGTGCGTGCGCTCGGGGTGGGTCTTGGTTACGCACTTGCGAACTCGGCGTTCGGCGGTACCGCACCGTTGATCTACCAGGCCGCGAAGAACGGCGGTCATGTGCCGTGGTTCATCTTCTACGTGACGGTCGTGATCGCGATTTCACTTCTTGTCTACATCTTCGTGTTGCGGAACAAGCAGGAGACCGTCCTCGACCGGGAGCAGGGTCGCGCGTTCGAGTAGCCCGGCACGCTTTACAGTGGCCATCATGTCCCAGCCCGCAATGTTGTTCTCCAGGAGAACTGCGTTGCGGGCTGGTCTCGTGGTGCTCGGGGCTGCCGCGGTGGGGTCCTGTTCGACCGACCCGCCCCCGCAGTTGCGTCTCGCAGCGGGGGAGGTCGGCGGCTTCTTCTGGGAGTTCGGGGGATTGTTGTCCGACGCTGCCGCCGAATCGTCTGCAGCACAAATCGTTCCGCTCACGTCGGCGGGTTCGATCGACAACCTCGAGGCATTGGGATCCGGCCGGGCAGAACTGGCGATGACGTTGATCGACGCCGCCTACAGCCATCCGATTTCAGATCTTGCTGCGGTGGGGTGTGTGTACGAGAACTACTTTCAGGTTGCCGTGCGCGCAGATTCATACATCGAGACCGTGGCCGATCTGCGTGGGCGTGCGGTGAGCATCGGTGCTACCGGGTCCGGGGCGGCGCTGGTGTCGCAGCGGATTCTCGATGCTGCGGGTTTGTCCGATACCGGCGCTGTGCGCGAAGTTCAGCTGTTGATGAGTTCGGCCGCAGAAGCATTGGCGGACAACGAGGTCGACGCTGTCATGTGGGCGGGCGGTCTGCCGACACCAGCGTTCGCCGACCCGCCGACAGCAATTCGCTTACTCGATCTGGGCGGAGTGGTCGCGGATCTGAGGCGCTCGTTCGGCACGGCCTACGAGGCTGTACCGGTCCCGGCGAACGTGTACGGAGAGCATCCGGAGGTGACGACCGTCGGAATTCCGAACCTGCTACTGGCGCGTCCCGACGTGCCCGACGGGACAATCGCCGCGCTGGTGAGCGTGCTGCTCGACCAGTCGTCGGCCTTGGTTCCGCGCCAGGCCATCGGCAGCCAATTCCTCGACGCCAGATCCCTCGTCATGACCGGCAGCATCCCTCTTCATCCCGGTGCCGAGCAGGAATACCGCAGGCGGCACGGGTAAGTGCGGGAGATCAGCCTTGCGCGCCTGCCAACCGCGTGCGGGCATCACGCTCGACGAACAGCGGCACGAAGTCGCGGATTTTGCCGCCGTCGAAGCGGCGGTGTGATTCGGCGACGATAGCTGCGACGTCGCTGCCGGGGAACATCGCTGCGAGGCGATCGCGAACCTCGTCGAGGGCGCGCTGCTCTTCGGGGGAGATCGGGGAGGGGGCTGCCATCGTTAGAGGATGCTCCTCGAACGTCACAATTCCAAGCGAAACTAAATAACTACCCGGGTGTTATTCGGTCCCCGTGACCGCGTACTCGGAGTAACAGCAACGTCAGGCGGTCAGAGGCGCGTCGGCGCCGAGAGGGTCGTGCAATCAACGTCACGTTTGAACTGGATTGTGGCGGGCCGAACAGCGAGGTTCGCGGAGGCGGCGTCACACGCGCAGCGCACGTGTTCACGAAGGATCTGCAGGCCCGATCCATTCGGGGTACTGCAGGTGGTCTGCGGGCAGGGTGGGGAATACGTAGCCCTCCGGCGGGTACAGGTACGGCGACGGCTCCGTACGGACGAACGTGGGGAACTGCGCTGCCCACCAATCGAAGCACGGTTCTGCAACCGCTCCGTTGTCCGAGTAGGCCGCGTGCACCATGCCGTCGATCTTCCAGTCGCCGAATACGTTCCAGCTCGGGAGGAAGTGGGCGCGAGGGTCGGAGGCCGCGGGGTCGGCGTCGGGAATCCCGGGGAGCCCCGGGCTGTCGGCGGTGGTCGAAAGCTGTACGTGGATCGCGTCCTTGATGGGCGAGAGGTTGTAGTTCTTCGCTGGATTGTCGCCGAGTCCGTAACCGCACACCGTTGCGTCGATGTTTTTGCCGTCGGTGGTGACTCGAGCGAGATGGTAGTACTGCGCCCACTCGTTGGTGTCGGGCTTCTCCGGGCTGCGGGCGTAGTAGTAGGGGGTGTAGCGGCTGTTGCTTTCGCTTGGCGCCCCGATCGCCTCCAGATACCCGGGGAATTGCGGAAAGTCCGCGAATTTCCCGACGCCGAAAGCGAGTGCGTAATCGCCGGATTCGACCGATGCTCGCACGAGTTCGCCTGTGCGGCCCAATAGGTCGATCCCGTCGGGCGCGGTCCACTCCGTTGTGTATCGAACTGGAGGGTCGAGGTTCGGCTGCGCCGTTGTGTCTGCAGGCGTGGAATCGCCTCCACCACAGGCGACCAACGTCACCGCTGCGAGTGCCAGGACTGCGAAACATCGTGCTCTAGCCATCTTTCAGGATCACCCGTCCGTATGCGTCCGATATTCTGCTCGAGTTGCCGTCACCAGGATTGCCCAGACGATTGAACATCGTTTCGAGGCCACTCTGTTGCCGCGTGTCCTGGGAGCGCCCACTGTCGGGTTCGTACGGACGCAGAGTGCCGTCGGCGTCGAACATCTCTTTCATATCCGCGGTGACGCCGGAGGGTAGATTCGGTTGCGCTGTGAGGATGTTGTAGTAGTCGTGGAACGGATCGTATCCGGACAGTGTTGCTTCCTGCGGGCCATCAGGTTGTGGTCCGACGAGGCTGTCCTTCAACGGATCCCCCACGAGGTCGATCATCGTGTTCGTGTATCCGCCGCCGGGCAGTTCACCGATTCCGGCCGTGCCGAGGGTCATCAAGATGTCGTACGCACCGGATTTGCGTTCGTAGACAGCCTGGGCGAGTTCGGCCTTGTCGGTGTACTGGTCCTCCAGTCCGGTTCTGACTCCGACATCCGTGAGCCCATGGAGGATTCCCACTGTCATCAGCTGCTGTCCTGAATACGGATCCCGCGGGTCCTCTGCGTATCTTCCTTCGGCGGAGAGGATGTGGTTCTGCACTTCGCTGACGAAATACTCACCGGTCGGTGCGTCGGTGTTCATCAACGCGAATACCTGCGCGGCGCCTGCGTACTTCCCGGTGTGGGAGGGGTCGACCCATAGGTTGTCGAAGCCGGGGCGGTCCTGGGACGGCAGTCCGGCCATGTCGGGTATGTACGGACTAATGCTGTGCGCCAGGGTGTTCAGCAGGCTCGGGTTGAGTTGCCCGACCGACTGCTGGTCCGCTTGGGGTATGTCGCTCAGATGCGTCCACTCGTCGGTGGCTATCGCCTCACCCACGGCCGACATGATGCCGCCTGTGCGCTCGGCTGCGGCCACAGCCAGAGGATTGCCCGGATCGGTGACCACCGAGTCTGCCGGGTCGAAGGCGAACAGCGACGACACGGCGGCTCCGTCGTCGGACCAGTTGTGCGTCAGGGTGTCTCGGATGAAATTGTGGCCGTGTTCGGTGTTCGTGACTGCATCATGGACCGCGATCTTGTCCGGTCCCACCGCTGCGAAAATGTCCTCGGTGATGCGAGTGTCGTTGGTTCCGTAGCCGTCGACGGTGAAGAACTCCGTAAATGGCTCATCGCCCTGTTCGTGCTCGACCTGCGCGTGGAGATACTGTCTGCCGACGTCGAGGAGATGCGAATCGAGGGTGCTACCGCTCTTGTACGGGTCACTACCGGCATCGACGATGGATGCGATGGCCTGGCTGTCGCCCACCCCGTTCAGAGCGATGCTCGGCAGGACGGTGGTCCCTGCCCGCTCGAAGCTGTAGACCACCAGATCGTCACGGGTCAAGGCCGCTCGCATCGACTCCGGCAGACGATCGAACCCACCGCCCGTCGGAACACCGTCGTCCCCGGCGACGGTGGCCGCGACGTTCTCGTTGGACAGAATCTGCAGAGCATCGGCGACGCCGCCGCGGGCGTCCTCGGGCAACCGGCCGACGATGTCTGCGATCTCCTGTGGATTCTTTCCGTCCATCGCACGGGCGAGCTGTTCGAGATATTCCATCTGCGACACCGGGATTGCGGTTGTCTCGCCCGAGTGCAGTGCGGCGAGCTGCTCCGGAGTCAAATGGCCGGCTTCGACGAGCCGCTGCTGTTGCTCGGGCGTGAGCGCCGACGGGTCGGTGACCAGGGCCTTGGCGTCGGACTGGCCCTGATCGCCGCCGAGAGTTGCTGCTGAGGTGAAGAACAGCCGCAGACCTTCTCGAGCCGCGGCAAGGGCGTCGCGCACGGTGGCGTCGGCGGAGGCAGTTGCGCGGACGGCGTCGTCGATCTCGTTCTGCCACGGGGTGATCAGGGCTTCGCGGCCGGGGCCGTCACCGCCACCGACTACGAGTGCCTCGCTGACGGTGAGGCATTCGGTTTCGGCGCCGAGGATGGCGGCACGAGCACGTTGGAGCGGGCCGTCGATCTCGTGGAAGCCTTGTCGCGCACGGTCCGCGATGGCTTGGACGTGATCGACGACTTCGACTGCGGCCTTGCGGTCGGAGGAAGCACGGGACTGTGCAGCCTCCGCAGTGTCACCTTCCCAGTACTCGGCACCGGATTTGGTGACGGCGTCGACGTACCGATCGAACAGCGACTCCACCGAGGTGCCGATCGACGTCCAGGCATCGCCGATGGCTGTCAATGCTGCAGGGTTGAAGCCCTGAATCTGCGACTTCGTGAGGTTCACTGCGGAGTCCAGTCACCGGTTGCGTCTGTGTACGCGGCGGCGACTGTGCCTGCGGACGCGTCGTCGGTGGCTCGGTACTGCCTGGCCACGGCCACCATGATCTCGCCCGTCTCGCCGAGGCGTTCCGCGATCGCGGCGGTCAGCGCAGAATCGATCAGGTCGGCCGAGATACTCGACGCTTCCAGTACGGACGACAGCATTCCGCCGGGCACCGACGCATACGGTCCCGCCGCCGAGCCCGTCCGCAATTCGGAGGCCTCACGGGCCAGATCTGCCAGCGTCGACCCCAGCTGCTCGAGTCGCGCCAGATCCACGCTCAGTTCCCCCACGATGGCCCCCCAGCCTTCCGCCACCCATCTTCCAGCACCCATCTTCGAGCACCCATGACGAACGGCCAGTCTAGACGGGAGACCCGACATCCGAGGCGATCGGCACGAACAGCTCAGAAGAGCAGCGGAAGCGATCTACTTCAGGGCCGCTTCCCTCGTGAGAGGAAGCCTCGTCGCGCGAAGGAGGTCAGCCGGTCGATCGTGGACCGCTCGCGCAGCGGGGCGCTCGGGCCGCTGGCCTGGGCCCGCATTCCTGCGACAGTTTCCCGAAGGACTTGTGGCCCATCGACTGTCGCCTGCCACTGCAATATCTCCCTCGCCCGCGACGTATCGAGCAGCGGTGTATTGAAGGCAAGATCGACCCACCCGTGGTGGATCGGCAGCAGATGCGTCGAAAAGCCTGCCCGCACAGCCGCCGTCAGTGCCCGGTACGGCACTGGGACTTGGCGGGCTCCCAAAGCATCGGCGACGTCGACGGCTCGTGCTGGCTCGTCGGCGGCGAGGTTGAACGCACCGGTCGCGCTGCGTTCGAGTATCCGTTTCACGGCGTCGGCGACGTCGTCGCTGTGCACCGCCGGGATGACGAATTTCGGGTCGATGGGCAACAGCGGCACATAGTTGACCACCGATGACGGGATGATATCGGGCAGTGCGTAGCGAAGGACAGCGCTGCCGAAGGCGTATTGCCCGATCATCCCAGGGCGGACTCGCGCCACCGCCACCTCGCGATTCTCGGCCTCGAACGCGTCGAGAACGTCTTCCTCGGCGGCTTTGTCCATGCTGTACGTGGACGACGCCACGCCTGCGCGAGAGAACGTCTCATCGACGCGGCGCCCGTAGGCCCCGGCTGCGTAGATCCCACTGGACGACATGTGTACGAGGTGCCCGACGCCCGCGGCGGCGCACGCCTCGGCTACTCGTCGAGTGCCGCCCACGTTGACTCGTCGTAGATAACCGCGTTCGCGCATGGGCTGAAAGGCCACCGCGAGATGGACTACTGCGTCGGCGTCGGCGAAGGTCTCGCGGAGTGTCTCCGATGAACTTTCCTCTGCCAGATCGACGGTCCGCCACTCGATTCCTGCGTCCGGCGGTTCGCGTCGCGACAGGCCGACAACGCTGTGATCTCTGGTACGAGGATCGTCGGCAAGAGCCTTCAGCAATGCGGTCCCGACGTTTCCGCTCGCGCCTGTGATCGCTATCCGCACGGCGCGTACGCCAACTTCTGAAGGTTCATGATGCTCGGGTCCCCACACCGCGCCGTCGCCAAACCGGCACGGAGGGTTTCAACAGGCACGGCGCAGGTCATGCGCAATCATGACCGCAACGTCGCTGTGGCTCGACCGCCCCGAACGGGCTCCGTACGACTCCGTGGATGTGACGCGCCGCTACGACACGGTGGTCGTCGGGGCAGGCCTGACCGGTCTGGTCACCGCGCTGCTACTCACCCGAGCCGGCCAGAGCGTGGCCGTACTGGAGGCGCGCGAGATAGGAGCGGCCGCGACCGGCAACACCACCGCGAAAATCAGCGTGCTGCAGGGGACGACACTGTCGAAGATCGCGTCGAAACAGCCGCAGCAACAGGTCCGACGCTATGTCGAGGCCAACCTTGCGGCTCAGGCGTGGCTGCTCGACTACTGTGCGTCGAAAGACATTGCCGTGCAACACGAGACGGCATACACGTACGCCACATCTCGGTCGGGTGAGAAGTCGGTCCGCGAGGAACTGCGCATTGCCCGCGGTGTGGGTCTCGACGTCTCGTACTGCACCGAGATCGAATTGCCGTTCCAGATCACCGGGGCGGTAGCAGTGCCCGATCAAGCTCAGTTCGACCCGATGGACGCACTCCTTGCCCTCGCCGAGGATGCGGTGAACGGCGGTGCGCACCTCACCGAGGGTCTCCGGGTCCGCGGTGTGCACCGCGGCCTTCGGCACGTCGACGTGACCACCGACCGCGGATCGGTGCGCGCTGCCCGCGTCGTGCTCGCCACTGGCAGTCCGATCCTCGATCGGGGCGGCTACTTCGCTCGGATGGAGCCGCTTCGGTCCTACGCCGCGGCTTACGATGTGCCCGGCGCCGTCCCGCGGGGGATGTATCTGTCGGCTGATTCGCCGAGTCGGTCCATTCGATATGCACCCACTCCGGACGGCGACCTCCTCCTGGTCGGCGGCAACGGGCACACTGTGGGCCGGGAAGCATCACCGATGAGCGACGTGCGAGATCTCGACGACTGGACCGAACGACACTTTCCCGGCGCGACCCGCACGCATCGATGGTCGGCGCAGGACTACGAATCGCTCGACGCCTTGCCCTACGCCGGGCCTCTTCTTCCCGGCGACGACCGCATCCTCGTCGCAACCGGGTACGACAAATGGGGCATGACGAATGCCGTCGCCGCAGCCATGGTTGTGGAGAAGAAGATCGTCGGAGGTTCGCTTGCCTGGTCGAGCGCCTACGACACCTACCGTCTGCGCCAGCTCGCCGGTGTTTTCAGCGCGCTGAGGATGAACGCGGGAGTGGCGTTCGAACTCACCAAAGGGTGGGCGGCCCCGCTCGTCTCGCAGCGCGCGCCGACTCCCGCCGAGGGACAAGGGCATGTACGACGCGGAATCCTGCCGACGGCAGTGTGCACGGTCGGCGGCACGACGCACACCGTCAGCGCGGTCTGCCCACACCTCGGCGGAATCGTCGCGTGGAACGACGCGGAGAAGTCGTGGGATTGTCCGCTGCATGGGTCACGCTTCGCCGCGGACGGGACCGTCCTCGAAGGACCTGTGACCTCGAACCTGAAGCAGGTCGACTGACGCGCGCTCATTTCTTTACATATTGCTCAGCTCGGATCCCGTGTATCTGCGACTACTTCGCTGCCGAAACCAGGTGTTCCGATAGCCAGTGCTGGGAATAGTCGAGCCACTGTCGATAGTGTCCCATCGCGCAGTGATCGTCGTCGGGGTAGAGCAGGAGGGTCCCGTTTGGCGCGGCGTCGGCAAGGTCGACGCTGTCCTGGGTGCTCATCAGGGTGTCGTTGTCACCGTTGATCACCAGCAGCGGCATCGAGATGTCGGCGTAGCGGTCTTCGATGGACAGAGCCGACAGTTTGCGCATCAGGTCGAGTGGATGTCGCGCGCCGAGGGTGTCGGCGAGCGCGCCGAGGATGATCTGCGGGGTGCCGAACGCGCCACCGGTGAAGGAGAGGTGCGTCGGCGCTCCGCACGCCATGGCGCAGGCGATTCGGTCATCGGTGGCGGCCAGGCGTGCGGTCCAGTATCCGCCGAAGCTGACCCCCACCATGGCGATTCGGCCGGGGTCGAGTCGATCGTCGGCTACGAGGTGGTCGATCACATCGTGGTAGATGGATTCGGAGTCCGGTCGCATGGGCCGGGTGTAGGCATAGCTTCCAGGCATCTCCATCATGAATATCGCCATGCCCGAGTCGCGGTACCGCAGCTGCGGTATCGCCAATTCTTGGGCGGTGCCCTCGAGCCCGTTGGTGGTCAGCACCACCGGGTGCGGGCCCGGCCCGGGCGGCAAGATCAGATAACCGACCACAGTTTCTCCGTCGGATGCGGAGATCTCGACGTGTTCGACGGTGAGGTTCAGCGATGGGGCCAGTGCGCCGATGAGGACGTCGAACATCTCCCGTGACCGCCGATACGCCTGCATCCGCTGGTTGCTGTGTCCCGGGAATGCGCTGACCTGGTAGTAGGTGATGGCTTTGACCCAGGCATCGATCGCCCCGAAAGCGGTGGTCGTTCGGAGTCGATCGGCAGCGGGGGTGTGGGTGGCGATGACGTCGGAAACGGCGACGAGGTCCGATTGGGGTCCGTAGTCGGCGAACACCGCCGCAGCGGGGGCGATCAGATCGGTGAGGGTGGCGAGAGCGTCGGCATCGGAAGCGGTTGTGGGGCTGCAGATGTCGGGGATCGATGCCGAGGTGGGACCGGCGCAGTCTTGGAGGAGCCCGATGGCGCGATCGGCATGGTCGGCCGCGATGCTGTTCCAGTAGCCGCACCAGCGGTCGTCGCGAAACGAACGTGCCTTGGCCAACTGATGCGCGAACTCTTCGCGGTCGAGTCCGCCCATGTTGGCGTAGCGCAGGGCGAACAACGCGGGTAGGAACGGTGCTGCCCCGGTCACTCGGGCGGCGAGATCGGTGGTGCGGGTGACCGCGCAAGCGGTTACCAACAGCTTCTGCAGAAAAGTGGCGCTGGTCATCGTAGGGTCCTTCTGTTCAGAGTGTGTCGGTGACGGCCGCGTTGTGACGAGCGAGTTCGACTGCTGCAGTGGGAGTTCCGTGCCACGGCGATCCGTGTCCCGGGATGATCCAATCGGCATCTATGTCGGCCAGAATGTTCAGCGCGGTGTGTGCTTCATCGGGGTGGTGGGCGAAAAACGGCGGCAGTAGTTGGGGGCCCGTGATGGGCGACAGGCTGTGGCCGGTGACCAAGGCATCGCCGGTGATCAGGACACGTTTGTCGGGGAGATGAAACGCGCTGTGGCCGGAGGTGTGCCCGGAGCAGGCGATGGGGACCGGGGTGCCGGGGAGGTCGAGTGGACCGGTGTGGGGGTAGGAACTCGCGTGCGGGATCGTGATCGGTTTGAGCGCCCCAGCCCGGATGATTCGCGCTGTCCAGCGTATGCCGCGTGGCCGTATGCAGCGTTTGATGATGTCGGTGGGGTGAGCCTGTTCGAGGTCGCCGCTGCGGGCATGGGTGGCATCGGCAGTGCTCATGAACACTTCGGTGCCGTACTTCTCGCGGAAGTGGTTGATGGCTCCCATGTGGTCGAGGTGCGCGTGGGTCAGCAATATCGCCTGGACATCGCGGGGGTGGCAGCCCAACGCTCGAATGGAGGCCTCCACTCGGGACGTGTCTCCCGACCAGCCCGCGTCGATCAGCGTCAGCTCTGTTCCGTCGCGTAACAGGACCCAGTTGACTGCGGTTCCCTCCACACAGAAGACATCCTCGGCGACCTCGTGCATTCGAACCCCCTCACCATTGCCGGAACGACTGTTCCGAAGCTAGCATGCAGGCACCACATAGCGGAACAGTCGTTCCGGTAGGCGAAGGGATCGGGCGATGAAGCTACGACGGGTACGCACCGCGGACGGCCTCCAGGTTCAAGCCTCGGAGAGCGGTGGGGCGTGGGAGCCCATCACGGACAGAACTGCTCTGGGCGGACGGGTTTTCGACCCCGAGTGGGAACTTGCCCGCGCCGACGAACACCTCCAGCGCAGTGCACAGCTGCTGCCGTTCCAGCCGGCGTCGTTCCGCGACTTCATGCTCTACGAACAGCATGTTCTCGACGCCAGCCGGGGATTGCTCCGGCGATTCCATCCGGGCCAGAAGCGGGCGGTCGCCGCTGTCGAGGCCCTCACCCGGCGAACGTTCCCACTCATCAAACCCAAGGCGCTGTTCTACACCCAGCCGATCTACTACATGTCCAACGCGCTCACCTTTGTGCCATCGGGGACACCGATAGTCGCGCCCTCGTACACCGGGGCGCTCGATTACGAACTCGAGATCGGGTTCGTCCTGGCCCGCCAACTGTTCAACGCCACCGCGAACGAGGCCCTGGACGCTATCGGCGCATTCGTCGTGCTCAACGACCTCAGCGCACGTGATGTGCAGCGCGCCGAGATGGGTAGCGGATTCGGCCCGCAGAAGTCCAAGCACTTCGCGACGTCGCTGTCGGAGGTCGCTGTCACCGCCGACGAAATCCTGCCCCGCATCGACGCCCTTCAGGGAACGGTGAGCATCAACGGCACCACCGTGAGCTCTGTGTCCAGCGCCGGGATGCAGCACAGTATCGGAGATATTCTCGCGCATGCCTCCCGCGACGAGATACTTCGACCCGGCGAATTGTTCGCCACCGGAACCCTTCCCGGCGGCAGCGGCATGGAGACCGGACACTGGGTCGAACCCGGCGACATTCTGGAACTCAGTATCGACGGGATTGGCAGTATCCGACACGACATAATCGGTTCGTGACCCGTACTTCGCCCGAAGACCCGCCGCCGCGTACCTCGCGGGACACCAACCGCGTCGAACTGCAGGTGCGTCTGCTCGACGCGGCTGAGGAACTCTTCGCCGACCGCGGCTACGTCGGCGTCGGTGTTCGGGATATCACCGACCGGGCCAACACCCGATTAGCATCGGTCAGTGAGCAATTCGGCGGTAAGGAGGGACTGTTCCAAGCGGTGCTCGCTCGACGTATCCGACCCCTCAACGACGATCGGCGTGTGCGCCTGGCGTCACTACCGGTCCGTGGAACCCGGGCGATACGTCTGCGCGCACTGATCGCCGCGTTCACCGAACCGATGCGGCAGCGCGCCGGTGATTCCGGGTGGGACAACTACTTTCGGGTCATCGCCCAACTCGCCAACTCAGGACACCCCATCGGACGGCTGATCGTCGACGATTTCAACGCCATCGCCACCGACTTCATAGCTCAGCTGCACGTTCTGTTTCCGGGGGCGGACGACGTGGCCGTTCACGACGCTTACCTACACATGGTTGCCGCGTCGATGCACACCTACTCCAATAATCTCCGGCTCGACAGCCTCACCAGGGGTCGTATGCACACACGCGACATCGATGAACGACACCAAGCACTACTTCGCTTCGTTGAAGGCGGCATCACCGCGACGGTGACTGGCGAAGCGTGACATGAAGTTGCCCTGACCTTTCGGGGGTGACCGACTGTCTGTTTCGGTCTCCTGAGGTGAGCGACTGTCTGTTTGGGTCACTCAGAGTGTGCGACTGTCTCATTCGGTCACCTGAGGTGAGCGAATGTCTGTTTCGGTCACTCTGAGTGTGCGAATGTCTGTTTCGGTCTCCTCGGAGAGCCGGGCTCACTGCATCGGGCCGTAGTCCGGCAACCCGCTGACATCACGGACTGCACCCTTGTCGGCTGAGAGAGCGAGCGCTGCATACGCACGCAGTGCCCCGGACACAGTTCGTGTGCGGCTTCGGGGACGAAACCCGCCAGACGCCAGGATCTGTGCGCGCCTTTGCTCGAGTTCCTCGATACCAACGTTCAACTCGATCGTGCGCCCAGGAATGTCGATGGTGATCGTGTCGCCGTCTTCCACCAGGCCGATGGAACCGCCGGCAGCTGCTTCGGGAGAAACATGTCCGACAGACAGACCTGAAGTGCCTCCGGAGAATCGCCCATCGGTCACCAGTGCACAACGCGCACCCAGTCCTCGTCCTTTCAAAAACGCAGTGGGATAGAGCATTTCCTGCATTCCTGGACCGCCCCTGGGGCCTTCGTAACGAATAACGATGATGTCACCAGGCTGAATACGGCCGGACAAGATTGCATCACATGCATCCTCTTGGGATTCCACCACCAATGCGGGACCGGAGAAGGTCAGGATCGAGGCGTCGACGCCGGCAGTTTTCACCACACAACCGTCGAGGGCAAGATTGCCACGGAGAACAGCCAGGCCGCCATCGGTCGAGTAAGCGTGTTCTACATCCCGAATGCACCCGTCGCTGGCGTCGGTGTCCAACGTGTGCCAGCGTTCGGATTGGGAGAAGGCTGTCGCCGACCTCTCGCACCCGGGTGCCGCGTGAAACAGTTCGACCGCCTCGTCCGACGGATTCCTGCCTCGCACATCCCAATTGTCGAGCCATTCAGCCAGCGAGCCGGCATGCGTAGTGTGAACGTCTTCGTGCAACAGCCCGCCGCGGCGAAGCTCCCCGAGGATGGCTGGAATGCCGCCTGCGCGGTGAATATCCTCCATCAAGTAGTCGCCGTTGGGTGCTGCTTTGACGAGGCAGGGAACCGAACGGGACAGCTTGTCGATGTCGGCGAGGGTGTAGTCGAGATGCGCTTCCTGTGCTGCGGCAAGCAAATGCAGGATGGTATTGCTGGATCCTCCCATGGCAATGTCCAGTGACATTGCGTTGTCGAATGCAGCCCGGGAAGCTGTCGACCGCGGCAAAACGGATGCATCATCTTGTCCGTAATACCGCTCGCAGAGCTGGACGACAGTGCGCCCGGCGGCCTCGTACAGTGCGCGTCGCGCAGTGTGGGTAGCGAGCGTCGACCCGTTGCCTGGCAACGCGAGGCCAAGCGCTTCGGTGAGACAGTTCATGGAGTTCGCGGTGAACATCCCTGAACACGAGCCGCACGTTGGGCACGCGGCTTCCTCTATCCGCTCCATGTCCTCGTTGGAGATCGACTCGGCCGCTGCCCCTGACATTGCAGATACCAGATTCAGCCGCTTACGTACCGTGCCATCGACGAGGACCGCTGTGCCGCCCTCCATCGGACCTCCGGATACGAACACGACGGGAATGTTCAGTCGCAGTGCGGCCATCAGCATTCCTGGTGTTATTTTGTCGCAGTTCGAGATACATACCAGCGCGTCAGCGCAGTGCGCGTTGACCATGTACTCGACCGAGTCGGCGATCAAGTCGCGTGACGGCAACGAGTAAAGCATGCCGCCGTGTCCCATTGCGATGCCATCGTCGACCGCGATGGTGTTGAACTCGCGCGCGATTCCACCTGCCTCTTTGATCGCTGCTGAAACCACACGACCTACAGGTTGAAGGTGGGTGTGACCGGGAACGAACTCGGTGAAACTGTTGGCCACTGCGATAATTGGCTTGCCGAAGTCTTCACGGTCTACCCCGGCAGCCCGCAGCAATGCTCGCGCGCCGGCCATGTTTCGTCCGTGTGTGACAGTTCTGGATCTCAAATCGGGCATGACACCACGGTCCCAGTAGCGAGCGGATCCAGGAAGACTGCGCCAGCACTAGTAGTACGACTACCAGGACGTGCGGCCACGGCTAGTATCGAGCCAATGAGTACGACGGCGCGGCGCAAAGAACTGGGTGCCCTTCTGCGAATGCGTCGGGAAGCTATTTCTCGAACGGAGCTCGGACTGCCCTCGCTCCCAAGACGAAGCGCGGGATTGAGACGTGAGGAAGTTTCCTCGATGTCCAACGTGAGCATCACGTGGTATACCTGGCTCGAACAAGGGCGAGATATCAATCCATCGCGTCAGGTACTCGACGCAGTTGCCCGAACGCTTCGCCTTTCGCCGTCGGAGCACGCTTACATTCTGACGCTGGCTGGCCTGTCACCTGCTGAAGTGCAGACCCCGACTGGTCGTGCCGATGCCCCTGAGCATGTACAGCGATTGTTGGACGCTATGGTCGAATGCCCCGCCTTTGCAATAGAACCGGACTGGTGGATATCGGGATGGAATGCTGCCTACGCCAAGCTCTATCCGAATGTCGCACAGATCCCGGCTTCGGATCGCAACCTTCTCTGGTCGATCTTCACCGATCCCTACGTCCGGAAGCTTCTTCCCAATTGGGAGACCGACAGTCGCCGTCTCCTCGCAGAGTTTCGTGCTGAGGCTGGACCGCGCCTCGACGAGCCCTCGCACACGAGTCTTATCGAGAAGCTTCTGGAGGCGAGCGGCACATTTCGCACTGGATGGGAAGGCCGTGATATCGAAGGTTTCGCTTCCCGCGAGCGGCTCTTTCACCATCCACGCGTCGGTGATCTCAGGCTAGAACACCACCAGCTTGCGCCTCTCGATCAGAAAGATCTGAACATCGTGGTGTATTTGCCAATCGATGCACAATCATCCGAACGGCTTCGCCGACTGCTTCAGGCCGATGAAGAACCAGAATCACCGAACAGCGTGGAATAGCAACGCGCGGTTACTGGAGAACAGTGTCTTTGGTTTCGGGTAAGGCATAGGTACTGAGCAGACTGACGAGAACGAGCAGCGCAAGCATCAAGCCGATGGCCCAGCTTCCGAATGCTACGAGGAGGACGCCAGCTACGAGTGGTGGTATAGCTCCACCGATAATGCCGCCCAGGTTGAAAGCAAGTCCCGCGCCTGTGTATCGATATCGTGTTGCGAACACTTCGGGAATGAACGACGCCATTGGTCCGTAAGAAACACCGAGGATCGCGAAGGTGCCGATGATGCCGACCCCGAACAGGACTGGTGAGCCGGTGTCGAGAAGGGGAAGCACTGCAAATGACCATGGGAGGCCTAGAGCGAATCCGGTCAAGATGAGCTTCCGGCGTCCGTATTTGTCGCACAGGTAGGCGGAGATTGCCGTCAGGAGCATGAGCGATACACCGCCGCAGATACCGATGATCAGTATCAAGGTGCGCGGATGGCCGAGTTGGGTGCTCGCGTACCCGGTGAGGTAGGTGCCGCCCATGAAACTGAAGGTGAACACGCCGGTCATACACCCAGCGCCGAGCGCTACCTGGCGAGCTTGGTGGCTGAAGAGGTCGGCAAAGGGCGCTCGGGAATCTGCTTTGGTCCGTTCCTGCTCCTCGCGGAATACTGGTGTTTCTTCTATGTTCAGTCTCACGTATAGAGCTACGACGATGAGAACTGCGCTGAAGAGGAACGGCACCCGCCAGCCCCACTCCAGAAATGCCGGACTTTTCTCTCCGATAGTCAGATTGGCTGACAGAAATACAAGGTTGCTCAAGACAAGTCCGGACCCGACACCCAACTGGGTGAACATGCCGTACCGGCCGCGTTTCGACGGTGGTGCGTATTCTGCGCTCAAGAGCGCTGCCCCCGCCCATTCGCCGCCTACTGCGAATCCCTGAAGCAAGCGGAGGGTCAGCAGGAGAATCGGCGCAGCGACACCTATCGTTGCTGCACTTGGCACAAGGCCGACCGCGACCGTTGACAATCCCATTATCAGCAGTGTCGCGATGAGCGTTTTCTTACGACCGAGTCGGTCGCCGAAATGTCCGAAAACCGCCGCCCCGACTGGCCGCGAGAAGAACGCGACTGCAAAAGTGGCAAATGATGCGATCGTCGCCATAGCTGGAGACAGTTCGGGAAAGAAAACATGCGGGAAAATCAAAGCCGCAGCCGTCCCGTAAATGTAGAAATCGTAATACTCGATTGCAGTCCCAACATAGCTGGCAAAAGCCACTCGTTTCATCGAAGGTGGCGTCGATGTCGGCGGCTGGGTCACAGCCTGCGTGTTCTCGATCATGCGGAGTTTTGGTCCTGACTCTCGTGGGAAACGGATACCGCTCGTGTGGGAATCACCGCATCCTGCGATCTGGGGTGTGTCGCAGGTAACAGTTCCTGTAGGAGGCTAACTCTGGCCTTTCCTACTGTCACGTCACCTTTCGAGCCGTCAGCGCTCGGAAATGTCGATCGGAGCGGGACACGACGTGCGCACGGCCCTGTGAGAAAGCCGAATAATGCCAGCTCAATGGCGCTGTGCGTTGGCTCTCGCTCGTGTGGAGTATGAGTTTCGACTGCAGGTTGCGACCGCTGTCGGCGTTGGTACTAGTACTACGAACGCTAGCCCACCGTCCGCCCACTCTGGTGGCCGCTCGGCATTCCGAAATCGATCGTGCGAAAGTCCTGAGCCCGGATCGCGTCCGTGGCACTATCGGACCGGTAGGTCGGGAACCCACACCTTCGGAGCGCCATCATGTACACGACAACGACCCGCGCAGTACTCGCCGCCGCCGCGGCAATCCCTCTCTGTCTCGCCGTTGCTGCACCCGCAAGCGCTGCACCTGGAGACGTCACGTATTCCGCCACCACTAACGGCAACACGATCACCAGCACCTTCACCAACAACTCAGACCAGCCGATGTTTTGTGAGTACGGCGGCTATTACGAGCCGCTGGGTGCAGATACTCCGGTCACGGAAGCCAACTTCGTGTTCAGGGAAGAAATTGGTCCGATCCTCCCCGGACAATCCGGAACGGAGATCGTCGGTGACCTGACAGTCGGCGAAGAGATCTTCGTCGAATGGGCTTGCATCGCGGAGGACCGAAGCGAGGTGTGGGGAACTCCAGCGATCGAAAACGTCGACATACTCGAGGGCGGCCCATACGATCCGACCTTCCGTGCAACCCGGGTCATCGTCGGCGTGAGTGTTGTGCCTGGATCACCGATCGGTGTCTGCACGGGTTCGGCATGTCTCCCTACCGGATCGTTCGGATTCTGATTCCGAAGCGCTCAACCCGAAGCCGCCTGAGCGACGACGGGTCAGTCTGAGGGTCCGCATGCAAACTAAACCGGAGAAGGTCGGTCGACTGGGGGAGTGACTGTGGCGATCGTAGTTGTTCCGTTGTCGTGCACGGTCACAACGTAGATGATGTCACCGGAAGGTGTTGCGAGGATGAGTTCCGTCCTTCCCTCGCCCAGGACGATCGTGGTGACGTCTCCGGTTGCAACTTCGACAATCGACATGCTGCTCTCGTCCAAGGCACCACGCGGTGACCAGTGCGCGACGTAGACATACCGACCATCGAGGGTGGCATCCACGCTCGAGTTCACGACCCCGACCTGTAGGTTCTTCGTGCTCCCGTCCGGTTCGACGATGACGACGCCGCCGGAATATACAGTGTAGAAAGTCGATGCGTCATAGCCGAGCGTTTGCGAGAGGATTGGTCGATCGACCTCGACTGTCGTGTAGTCACCGGAGTCGAGATCTATGACTGCGATTGTTCCCGTGACGCGTCCGTTGACTGGCGTCGCTATGGGGTACACGGCTCCCGACGCATATATCGTTGTGCCATCTGCAGTTTCGATGATTGACGGCTGCGACCCGGTGGGGATGATTCTCGCTTCGCCAGTGTCGATATCGACAATGGTGACCGCTCCGCCCTGTGGATAGCTGCCGGAAACCGGCATCTCGCTGACGACTATTGCCCGTGTCCCATCGGTACTGAACAGAACGTCGCGTGGGCTGTATGTGATCGATGTTCTAGTCTGACTCCCGCTTGCCGTGTCGAGGATCGTGAGGTCGCCAGCATCTCCAGTTCGATAGGTTGTGACCAGGATTGTGGAACCGTCAGTGCTGACTGCCATTTGGCTGCTCGACCCGGCTACCGAGAACGTCGTGGTGGCACCTGTCGAATTTTCGAGAACCCTGATCCAGGTTGTGGAGTTCGATCCGTCGAAGGTCACGTTCCTGACAACGAGGTACTCTCCGTCGTCGCTTATTTCTAGCTCTTGTATGTTGCCATTCGCTTGTACGGTTGTCGTTGTTCCGGTCGCAGTCTCGATAAGCGTGGCGGAGCGAGTTCTCGAGAGGGAGTCGGATTCGATGGCAGCGACGTACCGCCCGTCGTTGCTGATCACCAGCGTGACCGGGTTGCCCGCGAGGGTCACGGTACGTGCGCTTCCGGTCGCGGTGTCGATAATCGTTACCTGCCCTTCACCGGTCGCCGCGTTGTAGCTGTTGACTGCGACTACGGCACCGTCCTCGCTGATGGCGATCGATCCCGGATCACCGTCGATGGCGAAGGTGCGATGGTCCCCATCCGCTGAGTTGCGAAATATCGTGACCTGACCGGTCGAGGTGGTCGAGTCGTACGTACTCATTGCAAAGTAAGTTCTATCGGGTGTCTCGACGTACTCCTCGTACGCACCGGTTAGGTCGATCGACCCAGTTGTGTACGGGCTCGTAAACGGCACTGACACAGACACATCGACGGAACCACCGTGCCCGTCGGACGCGGTGATGACTATTCGTTCGACCTTGTTGAAGGCCGGTACATCCGCCTCTGCGGCATCGAGACGCGTTGCCAAGGTCGGGGTGTAGGTGTATGTACCGTTTCCGTTGTCCACCAGGGTCCCCAGCGTGGTGCCGCTAGTGCTGGTGAGGCTGTAGGTGAGAGGGTCCCCATCGGGGTCGATCGCGCGGGGCGTGATGACGACGGCGCCGGTGGTGGGGTCGGGTGTTCCGACGGTCGCGACAAAAATGTTGTACGGGGCGGCATTCGCCGGTTGCACGGTGAAGGTGACGGTCAACGGGACCGTGGAGCCGTGACCGTCGTCGGCGACGATGGTGATGGTTTCGGTGTCGGGCGTTGTCGTCGCGGCTGCCGCGTGACGTGTTGCCAGGGACGGTGTGTAGGTGAGGGTTCCGTTTGCATTGCGCACCAACGTCCCTGGAGTGACTCCGGTACTGCTCGAGACGGTGTAGGTAATTACATCGAAGTAGTCGGGATCTGTGAGGTTGGGGGTGATGACGACAGCGCCCGTGGTGGGATTGGGCGCCCCGACGGTAGGGCTCTGGGTGCTGACTATCGGCGCGTTCGCGGGGACGATCGTCAGTGTGGCCGTCAGGGCGACAGTGCCGCCGTGCCCGTCCGTGGCGGTGAACGTCATTGTGTCGGTGACAGGTGTAGTCGAGGCGGCAGCGTCGTGACGAGTTTGCAGAGAGGGCGTGTAGGTGAGCGTGCCGTTTCCGTTGTCCACCAGAAACCCTGAAACGAACCCGGTGCCGTTCGTGAGTTGGTAGGTGATGGGGTCCCCGTCGGCATCGGTGAGATTCGGCGTGATGAGGACGGCGCCGGTGTTCGGATCCGGAAGGCCCACAGTCAGGGGACCGGTAGACGTCGGTGTGGTGTTCGTGCTCACCAGAGGGACGATGACGGTCGACGGAGTCGCGCCGCCGTGTCCGTCGGTGGCCGTAAGGGTAAGTACCTCGTAGCTTTGCAATGTGCTCTGTGCGGCGGCGTGGCGGGTCTCTGCTGTCGGCGTGTAGGTGAGGGTTCCGTTCCCGTTGTTCACTAGGGTCCCCGCTGTGGGTTCCGTGGTGGACGTGACCGAATAGGTGAGGGGATCCCCATCAGGATCGGTGAAATCGGGAGTGATGATCACCGCGCCGGTGATGGGGTCGGGTGCGCTGACGATGAGATACTCGCTGCCGACCGGCGCTTCGTTAGCCGGGACAACGGTGAACGTGACGGTCACCGGCACTGTGGAGCCGTGTCCGTCGTCTCCGGTCAGAACGATGGTCTCGGTGACGGGTGAGGTGGCAGCAGCTGCATTGTGTCTCGTCTCGTCCGAGGGTGTGTAGGAGTAGAGCCCCTCGCCGAGATCGATCAACGTCCCCGGGGTGGTGGCGTTGCTGCTGGTGACGGTGTACGTGACCGGGTCTCTGTTCGGGTCGGTCAGGTTCGGGCGAATGTGGACTGCGCCGGTGGTCGCGTCGGGCCGGAAGACGAGGATGGGTCCGCCGAAATCCGGTGCGTCGTTGGACGGGGCCACGGTGACGCCGACGGTCAGTGGAACGCTGGAGCCGTGACCGTCGTCGGCGATGACGGTGATGGTCTCGGTGTCGGGCCCGGTCGTGCCGGCTGCGTCGTGCCGGGTTGGCTGTGACGGGGTGTAGGTGAGTGTGCCATTGCCGTTGCGCACCAACGTCCCTGGGTTTAGAGCGTTACTGCCCGCAAGTGTGTACGTGAGTGCGTCGCCGTCGGGATCGGTGAGGTTAGGGGTGATGATGACCGCGCCGGTCACCGGGTCGGGTGCGCCGACGACGGGACTCTGGGTGCTGGTCGGTGCAGCATTGGACAGAACGACTGTGAAACTGACTGTCACCGGTACGGCGCCGCCGCGTCCATCGCTGGCGGTGAGCGTGATCGTTTCGCTATCGGAGGTGGTGGTCGCCGCGGCAGCATGTCGGGTTGGCTGTGACGGGGTGTACGTGAGAGTGCCGTTGCCGTTGTTCACCAACGTGCCGCCGGACGGCCCGTTGCTGCCCGCGAGCGAGTAGGAGATGAGGTCCCCGTTGGGATCGCTGAGGTTGGGTGTGATGACCACTGCGCCGGTGGTCGGATCGGGGCCACCAACGGTCGCGGGCGCAGTCGAGATCGGTGCCGTGTTCGTCGGGCCCGTCGTGATACGTACCGGAACGGTGGTGGTGTGGCCTGCCCCGGACCTGAACCATTGGAAAGGAGCTCCGAGGTGGAGATGGAAAGGATTGTTCGCATCGCTGGCTGTGACGATGAAACTGTCATCGATACCGTCGGCGGCCGTTCCTGGGTTGGGTGTGTAGACGAAGGCGCCGGTAACGCGGTCGACGACCACTGTGCCTTGGTCGGGCTGGTCGGTCACCGTGTAGGTCAGCCGCGTGTGGTCTGCGTCCCGTGCGCTCACGTATCCGGTGACCTGGCCGGTGTTGGGATCCTGCCCTGTCGTAACTGAGCCGGCGGCGACCGGTGTGGCGTTGAAGAACAGCTCCGAAGTGAATCGGCGGCTCCAGGTCACCAAAGCCCACGCCAGTGGAGGCGCAGCCGGAGCTACCGGATTCTGCCCGATTGGCAGGCCCGGCAGTCCGAAAAGAGCAAGAGCCGCTGTCACCTGACGGCCGATGGTGTCCGCAGCAGTTCGCATCTGGGTTTGCTGTGCGGCAAGGGCGGACTGCATGGTTCCGTAGACCTGATTGAACTCGGTGACCGAGGTGGTGTGCTGGACGACGGGCTGGCCGGTCCAGGTGGCGTTGGCGAGCCTCACTTCAATCGGTTCTGTCTGAGCCGCGCCGGCGGTTGCGCTGGGCCCTCCCTGTGGCGGAGCCACACTCTCGTCGGCGTCCTCCTGGGTCGAGGCTGGTGGGGTGAATGCATCACCGTTCCCCGACGTAGAAGTCGTCCCGTCGCTACTGGGTTCGTCCTCCGCCCCGCTTTCTCTTGGTTGAGTTTCGACTTCGTCGGTCGTCTCGCTTTCTTCGGATGGGTAGCCGTCTTGAACAGGGGCCTCGGGTGCAGACTCCTCCTCGGTCGGGGGTGTTTCCTCGGCCGGCGGCGCGGTGTCGGTGTCGGTGTCGGTGACATCGTCGGTCGGGGGCTCGGACTCCGACGGTTCGTCGTTGGCGGGCGTGGGGCCCGAACCATCTTCCGAATCGGGTTCGGGCGTAGCCACCTCAGCGGTTGGAGCGCTCTCCTCGTCTGAACTGACCTCATCCGCCTCATGTGTGCTCGACAATTCCGAAGACTCACTCGCATCGGAACCGCCGGGCGCCGCATATGCGACACCCGTCCCACCGGTAGCCAACGCGGCTCCCACTCCGATGGCAGCGGCAATCAAACGAATGTTGTGTTCACGCGAAGTCTTCATGTCGGCCTTCGAGAAGTGAGAGATGGGCGAATTGGAATCCAGCACAGGCGACGCCAGTCAGGCAACGGTCGGTTTCGTCGCTGTAGTCTCAGTGGAAGTTTGACCGATTTAAATGCACTGTTAGACAGTGTGTTTGGGAAATCCAGTGCTTCAGGGCGAGTTCAGTGTCGCGTGACTTCTGCGGGTGGGTAGACCGAGCATCGGGATTCACCTCTTCTGAAAGTAGCTAAGGGCGACGGATCCCGATTTCCATAACGCCAAGTCTTGATTTCTATCGGACTATATGCCGGTCCTGATGTTTGCGCAACCGTGGATAAAGCATCGAAAAGTGGTACGTGCGTTCGGATTAGAAGAATGCATTCTGGTGCGGGCGAACCAGAATTACCTTATCCGCCGAACAACTTGCAGACTGCAACTAGTGAATTGTTTAGCGTAGTAAAAAGGTCTGTTGCAAATAGATTCGTTTCTCTGCACGCGACTCCGTTTGCGCTGGCGTGACTCGACAGATGCATCGCAGAAAGTCATCGCGCTTCTCGCGTCACTCGAAGTCGTCAATGGCCCGAACCTAGACGCAAGCTCGGCTGCGGGGCGAGAGGGCTCGACCGCAATCATGGTGCAGTTGCACCGCGACTGCGGCGCTCGATGTCAGAAGCCGAACGACCCTGTGGGTAGGCAGGCCGAGCCCGAGCACACTGGATCCGGTCCTGGCAGAACATCTTCGGGCACGGTGATATCGACGGCGGTTGCGGTCGGTCCACCCGGCAGTTCTGCGGCCGGAGTTCCCCACGCCTCGTTCACGCCGTCTGGTTGGTTGTACTCGCGGCACGCCCATTCGATCGTGTATTCACCGTCCGCTACCACCGGGTCGGTCAGCACGACGGTCGTGGCCGGAGCAATGGACGAGTCGTCGACGTAGAGGCCCGGGTCGGTGTAGTCGTCGCTGACGTAGTCATCCACGGCCCCGAAGCCGCAGTAGGAGGGGTTGGCCCCTCCTGCAAGGGTGAATGTTCCGGTGACGGTGTTCACCCCGGCTGACGTCACTGCCTGGGAGAATACGACGGTAACGTCCTCTGGTGCCGCTGCAGCAGGTGCTGCTACGGCAAAGAAGAGGGGGATGGCCGCACAGGCCCCGAGCGCAGCGGTCGTGGTCTTACGCATCTGATCACTCCGTTGGGTGCGTGGGTGTCCCGACCCATGGGCGATTGTGCCACGGACGTATGTCCGATGTGGCGCTTCTGGCATCGGACGTCGTCGGCCGTCAACCAGCCGCGCGCCAGGTGATGAGAATGCGGTTGTACAGAAGTCGCCGTACACGGGCTTGGGGAAGTACGGCGTGGGTGTTGTCGCGGAGCTGGCGGAGCGTTTCCGGTGGCGGCCAGCTGATCGGTGCGGTGTGCCTCCAACTGCCTCGAACCCGTTTGATCGCTGCGGTCGTCACCCATGTGACAAACCAATAGGTGCTTCGCGCACAGAGGGTTTCACGAAAGTGACGAGAGCGAGAGTTCCGCCCGGCCGTACCAACGTCGCCAGCCGTTGGAGGGCGATGCGGGTCTCCCCGAGATGGTGAAGGGTGGCATTGGACACCACCGCGTCGAAGCTGTGCTCGGGTAGATCGGCCGTGTTGACGTCCCCGTTCAACCAGTGAACGGAGGCGTCCGGGAATCGATCCTGTGCGCGCTGCAGAACCGGCCCATCGATGTCCAGTGCAATTACCCATGCAACGCGTCTGGATAGGCGGGCGGCCAGGAATCCGTCACCGCACCCGATGTCGAGAACACTGCGCGCGTCGGCTGGAACCAACGAGTCGAGCAAGCCGTCGTAGTGAATGTTTATGTTCCATAGGCGCTCTGGGCTGCTGTCGGGTGCACATGTCATGAAGTAGGGGCTCTCTCACAGGCGAATATGGCGTGCCGCCAAGGACAGTCGGCGGACTTGATAACGGCTCGGCGACGGGCGCAGACGGCTCGATGGAAGTTTCGCGGTCACCCCAGGTGAGCGACTGTCTGTTTCGGTCACTCTGAGTGTGCGACTGTCTGTTTCGGTCACTTGGAGTGTGCGACTGTCTCATTCGGTCACTCTGAGTGTGCGAATGTCTCATTCGGTCACCTCAGGCAGGTTCAAGTGTGCGAATGTCCCATTCGGTCACCCCGGAGTACCTGGAAGCCCTAACTCGACGGGTGCGAGGACCAGGCACCGTCCGAACGACGCTACTGCACAGTTCCGATGTTGGGGTTGTAGCGAGGCTTCCGATCCCAATCGACGTCGTCGACGCTCGTCGACTGTGTCTCGGTCGTCGGCAGTACATCGGCGGGGAGTTGTCGCCACCGCGCGCGCGGGTCGACGTCGTCCTCTGAGCTGGCGTGCTCGTCGTCCATCGGCTCAATTTACACCCGAAGTTGTGTGCACGACGCCGGCTCGTCGACCTCCGTCCCAGTGTCGATGCCCTTATCTCGAACAGGCGACAAACCCTTCCAGCAGCTAAGGTTCTGTGCATGTCACGAACGCCTTCTCGGCTGAGAACCCGTCTCGTATCCGTTGCTGCCGCGGTCGGTATTGCCGCAGGCTCCGTTGTTGCGGGCGCTGCGCCCGCAGCTGCTGCGCCGGGATCGGGTTTCGGCTTCGCCGCAGGCGGGACGCTGCTGACCCTGCCGCAGGGAGACCTGGATCGTGAGCTGGACGCTGCCGCGAATCTGGGAGCAGAGTGGCTTCGTGTCGAGGTCAGCTGGCGCAACGTGGAGCCCCAGCTCGGCGTCTTAGACTGGTCCAATGTGGACCGAGTTATCGAGTCGGCGAATCGCCACGGCATTCAGGTCCTCGGCCTCGTGAGCTACGCGCCTTCATGGGCTCAGGTGCCCGGGCCGTGGACGTTGACGCCCGGCGGCCGCCCGGCGGACCCGCAGGCCTTCGGTAACTTCGCTGGTCGCGCCGCCGAACGGTACGCGTCGACGGTCAGTCACTGGGAGATCTGGAACGAGCCGAACCTCCCGCTGTTCTTCTCACCCATGCCCGACGTCGACGCCTATGCGGCGATCCTGCGAGCGTCCTACGGTGCGATTCACGCGGCTGTCCCCGGCGCCACCGTGATCAGCGGCGGCGTTGCGATCGGCAACAACACGGCGGTCACCATCGCGCCCGAGACGTTCGTCGACGAGCTGTACAAGCGTGGCGCTGCGAGTTACACGGACGCGATCGCCGTGCACCCCTACACCTTCCCGTTCACCCCGTACGACGACCAGCTCGGCAACTGGAACGACGTTGCCGCGGTGCGCGACGTGCTGGTACGCAACGGCGACGCCGGCAAGAAGATCTGGATCACCGAGTTCGGCGCGCCCACCGGCGTCGCTCCTGACGCCGTGAACGACGGCCAGCAGGCGCGAATTCTCGCGGACGGCATCACGGCGTCGGAGGGCGTCGACTTCACCGGCCCGATTTTCGTGTACTCGATCAGGGACAACGGCCCTGACCTTGCCGACCGTGAACAGAACTTCGGTGTGCTGCGGGGCGACTTCTCGGAGAAGCCGTCTGCAGACGTCCTGCGCAACGCCAATTAGTAGCGCGTAACCGACGTTCCGGTGGTGGGCGACCACACGATGCGCCCGCGTTCGAAGTCCACTGCCCGACTGGCTGTTCCGTTGTACGCGTACTCGTCGGTCTTGGGGAAACCAAGGACGTCCGTATAGGCGGCGAGGATGGCCCCGTACACGGCATGGGTACCGGTCGACGTCTGACTGAAAATCCGGAATCCGCCCGGGATGTCGAAGTCCTGGCGGCCGTTGGCGAATGCGTTCACCGGCACGAGCTTCCAGTAGCGAGCCAATGTTCCGACGGCGGGTGGGGAATTGAACCACCCGTTGTTGGTCAAGAACCGTGTGCCGTTCTCGTGTTCCTGTCCGAAGCCTGCGGTGAGGGCGTACACGGGGAGGACGGCACCGCCGAGCGACGGGTCGGTGTTCGCGGCGAACACCGAGCCCTCCTCACGCTGAGGCATTCCCATGCTCTGTAGAGCCTGCACACCCCAGATCGCTGTCTTCGGGGTGTAGTCGGTGCGAACTACTCCGAAGGTGTCCTCGGTGTGAGTGCTGCCCGAATTGGTGTCACGCACGGTGTAGACGTAGAACGGTCCTGCGTAGGACACCTCGGTCCACTCACGCAGGCAGGCCATGATCAGGTCGGCCTGAGCCTGCTCGGACATGACAGACGTGGGCGCGCCGTATTCGGTGATCCAAATCTTCTTTGCGCCGTCGCCCTTGGCTTTCATCATTTGGTGCATCTGCAACATCTGACGCATCGGCGAATTGTCGTAGAGCGCACCGAAGGAGAAGGGGTGCTCGAACTCGTAGGGGTGGAAGGACAATGCGTCGTAATAGCCTGCCAACCCGGCTGCGTACATCTGGGTGAGGAAATTGATGGCGTGGACTGTTCCGTCACCGTCGAACGTGGGTCCCAAAGCCCCGACTACGACCGTTGCGTTCGGGTTCGCCGTCTTGATCGCCGGGTAGGCGGCTCGCACCATCTGCGTGTAGAAGGCGGCATCGGGGTTGGGGGAGAAGAACATGCGACCGTTGGGTTCGTTCCAGAGTTCGAAGGCCGAGATCTTTCCGACGTAACGGCGGGCGCATGTCGATGCGAACGTAGCGAACAGGGCGGCCGTCTTGGGACGAGCCGTGGGCAACGGATTGGTTCCAAAGGCGGCCCACTTCGGACAGGACAGAAGGATGGCGAGGACCTGCAGGTTTCGTGCTCGAGCGGCATTGACGATGTAATCGACCATTACCCAGTCGAACGTGTTCTGGGTTGGCTGAACGAAGTACCACATGATGTCGATGCGGACGATGGTTCCACCTGAGGCGACGATGGCATCGAGCGTCGCGTTGACGTCGGTTTGCGTGCCGAAGAGAATATTCGAGCCGAGGGAGTATCCGACGGGAAAGGAATACCCGGCTGCGAGCTCCACCTCGGTCGAGGCGACACGCGTGGGACGCGTCGTGGCACCCGCGATCGCGAGTGCACCGAGACCGGCGGTAGCAGTTGCGGCGCCGATGAAGTCGCGTCGGGAATAGTCGGGCATCGGGTGTTCCTCATTTTCGAAGACCGGAGGACTGAATCGAGAAGTGGATGAACTCTCAACAGAAGTTATACACAGTCCAATTGGATTCTTCGCAACTCGCGAAATTGCGAAAGAATGATTTGAGACCATTTTTATCTTGGCTATTCTTCAATTCGGCGGTTTTGTATACCGAAACTCGGTTTGCATACTCGAGCGCGATGCGCGCGTACCGCAAACGGCCGATTAAGCTGCAATCGGTTTTATTTGCGCCGTACCTCTGCGGGGACGCCTGGCGACCACAGAATCGTGCCGAACTCGAAGTCCATCCCGGTCCGAGCGGTGTCCGGGTCCGTGTACTCGTCGGTCACGGGGAATCCGAGGGTGATGTCCCATGCTTCGAGAATGGACCCGGATACGACGTGTGTTCCGGTGTCCGGCCGGCTGAAAACCCGCAGTATGCCGTCGGATCTCAGATTCTGCATTCCGTTGATGAACATTCCGTACGGTACGCATTGAAGCTTGCGTGCGGCGGCGGCAACGGGAGCGGGGGAAGACGTGAATTCACCTCTACTCACAAACCTGGATCCGAGTTCGAATTCCTGCCCCAGGCCTTCCCCTATTCGGTAGACCGGACTTACCGGTGCGCCCAATTTCGGGTCCGCATTCGATCGAAAATACTCCGCGTCGGGACGCGCGGGGATTCCGGCGGACATGAGTGCCGTCAGTGCCGGGAGTGCGAGTTTCGGGCTGTAGTCGCTTCGTACGACGCCGAATGTGTCCTCCGGGTCGCTGGAATCGGTGTCACTGTCACGCACGGTGTACACGTAGAACGAACCGTGGAACCCGACCTCCTGCCACTGCTGTAGCGACTCGGTGAGAAGATCGGCCGCGAGTTGCTCGTCGACATCGGTTGTGGGAAAACCGTACTCGGTGATCCATATGGGCTTGTGACCGTCGCCCCTGCTGGTCATGTACGCGTGCATGGCGATCATCTGCCGCATGGGAGACGACTCGTACAGAGTGCCGTTGGCCAGCGGTGAGAGGTAGTCGTAGGGGTGGTAGGACAAGATGTCGAATGATCCCTGTGCACCCGCCGCATACATGGCCTCGAGAAATTCGAGGGGTGCGATGTTGATGTCGGACGTGTCGGTGGAACCGAGCGCTCCCGCTACGACAACAGCGGCGGGGTCTGCGGCCTTGATCTCGCGGTGTGCGTCGATGAGCATCTGTGCGTAAATGTTCGGGTCCGGCGCAGGCTCGAAGAACAACTTGCCGTTCGGTTCGTTCCAGACCTCGTAGTGCGAGATGGTGCCGCGGTAGCGATCGGCGACGAGCCCCGCGAACTTTCCGTAGCGCTCGGCGGACAACGGGCGAGCGGTGTGCTTGTCGACGGCACCCGCCCACGCCGGTGTGTTGGTGATGGTGGCGAGGACCGTGAGGCCGCGTTCGGTGGCGTACTCGACGAGTCTGTCCGTCGGTTGCCAGTCGAAGCTTCCCTCGAACGGCTCGGTGAAGGTCCAGGACACGTCGATACGGACCGAGTCGACACCGCTCGTCACCACTGTGTCGAAGATGCGGACGAGGTCGGCGTCATCGGCCCACAGGGCGGAAGACCCGAGCGAGAATCCGACCGGATGCATCGGTCTCGCAACAGGGGCGGGCTTTTCGGTCTCTGTGCTGCTGCAGGCAGCGAGAAGAAGGCTCGCAGCCGTCGCGCCGATGAAGGCCCGGCGGGTCATGCGAGTGTCGAGAGCGTTCAGAGCCTGTCACCACCCGTTTCGAGGTGGAGCGTCACGCGCGCCATCGCATAGCCGGTTTCTCGATGAACCGAAACGTGAGGCTTGCCAGCACGAGTGTGATCAGCGAGATGGCGACGAAGCCCCACACGAGGCCCAGGAGCGAATTCTGAACCGGCAGATGGAGTCGTTCGGCCATGATCATGACCGGGTAGTGCCAGAGGTACATCGACAATGAGACGGTGCCGGCGTATTTCAGTGGCCGCCAATCGGTTGCTTTGGCCAGTACGGATTCCTCCCCGCGAGCCAGCGGAGCGATGATCAGCAGGATGAGCGACGCTGCTGCGACCGAGAAGAACGTCGGTAGATAGCGTGAACCGAGAACGAACGCAGCGAGACTGGCGAACGTGAAGGCGAACATCGAGGCAGCGAGCGTCCATTGCAATCGGACAGTAGACCATGCCTGTTTCGCCCCGTGGCCGAGGGCGACGTAGACGACGGCAGCGATCATTCCGATGGCGAAATTGTCGGCAAGCGCCAGGAAGCTGCGCGAGAGTACGGCGATCCAATTGGGGCCCCAATAGGCTTCCAGCGGTGTGTATTCGGGGTGTGCGGCCTGCAGAACGCCGACGAGATAGTTGGTGACCACGCCGATCACGATCAGCACGCCCGGCCCGATCAGTGCCAGGCGATACGGCGACATCTTCAGCCGCCCGCGCATCGCGAACGTCGCCAAGCCGACGATCGGGAGCACGAGATAGAAGCCCCACTCGGTGGTGAGCGACCAGGCCGGATTCAGTCCGGTCTGCAGCGTCGACGGGAACAGCGACTGCGTGAGTGTGAACTGCGCGAGCAGGTCGAGAGGATCGGTGATCATTCCGGTGCCCTCGTCACCGTCCGCCCATCCCACGGTCACCGGACTGACGAGGTAGGAGGCCTGGAGTACGAAGTTGCTGATGACGAAGATGAACAAGTAGGCGGGGAAGACGCGTCGAATCCGACTGACGAAGTACTTTCCGGTCGCGGGGGCATTCGACCCGGTGACGAGCTTCTTCACGAACGGCAGGTACAGCAAGAACCCCGACAGCACGAAGAAGAAGGTCAGCGCCTGCCCGAGGAAGTCCAGACGCGTCGCGTCGAGAATTCCCGGCGTGTAGTGCACAGTGACGTGCACGAGAATGACGGAGAGGCAAGCAACTCCACGCGGACCCTCCAAACCTGCCAGCCACATGCGTTTCGGGCCCGCTGCAGTGGTGGGTGCGGCCGTGGCACCGCCGGCGATACCACCGGCGGCTTCGGGCTCGGGGACCTCGGCGATGTCGTCGGGCTTGCGATGTCTAGACATGCTCCACCTTCTGATCCGTCACGGAGGCTCCGTTCTTTTCGGGCACTAACCCGTCGGCTGCCACGAACACCAGCAACACGACGAAAGCCATCGTGACGGGCGCGTGAGTGACGACGGGGAAGTCCAATTGCAGTGCGACGAGGGAGAACCCGACCAAGGCCGCGCCCGTGATGCCGGACTCCCACGCAGGCTTTCGCGCGTTTCGGTGCGCGACGACAAAGCCTGCGGCGAGCACCAACACGAATGCGATCCCGACGAGGATGCCTCCTCGATAGATCGACACCAGGGGAGAGTTGGCCACGTAGTTGGCGTTGTATCCCGCGACCTCGTCGGTGAACTCCGCTATGCCCCAACCCTTGCCGAACAGCCAATGGCCGCTCATGGACGCGGGGAAGTCGCTCAGTGCGGCAGCGCGGTCGGTGGTGCCCTTGTCGTCGGATCCGAACGAGTTCAGGATGCGATCGGCGACGGCGGGTACCGATAGTGCTGCTGCGCCGAGCGCGATGCCGCCGGCGAGAATGCCGAGGCGTGCATCGGTGCGCAGGCGCTGGAACACCAGGTACACCAGCGCAGCGACAACAACCGAGAACAGCGCACTCCGGCTCAACGTCACCAACAGCGCGCTGGCGAGCAGGCCGGAGAAGATCAGCCGCGGCCAACCGCGAAGCAGGGTGATGGCAAGCGCGAGTCCGACGAACGTGAAGATGCCTGCGACGTTCGGGTCGACGTAGGTTCCGGTGAGTCGAACCACCTGCGTCAGACCGTCGGTGTAGAAGCGGAGGTGGGTTCCGATCGTGCCGACTGTGCCGTACCCGATCGCCGACAGGTAGTTCATCCACGACCCCGACTTGTCGAGGAAGAACATGGCGAGGGCGAAGGCGGACCCTCCTCCGACGCCGTAGACGAATACTCGGCCGAACCGCTGAAGATCCGGGCGTGGCAGTCGGAGCAACGGGAAGATGATCGACGTTGCCATGACCCAGCGGATGAACTCGGTGATGTCCGATACTCCGACGGCGGTCGCGATGACCGACACCAACGAGGTTCCCATCAACGCGTAGACGGCGAGCTCGACGGGATCGGTCCGTCCGAGTTCGATGGGGTGGAGCAGGGTGGACATCCACACGAGAATGACGAGCACCAACACGATCGGCAGAGGAAGACCGGGAACGACGGCGAAGGGCGCCGCGCCGAGGACGAACGCGAGTGCGAGGAACGACCACTGCGGCGACGAGACGGCGACGGCCAGGGCACCGAGACCGCCGATGAGCAGAATGCCGACGAGCATCAACGGTGCCTGGCCACTACCGAACGCGATGCCGACGACGAGGGGCAGTACGAGGAGCGTCAGGACCGGAACGACGACGCGGTTCATGCCGGCGCCAGCCATTCTGCGACGGACGTGTGTGGTTTTCTTCTCAGCCATCTCGACGAGTTGGTCTCGAACAGTCTGTCGCCGAGCGTCGTTGCCTTGTCGCGGTCGAGGAGTAGCTCACGGCAGGCGTCGACGATGGCCGTCTTCTCCGGCAGCCCAGCAATCCCCAATACCGACTCGAGCGATCCGACGGCGGCGGGGGTGGCGACGACTGGCAGGCCCCGGCTGGCGGCGTCGAGAATCTTCACCCGAACTCCTCCGCCGGTCATGATGGGCGCGACGAGGGCGCGGCAGGTGTCCAGGAACGCGTCGAGGTCGTCGACGAAGCCGAGATCGCGGACGCCATCCGGAAGCTCGATGGGCTTCGCCGACGGGTCGGGGCTTCCGACGATGCACAGCTCCGCGTCGTCGATTCCGCGGGCGATGTCCGGCCACCAACCGAGCAGGATTTCGAATGCTTCTTGGTTCGGCGGCCACTGGCGGTCTCCGAAGAACACCAGTCGCCTGGTCGATCCCGCGACGTTCACCTGTTTCTTCGGCGGGAGGGTGAGGTCGAGCCAGTGCGCGCGGTCGATTCCGGCGTCGCGATAGAACCCGGCTTCGTCCTCGTCGTAGGTGCCCACGGTGTATGCGGAACGCGCCACACGCAACTCGTCGCGCAGGATTCGATTCGAATCGAGTTTGCCGACGACGCCGCGAGTCGCCTTCCATACGAGCGTCTCCGACACGACGGTGTTGACGGCGAGCGGAACCGTTCCGGCCTTCTCGGAGCGGAGAAACGGTTCGCCGAGGTAGGTGTGATCTGCGACGAAGACGTCCGATTCGGTCTCGTCTATCGCGGAGACGAGGCCGTCCAGGTCGAAGCGGGTGTGCACCAGCGACCGTCGTCCCTTGACGCTGCGGAATGCGAGTTCGGCGAGTTCGACGTCGCGTTTGGCGACGCGTCGGTGGCCGTCCTTCGTGGACTCCGGGGTGTTGGACAGGCAGATGACTCGGACGTCGAAAGATGCTCTGGCCATGTCCATTACGAGCTTGGCCATCGTCAGGTCGCCCGTGGACTCGTGGCTGGGGTCCTTCGCCAACAAGAAGGTTGCTTTCTTCACAGTGACGCCTTCTTCCTGGGGAACTTCCGGTGCCGGCCGACGGGGTCGTACAGGGCATGTCGGTATACGAACACCATGGTGAACTCGCAGTAGACACAGGCCACGGCCGCGCCGTATCCACCGAACTTGTAGGCGAGCAGGAACACCGAAATGACCTTGACGACGGCAATGGCCGCGGTTGCCTGCACCCGAAGCGCGTCGCGGTGCTGCAGCGAGAGGATGACGGTGTAGATGTAGGTGATCGAACGGGCGAATACGAACAGCGCGAGAATCAGGGCGACGTAACCGACGTCGTCGGCGCCTCCCCACACCAGGATACCGACGCCGACCAGTGCCATGACCGTCGACGTCGTCAGCGCCACCCGCAGGATGTGCTTGGCCGGAGGTGCGGAGTCGATGTGCCCGCCGGCCGCTCGGAGGGTGTCGATGAAGGTGTTGGCGTAGTTCTGGCCGATCGATGCGATGGCGAGCGCGGTGACGCTCGCGACCGAGTAGTACCCCGCCACGTCGCTACCCGCGACGGCACCGATGATCAGGACGTCTCCCGACGCGTAGGCGGCCGCCGCGAATGCCTCCGACGACAGCAGCAGGAACTCACGTCGAGGCCCGGGGAACTTGGGCCCCCGGCCCGGAACGAATCGCAACGTGCTGGCCCAGATGACCAGATACGGAAGCAAGTACAAGCTGCTGGAGACGAACAAGCTCGGCGACTGCGCGAGGTAGAGGTACGAACCGCCGAGCCCGATGGCCACCAGTTGGCGGAACGCGTCGAAGCGCATGGTGATGTCCGGTCTGCTCTGACGCAGATAGACGGACTTGAACGTGTTGAACAACAGCTCTCCGGCAGCGACGATCAGCGCGAAACCTGCCACATACCAGTGGAAATAAACGAGGACACCCACGGCGCCGACGAGAGTGCCGAAGAGAACGCGGGCGCACCTCTCGCGCTGGTAGTCCTCCTCCGAGATACGCATCGACCGTATGTAGAAGGCATTGTCGAGTGGTGCGTTGAGCAGTGCTGCTGCTGCGAATCCCATTGCGTAGATGCCGTATTGATCGATCCCGAGAGAGTGGATCATGGCGGCAGTCCACACGAGCCCGAAAACGCGGCCGCCGTAGCTCCAGAAGGAGGCCAGGCCGGCTCGCACGATATTGCTGTCGGGCAGAAGTTTCATGGTCGCTTACAGCTTCGCCCATGCGGAGACGAACGGCTCGACGCACTTGTCGATGGTCCTGGCGCGACGCAGTTCGCGAACCTCGTCCTCGATCTTGTTCTGGGCCGGCTCGTCGCGCAGCACCGAATTGGCCTCGGCAGCAATGGCATCGATGCCGCCGCCTACCCCGATTGCTCCACCCTCGATTGCCATCTCCGCAAGTGACCCGTCGAGAATGCAGATGATGGGCGTGTTGTATGCGTAGGAGCGGGAGACCGCGCTCGATGCGGCGAATGCCTTGCCGTACGGATTGTCCTTCGAGTAGGGCACGACGAGAAACCGGATGGATGCGAAGAACGCATCTTCGTCCTCGTCGTTCACTTCGCCGAGAACACGCACTCCGTCGATGGGATCCAGCGCATCGGTGCCGCGTCCGGCGACGACGATGTCGATGTCGTCGTCCAGTTGTTCGCGAAGCCGACCGATGAGGTCGAACCCCTTGCCCTTGTAGACGTGTCCGAACATGCCGACGGCCAGGGGACGTTCGATCAGCGGAGGTAGCTCGCCGCGTTCGGGGACGAAGATGCGCGACGCAACAGCCGTCGAATCCTTCATCCTGATCTGCACGTTGTCGGCGCCGATCGAGGTGAGCGCGAAGAGTGTGCGTCCCTTGGTGACTCGTCGTTGCAGCCGCGAAGTCAACGGACGCGTCGGATAGTGCACCGCGTGGTGCAGGAGTCGGTAGCGGTAGAGCAGCTTGGTCTTGAACGGCCACCAGACCGGGTACGGCGCGTCGTGAATGGTCGAGGTGACCGGAATCCGCGCCGGCAACCATGAACCCCAGAACGTCGCCTGTGATCCGGCGCTCTGTTCGAAGTGGACCAGGATCGGTCCATTCTTCTCCAGGTCGAGGATGACGCGACGAATTTCGCGGACGGCAGCGATCACTTCCAGCACCGACTCGTTGCCGTCGGTGGTGATGCGGTAGTCGGTGACCGATTTGAAGTGAGGCGCGACGGCCGCGAGGAAGTCGTCGGCGTAGTCGCCTACGCCGCTCCTGCCGGCGGCGGGAGCGATGTAGACGAGATGCGTTGTGCTGAGATCCACGATGTGTTCTCCTGCCCTGTCAGTAGAGCATCGGGCGGAAGATCGGATGGTAGTCGAGCGTCGATACACGCTGTCCCACAACCTTCGCCGGTATGCCTGCCACGATGTCCATGTCCTTCACCGAGTCCCGCAGCAGCGAAGACGCCCCGACGACGGCTCCGGCGCCGATGGTCAGACCCTGCAGCACGGTGGACCGGCTTGCGACCCAGACGTGGTGTTCGATGTGCGTCGGCTCGAGCTTGATGGCGAAGTCGTCACTGTGTACGAGGTGGTGCCCGGTGATGATCTGCACGTCACTGGCCAGTACGACGTCGTCGTCGATGGTCAATCCGCCTCGGCTGTCGAGAACGCAGTCGAATCCGATGGAACAGTTGTTGCCGATGACCAGACGGTTGAGCCCCAGGATCGTGGTGCCCATCATGATCGAGGTGTTGGTCCCGATGGTCGCGCCGAACGTGCGCAGAAACTTCTGTCGTACCCAGTGCGACGGGACATGAGTGATGGCCCAGTTGAAGATGCGCTCACCGAACTGCAGGCGGCGACTGGTGGTGTAGCCGTCGATCATCGAAGTATCTTCCCTTCCAACAGAGCCAAATCGTGTTCGACCATTGCTTCCACCACGTCGTGGAAACGCTTGGTCGGACTCCAGCCCAACTCATGTGCTGCCTTGCTTGCGTCGCCGACCATTTCTGCGGAGTCGGCGGGACGGTGGAGCGATTCGGCGCTGGTGACGAGTCCGTCCCACTCCTCGATGCCCGCGGCGCGGAAGGCGGTGTCGACGAAATCCCGTACCGAATGCGCTTCCCCGGTGGCAACGACGTAGTCGCCGGCAACCTCCTGCTGGGACATGCGGTAGGCGGCGTCGACGTAATCCGGGGCCCATCCCCAGTCGCGCCTGGCGTCGAGATTGCCCAGCTCCAGGGTCTTCTGGTGACCGGCCCTGATGGCAGCAACCCCGGAGGTGATCTTGCGTGTGACGAAACGCTGTGGCCGTAGCGGTGATTCGTGGTTGTAGAAGATCGCGTTGCTCGCGTGTACTCCGCGGGATCGGTATACCTGCACCATGTGATGGCTGAAGGCCTTGGTCGCACCGTATGGCGACGTCGGGCTCACCGGGGTCAGCTCGTTCTGTGGCGAAACCGAAGACCCTGCGAAGATCTCCGCACTGGACGCGTTGACCAGCACGCGCCGACGGCCGGTCTTCTCCTGCAACTCCTGGATGGCGTCGAGAATGGCCACGACCGAGATACCGTTGACCGCAGCTGTTTCCAAAGGTTCGTCCCACGAATACGCAACGGACGATATTCCGGCGAAATGAAACACGAAGTCGGGTTCGAGTTCGTGAACAATACGACTACTTGCTTCGGCGTCGGACAATTCGACCGTCCGCAGTTCCAATCCGTCGATCGCGGCGAGATCGGAATTGAAATGCGAGCCCGGCTGAACTGTTCCCGTCACTCGATACCCGTCGGCGATGAGGCGTCGAGCCAAGTACGTCCCGTCCTGGCCACCTACGCCGGTGATCAGTACCTTTGCTGTCACCGGCCGGCCGCCAGTTTGCTCTGCTCGTCGACGTCAGTGCGGACCATCATCTGCACCAGCTCGGGGAATTCGACCTTTGGCTTCCACCCGAGCACGTCACGTGCCTTCGAGGCATCGCCGATGAGTAGATCGACCTCGGCCGGACGCATGAACGCCGGGTCGATGTAGACGTAGTCACTCCAGTCGGCGATACCGACCTCGGCGAACGCGATATCGAGCAACTCCCGAATCGAATGCGTCTCACCGGTGGAGATGACGTAGTCGTCTGCCTGCTCCTGCTGCAACATCAACCACATCGCCTCGACGTAGTCACCGGCGAAACCCCAGTCACGTTTGGCATCGAGGTTGCCCAACGCGATCTTGTCCTGCAGACCCAACGAGATCCGCGCCACAGCTTGGGAGACCTTGCGGGTGACGAATTCCGGGCCGCGACGCGGAGACTCGTGATTGAACAAGATGCCCGACGAGGCATGCAGGTCGTAGGACTCGCGGTAGTTGATGGTCATGTAATGCCCGTACACCTTGGCCACCCCGTACGGAGAACGCGGCCACAGCAGCGTCGACTCCGACTGCGGTACCTGCTGAACTTTGCCGAACATTTCACTGCTCGACGCCTGATAGAAACGCACTCGTTTCCCGGAGGTGTCCTGGTAGAAACGAAGCGCCTCCAACACGTTGAGGACACCGCCTCCGGTGACATCGGTGGTCAACCGAGCGTTCTCCCACGAATATGCGACGAAGGACACAGCACCGAGGTTGTAGACCTCGTCCGGCTGAGCCGCGGAGAACGCGCGCATCAACGACGACAGGTCCAACAGGTTGCCCGAGAGGATCTCCACGAAGGGATGCGTCTTCTCCAACAATGCACGCTTCGGGTTGTTCTGCCCACGCACCAACCCGTACACCTTGTAGCCCTTGTCATGCAGCAACTCGGACAAGTACAACCCGTCCTGCCCGGTAATACCCGTAATCAACGCGCTTTTCATGTCGCTCTTCTTCCGTCGAGTCCGGTGATGGAATACGGGCCGTCAGCCCCCGGCCGTGTGCCCGTGAGTGTCCGCCGCGCAGGAGTGTCCTAGTCGGATTCGAATTATTGCAGAGTTCCGGTAGTTTGCAGTGCATCGCAAAAATGGTGTGACGAAGGCGAAAAACTTTTATCGGCGGAAGTTCGAGAACTGTTACGAGAAACCGGTGAATGGTCCAAGCCGGCGTCGTCGTGCTGCGAGCGTGTCGGACTTCCACTTACTATTCAATCGTTCGCACACAAGGGGCGGATCGCCGATCGGCCGTGATGGCCGGGTAATCGACAGGAGACCGTGTAGGTGGACATACGTGAATACCTGGGGATTTGGCGGACCAGGTGGGTTTCGATCCTGGCGACGCTGATCGTAGCCGTCGGAGGTGCCGCCCTGGTCAGCGCCGTGACGACGCCGGAGTACAAGGCGTCATCGCAACTCTTCGTGACCACGACCGGTGGTGCATCGGTAGCCGAGGCGTACCAGGGCAACTTGTTCTCCAAGGAACGCGTCACCTCGTACGCATCGCTGGCGGCTGGAAAACAGGTCGCGCAGAGAACAATCGATTCGCTGGGTATCGACATCACTGCCGAGGAACTCATCGGAAAGGTGACGGCGACGCCGCAGCCGGAGTCGGTTCTGCTCGACATCTCGGTGCTCGACCCCGATCCGGAGTTCGCCCGTGATCTCGCGAATACGGTTGCGGCTCAAACAAGTCAGCTCGTATCCGAACTCGAGACGTCGGCGCGCGGCGGCTCACCTGCTGCGTCCGCGACTCTGGTGGAACTCGCCGACACACCGGCATCCCCGGCGACCCCGCAGTGGACTCGCAACCTCATGCTGGGCGCAGTGGCTGGTCTGTTGCTCGGGCTCGTAGTAGCTGTGCTGCGCGACCGCCTCGACGTCTCGGTCAAGACTCCGCACAGTCTGACCGAACGTGCAGACGCGCCGGTGGTCGGCGTGATCCCGCGCGAGAAGATCCCCAAGGACACCCGTCCGGTTCTCTTCGGTACCGATCGTCCGGTCGCGTCGGAGGCGTTCCGAGAGCTTCGGACCAATCTCTCGTTCGTCGGCGCCACCAAGGAAGCTCGTGTTCTGGTGTTCACGAGCCCGCGAGCTGGCGCCGGGACAACCAGCGCGGTTGCGGCCCTCGGCGTCGCACTGGGCGAAGTGGGCCACAGTGTGATTCTCGTCGATGCAGATCTTCGAGCCCCATCGTTGGCGACGTTCTTCGGTGCGTCCAGCGACTCGGGAACATCGACGGTCCTGGCGGGCCAGACTCCGCTCGACGAGGCAGTGCAGCCCACGTCCCATCTCGGCCTGTCGATCCTGGCCGCCGGGCCGTTGCCGCCCAACCCGAGTGAATTGCTCAGCATGGTGATTCTCACGGATCTCGTGAAAGAGCTTCGTGCGACGTACGATTTCGTGTTGATCGACGCGTCACCGGTGTTGCAGTACACCGATGCAGCCTTGCTGGCCAAGTCTGCCGACGGTGCGGTGCTGCTCGCGCGGTACGGCAGTACCGGGCGTACCGATGTGACCGAGGCGGCCGACAAGCTGCGTCTGGTCGGAGCGAATGTAGTGGGAACAGTGTTGTCAGCAGCGAGGACGAAGAGCGGTTCGTGACGAAATTCAGGGGCATCCGCCGCATAGGTTCTGTGGTGCTGGCGGTTGCGTTGCTCGCGTCGTGCGCACCGGATACGCCGACGGCGCGTAATGCCGTTACTGCGACGACCAATCCGGTCGCGAGACCCGACCGGTCGGTAGCGCCGACAGCACCTGCACAACTGGGCGGCTCGGAGCCCGGATCGCTTCTGTCGGCGGAGAGGTTCACCACCGTCGTTCCGCGTATTTCCGAGACCGGCGCCCAGGTGTCGCGGATCAGGTACGTGTCCACCGCCTCCGACGGGGTGAGCCGAACCGAGGTCACCGGAACGGTGTTCGTGCCCAACGGGATTGCTCCCGAGGGCGGTTGGCGCGTGGTGTCGTACGGTCACGGCAACACCGGCATCAACTTCGACTGCGGTCCGTCGATGTACGACGATCTGCTCAATCAGTGGTTGCCCATCACCGCGTTGCTGCTCAACGGCTACATGGTGGTCATGTCGGACTACGAGGGCCTCGGGAGCGGCGGCAACACCATCGAGCATCCGTTCCTCGACGCAGACACTCTGGGCTACAACGTGATCGATGCGGTCCGTGCTGCGCGACACCTGACTCCTGACGCCGGTTCACAGTGGGCTGCGTTCGGCGGGTCGCTCGGCGGACTCGCGACGTGGGCGGCACATGACGTCGAGCCTCGGTACGGCCAGGGGCTGGATCTCGTCGGTGCTGCTGCGTGGGTTCCTGTTGCCGACGTGTCGGATCTGCCGGCCAAGGCTGCGGCCGGCTTGCTCACCCGCGATCAAGTTCACCTGTATTTTCTTGCCATCATGGGCCTGAAGGCGACCACTGCGCCCGACTTGAATCTCGACGACTACATGCGCGGAAGTATCGCTGCCAACAAGGATCTGCTCGTCCTCTGCAACGGGCCGCGGGTGCCCGAAGCGATCGACGTTCTGGCCAACGCGGACAAGGCCGATCTGGTGCCGGCGTCCCCGGCCGCGCAGGCGTTGATGGAGTCGTTGCTGAAGCAGCGCTCGTTGGACGCACATACAGCGGGTGCACCCCTGCTGGTGATGTACGCCGACCAGGACGAACTGGTGGACCAGGCGTGGACGAAGCGCGTGCTGTCCGAAGCATGTGCCAGCGGAGGCTCCATCGAGTGGGAACTGCGTATCGGCGAAGGACACGGGACCATCGATGCCTCGCGGGCATTCTCGTGGATCGGTGCACGATTCGACGGCCAGGAAGCTGTCGGCCAATGTCCTTCCGTATGACGTTCGCCGGTTCGTGGCGGTTGTGCGCTCTAGCGCTCGCACTGGCCATCACCGTGTCGGCATGCAGTTCGGGCGAGAGCGAGACACCGTCGTCCGGTCCGCAGTACACGGGCACCGCCCCTGGCTCCTTGGTCGATTCCTCCAACTTCACCACCGCTGACATGCGCATCGGCAAGCTCGGTGGAACGTCGCACAAGATCACGTATCGATCCACGTCCGGTGTCGACGGATCATCCACCGAGGTAACCGGTTCGGTGTTCGTCCCGCCCGGGCTCGCGCCGGAGGGCGGATGGGACGTGGTCGCCTACGGCCACGGAACGACCGGGGTTCTCGAGGACTGCGCGCCGTCGATGTATCCGCATCTGATCGGCAACGCGGGCCCGGTTGCTGCGTTGGTGAACAACGGCTACGTCGTGGTCATGCCGGATTACCAAGGCCTGGGAAGCGACGGCCCCCACCCGTATCTCGAGCCGCGGACCGTCGGATTCAACATGATCGACGCTGTCCGAGCGGCCCGGGAACTCGTTCCCGAGGCCAGTTCGCGGTGGGCCGCGTTCGGAGGCTCGCAAGGCGGGCAGGCGTCGTGGGCGGCCAACGAGCTCGACGGAAGTTACGGCGACGGACTCGATCTCGTCGGCGTGGTGGCGCTTGCTCCAGCCGCGGACATGTCAGGACTGGCAGCCGACGCCGCTGCCCGAACGCTGACCCCAGACCAACTACCGTTAATGCAGTTCGCCGTCAACAGCCTGTCCCACGTCTTTCCCGAGGTCGCACTCACCGATTACCTGCACGGGCAGGTTCTCGACAACAATGACGCGTTGCTGCAGTGCGCGGGCGCCGCGTTGGAGGAACGAAATCGATTGGCCGTAGCCATCGTTGCGGACGACGTGGCACCGTCTTCGCCGGAATCGACGCAGGTGCTCACCGACCGGTTGAAGCAATGGTCGATGCCGCTCGCCGCGGGTGGCCCAGGAACCGAAGGTGGTCCGGGCAGGGCCGCCGCGCCGATGTTGGTGGTGCAGGGCGACAACGACACTTTGGTGCGATGGCCGTGGACGCTCGACGCCGTTCGACGAGGATGCGAGCTCGGCGACGTGATCGAGTGGCAGCTCCGAACCGGTGAAGGACACGGTGACCTGGACACGGTGTCGGCGTTCGCATGGATGGCAGATCGTTTTGCAGCAGTGCCGCCGATAAACAGCTGCCCAGCGCTCCTGGACCCGCCCGCAGAGAACGCCGATGTCGAAGAGCAGAACGCAGAATGAGAAAGAGCCTGAGGTGGTGTGATGCGGTTGCCGGTTCGCAGTAGAGCTGGGGCGTGGGTTGCAGCGCTTGGAGTATCCGTAGCGCTCGTCGTCGGATGTTCTTCGCCGACACCGACTGCCGTGCGCGAGCCGGAATCCATTCCCACGGCCGATCTCGACGACACCGGCCCAGGCTCCCTCGTCGAGGCGAAAACGATCCCGAGTTTCGACCGTTCGGTTGCCGCTACGGGAGCCACCACCGCCAAGGTTCTCTATCGGTCCACCTCGGGAATCGACGGATCGCCGACGGTTGTGTCGGGCACACTGTTCGTCCCGCCTGGTGGACCACCTGCAGGCGGGTGGCCGATCATTGCATTCGCACACGGAACCAGTGGGATCCGGCAGGAGTGTGCTCCGTCGGCGTCGTCCGATCTACTGGGTTCCTCGGCGTTGGTGAAAAGCTACCTGGATCTTGGTTTCGCGGTGGCCGCAGCCGACTACCAGGGGCTCGGTACCGACGGCAATCACCCGTACCTCGACAATCGCACGGCAGGACTGAACGTCATCGATTCGGTTCGGGCGCTACGCAAACTGTCGTCGTCGGTTTCCGATCGATGGGCCGCGTTCGGTGGTTCACAGGGCGGTGGCGCGACGTGGGCGGCGAACGAGCAGTCGGCCACCTACGCACCCGAGCTGGATCTGGTGGGAACCGTCAGCCTCGTGCCGGCTGCCGACATGTCGGGAATGGCTGCGAAGGCTGCTGCTGGCACGCTCACCGGCGATCAGGCCGCGGCCTACATCTGGATGCTGATGGGCCTGGAGAAGTCCTACCCGGACTTCGACGTCGATCAGTATGCGTCGGGCGCGATTCGCGAGAACTGGGACGTTCTGGGGGCTTGTTCGGGGCCGGAAGGCGAGGAGCGCGGAAAGGTTTTGAGCCAGTTCGACCCGAGCGACCTCGAGCCTGCCTCCGCTGAGGCCGAGGCGAAGGTGACGTCGTTGCTCGCGCTGTCGCGGCTACCTGCCGGTCCTGCGTCGGCGCCGATGATCGTGGTCTACGGCGGCCAGGACGAATTCATCGACACTCAGTGGACCGAGAACGCCATCGCGGATGGTTGCGCCAAGGGTGACGTCATCGAGGCGATCTTCCAACCCGACAAGGGGCACGGCGATGTCGACGGGAGCGCGACCGTGCAGTGGCTGGGCGAACGATTCGGGGATGTACCGCCGCCCAGCACCTGCTGAAACGTCAGTAGAACAGCGGACGGAAGATCGGGTGGTAGTCGAGCGTCGAGCGCCTGGTGCCAACGGGCTTGGCGGGAACACCGGCCACGATCTCCATGTCCGCGACGTCCTTTCGGACCAACGAACACGCTCCGACGACTGATCCGACGCCGAGTTCGACTCCGGCCAGAATGGTCGAGCGGCTGGCGACCCAGGCGTGATGCTTGATGTGGATCGGCGACAGGAAGCGGCCGAAGTCGTCGGAGTTGACCAGGTGATGGCCTGCCACGATGTGTACGTCGCTGGCCAGTACGACGTCGTCGTCGATGGTCAGTTCTCCGCGGGCATCGAGTAGGCACCGGAAACCGATGGAGCAGTTGTTGCCCACGGTGAGCTGCTGGATGCCATGGACGCGGGTGCCCATCATGATCGAGGTGTTCTTGCCGATCTTCATTCCGAAGAACCTGAGCCAGTTCTGTCGGATCCAGTGCGACGGAACGTGCGTGACAACGTAATTGAACAAACGTTCACCAATTTGTTCGCGAGCGTTGGTCGGGATTTGATCCGTCGTACGCTTTTCGCGTTCGGGGGTCGCCTGCTCGGATATGGGCTCGGTACTCATGCGACATTCCTGTTCGGTCATCGTGCACTTCGAGCGCTCATCATATCCGAGACGCAGCGATACGGATGGCTCAGCGAGACGGTCTCGAAGAAGCAGAACTCAACTATTGAATGCAAAATAATCCAAACCGACCGGCATGAGTTTTCAGGAAATACGCATTTAACAAATAGATCGACGAACGGTATGCAGGCAAAACGCCGCGAAGATTGTTTTGACGCGCTTATACCAACCAGAATCATGTCTACTGCAGTATTCGAATGTCGAATGCGCCACAAGCGGTGTCGAAATCCCTTCGGCGGGTAATAATAAATTCTGCGGCGGGTTTTTCCGAAGGAGCACGAATTTGGTCCCCAAGAAGCTCAAGGTTCTCCACGTCTCCGAGGCATTCGGAGGCGGGGTCCGTAGTGCAATTATTCACTACATCACCGGGACCGATCAGTACGAGCACAGTCTGTTCGCCCGCGTCCGCGTCGGGCACGAAACGCTCGACGTGCCCGAGGGTGTCGAGGTCCACCAGGTCGATTCGGGTTTGAAGGCTTTCTTCCTCGAGGCCAGGCGGGTCGTGCGCGAGGGTGACTACGACATAGTTCATCTGCACTCCAGTTACGCGGGTGCGCTTCGTGCGATCCTGCCGCGAGGGACGCGAATCGTGTATTCGCCGCACTGCTACGTCATGGAGGCGGGCCACGGCGCGGTGAAGAACGGTGTGTACTTCACCGTCGAGAAGGTGCTTGCCCAGCGCCGGCAGATGCTCGTCGCGGTGTCGCCGCACGAGGAGCAGATCGGTCACGGTCTGCGAGACGACATGCCGTCGGCCGTGGTCGAGAACATCGTCATGCCTGCGAAAGTACGAGTCGGGTCCTCGAATTCCGACAGCAATGCTCACCGCGCCGACGACAAGCCCGTCATATCGATGATCGGCCGGATCATGGCGCAGAAGGATCCCGAGTTCTTCGCGCACGTGTGCTCCGAGCTCGGAACCTCGCGCTATCGGTACCGGTGGATCGGGGAAGGGGATGCGGACAGTCGCGCCCTGCTGGAGCGGGCGGGTGTCGAGATCACCGGGTGGATTCCGCCGAATCGGGTTCGTGAACTGCTCCGCTCGTCGGATCTCTACCTCCACACTGCGGCATGGGAGGGCGGTCCACTGGCGACGTTGGAAGCCGCCGATGTCGGCTGCCCGGTCTTGGCTCGGTCCATTCCCAGCATGGAATCGCTCGGTTATGCCCTCGCCGGAACCCAGCCGCACGATGCCGCACAGGCGGTGGACCAGTTCTTCGCCGATCCCGAGTACCGAGAATCCGTGAGGCTCGCAACCAAAGCGATCGCTCAGGCCGGAACACTCGACCGTATGTCACGAAATCTGGTCGACGCCTACGACGAAGCCATGCGCGTTCTGTAGCCGGGTACCTACAGACCCAGTTCGCCGAGCTTGGCGTAGTACTTGTCTACGTTGTCGAGCTTGATGCCCTCGTATCCGCGGACCAGCTGCGCTGCCTCAGCCGCCTCGACCGCCCTGGCGTAGTTGTCGGTCGACAGCGCAGCTGCGAGGTCGGTCATCAATGTCCGATACTGTTCGACGAGTTGGCGCTCCACCCGCCGTACGTGGGCGTACCCGAACGGGTCGAGCGGTGTTCCGCGCAGAACTCGGCCTCGTGCAAGCACTTTCAGAGGAATGCGCGACGACGGGCCGAGGCCGATCTTCTTCTTTCGGCCCAGTGCGCGCAGTGCGGGCGGATGTAGTTTGAACTGCATGTTCTTCGCGCCCGGCACCTCGACGCGTACCAGCTCGATGAACTGGGGGTCGGTGAGCATTCGCGCCACCTCGTACTCGTCCTTGTACGCCGTGAGCTTGAACAGTCCTCGTGCGACGGCATCGGAGAATTCGGTCTGATCGGTCACCGATCGCTCTGCACGCCAAATGTTCTCGACGGACGCCACGTATTTCTGTGCGACACGGAGGTTCTGGAACGCAATCAACTCACCTGCGCGTCTACGAGTAAGTTCGAGGACCTCGCCTTCGAGGGGCGAGTCTGCGAACATCTCGGCCGGGGCCACGGTGTGCGTCGGGAAGACCTTCTGGGCGACGGCGTCGGCGAATGCGTCGGAATCGGCTACCGCCACCTGGCCCCATCGGAACGCTGCGATGTTGTCGTCGACTGCGACACCGTTGATGGTGATGCCCTTTTCGATTGCCCATCCCGGAATAGGCAGTCCACCAGCCTGATACGCCGCACCGACGAGAAGGAAGTTCGCTGCCTCGGTGCTGCCGAGTACGGCCTTGGCTGCCTTCATCGCGTCGATCGAGGTGAGGATCTTCGACGCGGACTCGAGCCGCTCCACCATGACCGACTCTTCGGGGTAGGAGACCGAGGCGTCGTACACCATGTCGCCGGTCGGTGTCTTGGACGTCGAGGCAGCGGTCACCGTTCGCCCGCGGTGGCCGAAGCCGACGTATTTGCTGTCGGCTGCGACGAGGAGGTCGAAAGCGAGAATGCAGTCGGCGTTCCCGGGGGTGATGCGGTTGGACGGTTCCACCACTGTCGAGCTGATGCGAAGGTGTGAGGTGACCGGACCTGCCTTCTGGCTCAGGCCGGTTTGATCGAGGCCTTCCACGTGTAGTCCGGCGAGCATCGCCGCGGTGGCGAGCACCTGATTGACTGTGACGATGCCCGTTCCGCCGACGCCTGCGAGAAAGATGTTGTGTGTGCCGACGATCGTATCGAGTTCCGGTGCAGTCACTTCCGGTGGATCGATTCTGGCGTTCGGAGGTTTCGACGGGACCACCGCGTTGTCCGGCACCTCGACGGTGACGAATGACGGGCAGTCACCGTCGAGGCAGGTGTAGTCGGTGTTGCAGCTCGACTGGTCGATGCGAGTCTTGCGTCCGAACTCGGTGTCGATCGGCTGAACGGAGAGGCAGTTGCTCTTGACGCCGCAGTCGCCGCAGCCCTCGCACACCAGCTCGTTGATGACGACGCGGGTACTGCGGGCCGGGATCTTTCCGCGCTTACGTTGGCGCCTTGCATCGGCTGCGCAGCGCTGGTCGTAGATGAGCACGGTCACTCCGGGGATATCGCGGAGTTCCTTCTGTGCATCGTCGAGACGATCGCGGTGTAGAAGTGAGGTACCCGGTGCAAGTGAGGATTTGGAGTGGCGTTCGGGTTCGTCGGCGCAGATGATGATGCGTGCGACGCCCTCCGACTTCAGTTTGTGAGTCAGGGCAGGCACCGACAGTCCGCCTTCGGCGTCCTGTGCACCGGTCATGGCCACGGCCGAGTTGAACAGGATCTTGTAGGTGATGTTGACGCCTGCCGCGATGCACGCTTGGACGGCGAGCTGGCCGGAGTGGAAGAAGGTGCCGTCGCCGACGTTCTGGAAGGTGTGTGGCACGTCGGCGAATTCGGCTTGGCCGATCCACTGTGCGCCTTCGCCGCCCATCTGGGTGAGCGCGTTGACCGCACTGTCGGTGCGGCTCGACATGGTGACCAACGTGTGGCAGCCGATTCCGCCGCCCGCGATGGATCCTTCGGGCACGGCCGTCGACCTGTTGTGTGGGCAGCCGCTGCAGAAGTATGCGGTGCGCTTGGCTTCGAGCGGAGTGAGCGTCAGCGGTAGGGGGAGTGGTCGACGCAGATCGACGAACGGTGCGAGTGCGGTGCGGATGGGTCCGGCGAGGCGAGCGGCAGTCAGTTCACCGTCGACGGGAATCAGCCGCGAGCCGTCGGATGCCTTCTTGCCCTGCACTCGCGGTGCGCCGTCGATGCCGTACAGAATTTCGCGCAGCTGCGATTCGAGGAACGGCACCTTGTCTTCGACGACGAGGATGTCGGAGAGACCGTCGGCGAATTCCTTGACGCGTGTGGCGGAGAGTGGGTAGAGCATGCCGACGCGGAGGATGCGGATGCCGTGTCGGTGGAGGTCGTCGTCGGTCAGGCCGAGGTCGACGAGTGCTTGCCGCATGGAGTCGTAGGCACCTCCGGCGGCGACGATGCCGAAATGTGCCGTGTCCGGGGCGACCTCGATGGTGTCGATTCGGTTCGCGGCAGCGTAGGCCTCGACCATCGCCCATCGGGGTCCGAGGAGGTCGGCTTCGGCGAGGACGCTGTCCGGCGGCGCCATGAAGAATCGCTGACGGTAGGTCCACGGCTTGCCGTCCCATTCGATGTCGGGGACGGTGATGTCGACGTCGGCTGCGCTTCCGTCGATGGTCCACAGGCCGTCGGCGACGTCGGCGATGATCTTCAATGCGACGAAGCATCCCGATGCGCGCGACAGTGCGATGGCGTGCAGCCCGAACTTCACCATCTCTTCGCCGTTGCGTGGGTAGAGGGTGGGAATGCTCATCGCGGCGAGGGAACGCTCGCTGACGCACGGGACGGACGAGGATTTTGCGCCGGGGTCGTCGCCCACCAGCAGCAGGGCTCCGCCAGTGGGGTGAGCTCCGTACATATTGCCGTGGCGGAGTGCGTCGGTTGCGCGGTCCAGTCCTGGACCTTTGCCGTACCAGACACCGACGACCGAGTCGTGGGACCGAGTTCCGACGGGCAATTCGGTCTGGCTGCCCCATACTGAGGTTGCAGCAAGTTCTTCGTTGAGTCCCGGTACGAGCCGAATGTCGTAGTCGCGACGCAGAGTTGGTGTGCCGGCGAGCAGTCGGTCGAATCCGGCTAGAGGGCTGCCTTGGTATCCGGAGACGAAGGTGCCCGTGCGAATTCCGTGGGCTGCGTCTCTGACCTGCTGCTCGACGAGCATCCGGGCGATCGCTTGGACGCCGGTTACGAGTACTGGGCCTGACCCAGGGCGGTAGCGGTCGCCGATGTCGTAAGCGATACCGGAGGAGTCCGCCGCGTCCGTCCCACACGAAGAATGGAGGTCGGAACGTTCGGCCTGTTCGGTCACGCCTCACCCTTTGTGTTCATGTGTGCGCGCCCGTCGGCGGCGACATCAGACCCCACGGTATTCCGAGGTCGAGCGGGCTGCAACCGCTGGCCGATCGCATCACAGTGTCGCCCAGTAGGTTTGGGAGGAGAACAAGTCTTCGGGATTGTTTCGTTCATGTGACGCAACATCAGTGGAGTAACAGCACCAAAACTGGGCGACGGGTTGGTCGGCGTCAGGCAGCCAACGCGTCGGACCGATTCTCGGAACTACGCAGAATTTCGCGCCACCGGCGACGGTTGTCAGCGACCGCGTCTCTTGCCAACGACGCAGTCTCCTCCAGAACCTCGAGCGCCCGCGTGGCCGGAATCAGCCCTGCTTTCTCTCGGTGCGAAAAGGCTGTCAGTTGGGCGCGCGCGTGCTCGGGTGAGAAGCCACAGAGCCGAACGAGGGTACTGACGTCGTCATCGATGATGCGGTACTGGGCATCGGACATGGTGTCACCTCTTTCGGCTGGGAGATTTCATAGTCCACCGGGCGGCAGTGAAAGTACACAGTTGCGATCGCCATGATTCGTACCGCCAAGCGTGTCGTTCGCACGAATGACCCGAGAAAAAGTGGTCCATGCTTGGTTCACCTTCTGTTCGACTCCTGTTGCCCTGATTGACGTCTCGTGAGCTGGCGCGGTGCGCGCAGGCGGGGCGTAGTGCGTGCTGCGGCCGCATTTTGTCCGAAATGCCGGGCCTGTAGTGTCCACTTCTGTGATCAGAACAGCGGTAATGAGGGTGGCGGTCGTCGCAAGCGCGGCCATTGCGTCGATTGTCGGCGCGCCAGCGTTGGCCCACGCGCATCACCCGGAGATCACTCCGCTCCCGGTGGCTTACTCGCTGGGAGAGAACTTCTCGGTCCCGTGCAGTGGCCAACTGACCGGCGCTGTTCGTACACCTCATGACCGCCCGGGGCAGGTGACGGTCTCGGTGTCATGGCTGCCGTTCTTCACTGGACCGTGTCACAACGCGATCTTCGTGAACTATTCGTCTGCCTCGGGAACTGACGGGATCGGCAGCGGCACTCGACTCATCGTGCTTCCCTTTGCATCGCGAGCCTTCGAACCCCTGACAGGGGAGATCACATTCCCGATGCCCTCGGGTGGGGCTTCGATGACGGTCACGCCCAACGCAGTGAGCACTACGTACCTCGCTCCACTGGCAAACACCGTGAGGTTTCCTGTCGCCTGACACGTCACTATCAGCCGCCCGAGTGGTTCGCCCTCTTGCTCAGAGCCTCGGTTCATCTCGTGTTCGGGATCTGTTGGCTCGGCCGTGGCCAGTCGATGTGAGTCTTGGCAGGCGTTCACGGACGATCCCAGTGGGCTCGGATCATGCAACGCGGTGGGTCTTGACCAACGGATAGGGGCTTGGTGGTGAGGGCAGGCCATTCACTGCGAGGTAGCCGGGTTCGCTGCCACCAGCAAATTGTGTCAACGATGTTGGAACCGGGAAGACAGGCGCTATGAGGATTACTGTGTTCGGGACTGGCTACCTGGGAACAACCCACGCTGCCTGCATGGCTGAGTTAGGCCACGATGTCTTGGGGGTCGATGTCGATCCAGCCAAGCTTGCCAAGCTCGAAGCTGGTGAGGTGCCGTTCTACGAGCCGGGACTGGAAGAAGTTCTTCAGCGCAACATTGCGTCCGGCCGACTCCGTTTCACTTCTTCGTACGAGGAGGCCGCCGAGTTCGGCGAAGCCCACTTTCTCGGTGTGGGCACACCTCAGAAGAGGGGCGAGTTCGCAGCCGACTTGATTTACGTCGACTCGGTGATCAAGACGCTTGCCCCGCTGCTGACCAAGCCGGCCGTCATCTTCGGTAAGTCGACTGTGCCAGTAGGTACCGCGCAGCGTCTCGGGATCCTCGCCCGCGAGCTCGCTCCGGCGGGAGACGACGTTGAGATTGCCTGGAACCCCGAGTTTCTTCGTGAGGGTTTCGCAGTCAAGGACACTCTCCACCCGGACAGGTTGGTCCTCGGTGTCGATCGGGACCGCCCGGGCCGCGCAGAGGCTCTCGCTCGCGACGTCTATGCGCAGTTGCTCGACGAGGAGATCCCGTTCCTGGTGACGGACCTGGCGACGGCCGAGCTGGTCAAGGCGTCTGCCAATGCATTTCTGGCGACGAAGATTTCATTCATCAACGCCATCGCCGAGGTGTGTGAAGCGTCCGGCGCCGACGTGAAGATCCTCGCCGACGCCATCGGTCACGACGATCGCATCGGTCGCAAGTTTCTCAACGCCGGTATCGGTTTCGGTGGCGGTTGCCTGCCGAAGGACATCCGTGCGTTCATGGCCCGTGCAGGTGAGCTCGGTGCTGACCAGGCGCTGACGTTCCTCCGCGAGGTGGACAACATCAATATGCGACGACGGACCCGCATGGTCGAACTGGCTCGAGAAGCCTGTGGTTCGCTGTTGGGCGCCCGCGTCGGCGTTCTGGGAGCAGCCTTCAAGCCGGACTCGGACGACGTCCGTGACTCGCCGGCTCTCAATGTTGCTGGTCAGATCCAGCTTCAGGGCGCTGCCGTGAGCGTGTACGACCCGAAGGCCATGGACAACTCGAGGGCGCTCTTTCCGACTCTCAGTTACAGCTCTTCCGCACTCGAAGCGTGCGAGGGCGCGGATGTCGTTCTCCTGCTCACCGAGTGGAAGGAGTTCAGGGCCCTGAAGCCTGCGGATCTCGACGGTGTGGTCCGGGCGAAAACCTTGATCGACGGTCGTAACTGTCTCGATCCCGAGGAGTGGCGAGCAGCTGGGTGGATCTACCGAGGGTTAGGGCGCCCGTAACCCTCTTGCGCCTCGTTTCACAGGCCAACTGTCGCAGAATCGGGGGTAGAGCGATTGAGTAAGAACTCGGGTCATTCAGTCGAATTACATTCGGTTCACCTGCGTTTGTGTCGGCCGCAGAAAGCGGGCAAAATGCCTCTTTGCTGCGGCAACATGGCCACACAGTTGGTTTTAGGGAAAGAGCGCAAGTGAAAAGTAAATATCAATCGCGCATGCATGTTTCCATAGCGTTACGCGATCGCTACTGTGCTTGACCCGTTGGTGAACCAGCTTGCATAACAATGCTATTCGCAGTAGGCAGTGCCCGGGCAGGGCCGGGGTAACGACAGTCGACGTCGTAGCGATGCACACTGCGTTGGGATTTCTCACAAACAATCACCACGGGCGTGATCGTGGATGTGGTAAACCAGTCAAGTCGAACGTAATAGTCCTGTGATGTGAACCACTCGGGGAGTCGCATTCCAGATTGCGTGCGAAAATTTTGAATGCCCCAGCAGCGGGCTAAGCGACCGGACTCCTCACGTCAGTGTTGATGTGTCGTGATCGGGTTCATTGACCATAGGCCGACGGCGCATCGCTGCGGGGCACGGTGAGGAGGGGGAGTCGGTGGCAACACTCGGATCGGTGCAGCGGACTCCGCGCGGCGGGGCTACTCAGAAAGCTCCCAAGCCCGCGAAGAGAGTCAGGCGTCTGACATCTAGGCGGGTATGGGAGCACCAGTACGTCGACAGGTTGAGGGTCTCGGACGTTGCTGTGGTCATCGGAGCGGTCGCGATCGCTCAACTCATTCGCTTCGGCGAACTTCAGACCGAAGGCGCAAGGGCGTTCGCGAGCGTTACCAGCGTCTCGATTGCACTCGCGGCGATCTGGATTGCCTTCCTCGCAATCTTTCGGACCCGCTCGCCTCGTGTGATCGGAAACGGCGCGGAGGAGTACCGCCGCATCGTGTCCGCCACCTTCCGGCTCTTCGGCCTAGTAGCCATCGTCTCCCTGTTGTTCAAGGTCGACTTTGCACGCCTGTATCTCGCGATCGCACTTCCCGTTGGTCTGCTCGGTTTGCTCGTGAGTCGGTGGTTGTGGCGCCAGGGTGTTACCGCGCAGCGGAACAAGGGCAAATATCAGACGGCTGTCTTGATCGTTGGTAGCCGCAAGGCAGCTGTGTCGATGGCCAAGCAATTCGAGCGTTCCCCAGGGTCGGGCTACAGCGTTGTCGGCATGTGCCTGCCGGGATATGAGCCCGAGCGTGATGCCGTATCGCTCGACGGATTCGAGATCCCGATTCTTGGTGACGAGTACAGCGTGGTCGAAGCGATCGAAGCTTCGGGCGCTGACACGGTTGCTGTGACTGCCACAGAGCATCTTGGTACCAAGGGCATCCGCAAGATGGTGTGGGATCTCGAGAAGAAGAACGTCGACCTCGTTGTCGCCCCTGGTGTTGTCGACGTAGCGGGTCCGCGCCTAGTCATGCGCCCGGTTGCAGGGTTCCCGCTGATTCACGTAGAGAAGCCGCAGTACAACGGCGCAACCAGGTTCAGCAAGACTGCATTCGACATTGTCTTCGCACTCGCCGTCCTCCTTGTCATCTCGCCGGTCCTTCTCATCGCGGCCCTTGCTGTGAAGTTCTCGAGTCGGGGGCCGATCTTCTACAAGTCGGAGCGGATGGGTATCGACGGCAAGCCGTTCGAGATGATCAAGTTCCGCAGCATGGTGCAGGACGCCGATAAGAAGGTTGAGGCCCTTCTTGCGCAGAACGACAGTGAAGGTGGCGTGCTGTTCAAGATGCGCGACGACCCGCGTGTCACGAAGGCCGGCAAGTTCATGCGGCGCTTCAGCATCGATGAACTCCCACAGTTCCTCAACGTCCTCAGGCGCGAGATGAGCGTGGTTGGTCCACGCCCGCCGCTTCGCCGCGAGGTCGAGACATACGACGGTGACGTTCGACGCCGACTATTGGTCAAGCCCGGAATCACGGGCCTGTGGCAAGTGAGTGGACGGTCGGATTTGTCATGGGAAGAAACAGTGCGGCTTGATCTTTCGTACGTGGAGAACTGGTCGATGGTCGGCGACCTGCTCATCATCGCGAAGACGGTAAAGGCAGTGGCTGGTAGCGACGGCGCGTACTGACGTGCGCCCCTTCGTAAGACTGTCAACCGTTCACCCCGACAACCGCGCCGTTCAGGGCATCACGCCACAGCAGTCAGTTCGGTCTGATTCCGAGCCTTGGCATTGCGGGTTCAGGGAAGCGAGCGTACTGGGGTGAACCTGGGACGGGCGCAATCGCATACGCAGTTTAAAGATACTAAGTAGGGGTAGCAGCTTGTGAATGGTCTTTCCGTGGCGATAATCGGTACCAGGGGTTATCCGAGCTTCTACGGCGGATTTGAGACGCTGGTTAGAAGGCTTGCTCCATATCTCGCGGATGATGGTTGGGACACCACGGTATACGGACGCGGGCGAACGATCGATGCGGGTACCGCCGGCGGCGATCCGAGGGTACGAAGCATCAACACATGGGGTGTGGAGTCGCGCTCGCTAAGCACACTCTCATACGGATTGACATCTTCACTTCACTGCGCTCGTTCTCGCCCCGATGTTGCACTGCTGATGAACGTCGCCAACGGCTTCTGGCTTCCCTTCTTACGCGCGCGCGGCATCCCGACACTGGTCAACGTGGATGGAATCGAGTGGGAGCGCGCGAAGTGGGGCCCTGCGGCTCGGGCGCTGTTTCGCTCGGGTGCGTCGGCGACTGCCAGCCAAGCAGACGATCTTGTCTTCGATTCAAAAGCCCTCGGCACACGTTGGGGTCAAGAATTTGGCAGAACCGGAGAGTTCATTCCCTACGGAGGTACATTTCGAGCTCGCAGCGCAACGCCCGATGGCCTGACATCGCGACAGTACGTGTTAATGGTGGCTCGCTTCGTTCCGGAGAACACGATCGACGAATTCCTAGACGCAGCTGCGCGCCTCAGTAAAAGGTGGGATGTGGTAGTCGTGGGATCATCCGGATATGGTGGCGACACCGAGGAGAATCTGCGTCGACTTGCGAACACGAACGAACGGATCAAGTGGTTCGGACACGTGAGTGACGACGATCGACTCTTCGCTTTGTGGGAAAACGCAGGCGCATACTTCCACGGACACAGCGTCGGAGGGACCAATCCTGCCCTCGTTCAAGCCATGGCGTGTGGAGCCCCCACAGTCGCCCGCGATACCGTGTTCAATCGTGAGGTCCTTGAGGATGCAGGCATATTCGTCGCACCTACGCCGGACGCAATCTACGAAGGCCTAAGCAGGGTAATGAACGACCCCGTCTTGCAGGAAAAGTTGAGTGAGCGGAGCGCGGCGCGAGCCAAGGAGGCTTACACGTGGGAAGGGGTGTGCCGGCGCTACAGCGCAGTGCTTCACGATCTCGCGACATCGGGGCCGTCATCCACACGCGTCCGAGCGCAAATGAACTGACGAAACTCCTTAGGCAGTCCTAATCCTGTGAGCATCACAAACCGATTCGGCGTCTACCGCAATAACCCCTCCAGAGCCTACTCTACGAATAGCGACAAATTGAAGGAAAAAGTGAACCCTCAGACCGGCGCGGGACGCGAGAATCTGCCCAGGCAGAACATGTCAACCATCCGTCTCGTGCTGGAAAATGATGCCTGCGTTGGATGTGGCGCATGCGCTGTTGCACTGCCAGACGTAATTTCTATGGTCGATACGGGAAATGGATTTCAGACGGCAAAGATCAGCGATACTAGCACACGTTCACTGGAAGTCGCTTCACGTATCTGCCCCTTTGCGGACGAATCACCCTCCGAAGATGAACACGCGCAGAACGAATTTCCCGAACTCGAGACCGTTGATTCGGTGCTCGGTCGCTACGAATCTGTGCACTACGGACGCGTCGCAAATGATCTCGATGTAAGCAAAAGCAGTTCGGGAGGGTTGACCACTTACGTAACAAATTGGTTGCTGGAGAACGGCGACATAGATGCTGTAATTCATGTCGGAGCGTCAACTGATGGACAACTGTTCGATTACAAACTATCCACTAGTGGCGAGTCAGAAAAGACTCGCAAATCTAACTACTATTCTTGCTCGATGGACCGAGCGATCGAGCGGGTGCGAGAAACTCCAGGTACGTATGCATTTATCGGCGTGCCGTGCTATGTGACTGCTGTCAGAAATCTTATGCGAGCAGATCCAATACTCCGCGAACGGGTGAAATATTGTTTCGCCCTCGTATGCGGACATATGAAATCAAGTCTCTTCGCCGAATCTCTGGCCTGGCAATTGGGTATAATACCGCCGGACCTGGCTGGTGTAGATTTTAGGGTGAAGTCCGGATCCGGAACCGCGAGCGGTTACGGGTTTTCGGCTTGGACGGCCACAGGACGGACTGAGATTGCGGACAGGTCCTCGGACCTATTCGGGGCAAATTGGGGCTACGGCTCTTTTCAGCTTAATGCATGTAACTATTGCGATGACATCTTCGGAGAAACAGCGGATGCCACATTCGGAGATGCTTGGCTTCCTGAGTTCGAACAAAATTGGCGAGGAACAAACATCGTTGTCACTCGAGATCCAAAAATTGCACGAATTATTGACGAAGGCGTAAGAAACCACGAATTAGACGGTGGGCGCATGGACACCGAATCCGCCCGTGCAACCCAACTGGGAAATATACGACATAGACGCGAGGGACTGGCTGTACGCTTGAGGGACGACGCTGCCTCGGGCAGGTGGGCACCTAAGAAACGAGTGTCAACGGCCGATGCAGACCAACCAAGCGAAAAACGTCGTCGAATAGCGCGACAGCGACGCAGGCTGAGCCAGTACAGCTTCAAAGCGTTTGCTCAGGCGAAAGCAAGCGGCAGGCTGACCGACTACACCGTTCTAATAGCGCCCTCTCTCTTGAAATACGAAATGGCCTACGCCTTTGAGTTGGATTGGCGTCCGCGTATTCGCAAGATCGCCTCAGCTGCGATTCGCATGGCGGGTGTCATCAGGAGGGCCGCTGTTGTCGATCTGCAGCAGGCGAGCCATAGACGTATGGTACGCCATGTTCGCGCGGACGAGGAGGGCAAATGACTGGGTCAATAAAATCGGCAGCTCGGAAGCGCGTAGGTACCGTCTTAGGTAAAATGCGAACAAGACCAGCATATGCTCGACTCTTTCTGATCGAAGACACCATTCTAAGGTGGGGGGCCGCCCTGTTGCGCAATGATTTGCATGATCCGTCCTTCAGCTCCGGTGACTCACAACTCGTTGTCATAGCAACCGCAGGCAGCGGGAACATCGGAGATCACGCGATGCTAGCGACCGTGCTCCAGAAGGCAGAATGCCGGACTACTGTGATTTGCAATTCAGCCGCAGCGTTTTCTCAATCTTTAGAAAGCACACCACAGGTGACTTGGATTGAACTGCCTGGACTGCTTGACAGAGGTTTGCTGACCAGGATTCCCGATGCCTGGAAATTTCACAGAATAGCGCGACGGGCCAGTCAGATTGGTGTGATTGGCGCTGACGTGATGGACGGGCGCTATTTCCCAACCAGTTCGATCGCACGTTGCTCAATACTTGCGGCAAGTCAACGTGCCGGACAGACGACCGCCGTCTTTGGCTTCAGCTGGTCGGCAGAACCAGTGACTTCCGCGGTCACCGCGATGAGGTACCTCGGCAAGAGCCAATCAACCTTGTACGTGCGGGATCCAATTTCACGAGATCGGCTCGTTTCGCTGGGTGTTGAGAACACTGTAGGCGTCGCGGACCTAGTGTTCTCGCTACAAAGTGCGAAACATTCTGATGAAGAACAAGGTTCAACGGTGGTCGTGAACGTAAGCGGCTTGGTAAGTGGAGCCGGAGTTGAGGCGACCGTGTACGTAAAACTAGTCGACGAATTAGTTGAGCGAGGCTATACCGTTCTTGTCCTCCCACACGTGATCCGCCCGGGGGACTCCGACTTGGACGCGCAAGCCGCGCTCAGGTCTCTCAGGCCGCCGAACGCAAGCGTCGACTATATCGATCGCTTATTGGACCCCCTAGATGTCAAAGCAATTGTTCGAAAATGTAGGTTCGTCGTGACTGGACGTATGCATCTTGGAATACTCTCGCTCTCCGAGGGCGTTCCGGCTGCAATAATAAATACCAACGGGAAGGCAGAAGGCCTATATTCACTTTTCGAACTACCCAACTTGAGTATTGAGTTAGACGAGCTGCACGACAGTTCACGTCTGGTGAGCGTTGTGTCACAAATTGAGAACTACGGACTTGATTCGCTAGTTGAAACTATAAAATCCAACCTGCCAAAAGTGACTTCGTTGTCCGCCCAGAACTTTACTTGGATGGAATACGATAGTGGGGATAAAATTGCGCGAACCGACCGAGGTGTGCAATGTCCTCGGTAGAAATGGCGCTTATAGCATTCGCGTTGGCGGTAGGATTCTACGCATTCTCACCTCTGTTTTCGGTGCGTGCATTGTTGCCTCTGCTCGGAATGTTGACGCTTTTCACTATATCGCGCCCGATTTACTATTTCGCGGATGGCGGAGCGAGTATTCACGTGGGGATTGCGGGATCAGCGGCGCGCCTGACTACTGCAGGGGCAGTAATCGCGGGACTTGCGATGTGGTTCTTTTTTAATCGCTCTGTGGGCGCCGTGAACGGTCGACTCTTGGTTCCTGTCGTTGTCTATCTTGGTGTGGCTCTGCTAGTCGTGTGGGACAGAACATTATTACAGTACGCGGGTGCCCTTGCGCTCCTGACAGCTGTTGGCGCTTGGTACGTCGGGGCAAAGACTGCTCATCAGTTTGCATCAAACCTGCAAATGAGCCGTTTGATTGCCTGGTCCGTATTCCTGGTGGTCGTGGCGCAGAGTGCAATCTCGATACTTCAAGAAATGCAAATCGCGATCTTCGTGCCAACAATTGTTGACGACGATACCGTTACCGGTAGGGCAAACGGAACTTTTGATCACCCGGCGTCTTTGGGCAAGATGATTCTCCTCTTATGCATCGTCGCCCTACCTTTCACTTTTAGCCTGGACTCCAAGACGCGGATTCTTTCGCGGGCCAGCATCGTCGGTAGTACAGTGCCCTTAGCTTTGAGTGCTGGACGCGCGAACATACTAGCGTACGTTGTTTTGATCGCGCTCTGGCTCGCGATCAGCGCATTGCGCGGGAGGTTGCGCTTCAAGCTGACTCCAAGTTTTTTTGTGTTGGTGCCCCTCCTCGCGTTTATCGCTGTTATCGGCTATACCCGTGTTTCTGAACGCAACGAATCCGACCCATTCGGCGGTAGTCGGGCTCGATTTCTTGATGTCGCACTGTCGCAGTTGGATAACATCTGGTTGTTCGGTGTCGGTCCGAACACGTACGTCGCGTACTTCGGCCAGTTTGACCGACTCACTGGAGTCGGTTGGCCAGTACACAACGCCCCGCTGCTGCTTCTGACTGAGATCGGCGCCGCCGGACTCATTCTGCTCGCGATCCCGTTCGCGTACGGGACGGTTCGTGCGGTGCAGCGGTTTCGAGGAGCCGGTCTTGGCAATGACGCGGCGGCCGTCTGGGTGTGCAGCATGATCGCGCTGTACCCAGTCGTCACGACAGGATGGGGTCTAGTAAATGAGTGGACGTTTCCGGCACTGATGTGGACGTTCGGGTTTCTGTTCCAGACTATGGACGAGGGTTTGCACACTCAGTTTGGCACTAAGGACCAGCCCGGTCGTACCCGAACCGGAACGCGCGGGAGTCAGAGTGTCAACTGACGTCTCCTCCCGGCAGCTTTTCGTGGTGACATTCACCGGCGACTCCGGACTCACCGACTATGCAGTATCTTTCTGCCGCAAGTCTGGCTTGCGACGCGCTACAACGCTTGTGACGTCTTCCGCGATCGATCCTCAACTGGCGTCGGGACCCTTCGCAGTGTTGCAGTTGTTCAGGAGAAGTAGGCACTACCCGATCGACATTGTGAAATTCACGCGTCTGTGGTTCAGATACCGTCTTAGCTCAGACTTTATATTTCAGGGTCCGTTGAAGTTTCCGCTTTTAGAATCGCTTCTAGTCCGGTTCATGCGGCAGTTAGGCGCGCGATGTGCTGTTGTTGTTCACGATGTCGTGCCACATTATCGCCGTCCGTTCGGGCCGTTTATCTATAAAATCTACTATCGATCCTTTAGTGCTCGCGTGTTCCATACAGGAAGTGCAAAATCGGCAATTGACGCGTCCAATTCGAAATTCGCCGAGAATAGCGTTGTTGTACCACACGGGAACTATGACATTTTCAATACCAAGAGCCTCACACGCGAGACCGCCCGTGCAGTCTTAAACCTTCCGGCTGGGTCGAACCGTCTCGTGGTCTTGTCTTTCGGGAATATTGAAGATAGGAAGGGTATCCATGAGTTGCTGGACGCTCACGTAGAGCTGACTAACAGTGGTGTTGACCCAATCACTATTATTGCCGGGAAGCGCATGTTCGATAGCTCGTCCAGACTTGCAATAACGTTGAAAAGTGATCATCTCCCGGACGACGTGGTTTTGGCTGACTACCGTATTCCGTTTGATCAGGTACAAAACTACTTTTCGGCGTGCGACGTTGTAGTGCTGCCATACCGGGAGGGGTCGACTAGCGGAGTGTTGAAACTTGCTATGGCTTTTGGAAAGCCTGTAGTCGCGGCACCGGTAGGCGATCTACGTTTCGAAGTGAACGGGGACCTTGGGATCCTCATGAAGGAGAATTGGGATGCGTCAGAGCTTGCGCAGTCGATTGCGACAATCAACGAGCGGCTGGGCACGTTCTCCGAACTGGTGAGGGTCGAGTCAGCGAAATATGGGTGGACGGAAATCGTTGACAAAGTTGTATCGCTACTTGACAGTGGAGTGGTAGGCGATAAGCCAGCAGATGGGGATGGCGCTAGTGCCACGCGTTAAAGCCAGCTCGTCGGCCTCCTCGGCTTTGGTGACAGTAGCTGGGCAGGTTTGCAAGTTATTCCTTCTAATGGTCAATCTGGTTGTTCTAGGTAGACTGCTGACTCCAGCAGAGTTTGGCGTTGTCGCCGTCGCGACTGCTTTGGTTGGAGTCGCAGAACTCTTAAGAGACTTCGGTCTTTCTGCGGCTTCTATTCAAGCGAAGAGCTTAAGCGATAAGCAGCAAGGGAACCTGTTTTGGGCAAGCGTAGTTCTTGGGCTTGCGCTTCTGTTAGTCTCTCTGGCTATCGCGTTCCCTGCCGAGATATTGCTGGGCATTCCGGGTCTGGGTGGTGTCGTATGTGGCCTAGGTGGAGTGTTTTTCCTCAACGCAGTTCAGACGCAGTTTCAGGTAAGGCTAAGTCGCGAGCATCGATTTGGTGCAGTTGCGGCAACCGATGTGACGGGCCAGTGCGTTGGACTAATTGTGGGATGCGTTCTTGCGTTGGAAGGGGCCGGGCCGTGGTCCTTGGTAGGTCTTCAGGTGTCGGCATCTTTTGTGGTGTTGATACTCCGTGTCTTTTCGACGCGCTGGATTCCGCCGGCTGTAGATCGGTCAGTTTCGATACGGTCGTTTATCTCGTTTGGTGCCAACCTGGGGTTGGCGCAAGTTCTAAGCTATTCGGTCAACGCACTGCCGGCCATTCTGATCGGAAAATTTTCCGGTGTAGTACAAGCGGGTGAGTTCGGTCGTGCGTTTCAGATCTATTCCTTGCCGATCAATCAGATCTTGTCGCCGTTGACTAATGTCGTGCTTGCGAATTTCGCCAATCGCGACAGTACAGCCGAGTATTCATCCTTCTCTGCTAAAGTCCTGAAGTCCGTTGGGCTAGTTGGTGCTTTTTGCGGTTCATTCATCTTTGTCTTTTCTTCAGAAATTGTTGCAATTTTGCTCGGTAGTCAATGGTCTGGTGCAGCGAACATGCTGCAGGTGGTTTCGATAGGTATACCTGCGCAGGCTTTGGCGCTGGTCTATTTTTGGAACTTCGTGTCGTTGGGTAGTACTGCTTCTCTTCTCCGATACAATATGTTGACAAAATCGGTACTTGGTGTTTCTCTCATTATCGCAGCTTTCTTTGGCACTTTTGCCATACTGGTCGTGTTGGTGTCGGGTTTATGGCTATCGTGGCTAGTGTGTGCATTTTGGTTTAAAACAGAGGAGAAAGTGAATCTCTCGGTCGTGTGGTCGGTGGGCAGCAGGGTAGCTGGCCTGACCTTAGGCAGCGGTTGCTTTGGGTTTCAGATGAAGTTGTATTTTGAGCATCTTAACGTTGGATTTCTATCCGTTGTATATAGCGCAATCGCCTATTTGGTGGCATTTTGTCTCATTGCAATGTTGCTGAGGATGGCCGATCCTGGTGTATTTTTTCTCAGGCGAATATTGAAAAGTCTTAATCTCGTAGGTGTTAAACGATCAGCTCGACCAAGGTCTCGGAGGCGATCAGACGATGCGAATATTGGTAGTCAATAAGTTCCTGCACCACGTAGGTGGTGTTGAGACGTACATGGCGTGGTTAGCCACACATCTACGAGAACATGGCCACACGCTTCATTTTTTTGGAATGTCGCCTCCAGAAGGTGAGCATTCGATGCATGTATTGGGAGACGAGGTCTCCATGTCACCGTTCAGGTCGTATTCATCGACGCCATTGCACACTGCCCAGAGTGCAATGGCTTCGGTATACTCGCCAAAGGTCGGCCGGCTTTTTTCGGCGTGTATCGACGAATTTCGTCCTGATGTAGTCCATTTCAATATGACGTGTCGCCAGCTTACTCCGAGCCTAGCTCGTGTGGTGTCTAAAAAGCGTCTTCCATCGATCACGACTGCGCATGAATACAAGTTCGTGTGTGCGAATCAACGGCTTTGGGACGACGCAAAGAATCAGGAGTGCACCGCATGCATCGGCGCCTCTATGGGACGTAGAATGGGCGCAATCCTGTCGCGGAAGTGCATAAAGGGGTCGTTGGGTAGTTCGGTTCTCGGCGCTGTCGAGCTCCCAATCTCTGATTACTTTTGGTCGCGGTCGCGATCTGTGATACACGCCCCATCTAGATATATGGCGGGATTGCTCGAAGAGTCGCCTGCTGTTGCTGCGCCAGTAAGATATCTTGATTTGTCTTGGGGAGTTCGAAAGGCTGGCACCGTGGGTAGTGACGTTGCTGAAAAGCGCCCTAGGGTGTTGTACATTGGGCGGCTTTCGGAAGAGAAGGGTGTTGACGTGTTGCTTAAGGGTTGGCCATCTGTGTCGGCTGCTTACCCGGGTGCTCGTCTGGATATATACGGTAGCGGCAGCGCGAGTGATTCTCTCGTGGAACTTGCAGCTAGTCTCAACTTACGAAATGTGTCCTTTTTCGGTCGGTATGAAGTAAATAGTCTTGAGCGGATTTTGTCGGATGCTAGTTTGACTGTGCACCCTTCTCGGTGGGCAGAGAACAGTCCGTATACGGTTCGCGAAAGCCTTCAGCACGGCGTGCCTGTGGTGGTAAGCGATCGTGGTGGTTTGCCAGAAATGGTTGAACCGGGGACAGGGCGTGTTTACGGCGACGACTCTCCTGATTTGCTGGCGTCTGCGATTCTGCAGACTTTGGAGGAAAATGCGGCGCGAAGCCAGCGGTTTTGGTCGGCATTGGAAAGTCGAGTTGTTTCGGACGATCACCACTATGGCGGGTTAATGGATCTCTATGGTTTGGCTATGGGCGGGGTTGCTCAGTCTTCTCCGAGTGCATAGATCAGTTTCTCGGGTTTTAGGGCTAGTTCGTCGAAATCCTCTTCCGTGCAGTCTCTGTACGCTTCCCGACGGCCACGGAGCTGCCGGCTTCGGCCAATCCCATGACGGGCATGTTGGAGTAGATGGACTCGTGCTGTCCGGCCCCGACGCGGTACGTCTCGTGATAAACACCCACGTCACCACTGACGCCGACCTTCTTGTTGAACGCTCTCCAGTTGGGCAGGTGCGGATCGTTCGGGTTCTTCGCGAACGCTTCCAGGTCGTCGAAACTGCGCCAGTACTGGACCACGGTGATGGTCCGTCCGCCGATTGACATGCGTGCGCCCAACAATCCCTTGTCGGGATGTGTGCGCAGTTCGCGAAGCATCCGCGGCATGGCAGCGAACGGTCCGAACCACTTGTGGACCTTCCGAAGCTTGTTGATGCGCATCCCGATGATGAAGACGACGAAATCTTCGTCCATCTGCGCGGTGTAGCGGCCAGGCTGAACTGCGCTCATGTCGATACCTCCAGTTTGGATAGTGACTCTATCTATTATGGATAGTGCTACTGTCTGCTGGTGATGTCAAGGGTCGGCCGGTGAAGGTCTCGGAGCTGAGCAGGCGCAGTGGCGTCTCCGTCGCGTCGATCAAGTACTACCTACGCGAGGGACTACTGCCTGCCGGGCAGCAGACGGCGACCAATCAAGCGGACTACGGCGAACTGCACGTTCGGCGCCTTCAGCTGATCCGGTCACTCATAGACGTTGGCGGACTTCCGATTTCGCGCGTCCGTGCCACACTCGCAGCGGTCGACGACGAGGCGACGCCCATGCACGACGCCTTCGGTGCTGTGATGCACGGCCTCGACGAAGTACCCGCCGATGACCGTCCGGACGACGTCGACGCCGCTTTCGACGAAGTGCAGACCTGGATGGCATCACGGAAGTGGCACGTCGCTCCGAACGCTCCGGCGCCGCACCGGCTTGCCGAACTGATCGCCACGCTCCGCAGGTTCGACTTCCCGATCTCGATGTCCTACTTCGATGCAATCAGCGACTTTGTCGAAGGCGTCGTCGAGCCGGAGGTGGAGTACGCACGTGCCATGCCGGACCGCACGGCGGCGGTCGAGACCATGCTCATCGGAACCGTCGTCATCGGGCAAGTGATCGTCGAGATCCGGCGACTTGCCTTGGAGGCGGTCAGCTATCGATCGGACGGCTCCTAGGGCGTCCGGCGACGACGCCTGGGTTAGTCTTCAGTCAGCGCTGCACGGTGTACGGCCGGCCGAATTGCGTGGAGACACCAGATGCGTACAGCACCGAGTCCGGTGGCCGGCCTGAGACATTCGGAAGTCCCGCAGCTCCGACGAGTTGGTCGTTGCAGTGAGTGACCGAGGCGTCCGACAGTTGCCATCGCCGGTGCACGTTCGGCACGTAGAGAAGTCGTCCTGCCATAGACGTGTGCAGACCCCAACGCGCCGTGAGGAATACAGCAAGTGGGTCGTCGGACATGTCGCGTGAGCCACGAACCACCCCGAAATCCGTTGTGACGCCGCGGTGCGGCGGTGCCAATCGCGTGCTTCGGTAGGCGATCTTCGATGAGTCGTCATCGATGGACATGGACGCCCATCGATAGGGAACGCGGGCGAGGTTGGTTCCCGCCACCACCGCGAGACGGCTCGCTTCGAGAGATCGGAACACGACTCCCCGTCGGCCTTCTGCGTCCACCGAATACAGCCGGACGTTGATCTCTGGAAACGTGCCCAAGTAGGGGACGGGACGCCGGTACCCCAACCCCGCACCCACCATGTGAAACCCGATCAGGCCAACCCACGACGAACCGTCGAACTCGTCGGGGACACACCCACGAGGCAGTAGCGGAGCGACCCGGTGACTGGGGACGCGCCAATGCAAGAACACGAGTCGTTCCCAGCGTTGGTCCATCAGAATCGGGCGCGGCAGAAGAGGAGGCCTCGGCCAGAGTCGTCGTCCACCATCGCGGTCCACACCGCCCACAGTAGGCGTGGGTCTGCAGTCGTCGTCAACGCCGAGCGTCACAACGCTCACCAACGTCGGCATGCCAGCGGCCGGCCTCATGCTCGGGCAAATGAAGTACGCTGGCACCGTCTCGGATGGCCTGTGGACTTACGTCATTCATGCAGATAACGGAGTCCAGGCTTTTTGCGTTCGGGGACGTATCTGAATATCAGATCTCAGTCTTCGCATTGGGCGCCGCGACGCAAACTGCAGCCAGAATGAGGTTCCCAGAACCACCTGCGTCTCATGCCAGGAATTTGAATTGCTAGTCCGACACCAGCTATTAGCTTGGTTGTCGTTATCGCCTTTGGTGTGCTGGCGCCATGTTCTTCTCCTCGGCATCAAGGGTTCCTGCTCGTTCGTGTTGATCGGAATTGAGACGAACGTACTTTCGAATTCATGCTTGCGCACCCTCTCAACATCGCGCCGTAAACAGCCTGAACTGGGAAAAGGCTCACGGCAAACATTATGCGCCCGTTTGGCGACCCCTCACCGCATACGCAACGGGCGACACTGTCATCCTTCCGGCTCCCATATCCGATGCCGGCAAGCGCACATTTGCTGGCACGTCCCGCGCGAGCTTCGACGCCACCGAGCAAGCCCTCCGGACCGTCTCGGGCGGCGGCAGCGGCGGAGTGACCATCACCGACAACGGAAACGGCACCGCGACTATCGCGGCGTCCTGACGGGAGCGAATAGATGATGGTCAACGTACTCACCCCGCTCGGCGCAACCGCCGCACTCACGACCACAGTCGCACCCGGGGCAGGCAAGATCAACTGATACAACGCCAACGGTGGCGCACTATCCGTGGCGCTCCCAGTACTCTCCGGTGTCGCAGACGGCGCGGTCATCGAAGTCCAGAAGGACGACCTCGACACCAGCGTCAACACGGTCACCGTGACGTGCGCGAGCTGCGACACCATCGATACAGGAAGCGCGACAGCGGCCATCCTCCGCATTGCAGGATCGGCCCGCATATTCCAAGCCGTCACCATCGGCGCGAACCGTCGCTGGAAAGTCATCAAATCACGTCGAACCCCTGTCCGCGCTCGATCAACGGTTCATCGGCAAGTGGGCCGCGAACACCACCTATGCAGTCGGGCAATCGGTCGTCTCGCCCGCAGGCGACGTCGTCAAAGCAAGCAGCGCACACACCTCCACCGGTTCGTACGACAGCACCAAATGGGATCTGACGATCACATTTGCGTCGAACCGTGACGCCCTCGGCTCTGCCTCACCGCGCATGACGAAGCCACAGGGCCCTGATTAGCCGCTTCGAGGCCGGTCACGGATGGACCGCGGGCGGAAACCTCGTCAACCCGAATCTCAACGACACCACGGACGGTGCCTGGGGATCGCAGTGCGTCAGCGGTGAGACCAAGAACGACGGCAGCGGCGCATCGACCACCAAGTCGGGTGGCATCACACCGTTCAACCCAGCAGGCAAGGTCGCATGTATCGCGATCAAGGTCGGTGACCCGACCAAGATCTCGTCGGTAGTTCCTACGCTTCGTCCGAATCGAGCCTCGGCGCAAACTACGCGATCTACGACGTCATCGTGGACTCCGTCCCGAAGCAGGTCGGCGCGGACCAGTGGACCGTCTTGCAGGTCTCGCTCGACAACCCATCGAGCGTTGTCGGAACGGGAGCCGGCAGCGCGGTGCAGACGGCGCGCGTGGCTATCGCGGGAGTCGGAGGTCAGACGACACCGACCAAGTTTGGCGAAGTGTCGTTCTTCGCCCGACAGAAGTACCCGAAGGGTTGCATCGCGTTCACGTTCGACGACTCGTGGGCGACGACCAAGACGGCCGCTCTCGCAACGATGAATCAATACCGATTCCGGGGGACGATCTTCCCGTGGATCAGCCTGCTCGGCGCGAACGCGAGCTACCTCACCCTCGCAGACCTCCGTACGTTCCAGGATCTACATGGCTGGGAGATCGGCGCGCACTGCACCACCGAGCACGTCAGCTTTTCGACGTACGGCTCTGAGACGCTGGAAGCCACGCTGCAATACATGAAGCGGTTCCTTGTGACGGACGGGTTCCGCTCTGAGTGCATCGCGTACCCGGGCAGCAATTCGAGTCCGGCTGTGCGTTATGCGGCAGCGCAGTACTTCCGTTAAGCCAGGACGACGGGCGGACAAGGGACAACCGCAACGCCTGCCGATCCACTGCGGATCTCCGCTCCCGGCTTCGCTTGCGTCTGCGCATGCGATGGTCGACAAGGCCTACGCGGCAGGGCTCGTGGTGATCTTCACCTTCCACGACATCGTCGCGTCTGGGGGCACCTCGTATGCGTGGACCGTGGCGAACTTCAATGCCCTTGTCGACTACATCGCCGCGAAGGGCGACGTGCCGGTGCTGCCTATGGGTGAGGCGCTGGCCGCTTTGTGAGTAGTGGGAAGCGATCTACTTGATCGCTTCCCACTCTCGCCACTCGTCCAGGCACTCATCAGAGCAGAATCCGTGGTCCAGGCCGCGGTTTTGGAGGCACTGCCGCTCCTCGACCTGGACGCGTGTGCCATCGATATAGATGCGCACCGCAGCCAATGCCGCGAGGACGAACGCGAACGCGACGAGCATAATGACGGTGTCACGGCTGCCGTTGGCGCTGATCACCAGGAACATCGCAGTTATAGTGAGAATCGCTGCGCCGACGAAGTAGAACGGCAATCTGCGAACCAGGGACTGTGGCATGGTCGAATGGTGCCGTACTGCGCGGTCGGTTGCAGCACCATTCGTTTGCCCGAATGACTTTGCTTACGAGTGGGGGTTCGGCACCCTGAACGTTGCCGCGTAAAACTCCAGCTTGTCGGTCGTGTCGATCTTTTCGGCATCGGCAAGATGATCTTCCAGCTGCGACTTGGTGAGGATGTCGGGGTTGTACGGGTCAGCAGTGGACCCCCGAAGGAATGGCGACTTCAAACTGTCGGGAACGTACTGACCTTCCTCGATACGGCGAGTGATTTCTGCAAGCACCGCGGCTTTCCAGTTCTCCTCGGCCATCGTCCATGCGTTCTCGTCTTGTGTGCTCATGTTCCGAGACGCTACCGAAGAACGAATGTCGCGTGCAGTCGCGTCAGTCATCCGAATGACTCACCGAAGCGGGCGCATAACGCGAGCAGCGGGCGGCGTTCCAGGTGGATGTGCGTCACTGCTGGCGACCCCGGTACATGGAAGGCAATGGCCGCTCTAGCGGCGTAGCACCAGGCGCGCTTCTGCTACGTTCCTCCGATGACCGAGGTTCCCGCGTGGTGTCCGAACTGCGACCGATTCGTCGACCATGTCGGCCTCCTCTCCGCCAGCGGCAACATCACCGTCGAAGTCTCGAACGTGTCCGTCGAGTGTCCGCACTGCGGAGGGATCTCGCACGTACTCGACGGCACGTTCAGGTTTTCGGAGGGATTGGTCCACGCCGTAACGGCGTCAGCGTGGACGCGTGACAAGCTGGCGAAATATCAAAAGGCTCTACGGTGGGCGGCGGAAAACTACGAAGACCGGCCTCGCGCAGCCATACGGCGGGTTGAGAAGGTCAGCCCAGAGACTGCGTCCTTCCTTCGCCGAATGAAGGAACCTTTCGACCGCAAGGAAATGCTCACGATTCTGTTCGGACTAGTGACCCTTGCGGGCGTGATACTGGCAAACATGCCGAAAGATGATGCGACTCACGAGATCCCGCCGACCATCGTCGAAAAGACGATCATCAACGTGATTCCAGGTGAGCTTCTGGACCGACACGTTCCGCCCGTGAGTCCAGAACCATCGCCGTCACAAATCCAACCGACACCGCCGCCAGGAGTATTTGAGACAGGCCACTGACGCCGAGGGACAGAATAGCCACGCTGATGGCCCCGGTTGGCAAGTACGGTCGTCTCATGTTGTCCAGTGTTGCATCTGATGGCGCATCCTGACGAGCGTCAGCCCCTGGTCCAGTTGCAGGCGGCGCACGTGCACTCTCGGGTGTCCTTGGGCCGACCTGTGGCGGTGGCGAGGAGACTGCGAATCACGGTGATCACGCCGACTATTCGTGACCGATCACAACATGGATGGGTCCGACTTCACCCAGCCCGAACGGGAACATAACCCGAGAAATGCACCTCCGAAAATGACTCAAATCCTAACCGAAGGTGGGTTTGATGCGTCTGGTGGCGTCAGCGGGTCAGTCGGCACAGCCAACGGAGCTCTGGGGTCGAGCGGGCATCTTGGGTCTGATGCCCCGTCGAGTCTTAGTGAGTAAATCGAAGCCCCACCACCGCAGGGCGGCTGACGTCGACAAGTCTCCGCGGCCTGGTCGAGCCTGAGACCCGGGTGCGGTTCGCGGAGCATACGTCCTCTCCAAGCTATGCTTGGCCCCGTCGCCCTGGGGAGTGCGACGAGGGAGCATCGGGGGGATTGTGGCGAACTGGCGTCAGCAGACGAGTGTCGAGTGTCAGGCGGATTTCGACGACCTGCTCGACGTCGGCATCGACATCGCGGCCGAGCGGTTGAGCCAGAACTGGGGTCTCGACCCGATCGCGGTGCTCAACGATCGCGATGGTGGCCGTCGAGTGGTGTCGGCAGTCCAATCCGATTCCGACGAGTACTCGTCGTCGGCGTCGCCTCTCAAAGACAGATTGGTCGACGGAGTGCGTGCCGAAGCCGATGGGCTTCGTTCGGTTGCAATCGTGTCCAACGTCGTAGTCGACGGCGCAACGAAGCCTCGCCTGGAGATCCTGCTGGAACACCGCGAGTACGCGCTGCAGATCCTCGTCCCGTACGACATGCCTGATCCGCAGACATTCGACCTCGGCCCGATGAAGGCCGCGAAAGGTACACCGCTCGTGTGGGCGTGATCCGCATTCGCTGAACTTGGGGGGACAGCATGGGGGATGAGATGTACACCGAGACAGCGGTGCAGATCGATGCGGCTGTCAGTGCACGCAAGTACTCGTCGGACATGGTCGACGATCTCGCGCGTTTGGGCCGCGACGTCGAGGACCTGCTCCAGGTGTGGACCGGTGGAGCTGCCGATTCCTACGGGCAGAGCTGGGCCGAATTGAAGTCGGCCATCGAAGTCATCGCGGGCGACCTCGAGCAGATCGGCGATCTCGTCGGAGAATCGGCACGCGACTACGAGCGGGCCGAATCGGACAACGCCACCACCTTCTCGTCGACGAAGATGCTGCGGCTGTGACCACCCCGCCCCACGGATACACCGTCGACCTGGCGTTGCTCGACCAGACGACCGAACGGATCGCGCAGTACGTTCGCTCGCTCACCGACACCATGGCCGGCATCGACGCCGACGTCACCCAGCGCTGCGCCGCGGTATGGGGTGGAGAGGGATCGGCCGCCTACCAGGAACGTCAGGCGCGCTGGAACGCCGCTATCGCCCGCGCCAACGGCGAGGTCGAAGAGATGCGGTTGGCGGCGCGGATCGCGCACGGCAACTATTCGTCGGCGAGATCGACCAACATCTCGATGCTCGGACGCTGATGGCAGAGACGATCAGGCCGCAGAACTACTACGACGCCGCGAACTCGGTGCTTACCGTCGCTGCCGCAGTGTCGAAGATCCACACCGACACCATGGCGGCGTTGGCCGACACCGGCCAGATGGCCGGAACAGACGACGCCGGAACAGAATTCGCCGAAGCGTACGACGCGCAAGCCGCAGCGTTCGAATCGATGGGCCGCAACCTCGGTCCCGCGATCCATCATTACGGCCGAGTCTTGATTCAGATGGGCGCGAACCACGCTCAGGCCGAGGCAGATTCGAACGTCGGTGGTGGTGCGCCGCTGGCCCCGCCTGCAGATCCGGGCGACGGTCAGCTCGGAATGTGCGTCGCATTGCCGGCTTCTGCGGGCGCAGAAGGCGAGGGGCTCGTCGAGGTCATCGGCCTCCTGCAGAACATCGGGGTTCCGGTTCCCAACGGCGACACCGACAAACTGACCACCGCATCCACTGCCTGGGCAAAGGTCGCGAGCGACAGCGACGGTTCCTTCCTCGGAAAGCTTCAGGCGACCTGCGCGACTCTCGACCAGATGAACGGCGAAGAAGTAGACATCGTCGTCGAGGACCTCGAAGAGCTGGGCTCGCTCGTCGACGAGTATGCCGCTCTCGCAGGAGCTCTGCGCGACAGCGTCGAAGCACACAAGAGTTACCTTGCCGACGTTCGCGCGAAGATGGCCGATCTGCTGAACGATCTCGCCGTCGAACTGGCCATCACCGCTGCAGCAGGAATTCTGTCGTCGTTCGTCACTTTTGGTGCGGGCGCGGCCGTGGCGACGGCGAAGGCCACGAGCACCATTGCACGCTACGGAACCAAGATCAGTGGCCTCATCTCGAGTGTGAAGAGCATGAGAGCGGCCATCAAGATCGCCGACTTCTTCAGCGCTAGTTCGGCGGCGAAGAGCAACGCCAGGTTGGTCCGCTTCCTGCAGATGGAGCTCAAGCAGGCCACCACACAGGGGCAGAAGAACAACCTCGCCGGACGCATCGGTGAACTCAAGGCCGGAATCGACCCCAACATTCCCAAGAGGCCCATCGAGATCAACGGCCGCACCAGGATTCCCGACGAGATCGACGACACCGCTGCGATCGTCCGCGAAGTCAAGAACACCAACAGTATCGGTGCAACCCAGCAAGTCAAGGACATGGCACAGTTCGCATCCGAGCGCGGCTATACTTTCGAGCTGATAGTCGATGAGAGGACCATCATTTCCGGTCCACTGCAGACAATGATCGACAACGGTGAAATAGTCCTCAAGAGAATGGCTTTGAACTAGCATGGCTCCCTCTCCTCAACATCAGCGCGCTCACGAGCTGCTCACAGCTGACATCACCAAGGCCAGCCGCAAGGCCAAGCTCAGGTTTCGTACGCTGACGGACCTGGTGAACACCAACGAGCGGTATCCGGACCTCATTCCGCTGCTCATCGATTGGCTGAAGAACGTCGAAGCGCGCAGTGAAGCCACGGACCCCCAGGTCATCGGCAATCTTCGCGACGGACTTGCCCGCGCACTCACCACCGTGGATGCGATGGGAACCGAGGCGGTTCCGGTGCTGTTCGATCAGTTCTACCTCGATCCTCCCTTGCCTCCGATCAACAGCTTCGCAGTGGGAAATGCATTGCTGCAGCTTGCTGTCCCGTCGGATTACGACCGAATGGCTGCGGTCGCGGCGGACCGGACATTGGGCTCGGGTCGGGCGGCGATTCTGGAGTGGCTGATCAAGCAGGGACGCCCCGATGGTCTCGACATCGTCGTCGGCGAGGTCGAGGATCCATCCGTCCGCGCGTTGGGCATCAAGTACATCCGTCAGTACAAGCCTCTGCCTTCCGGCCTGCGGCCGAAGATCGAGCCTTACGCGGATGATCCGGACAGCGAAGTGCGTAAGCAGGTCAAGCTGACGCTGGCGAAGCTTCCGGAGTAGTACTGCCCTACGCAGCGTGTGAATAGTGGCCCGTTTATGGAAGACAGTTAAGCGCGTACACGCGGGTTTGGCCCTCTGCCGTGAGTCCAGCAAGCTTGGTTGCGACTTGTTCCACGGCCTTGTCGACGGATACTCGTAGAATTCGTCCGGAGGCCTCGGTGCTGTTGTTCGAAGGCAACACGACGTTTGCGGTGATGCGACGTTCCCACTCGTCCACGTCGCCGGTGGCCTTGTTGTACTGGTTCAACGTGACGCACACTGCTCGCTTGACCAGCTTCTCGCCGTCGTTTCCGTAGACAAAATCAACAAGCTTCCGTGTCAGCAAATATTCCAGCGAGGCTCCGGAAACAGGGATGCCAGGTGGCTTTGGTAACTGCGGTATGCGAGGTACGCGTGGAACGGCGGGCGCCGGGATAACAGGCTTGGGCACTGGTAGATTCGCGGGAGCCTCGCGCGGAATTCTTGGAATCGTCCGGGCTGCGTCGTCTGCTGTAGAGCATGCGACCGCCAGGAGGAAGACAGCTACGAGGAAGTACCAGAAGGGTGTTTTCGACAGCTTCATTTTGACCCCCGGAGTTATACGGCCCACCGCTGGATACCGGAACACGAGCTTCCGGCAAGCCTATGCCTGAATTGCGGAAATGGAGTCAAGATCGGAAGTGGAATGCACCGCAAACGCTGGCATTGTCGTTTCCTTTCGTAACTAAACTATCCACGGCGGTCGTATCTCGTAACTCGGAAATTGGAAATACGCATATGGACAAACTTTATTCGGGGTAATTTCTGTCGATACTTCGACAAGGGCGGCTCAGTGATGACAGTGAATGAGAACGTGCCTGGACGTACTGCCGATGGCTTTCTGGTCGTCGAGCTACGCACCCATGGTGTCAGCGGTACTCCGCCCGCCTCCATCCTCGGCGCCAAATCCGTCGTCCAGATCAACCCCGGACGTCACGGACGGTTCTTTCAGGAAGCCGAGCCCACTAATCCGGAGGAAGCCAATCCATACCAACATCCGATAACCTTCGGCGAAGTTCCGCATGACCGGCTTCGTGAGGCCTACCACTGGGGGAGCATGACTTCCGGTGGATTCATGCAGGCGATGTGGGCACTGCTGCTGCCATTCGCTTTGGTGAACGTGGCGCAGTGGATGCTGCCTGCACCGACCGGCACGAAAACGGCCAAGTTGGTAACCATGGCGCGAGCGCTCATTCGCATCATCGGATTGTTGCTGACTGCGTTGATCTCAGCGCAGTTGACGGTGATCGTCGCCGACCTGTTCTTTGCACAATGTTTGTCGGCCACGGTTCCCAGTCCGCAATCGTCAGCGTGCTGGAGTTCCGAGTCGATCGCAGGGCACCTGCCGTCATGGCTGGAGCGGTGGACCCCCGCCAAACTGGTTATCGCCGATATTCCCGACGCGCTGCGCGCCCACCCCCTTGCGGGCGCCCTCGTCATCGCTGCTGTCGTAACCGCAGCGGTGGTTGTGTGTGGAACGATGACCGGAGCAAAGTACGCAAAGACGCTTGGATTCGAGGAAGATCCGACGGCGGACGTAGCCGCATCCGCCGAACCATTGCCGGCGGTAGACGCACCAGATGCGATCGGGCGAGCAGAATTTCGTGCCACGTCGAGCGAGTCGGAGACTGCGCCCGCACTGAGGACGCTGCATACCGTCGCAGCATTCTGTTCCGCTGCACTCCTCTTGCTCGGTATGTGGCGGTGGTCGGGCCACAACGCAGAGACGTATCTCTGGGGCGCGGCCGTTGCGCTGTCGCTGCTGGCGCTTGTTTGCGGTGCCGCACTCGACGATCCGACGCTGTCCGGCGGCCGGTATTCCGGTTACCACCAACTTGCACAGAAGTTCCTGAGTGGCAAACCTGGCTGGATTCTCAGTGCCCTCGCCTTCGGTGTGTTCGTCGGAGTGTGCGCCCTTGTGGTGCCCGGCAGGCTCGACCGATCCGAATTCGGTGTTTCGCTGGCTGGCGTCAACGACGGTGTCTCACTCCTCATGATCACCCTGTGCGGAGCTTGCTTGCTTTTGTTGGTCTTGGTTCTTCCCGCTGGAGTCGGACAGTGGAGATTCCAGAAGGAAGTGATCTGGGAATCCGATCCGGAGTCGGGTGATCGGGTGCCGGTCAAATTCAGAGCAATGCTGTTCGGTGTCCACGCGCCGTTCGTCGCCAGCCTGGCTTGTCTGCTGGGAGCGGGTCTGGGCGCAGGACTGGCCGAGATCGTCGCCCACTTCCTGGTACAGAACGATGAAAAGGTGCGGCTTCCGGGTATCTATCAGGCGGTTGCTTTGCTCTGGGGGGTGATGGCGTGCGGTTTGGCGATCTTGGCCATCTGTGCGCTTGTGGTGCTGAACTTAAGGCTGGAGTTCAGCAGGTTGTACCGAGACGCCCAGATTCTTCAGTTCGGAGATACGCCTCTGAGTCTCGGCGAGACAGTGAAATTCGGGTCCAGATGGTTCCTTTCCCGCATCAATCAATCACTGCATCGGATCGTTGCGTACATGGTTGTGTTGGGTGTACTCGGCGGCATCGTCTCGATCTACACCGCGGACAACCTGCCTGCGTGGCTGTATTCGTTACGGGACAGACTAATTGGCTGGTTTGTCGAGCCTGCGGCAGAGCTTGCCCGTCACTGGGATCGACTCGGCGATGCGGACTGGGCGAAATGGCAGGGAGTCCTTGAGGGCGTCGGGCTCGCGGTGATCGGATTCCTCGTCGTGACGCTGCTACGGTCGATAATGAATGCCCGGAAGAACCCGGACAAGAGCGGCAGAAACTTGGGTGTCATCTGGGACATTGTGTCGTTCTGGCCGCGCGAAGCACATCCTGTGACGCCAATGTCGTATGCGCCTCGGGCACTCGATGACCTCGTCGGCCGGATCTACCACCATCTGGAGTGGAATCCGAAAAGCGAGACGTTCAGCAACGGAACGGCTCCCAATACCCGCATCGTGCTCTGCGGACACAGTCAGGGTTCACTGCTGATGTACGCAGCCGTACTCCAGATCGACCGCGAGCTGGTGGAGCACGAGAACCGAGCGGCGATCCTCGAGCGGATTGGGCTGATGACATACGGCTCTCAACTGCAATGGGCCTTTGCCCGCGGGTTTCCCAGCATGCTCAGCTTTGAATCACATGCGCGCGTGATGAAGTCGCTGGGAGGCAAGTGGCACAACCTGATTCGGTTCACAGACTTCGTGGGTGGCCCCGTGCTCTCCTGGAAGCGTGTGCCGGAAGGGGCGACGTCGATGAGAGCGACTGTTCTTGTGGACGGCGACGACAGTACCCCACCAAATAATCCCGTCTACCAAAAATGCGCCCCGAAATCCCCCGAAAACGGCCACCTGAGGCTCGGCAACGAGCACTGGTTCGCGGATCCTGCGCCCAGTAGTACAGAGATGCTGGGCCACTCGAACTACATGGCAAGTGCGCACTGGGACAGCGTCTTGGGAGAGTGTGTGAGGCGCACCATCCCAACTGCTGCCGAGGTGCAAAACTCCGAGGCGTAACGCGTTGTTCTGCCGACTCCGTTCCAGGAGTAAGCACCCATTTTGCCGACCTGGACACCCTGCTATGACGAGAACAGAGGTGCCAGCTCGGCAAAAACAGTGCTAGCCCTCGGATCGCAGTTGACGTTCGCAACCGCGCTACAGATCGACCGCGACCTGAATGCTTGCGAAACCGAGAAGCTACCCTCGAACGCCTAGCCAACACCTAATTACGCCAAAATTAGGCGATAGAGGACCGGCTTCGAGCGCGAACTCAGCTCAGCACTGCGGAACGTCGACGGTGATGCTGGGGTCGTCGACGAGTGGTTGCTTCGGAACCACGGCCTCACCCGGCACCGAGGGCTCTTCGAGCTCCCACACGACCGTCGAGGACTCCCCGGGTGGAACGGTGAGGTACGCCGCCTGCACGGGATGCCCCAGTTCGGTTCCACCCTGAACCGAGAACGCGCTGACGCCGTCGACCTTCGTCGACACGATTTTCGCGCCCTGCGTGCCGTAGAGATAGACGATCGACTCGTTGGTGCCGTAAGGGACGCCGGGCTGGAACGTACTCGCCACGTAGGAAGTGAGACCGTTCGGATCGACGTTGTTGGTCAACGTGGCGGTCACTGTCGACTTCCGCGTCGGGCCGGTGCATGATTCCGCGGTGTAGCTGATGTCGCGAGCAAGGTAGTAGTCGAGCTTGTTGCCGCCCGCATTGTTGACGACGACGTTGGCGTACGGGGCGGGATCATCGGGCAACGTGTGGCCGATCTTGGTGCCGGACAGAACATCCTGCTCGGCGGGATCCGCACTCCAGATCTGAATGCGGCCCTCGCTGCCCGCGCGGCCCACGGCGTCGAGCAGCTTTCTGGTCGGTGCGACACCGGTGGTCATCTTGCCCACTACGGCCGCCGCGATCTCCTGTAGATACGCCTTGCGGGCGATCTGATCGTCACCGAAACGCGAGTACGCCGTCGACAACGTGACCTCGACGACGTTGTCGCCGGAGATGACCTCGCCGTCGGCCAACGTGATGGGGCCCGTCGCGTCGAGGATGTAGCCGAGTGCGATGGGATCGGTGCCGATCGCCCCGTTCAACTGCTCGCCGGTCTGCTCGGCCCACATCGACGACCAGATCTGACCTGCGTACGGAAAGTTCGGGCTCGCATTGGAATTGCGGAAATCAGTGGTGGTGTTTCGGGGACCCCACAGCGCGTTGTACTCGGGACCCAGATCGATGGGTCGTTCGGCGAACTCGAGCTCGTTGTTGCTACCGAGTGTGTCGACGCGTGCGGTCCCGTCCTCTGCGCGCAGAATGCCGAAGCCGCCGAGCAGACCGCCGGTGCCGCGCGCCTCGGCGTTCGTCTGAAACGCCAGGAAGTACGAGCGCGGGCCGCTCGCGCCCATCATCGTCGGGACGAGCTTGCTTGCCGTATAGGTGTTGGTGAGCAAGCCGGCAAGATCGTGAGTCTGATTCTCCAACTGGACCCGTGCGTCCTGCACGACCCCGAGGTAGGCCGGATCCTCGATGGCCTGTGCCCTGGCGTAGAGGTCTTCGGCAGCTGCCGACGTCGACGCGAGGACGGGTTCGGCGTCGATCAGGGCCTGGAGGTTCACCCGCCCACCACCTTCGACGATGCTGTCCGGTGAGATGCTCGCACTCGCATCCGATGCAGGCTCGAGCACATCGACCGCCAAGCCGTGGACCACGTCGGCGATCTCGGTGATCGTGGCGATGGGACTGCCGAGATACGGAACGGCGCCTGCGACGGTGAACGGAAGTGAGGACGCGGCATTTTGTGCCTTCGCGGCAGAATTCGACGCATCTGCGGCTGCCGCCTTCGCGCCCTGCACGTCGCCGTCGAGAAGCGCATCCTTGGCCGAATTGGCAGCAGTACGAGTCGCTTCGAGATTCGATTTGGCGCTGACGGCCTCGTAGGCAAGCCACGCGACGAAGGCGACGACGATCAAAACCACAACTCCGACCCCGATGAGGACGGGCCGTTTCTTGCTCGTGCTCGATCTCGGTGCTGACTCGGTGCTGTGGGTCATCGTTCTTTTGCTCCTCGTGGCCTTCAGTTCGGATGACTGGTGCACCGGGAAGAGTAGTGCTTAGGCGACGAGAACGTGCGAGCGAGCTGAATGTCCTTCAGGCAAATAACACATTAACGAACTTCGCAAAGTGCAATGTGACGGAAATGACAGAGCGTTACTGAAATCGTAACGTAATAGTGGTGCAATACGACGTCTGTTGTGTTGTTCAGAGGGCTCACGATCGAGCGCGAATGTTTCGATGGAAGGGAAGCGGTTGGGCCAGGCGCCGAGCTCGAAGGGTCGAGACGGATTCGGCGAGGCTCGGCTGAAGCCGTGGGACGCCGCCGTCAAAGCTGTGTTCGACCGCGTCGTGGCGTCGGCGATGCTCCTACTGCTGACCCCGGTTCTGGTGACGTGCGCCCTCGTCGTCAAATGCGTGGACCCACGTAGCCCCGCGATCGACAGGTTGCCCAGGTTCGATCGGGAGGGCAGAGAATTCGAACTGCACAACTTCCGCGTACCGACGTTGCCGCCGGTGAGGTGGGCTATCGAGCGCCTCGGCTTACGACACCTGCCCGAGCTCGTCAACGTGATGAGAGGCGAGATGAGCCTCGTCGGGCCACGCCCGCTAGCGGTGCAGTCGGCTCCGCTCGTCGGGTCGACCATTCGGCCGGGCATGACCGGGCTGTGGGTCCTGGAGCCGGCCGCCGAGCGCACGCCGCAGCAGATCGCCGAACTCACTCACTCGTACGCATCGTCATGGTCCCTCGCGACCGACATCGACATCTTGGTGAGGTCTGCCGGCGCGGTCCGATACGGGCCCAATTCGTCCTTGCGCGATCGGCATTGACCGCCGAAACAATCATTTCGAACTTTTTCTATGACATTTCCGTAATCAAGCCGAGATGAGCCTTCCAGGCCGTCCAGAAACTTTCTTGGACTTATCCGAGAAGTGGAGCAATGGCCGCCGGTCCACTACTTTGACGGAAGGTGTCTGTAGATCAACGTCGATTCGATGATGTTCGGTGGATCCATTGCCAAGCAGTCGGCACTGACGGTTGAGGAGGGGGCACGTGTCTGCAGTAGAAAGCGCATCGACTGACGATGGCCGCTTTCCGCTGTCCGCAGCCCAACTGAACATCTACTTCGCCCAGAAGATCGCACCCGACGTTCCGTTCACCGTCGCGCAATACGTCGAGATTCGCGGGGAGATCGATCCCGCAGTACTGATCCGAGCGACGGACATCGCCTGCCGCGATCTCGAGTCACCCGGTGTCCGGCTCACCGAGGTCGACGGTCGCCCATTGCAGTGGTTCGACACCAACGTTCCGTACGCGATGATCTACAAGGACCTGCGCCACCAGTCGGACCCAGTCGCGTACGCACAGCAGTACATGGACGAGCACCACCGACAACCTGTCGATCTGGTTCACGATCAACTGATCGTTTCCGAGATCATCCAGGTCGGTGACGCACATTACTTCTGGTACAGCCGCGCTCATCACGTCGTCATGGACGGCCTCGGTGCCATCTCCGTGCAGGAACGCACTGCAGCCGCATACACGGCGCTAATTACCGACACTGACATCCCGAAGACAAGGGCCGTCGGAGTACGCGAGATCTACGACTACGAGGCTTCCTACGTCGACTCCTCCCGCCAAGAGACGGACCGCCGGTATTGGCAGGGTCGACTCGAAGGCCACGCCGACGCACCTCGCTTGGCGCGGTCGTCCTCGCTTCCGAGTGGAGTATCGGTCAGCGTCGGAGCCGTGCTGGACAACGACATCGCCGACGCCATGGCCGACGTTGCCCGTCGGTACAACTCGTCCGACGTGCCCGTCGTGCTCGCGGCCTTCTCGTTGTACCTCGCTCGGATGACCGACACCGAAGACGTGATGCTCAGCCTGCCCGTGTCCGGCCGAGCGACGACCAAGCTGCGCGACTCCTCGGGCATGATGTCCAACATCGTGCCCCTGCGCGTAGGAGTCGACGCCGACATCACCGTCGAGGAGCTTCTCCGGCGGATTCAGGTCGAGCTCACCGGCGCCCTCCGGCATCAGCGCTTCCGCGTCGAGGACATGCAGCGTTCGGTGGGTGCGGGGTTGAGGGGAGACCTGGGGAGGCGGGAGCGCAGCCTGCGGAGTGACCTTGGTAGGCCGGGCGCTTTCGGTCCGACGGTGAATATCATGATGTACGACAGCACGATTCGGCTCGGTGACGTCGTCGGCGAGTACCGCGTGCTCTCGAGCGGCCCGATCGACGACATGATGGTCAACGTGTACCCGGGTGTGGCTGGGTCCAGTACCCGCGTCGACTTCCTCGGCAATCCTGCGGTGTACACCACGGACGAGCTCGCGGTGCATCACGCGCGGTTCCTCGAGGTCCTCACATCGCTGGTTGCTGCACCGGATGGTTTGTTGCTCAGCAATATTCGACTGTCCTACGACGCAAACCTGGCGTACGTCGAGGACACTACGACTGTCGAGCCTGTGGTGCTGCCGACGCTTCTGTGCGGCGGTGTCACCCTGCACGCCCACGGCGTCGAACTCGGGCCTGCGGATTTCGTCGAACGCACGGAACACGTTGCGGCCCAGCTCATCGCGCTGGGCGCAGGTCAGGAAACGCGAGTAGCTTCGGCGCTCGAACGTTCTGAGCTGTCGGTGCTCGTCCTTGCTGCGATCGCGGCAGCGGGAGCGTCCTACGTTCCGATCGATCCGCGCGAACCTGCCCAGCGACTCGACGGGTTACTCGTCGATGCGGGCGTGTCCTTCGGGATCGCGTCGCGGGCGTCCATCGCCGAACTTCCCGGCGCTGTCGACTGGCTCGCGATCGAGGATCTGCTAGACGCCAACGACGGCGCCGATGCCCCCACCTACCGGGCGCCGCCCCAACACCTCGACAACGAAGCCTACGTCATCCACACCTCGGGATCGACGGGAAAACCGAAGGCTGTCAGCGTCACTCATCGTGGACTCGCACAGTTGGCTGCCACTGTGGTTGACCGATATCACGTGACGAGTTCGTCGCGCGTGCTCCATCTTGCGTCCCCGGTGTTCGACGCCTCCATTCAGGAGATTCTCGCCGCGTTCGCCGCGCGCGCGTCCCTCGTGGTGGCTCCCGCCGATGTCTACGCGGGTCGACCGCTGGCCGAGTTGACCACCCGCACCCGAATCACCCACCTGATCACGTCGCCGTCAGTTCTCGCGACGCTGCAGCCTGAGGACCTGCGCGGCGTCGAGGTGTTCGATGTCGGCGGTGAGGATTGCCCGCCGGCGCTGCGTGACCGGTTCGCCGAATCCGGTGTCATGCTCAATGCTTACGGACCCACCGAGACCACTGTTCTCGCAACACTGTCCGATCCGATGACCGCCGGGGGCCGGATCACCATCGGCACCGCGCTGCCGGGGGTCCGCGCGCTCGTGCTCGATACTGCCCTACGACCCACCCCTCACGGTGGAACCGGCGAACTGTACCTCGGCGGCGAGGGCGTCGCCCGCGGATACGTGGGTCGACCCGGTCTGACTGCCGCGCGGTTCGTCGCCGATCCCGGTGCGCCGGGCCAACGGCTCTACCGCACCGGAGACATCGTCCGCTCAGCGGTGGACGGATCCGATCTCGAGTACGTCGGCAGGCGCGACGGCCAAATTCAGCTGCACGGTCGACGCCTCGAACTCGGCGAGGTCGAGGCGGTCGCCACCACGTCGGCTGGCGTCACCGCTGCCGTCGCCGACGTACGAGACGACCGAATCACTCTCTACGTCACCGGCACCGATGTCGGCCTCGATTCGGTACTCCGCACTCGACTGCCCGGATGGATGGTGCCGCAGCGGATCGTGGTGCTCGACGCTCTGCCGCTGACGGCGAGCGGCAAGGTCGACCGCCGAGCGCTTCCGAGCCCGACCGCAGTCTCGTTGTCTGATTACGTTGCACCGCAGAGCGATACGGAGAAGGTGGTTGCCGGCGTCTTCGCCGACGTGCTCGGTGTTGCGGATGTGGGGCGCGATCACACGTTCTTCGAGCTGGGCGGAGACTCGCTCAGCGCGACTCGGGTGATCGCCCGGCTGGGTTCCGGATTGACGTTGCCCACGCTGTTCGACACGCCGAGCGTGACAGCCGTCGCGGCAGCCCTCGATGCCGCCGTCGACCGGGAGGTATCGCTGGACTTGCTCGATACTGTTCTTCCCGAACGGGTTCCGTTGTCGTATTCCCAGCAGCGGCTGTGGTTCCTCAACCAGTTCGATTCGAGCTCGCCTGCCTACAACATGCCCGTCGGGATTCGGTTGGCACCCGGCACTGATGTGGCGCTCGTCGTCGCTGCACTGCGCGACGTGCTGGAACGGCACGAGTCGCTGCGAACCTACTTCCCGGACGACGGCGACGGCCCGCGTCAGGTGGTGTTGGCAACAAGCACTGTGCTCACCGACATCGCTGCGCGTCAGGTAGCAGCGGCGGACCTGAACGAGACGATCGAGAAGATCGCATCGACGGGATTCGATGTTGCCCAGGGCCTTCCTCTTCGCGCCGAAGTGCTGGAGACCGCCGATTCTGTGGTAGCGGTGATCGTGTTGCACCACATAGCGGTCGACGGATGGTCCGTCGACCCGCTCGTGAAAGATTTCGCGGTCGCCCACGCCGCGCGCACCGCCGGGCATGCACCGACGTGGGGCCGTCTTCCCGCGCAGTACAGCCATTACGCCGTGTGGAACCGAGCCGTCGTCGATGCCGTCGCGGATGACCGACTGCGCTATTGGACTTCGGTGCTGGACGTCTCGGATGCGGGTGAGCACGACCTGCTCGCAGCGCTGCCCACCGATCGGCCCAGGCCTGCCGTGCAGTCGATGGTGATTGAAGGACTGCCGTTGGTCCTCGACGCGGACCTGGTGACACGACTCCACCGCCGTGCCCAGTCGGCAGGCGCGACCACGTTCATGATCGTGCACGCCGCGCTCGCAGCAACGTTGAGCCGGTTCACCGGATCGACGCGAACCGTCATCGGCTCACCGACGGCTGGGCGGGGACACCCGGCGCTGGACGACATGGTGGGGATGTTCGTCGGCACCGTTCCGCTCGCCGTGACGGTCGACCCAGACGGGAGTGTCGACGATCTTGTCACCGCAGTGAGACGCGCCGACCTCGACGCGTTCGCGCATGCCGAGTTGCCGTTCGAACGAATCGTCGACGCAGTGGCCACCGACCGTTCCCTCGACCGCCACCCGCTGTTCCAGGTGATGTTGGCCTTCGACAACGCTCACCACGAGTCGCTGGACGATCTACCGATCTCGTTGCATCCCATCGAGACTCGTACGTCGGAGTTCGACCTCAACGTGGTTCTCGCCGAATCGGAAGCAGGCATCTCAGGCCGTATCGAGTACGCCGTCGACCTGTACGACGAGCCCACCGTCGCCGAGTTCGCGTCGGTCTTTCTGACCGTCCTTCGAGCCGTCGTCACCGAACCGACCGCAATCGTCGGCGACCTGCAGTTGGCTGCGAGGAGCACCGAGGCAGGTCCGGCACCGGTCGGAACCCTGCTCGACGTCCTGGCAACAGTTGGGACCGCGATCGACGGTGATACCCGGATCGAGTACGACGAGTTGGACCGCCGGTCGAACAGGTTGGCGCGTTTACTGATTGCGCACGGTGTCGGCCCAGAATCCGTCGTTGCCCTGTCTCTGGAACGGTCGGCAGAGTACGTGCTTGCACTGTGGGCGATCGTGAAATCCGGCGCGGCGTTTGCCCCGATCGACCCTCACTATCCGGCTGCGCGGCGCGAGAAGATGCTCGACGGCATCGTGATCGGCGTCGGCGGTGACGAGACCGGAGTGACGTGGGTCGACGAATCCGAGGCGCTGATGCTCGCGGACGGCCCGATCGCAGACGGCGAGCGCACTGCGGCTCTGCGTCCCGACCACCCTGCATACGTCATCCATACCTCCGGATCTACCGGCACCCCCAAGCCGGTCACCGTGACCCACGCGAGCGTGTACGCGCTGGCCGGTCAGGTTGTTCCTCACTATGCTGTGACAGCGCAATCACGTGTGCTGCAGGGCTATTCGGTCAACTTCGACGCCGCGGTGCTGGAACTGGTGTTGGCGTTCGGTGCAGGTGCAACGCTGGTGATCGCGCCGCGCGACCTGGTCGACGGTGACGAAATCAGCCGATTCCTGACGTTGCACGGCGTCACGCACTACCTGTCGACCCCCGCCGTGTTGGCGACGGTACCCGCCACTGCGGGGCTGACGACCGTTGCCGTCGGGGGTGATGTGCTCGGCTCCGACGTCGTTCGGCAATGGGCGCCCGGCCACCGAATGCTCAACGCGTACGGACCGACCGAGGCCACCGTCGTCGCTACGCTCACCGGACCGATGAAGGTCGACGGCACGGTCACCATCGGTAGACCACTCGATTACGTCACTGCCCACGTGCTGGACCGCAGGCTGACGGCAGTTCCGGTAGGCGGCGTGGGCGAGCTGTACCTGGGAGGTGCCGGCCTTGCCCGCGGTTACGGAACACGCGCGGCGCTGACCGCCGAGCGCTTCGTCGCCGGCCGCGGCGGAACTCGGTTGTACCGCACCGGCGATCTCGTGCGTGTGGACCCCGCAGGCGAGCTTCAGCATCGCGGACGCATCGACTCCCAGGTGCAGTTGCGGGGCGTCCGCGTCGAACTGGGCGATATCGAGTCGACGTTGGCGTCGCATCCTGACGTGCGAGGCGCGGTCGCAGCAGTGCGAGAGGACAGAATCCTCGCTTGGGTCGTCGGTATCGACGAGCTCGCGGCGAAACAGTGGCTGTTCGAGCGACTTCCGCTCGCCTTGGTACCCGCGACCGTGACCACGCTCGACCGTATTCCGTTGACCGGCAATGGAAAAGTGGACCTTGCCGCGCTGGAGACCCCAGTTCCGCCAGTTGTCGACGCCGCCGCAACGACATCGCTGTCCGAGGACGTCGTTCTCGGAATCTTCGCCGACAGCCTCGGAGTACTCGACCCTGCCGTCGATGCGAACTTCTTTGCCCTGGGCGGGGATTCGCTGGCCGCGACGCGCGTCGCGAATCGCATCGGGGCAGCGCTCGGCACGCACGTCCCCGTACGGACGGTATTCGAAGCACCGACCGCCCGACTGCTCGCGGCCGCCGTCGAGAAGGCGTCCGAGGACCACACTCCGCTTCCGGTGTTGGCACACCACCCGGATGCTCACGATTTCGCTGGCCTCGCGCCCGCCGAACAACGGATCTGGTGGCAGAACCGGTACGACCCAAACTCTGCCGCGTACAACATCGCGTTCGAAGTGCAAGTGCCACCGGAGGTTGACCTCGGTGTTCTGCGCGAGGCCGTCGGAGATGTACTGCGTCGGCACCTACCGCTGCGCACGGTGTATCCAGGAACTCCGGACGGTCCGACGACGACCGTTCTCGAGCCCGACGTGGTTCTCTCGTCGCTCGACGAGCGTCACGCCGACGCCCAGGCATTGGCGACCGACGGATTCGATCTCACGGTCGAGCCTCCCGTCCGGTTTGCGGTGACCCATGACTCCGGCACGGCAAAGCTGACGGTCGCGGCCCACCACATCGCCGTCGACGGACTGTCCCTCGCCCCGCTCGCCCGCGACGTCGAGACGGCGTTGAGGGCGCGCATCGCAGGTACCGTTCCCCAATTCGATCCCCTTGCAGTCGATTACGCGGACTACCGGCGATGGCAGCGGGACGTACTGAGCGCGGTGTCGGACCGTCAACTCGACCACTGGCGTCGCACGCTCGCGTCGATGCCCGGCTACCTCGACCTGCCCACCGGCAATCCGGATCCGAACGCCGACGCCGAACCGATCGAATTCGGACTCGACTCCGACACTCTCGACGAACTCCGCACTCTCGCACACAGACTCGGGGCGACAGTGTTCGTGCTGGTCCACGCGGCACTGGCGGTGGTTCTGGCAGAAGCATCGGGAACCACCGACATTGCCGTCGGGACACCGGTGTCGGGGCGCTCGGACCCGCAACTCGACGCGCTCGTCGGAATGTTCGTCGGGACGGTCGTGCTGCGCACCGAGGTGGACCCGTCGAAGACGTTCGAGCAGTTCGTACTCGACGTGCGAGAAGTGGACCTCGACGCGTTCGGCAATGCGGACGTGCCGTTCGAACGGGTTGTGGACGCGGTGAGCCCGACGCGGTCCGTCGACGTTCACCCTCTGTTCCAGGTGCTGCTCGCCTTCGGTGACCTGCACGCTCCCGCATTCGCGTTCGGCTCCGAGACGGCGACTCCGCGTCGAATCGACGTCGCCTCCACTCAGTTCGATCTCGAATTCGTCGTCGAGGAGACCGCCGACGGCCTCGCCGGACGATTGACCTACTCGGCGGCGAGATTCGCGAGGTCGGTGACCGAGAACCTGGCGACGCGCCTGCTGGCGGTGCTGACATCCGTCGCCGCGCAGCCAGGGATCGAACTGGGGAGCGCGCAGTTCCGGGGTCGCGGCAGCACCATCGACATGGTGCACGCCGACGAGGCACCGGAGAGTTACTCGTTGGGGGCTGTGTTCGCCGGCGCGGCCGAGAAGTGGTCCGATCGCATTGCGGTGGTGGACGGCGATGTGGCACTGACCTACCGCGAGCTCGACGAGCGTTCGAACATGCTGGCTCATGCACTTGTCGGTGCTGGAGTAGCTCCGGGGGATCTGGTGGCCGTCGTGCTGCCACGGTCGATCGAGTTCGACATCGCCGTGTGGGCAGTTGCGAAAGTCGGGGCGGCCTACCTTCCGATCGATCCGCAGCAGCCGGCTGCACGCATCGACGAGGTGCTGGTTCAGGCACTTCCGGTGATCGGAATTTCCGGACCGAACTTCGACGCGGACGCCCGGTGGCTGAAAGTCACCGACGAACGCCGGTCCGAGTTCGATGCTCGCGAAGTACCGATCGACGCAGCTGCCTACGTCGTCTACACCTCGGGATCGACCGGTACTCCAAAGGGAGTGCGGGTGACTCAGCGTGGAATCGCCGATCTGGTGCAGAGTCAACGTGACCTGTTCGGGGTTCGTCCGGATTCTCGCGTGCTGCGGTTCGCATCGCCGAGCTTCGATGCCGCCGTGTTCGAGATGCTGCTGGCGGTCGGAGCGGGCGCGGCGAGCGTCATCGTTGCCCCTGGCGTGTACGGCGGCCGAGAACTCGAAGCTCTCGTCGAGCAGCACGAGGTGACCCATGCCTGCCTGACGCCGACGGTACTGCAGGTGACCGACGCGAAGGCGATGCCGACGCTCGCCGTCGTCGTCATCGCAGGTGAAGCCGTCAACTCCGAACTTCTGCACCGGTGGTCGCATGGTCGCTCGGTGTTCAACGCGTACGGACCGACCGAGGCCACCGTGATGAGCACGTGCACGCCGTCGTGGCCAGAGCCGTTGCTACGCAATGAAACCAACTTGCCCGACGTCACGATCGGTGGCCCGACGCGAGGATTCGACGCCGTGGTACTCGACGCTCGGCTGCGCCCGGTCGGAGACAGCGTGGTGGGTGAGCTCTATCTGGGCGGTAGGGGTCTCGCGGAGGGGTACATCGGCCAGGCAGGTGCGACGTCGAGTTCGTTCGTGGCCGACCCGTTCGTACCGGGTCGACGGCTCTATCGCACAGGGGATCTGGCGCGGTGGACACCGTTCGGCGGACACCGCCAGCTCGAGTACGTCGGTCGCGTCGACTCTCAGGTGAAGATCCGAGGACACCGAGTCGAACTCTTCGAGGTGGAGGCAGCTGTGCTGCGGCATCCGAATGTGGAGCAGGCAAGCGTCGTCGGTCGGGGTGACGCGCTCGCGGCGTATGTCGTCGGATCGGCCGGCCCGCGGGATGTGCGTGCATTCGTAGCCGAAGCCGTGCCAGGGTTCATGGTTCCGAACACGGTGACCGTCGTCGATTCGCTGCCGACGACGCTTTCCGGCAAAGTGGATGTGCGTCGACTTCCGGAACCGACTGCTGTCCCCGGCGGCATTGTGCTCCCGACAACGGCACTGGAGTTCCTCGTGCGGACGGTGTTCGCCGACGTGCTGGAGATGCCGGAGGACCACATAGGCATCGAAGACAACTTCTTCGACCTCGGCGGGCATTCGCTGCAGGTCGTCCGGGTGATGGATTCGCTGGCCGATCGACTGGGACAGCAGATTCCGGTGACTGCCATGTTCGTACGCCCCACGGTGGCCGGTTTGGCCAGGCACGTCGAGTCCGACACCGCGAGCGGTAGCAGTGGTGTGTTCGACGTGCTTCTGCCGCTTCGCGCCGAGGGCATCGGAATGCCGCTGTTCTGCATCCATCCCGCCGTCGGCATCGCGTGGAGTTACCTCTCGCTCCTCGCCGAGACCGACCGGCCCGTCTACGGACTGCAGGTTCCCGGAATCGCTGACGGAGATGCCATTCCGTCGACGATCGACGGTTTCGCGACGCGGTACGTCCGCGAGATTCGCAGCGTGCAGCAGGAGGGCCCGTACCATCTGCTCGGCTGGTCACTCGGTGGTGTGATCGCCCACGCTGTTGCCGCTCGGCTGCAAGAAGACGGCGAGGATGTCGCTCTTCTGGCACTCGTCGACGCTCGATTGACCGCACCGGACGACGCGGAGGAATTCGGTGTCGAGGACCTTGCGTCGCAGCTCGGGGTTCAGGGCTCATCGTTCGACGGCATCGCCGCCGAGTTGCACCGCACCCGTAGCGAACTGTCCTTCGTCACCGCCGACCATCTGCGGCGGGTGTATCGGCCGGTGACATCTGCAGCCGGTTGGGTTGCAGCGCATAGAGTTCCCGTGTTCAAGGGTGATGTGGACTACCTCGCGTCGCGGAACTCGAGGGGCGCGGACCAATGGAAAGACTTCGTCGGGGGTGTCGTCTCGGTACACCGAGTGGACGCCGATCACGAACACATGCTGGGTGAAGCAGGCGCCCGCGCGATAGGTCGGGTACTCGGTACCCCTTCGGTGACGGAAGGTGTGGCGTGATGAATCAGCAGGGCGCGACTACCAGGAGACTGGAACCGTACGTCGACAACGTGCGAGCTCACTACGATCTGTCGGACGAGTTCTTCGAACTGTTCCTCGACGACAGCATGACTTACAGCTGCGCCTACTTCGAGCGTGAGAACATGACGCTCGAAGAGGCCCAAACCGCGAAGATCGATCTCGCACTCGGCAAGCTGGATCTGCAGCCGGGTATGAGGCTGCTCGACATCGGTTGCGGCTGGGGCGCTCTGGCCAAGCGAGCGGTGGAGCAGTACGGCGTCGACGTCGTCGGCCTGACCTTGAGCCGCAATCAGTACGAACACGCGAGTGATGTCGTCCGAGACCTACCCGGCGCGGAGATCCGACTGCAGGGCTGGGAGGAATTCGACGAGCCCGTCGATCGGATCGTCAGCATCGGTGCGTTCGAACATTTCCGGCGCCAGCGTTACGCGGCGTTCTTCGACAGGTGCCGCGCTGTTCTCCCGTCGGACGGCCGAATGTTGTTGCACACGATCGTCATGCGGCCCATCGCCGAGGTCCTCGCACGCGGAGTCGTCTTCACTCGCGAAGACGCGCACTTCGTGCGGTTCATCATGCGGGAGATCTTCCCGGGCGGACAGCTGGCTCAGTCGGACATGGTGGTGTCCAGAGCGTCCGAGGCCGGGTTCGGGCTCACGCGTGAGCATGCTCTCGGTCCGCACTACGCGCGAACCCTGGACGAATGGACCGATCGCCTGGTGGCCTCGCGCGATCAGGCGATTGCATTGTCCAGCAAAGAAATCTACGACCGCTACATCCGTTACCTCACAGGATGTTCGGCACGTTTCAAAGACGGTCGCATCGACGTCGTGCAGTTCACTTTGTATCCGAAGTCTCCGTCACCACGTTGAACAGCAGCATGTGCCCCAGGCACGACACCATCTAGTACTCGCTGTGCGAATAGAAATTAGGGAGCCCAAGTGGAAATCCAGGACTACCTCCGAATCCTGAGAACGCGGTGGATGATCATCGTGGTCACCGTCGCGGTCGCAGTTCTGGGCGCGCTGGCGGTCTCGCTGCTCACGACGCCGACCTACCAGTCGTGCAGTCGGGTGTTCGTCTCCACGTCCGGTGGGTCGACGGTGAGCGAGAGTTACCAGGGCAACCTGTTCTCGCAGCAGCGCGTTGCGTCGTACTCCGAATTGGTGACGGGCGAGACGCTCGCGTCGCGGACGATCGACGAGTTGGGCTTGTCCATGACGCCCGCACAGCTGGCGGCCAAAGTCACTGCCACCTCGACCCCCGACACCGTTCTCCTCGACATCTGCGTCGTGGACACAGCTCCCGAGACAGCTCGTAACGTCGCGAATTCGCTCGCCTCGCAGCTGACCACGCTCGTACGGGAACTCGAAACCCCCGAAGACGGCGGATCGGCCGCTGCCGGAGTTCGTTCGGTGGAGCAGGCACAGGCGTCGTCGAGCCCGATCAGTCCCAAGACGACCCGCAATCTGGCCCTGGGCGCGGCAGTCGGGCTACTGCTCGGAATCGCGCTCGCAGTACTGCGCGACCGTCTCGACAACACCATCAAGACGCGCTCTCGCCTCGAAGCCGCCGCGAAGACTTCCCTCGTCGGAACGATCCCGTTCGACAAGGATCTGAAGGAGACCTCCGTGGTGTCGTTCGGTGCCGCGAGGTCGTCGAGCGCAGAAGCGTTCCGTGAGTTGCGCACCAACTTGCAGTTCCTCGAGGTCGACCATCCGCCGCGCGTCATCGTCGTCACGAGCGCCGTGCCGACCGAGGGCAAAACCACCGTCGCGGTCAACCTGGCCCTCGCGCTCGCCGAGGCCGGCCATCACGTCGCGCTCGTCGAAGGCGATCTACGACGCCCACGCGTGTCGAAGTACCTGAATCTGATCGGGTCGGTCGGGCTCTCGACGGTACTGGCCGGTCAGGCTGAACTGTCCGACGTGCTCCAGCCGAGTAGCTACGAGGGACTCGAGGTTCTCGCGTCGGGTCCGCTGCCGCCCAACCCGTCGGAACTGCTCGGATCCGAAGCCTCACGTCGTGTGATCGAGGAACTGCGTGGTCGATTCGATTACGTCATCCTCGACGGCGCGCCCTTGCTCCCGGTGACCGACTCCGCGCTGCTGACCACGCACAGTGACGGCGCACTCGTCGTCGCACGATTCGGCCACACCAGCGAGAGCGAGGTGACGAGGGCGGTGGAGAACCTGGAGAAGATCGGCGCACACATCCTCGGTGCCGTGTTCACGATGATGCCGCAGGGCCGTAAGGGTGGGGAGAACTACTCGTACTACTACGAGACGGACAAGTCGATTCCGCACCAGGTGCCGAACCCGGTGACCCCAGGATCGGTCGCCACCCAGTGGGACAGCAAGCCGGCAGAACCACCTGCGTCGCCGTCGCCCACTGCGTACGACAACCGGCCCCCCGCAGTGCCGTCGGCGCCGGAGACCACCGAGAGCGTTCGTTCGACGGCCCGGCCCTCGGGTCCGGCGATCACTCCGACCTCGACACCCGGGTCCGGAGCGGCTCCGCAGAACGGTGTGACTCCGCCATCGCGAAGGTACAAGGACTGAGCCGTCTCTGTACGTCTTCAGAATTCGGGCGTTTCGTCGTTGGCGACGGCCTCGATCCAGTCGACGGTTCGGTCGGTCAACATAGGTTCCCCGACCACCCAGGTGGGTGCGGTGTCGCCGCCGGTTATCGAGAGGATATCGGCGCGGACACCCTCGTCGACCGGTTCGCCGTTGTGTTCGACGAGCCACTCTCGGGATTCCTGCGTGATCTCGGGCCACCACTGTTCGACGTTCATGAAGGCCAGTGTTGTCTCTCGGCACCCCAACGCGCATCAGGGTGAACCCTGAGCCCGCCCGCGGCGACCCTCCGACACATCACCGAAAAATCGACGGAACCGGACGCGCCCCCGCTGCGTCCAAGAGAGTGTAGGGATAGTGCGGTCGGCGAGCGCTAGGGCGTTTGCCTGAGCGGGGGTGCAGGAATGCTCGAATTCGAGTCGGACTCGTTGCGTGCGTTGTCGTCATCGCTCGTCGACACGGCTGATGCCGTCGCCTTGCTCGACCCGTCACCACCCGTCGACGTAGGGGTAGCCGCGATGCCTCACTCGGCATTCGGTATGGCAGCGGGACCCTCTGCCGAACCGATCCTCGCCGCCTACCGGGCCACCGCCGACCGACTCAGACACATCGCCGACGCCGCGTCCGCGAGTGCCGACGGATACGACGAGGCCGAAGCCACCTTCCGTCATCAACTGCTCGACCTGCGTGGTGAGCTGTGATGCCCGCGTCCATCTCCCAGCTTCGGGGCTGGAATCCAACGGTTTTGGCAGGCGTCGCCGAGGACATCGCGCGGGTCAACAGCATGTTCGACGTGCGGGTTCACCACTCACAACGCGCTATCGACGACGCACTCGTCCATTGGGAAGGCGATGCGGCAGCGGCAGCGCAGGCCCGTGCGCTCGCCGATCACCTGTCCGGGAGCGAACTCGCCACCGCCGTCGACGCCTACTCCGACGCCTTCGGAATCGCGGCGCGAGAACTCGATGCCGTGCGCACCTCCGCGCTCACGGTCGTGGACTCCGCTGTGGCCAGGGGCTTCGAGGTGCTCGACGACGGCAGCGTTGTCGCTCCCACCAGCGCCACCGGAGACGGCGTCGTCGATCTTCTTCTGCAGTCGGACTTCGAGCAGAAGGCCCGCGAGATCGAGGACCAGCTCACACCGCTTCTCGTTGCCGCAGCCGACACCGACGAGTCCTGCGCAGCGAGGTTGCGAAAAGCCGTCGAGACCGTCCTCGGGCTTCAGCGCGACCCAGGAGCAGCCCCGCAGCCGGACAGTCCGCAGGTGCGCGCCATCGTCGACGGACACTCCGCCCTCCCCGACGATCCCGCCGCGCTCGCCGATTTCTGGGGCGAGCTGACCCAGGCCGACAAGGATGGACTCGCCGCGTGGGATCCGACGATCGGCAACCGGGACGGTCTCCCCGCCGTCGACAAGTCTCGGTACAACGCCCTCCTGCTCGCGACCCTGACCAGCGACGCACGAGACCTGCTCGGCGCAGTCGAGGCCCGTCACCCCGATTGGATGGAAGACCGCAATCTGCCACTCGAAAGCCGCAGCTACAGCGGCGAGGACGCCGACCAGTTGCGCGAATACTCCCGGTGGCTCGACGATCGTGACGCCGCAGAAGAAATGGTCGTCGGCTACCAAACCGTGCAGACCCAGCTCGCCCGCGAGGGCGCCCCGACATTCCTGCTCAACATCGACGACAAGGGCCGCGGCGCACTGGCACTGAACAACCCCGATGTCGCCGCCAACGTTGCGACGTACGTCCCGGGGACGTCGACGGTGCTCGCATCCATCGGCCGCGACATGACCCGCGCCGAGAACCTCCTCGACACCGCCAATATGGTGAGCCGAGGCCCCAACTCGGTCATCACGTGGCTGGGATACACCGCCCCGCCGGATCTGCACGACGCCACGTCCGAGAGATTCGCCGACGCCGGAGCCGTTCGCCTCGACCGCTTCCAGGACGGCCTCCGCGCCGCTCACGAGGGCATGCCGGCGCACAACACCGTCATCGGCCACAGCTACGGCAACACCGTCATCGGCCATGCGATGCGAGACGGAGCCGCGCTCGACGTGGACGACGTGGTGTTCGTCGGGAGCCACGGCGCGGGAGTGCAGCGGGTGGACGAGCTCACCTTCTACGGCCTCGACCCGTCGCAGAACGCGCCGCACGTCTACGCAACAGCTGGACCGGGGGACTGGACGGCCGACATCGCCCCCGACGTACACGGAAGCAACCCCGCCGCACCGTACTTCGGAGCGACGACCTTCAGCACGGGAGATACGGGGCCGTCCTCGCACGACAACTACTTCGACCGGGGAAATCAGGCTCTCGACGCGATGGGCGCGATCATCGTCGGCAGGGGCACAGCGGGCATGGGGTCGGGCGGCAGCGACGGGCGTGACATCGTGGACTGGGGTGGAAGCGAATGAACGAACAGCTGAGTCCGCTGGAGGCACAGAACTTTTCGTTCGACTTGCTGGAGAATTCACTGGCCGTCCTCCCGGCGGGCGCACGGTTGGACCGCGTCCACCCGGACTTTCCCCATGCACAGCTGAGTTTCGCGAAGTTCGAACCGAGCTACGACGACAACACGACGATCGACGGGCCCCATCGGTTTTCGGTTGCGTTCTGGGTGGTGGGCGGCGGCGACGGCCGAGCCGCGCTGGAGCGGTTGGTTCGACGATGGACCAGTTGGGGTTGGTTCGTCGACGACCGATCCGGCGGCGATCTCGGATTCGTGCGGGCCACGTCCTTCGACGGTTACCGCCTGGTGGCGAGGCTCAGCATGGATGGCGAAGTGAGCCTGGGTGTTTCGTCGCCGAGTTTCCCATTCGAGAATTGTGAACGACCGGGCCAGACATACGCCCCCGGTGTGATCCTGCAGTCGTGACCGCAGGCCGTGAGGAGGAGGAGCTGACGGCCAAGGCCGCTCGCATCCACCGGGCGCTTCAGACAATCAGAGGCATAGCCCGATCGGGAGGCGGCGAGGTCCGAATCGAGGTGGACGTCGACGGACGAATCACCGATCTAGTTCTGAGTGAATCTTTTTCGGCGATATCCGCGGACGTGATCGTGCAAACTCACGCATCCGCGCTCGACGAGGCCACCCGTGCCGCCGGGGACATCAAGCGGGAGTTACTCGAAGACCCGCGCGTGAGCGCGCTGGTCGACCGAACTACTGCGGCCAGGCCTACGTATCCCACAACGGACCTGAGGCAGCCGCCGTCGATCTACGATCGCTGGTGACCCATGGTCGCGGTCTTAGCTTTCGGAACTATCCGCGCGGGGCGTTCCCGGAACCGCCGATGAGCCCGGCCAACCACTGGTCGATGTCCGGCAGCACCGGTGCGGGCAGCGGCGCGGGCGGTGGCGTCAGGTCGAACGACCCAAGGGCGTCGAGAACGTCCTGAGTCTGCGCCGACGGCGGACCGTACGTGTTGGCGGCCACCGAGAATTCGTCGCCGATCGATGCGGAGGCAACCACGCTGGAACTGTCGTCGGCCCATCCCCACTTGGTGCCGGTCGAATCTGCCAATTCGCCAGTGCCCCAATCTTGATTCGTTCCGTCGGCAGCGACCGGGGCCGACGAGTTCATCCATCTCAGGACGGGACTGGACGGATCGGAGCGCTTCTTGGCCTCGAGGAACGTCACGGTGTCGGCTGTGCTGGTGTACGAGCTGCCCCAGAATCCGCCGCGCGAGGTCGATGTGAGTCCGTACTCGGCGGCAGTGGCGTCGATGGCCTGCGGGTACTTCGAATCGAGTGTGGAGGCGGCGCCGTCGTCGCTCAACTGGACCATTCGCGCGGCCGCGTCGAGGTCGGCAGGCGACCCGTCACCGTGGCGCACTGCATAATCCGCCATGTACAGCTTGACCGTCGACAGACCCGGCCGAGCTTCGTTCTCGTTCCCGGTACCCACACGCAGACCCGTCGGGGAATGCACGAAGGACAGCGACGTCCGAGACGGCACGTCGGCGAAATCGCCGGGTACTGGAAGCGCCGACGCCGGAGCTGCACAGACCAACGCGGTGAGAATGGAACCGGACGCGAGAAGCAGGCAGCGTCTGACAGCGGGCAAGGGGAACTCCTCATGTGCGGCGGTACCGACGAAAGGACGGCCCTGTCCGGTTTGTACCCCCTGCGCGCAGTGTCCAATCCTGGTCCGTTCACAACGGAGTTGCGCGTTTACAACCAAGATTTCGGTTGTGAACGGATATTTCAGTTGTAAGCACGGGCGCTGATCCACAGATGGCATCCGCCCCGATCTACCCCCCCTGTTGTGCGCCCACAGCCCCTCAGAGCGCACATCGTGGGAGTAAATTGCCGAGCCTGGGAGTTCGATCACCGAATCGAGGACATCCGGGACTTGCCGTGACCTACGTTCGGTCGAGGGTGATCTTGACGAATACGCCTGCGCCCTTCTTGTGCGCGACGGCGTGGCCCGTGCGAGTGGCGCCGCCCAAGTCGATTCGGATCGGACCGCCATCGGGGTAGAAGTTCCGCCACCAGCTCTTCTTGTCGGGAAAAGCCACTCCGATGGTCACCTCGTCACCGCGTTGCTTGTAGCCGACGGGGATGCTGAACTCCTCGCCCGACTTTCGCCCGGTGTACGTGATCTCGGTGATCGCGCCACCGATGTACTTGCCGATGACCGGGGCCTTGATCAGCGGCCGCACGAGAGCGTTGAAACTAGCGGCTGCACGCTGGAATGTGTTCACGCGTCCGATCGTGCCACTATCGCCTCTCTCCTGCCGGGTTCGAGGTTGTGCAGCGGATTCACAGACGCTGGAGTGATCCGGGGGTAACGGTATGTTGTTTCGGTGCGCGAACTAAGTCCTCGTCGAGCTGGAGTATGGGCCGATGCCCTGACGATCGTGTCCATCGTCGCGATCGGAGTGTGCGTGGCGGCCATCGTGGAGAGGGTGTCGCCGGCGGACGCACCCACGGCCGCCGTCGCCGCTGAGTCGACGCCCCAATCCGAGCCCGAGCCTTCGCCGGAGCCCGAGCCGGTGGACACGACCTACCGAACGCCGGAGGTGGCATTCCCGACGACCATTCCCGGGTGCGACGTCGTGGAGCCGCCGTCCGTGGAGAGCGCGACATTGTCGGCATCGTTCACCAGTGAGGACGTCTACGACAATCCGCAGTACCCGTGGTACTCGGGTCCGCGATCGGTAATGATGACGAGGGCTGTGGCGGACGCGCTGCCGGACGGCGTCGACGTGCTCTTCGGCAGCCACCGAGAATCGTTGACATTCCAACCGATCCCGATGGCGTCGACAGAGCCGGGAGAGCCGCTGCCGCAGGGCTTTGCATCCGCATCGGGTGAAGTGGGGCGCGGCGACTCCCTGGGCCAGCTAGCCGTTTCGGTGTCTCAGGGAGACGGGGTCGTTCCTCCGTGCGTCGCCGGTTCGGTGACCGAACGTTCGAGGGCCGCCGACGGAACCGTCATGGATGCCAACGAGTCCTGGTACGAATTCGGGCCTGACAGAACCACTTTCCGGTCTGTCGTCGCCTACGCTCCCGACGGTTCGCAGATCTCCGCGACGTCCTCCGATGCCACGGGATTTCAGTCGACCAACACCGGTGAACGAGACACCGTCCTCACCGTCGACGAGTTGAAAGCCATAGCGGCGCTGCCGGAGCTGAGGGTGACCGCCGCAGTGCCAGCTGATACCCCCGAACCTGTTGGTGGATGCGACAACTCGTTCGGCTACTTCTCGGGCGATCAGACGATCGACGCCGCGTCGGCAGCGGCATTGAACAGTGCACTGGACGGGGTCGACGTCGGCCAGCGGTTCGAACCCAAGTTGGGCACGTTGATGCTGGCGGACTTCGAAACCGGAGTGGTGTGCACCCGTGCCGACGTGCTGGGCACGGGCGCGGACGTATCCATCTCGATCCGCGGCGGCCAGGCGCTACCCACTGTGCCGAGCGTGTACGACCCTGCCTATCCGGGCCGCCCGCTCGAGACGGAGATGCTCGACGGTGGAGCCGTGATGCAGGTGGAAGAGTCGAAATACTCGTATTCGCCTGCGGCGGAGGGAGGTCCAACCGGGGGAATGCGACGATCGGTCATCGTGACCTATCCATCGGGTACGCAGGTGGAAGTGCGGTCGCACGCCGAGAACCCGGACGAACCGCTCGGTGTGGACACCCTGCGCACTATCGCCATGACCGACGGGCTGGACATTCTGTGAACACACGCCTGGTGGTGACAGCGGTGGCGGCTGCGGTAAGCGTCGGCGCGGCGGTGATATTGGTGAGCACGGCGCCACGGGAGGCGGAGCCCGGTGCACAGCCGACCCCCACGTCCCCCGGTGCGGTGTGGACCCTCGCCGCGAGCGATGTGCTCGGCAACGAGTTCGCTACCTTCGAGGATCCGGTGGGCGCGCGATTCGGTGACGTGAAGGGTGGCGTCGTCGATGCAGGTGACGTCCTCGTCGCCAAGGTCGGTCTGACGAACCAGGAGACCAGGGAGTTCGAGCAGTCCGAGCTGGTCGGGTTCGACGCGGCGACAGGTGACGTGCGATGGACCTCGTCCGCTGACGGCGTGGAAAGCTGTTCGACGTCTCTCCTCGATGGACTGTTGTTGTGCCGCAGTGGAAGCGACATCGTCACGGTGGACACAACCGATGGCGAGATTGCCCGTCATCCCACCGAATGGAACATCTACAGCGTCAGCACCGACGGCACCGACATCTATGTGATGGAGGGCGAGGTCGACGGTACTTCGACGAGAATCCACCGCGGAACACTCGACGCGCCCGATTCGCGATGGTCACTGACGATGGAGGACGCCTATTTCGGGATGGACACGTACGGCGACATGATCGAGTTCGTCGGAGGCGTCGGCGTCACGAAGTTCTTGTCGTCGACAACGGTGTTCGATCCCGAGACCGGCGAGATTCTGTCGACGTTCGGTTTACCCGACTGTGTGCGAGCGCAATCCGTGCGCGGAGACCAAGTGCATCTGGTGCTCGGTCGGCACTGCAGTGACCTGTTCGAATATCGCACTGACGTGGTCGATGCAGAAGGCAAGGTCCTCGCGACGGTCGACGCGGAGGCGTGGCAACAAACGTTGATCGACGCTCCGACCGATCCACAAGATCCGATCGTGTTGAACGGCAGAGCATTCGACCCGGTGTCTGGTCGTGAGCTCTGGTCGGGAGACCGGTACGGAATCTCGAGCGACATCGCGATCGTCGGCGACGTCGTTCTGGCTGGTGACGCCCCAGCGCTCGACCTGCACACCGGTGAGCCCGCGTGGCCGGAGGACACCGAGCCACTGCTCGATACCCCGGACGTCCTGTACGACGGCGAGGTCTGGGTGAGGGGGTGGATGAGCGACATCGTGTCGATCGATCCCGCCACAGGTGCGCGTCGGGCATCGGTGTCGATCGAAGGTCTGCTCGGTAATACTCGGGGCCGGTCCGAGCAGGTCGCACTCCTCGGCGTCCGCGACGGTGTCGTCGTCGTCAACGAGACGCGGCTCAATCTCGTTCGCTGAGTCATGGACAAGTAAAGAAGGGTATCGGTCGTCCTCAGCTGACCAGGGAGCTCACGAAACGGTAGGCCTCGACGGTCAGGTCGTTCCATAGTTCGGGTGCCGGACCGGCGGGCACCTCGGCCCATTCCCGCATCGTGCGCTCGCCCATCGTCACCTGATGTCCTAGGCCGTCGGCGTCGAGTTCGGCGATGCGATCGTGGGGAAGTTTGACGATCAACGTGTCGTTGTGACCGACGAAGGCGAACACCTTGCCCTCACACCGGAGTGCGGGGCTTCGGAACATGGTGCCGACATCTGCGGTGAGCCCGAGCGAGCGGCAGTGATGCAACAAATCATCGATCGGTGAGCTCATGGACGACCTCCTGAGGCGAATTTACCCCCGCGTTGTGCGCTGAACCACCCGATACGCGCACAACGTGGGGGTAGATTTCGTCGTCCGGACCCGCTGCGCTCCTGGTTCGTCGAGATCGAAGTTGTGCACTGCTTTCGGGCGAATTCGGTGCACAACCTCGATCTCGGCGGAGGTCAGGTGAGGGAGACGAGCTCGGTGATGTCGTCGGTGGGTAGTTCTCCGTCGACGACGGCGGTGACGACCGAGCTGTTGAGCGTGATCGCACCCTTGTGGTTGTCGAGGAACGCGGTGTCGGCGGCGTCGCGGCCGGTCGCGATGCGGACCAGCGTCGAACGCGGAGCCAAGCAGGTGGCGTCGACCACTCGCCACGTTCCCCCGACGAAAGCCTCGGCGACGGCGTGGAAGTCCATCGGATCGCAGCCCGGTGCGTAGACCGCGACGAGGCGAGCCGGCACGTTCACTGCACGCAGCATCGCGACCACCAGGTGCGAGTAGTCACGGCACACACCAGCGCCGGCGAGCAGGGTGTCGGTCGCGCCGTCGATGGGATCGCTGCTGCCCGGCACGTAGTTCAAGCGCGCGCCGACCCACGACGAGATGCGCTCGAGCAGCTCCTCGGAGTCCGCGTAGTCGCCGAACTCGGTGGCCGCGAAGCCGTAGAACTTGTCGGCCTCGGCGTAGCGGCTGGGGCGGAGGTAGAGCGACATGTCGTAGTCGGTGACGGGCGCAGGTGTCGTGTTGCCGAGGACGGTTGCGTCGTAGGCGACCTGCAGGTTTCCGGCATCCGCCGGGAACACATGGATGCGGTTGCCGTGGGCGCCGCTGACTTCCTTGGCCTGAATCGGGTTGCCGTCGAGGAGAAAGCTGAGCGATTCCGTCACGGTGGTACCCGGGTGCGGCGCGATGGCGATCTGGAATTCGAGGGTGGTGGGGGCGGTGATGTCGACGTCGAGGCGCGCGGACACGTCACGTTTGAGCACTGGATCTCCTGGGTTTCGGCTTGAATGTCGACCGGCACGGCGAACATCGCGCAAGTACCCCGGGCCGCGAACGTCCAATCTGCGACTGCGTCACATCCCCTGCCGGGAGCACCTGGGCGCAGAATCATACTGACAAGTTGGATTCGGTCGTCTAACTTGAGAGACGGCTCGGGGTCGACATGTGAAGGGGGTGCGATGGCCAGCTCGTTCTCGGATGCAGAGATTGTGGCGTTCGCGCAGAGATGGGATCCGTACGGAGGGCCGGCGCCGTCGGAGGTTTTCTTGCACTTCGGGTGTCCCGTCAACGTCTATCAGGACCGATTGCAGGCAGCACTCGACTCCGTCGTGGACGAAGACCATGCCCGACGCGATCGCATGCTCGAATACGCCCGTCGACCGCACGTGGTCGACGAGACCCTATGGACTCTGCAATAAAGGCTGTCCGCAGCATGGTGAAGCGGTGAAGAAGTTCGTCACTGCTGCCGTGTTGCTCATCCTGGGTGCGTCGGGACTGTTCAACGGCATCGCGCTGGTCTCCGACCCCAACGGCGGCACCCTCGGGCTCAGCGTGGACATGCTGCCCGCATGGCACACCTGGGACTACCGATACGCCGGCGCATTCGTGCTCGTGGCACTGGGGATCGCTCCGCTCGTGGTGGCCGCTGCCGTGATCGTCGACGTGTCCGGCTCACTGCTCGTTGCAGGCGTGGTCGGCGCGACGGCGATCGGCTGGGCACTGTGGCAGTACCTGGTGCTCGACATCTGGGCGCCGCAGGCCTATCTCGTGCTCGGTCTGATCGGCATCGTGCTGGTTATCGGTTCGGTCGATTCGGTGGCGAGGCGACTCCGCCCGTGAGTGCGTAGTTACGTCGGGCGGTAACTACGCACTCACCGAGCAGGTCCACGGCCGTGAGCGGGTAATTACGTCGGGCGGTAACTACGCACTCACAGGCGGCGGAGCCGCACGTCAGGCGGACTCGTCCGGCATGAAAATATCTTCGATGGCGCAATCGAATGCCGTCGCCAGGCGAAAGGCGACCGGAAGACTGGGATCGTAGCGCTCCTTCTCGAGCGAGATGACCGTCAATCGCGTCACTCCGATGCGATCCGCCAGTTCCGCTTGAGACCAACCCAATTGGAGGCGTCGGCGTCGTACGTCGTTCTTCACGTCACGCAGACAGGGTTCGGTACCGCTGGAGCGCGTAGCGGAGTGTGCACGACCCGAAAGCCACGACGAGTAGTGAGGTCAGCAACAGAGTCGGGGAGAGATCGACTCGGGTGATGGACACCGCGGTGAGTGACAGACCCATGACGACAACGAGATCGGTGGCCGTTCCACTCAAAGCAGAGTTCAGCCAACGAGATTCGACATCGTCCTCGGTGATGTCCGCGGTAGTTGCGGGAGCGACGAACACGACCCAGCCGAGGCCGATTCCGACGGGCAAGGCGCACAGTGCGAACACCACCCCGGATATCGCGGGTGCGACCGGTGACAGCAGAAAAGCCAGTACACCGATGACAAGGCTGGTGGCCAGCGCAACCGCGCCGGCCAGAATGCGTCGAACAGTCATGCGCTCCTCCTGATGTATAGAACACTATACGTATAGCGGACTATACATCAGGACTGTGCTACTTCTTCTTGTTCTTTCCAGCGGACTTGTCCGCGCGACGCTGTGCAAACGCGCCGCCCTTCTTCAATGCCTTCGAAATGATATTTGGCTTGCCCGAACGCTTTTCGATGGTGAGCCCACCGAGAACGAGAAGTCGGGCGAGGATGGGCAGGCCGATCGCGACGATGAGGTAGCGATACAGGTACTTGCGGGCCAGAAGTGGAAGCATTGGAGATCCTCTCTCAGCGCACTGCGCGGCGAACGCGCACTGCAGCGCTCACAGCCAGCGTGATGATGGATCCGACGACCGCGGCACCGAGCAACCAGACGCCCTGAGCCAGATCGAAGTTCCAGCCGATGAAGTTGATGCGCGTGTGCACGGTGTTCTGGAGTACGAAGATCACGAGTGCAACTACGAGCACGAGCGCAATCACCAGTGCGAACTTGGAAAAGACACCACCCTTACGACGGGGTGCCGGGCGAGTAGTGGTGGGATCGGTGGCGGTCATTGGTGGTCCTTGTCGATGAGTGAACGAGTACGGGGGCCGTCGGGGCCGCTGATCCGTGGATCAGCGGCCCCAACAGCGTGAAGAGACGGACTACTTGAAGGTGTCCTTGATGTTCTCTCCGACCTTCTTGACGCCTGCGGAGCCCTGGTCCGTCTTGCCCTCTGCCTTGAGGTCCTTGTTGTCGGTGACATCGCCGACGACCTCTTTGGCCTTGCCGAGTGCGTCTTCTGCTGCGTTCTTTGCCTTGTCGATGAAGCTCATGTCGCTACACCTCTCCGTTGAGTGTGATTGTAAGTTGCAGATAGTTAGTCGGTTCTCGACGGAGAAAGCAAACGTCGGCGGATTGTGATGTGGGGCACATCGTTTGGTTCCGGGCGGGGTGACCGAATGAGTCATTCGATCCGCGGGGTGCTCGGTGCACGGGTTTCAGCGAGTGCGCGGGTTGCAACCGGTGCTTGGGCTGGAACGCGCGCGTACGGGCTCGTAGGTGACCGAATGAGTCGTTCGGTCCGGCGGGGTGCTCGAGTCAGCGCTCGTCGCGCAGGAGGGCGTACAGAAAAGTGTCCGACCAGGCGTCCTTGTTCCACCAATCCTGCAGAAAGTGGCCCTCCCGGCGCATACCGAGCCGTTCGGCGAGCCTGGCCGACGAGTCGTTGCGCGCGTCCATCTGCGCGATTGCGCGGTGCACACGCGGCAACTCGAACACTGTCTCTATGAATGCCGTGGCCGCTTCGGTGGCGTAGCCGTAACCGTGAAAGCGCGGTGAGAACGTCCACCCCAGCTCGACGGTGTGATTGGTTTCGTTGACGAAGTGAGCCGACAGATTGCCGATGATTCGCCCGTCCAGCAGCACGACTGCGTTGAGATCACCGTCGTCGAGATTGGTTCGCCCACTTCGGATTTCGACGTTCTTGCGTGCGTCGTCCGCCGTCCACGGGCCGTGCAGAAGATAGCGGCACACCTCGGGATCGGAGTAGTACTCCAACATCTCCTTCTCGTCACCGACGGCGACCGTGCGAAGGGAAAGTCGTGCAGTCTGCTTCGTCCAGGCAGGCGTCGTCACGCCCGATACCCTACTCGGCGCGCGGAGGACGAGCTTCGAGGAACATCTGGAGGAACGAAGAGGTGGAGTAGTTTTGCGACGCCGTGTCGTCGTTCCCGTCGTCGCCGACGGTGGAGCCGGACTGAGACTGGTCCTGCATCGTCATACCGCGGCCCTCCTGTCGAAGCCGCTGTCGACCAGGAGCGACCCTGCTCCGAGAACGTCGAGGATCATCCGGACCGGACGCGTCGGCGCGAAGATGCGAACGTCGGCGGTGCTGGCGGATGCGGCGTCGATAACGGCGTTGGCGGCGCCGGAGTACATGAACGACACTCCGGAAAGGTCGACGAGCACGTCGGAGCCGCGCCCCACGAGCTGGTCGAGGCTGTCGACCAGCTCGGCGCGAGCGGTGATGTCCAGATCGCCGGCGACGCGAAGTATGGCGAACTCGGCCGAGTAGGACTCGGTCTCGATCGTGAACCGGCTCGTGAGTTCAGGAGGCAGAGCAAAGGAGTCGATGGACAAAGGGTTGGTCGCGGTGATCATGGTTCGGCCCTTCGCGTCGGAAGTTCGTGCTTGACATGAACTTTGTCAGGAGAAGGTCACATCGCCATTTCGAGATCCATCACGGTGAGATATCCACCTGGTAACAGATCGATAACGGGCCCTCGGTGTCAGCGCGGATGCTCATCGGGCATCGTGAAACGCGGTGTTACCGGCCTGCGCCACTGCCCGTCGAGGGAAGTTGAAAACCGGGAGGCGGGCAGTAGGTGTGATCGCAGAGATCGAACCCCTGGCTCTCGAGATTCGGGACTGCGTCCGGATTGACGAAGGTCAAACCGTCGGGCGAAGTGCACGACACCGGGCCGCATGTCGTACCGAGCGGAAATCCGCGCGAATCGATGGCACTCGGCGGCGGCGGAGGCGGCGCCGGCTCATCGGGAACCTGCCGCGGTACGGGTGCAAAGGTCGGAGGATCCGCAGGCTCGACGAAAATCTGCTGGGGGGCGGCCGGTTCCTCGTATGTGGAGGGTGCCTGCACGGACGCGACGATGCTCGGCGGCACGAGCGGCGGCGTCTCCACCGTCGTGGGCGGGGTGGTCGTCGCCGGGCTGGATGTTGCGCTTGAGGTGGACGTCGGCGTCGGCGATGGTTCCGCGTTATCCGTGCCCGCTGTGCATGCCGTCAGCAGGCTGATCGAGGCTACGGCCAGCAGAAACGCTGCACGAGGACGCCATTGGGATCCACTCGGCCGATTCGGCATGTCCCCCCAATCCGTCGTGTCAGTGTTGCGTCGTGAAGTCCGTTGTTCGAGGCGGAGGTTCATCGACAGGGCGAACCGAACCGCTCGGTGTGGATAACGGTACCCGACGGACGTCCTGCAGACTGCCCTGTCGAACCGTCGCATGGCGTCGAAGTATACGAATCGCCCGGTGTGTCAATCGATACCGACGCAGGGGCGGCTAAGACCGAAAAAACCCGTCGTGCAGTCGCTTTGGCTCGTCGGGACGTTGCGAAATGCCCGTGGACCGCCTGAAGTCAGCGGAATGCCCGAGCCAAGAGCTCGAGAGCCGTCGTGACGCGGTCCCTGTCCTCGCCGAGACGCGCGAGAATCGCTGCGTGAGCGCGTAACTCACGCGGAAATAAATCGTCGACGACGGTTTCGCCGTAAGTAGTGAGGCGCACCAGCGCGGATCGTTTGTCCTGCAGGTTTTCCTCACGGTAGATAATTTTGCGGGATTCGAGGCGCGACAGCGTCTTGCTCACGCCGGCACGCGACATTCCGAGACGCTCGGCCAGCCGGATCGCCGTCGTGCCCGCAGTGTCGTACCGGAGTGGGACGAGGAGTTCCATATCTGCGGGTGAGAGGGGTGATTCCTCGTAGACGTCGTCGACAACCCGACGCAGGGCCTCGCTGACCTCCTTGACCAGTGCGACGAGTGTCATCGCCGACGTATCGAGACCTGGATTGTCGGCGCGCCATGCCTCGATCGTCGTCGTTCTCAAGTTCGATGTCATCGGTCGTCCCTTTGTTAACCAGTTAACAATTTGCTACGGTCACATTAGTCGAACATGGGGGAGGCTCAATGACGGAATGCGACGTGGTGATCGTCGGCGGGGGTGCCGCAGGACTGAGCGCGGCGCTCGTGCTGTCTCGCGCCCGGCGAACGGTTCTGGTGATCGATTCGCGGAGTCCTCGCAACGCGAACGCGACTCATCTGCACGGATTCCTCACCCGAGACGGGATGGGGACCTCGGAGTTTCTCGAGATCGGGCGTCGTGAAGTTCTCGGCTACGGCGCAAAGATCGAGCGGGGACGCGTGCAGTCGATCTCGGTCGACCCGTCGGATGTGGCCTTTACGGTTCGATGCGACGACGGAATTGCCGTGTCGGCGCGCAGCGTGTTGGTCGCAACCGGACTTCGAGACGAGCTCCCAGCGGTGCCAGGTGCGGCGGAGCTATGGGGCCGCAGCGTTCTCCACTGTCCCTACTGTCACGGTCACGAGGTACGGGACCAGCCCATCGGCGTGCTCGGCGGTGACAATCGGCCGTACAGCATCCATCAAGCGTCACTGGTTCGGCAGTGGTCGGAGAATGTCGTCTTCTTCCCGAACGGCATTCGGCTCGATCCGCAAGAACGGCGTCGACTCCTCGCCCGGGGCGTCTACATCGCTGAGGGCAGCGTCCAGCGTGTCGACGACAGCGAGGGGGATGGGTTGACGGTCGTGCTCGACGACGGCCGAACCGTGCAGCGGGCGGCATTGTTCGTCGGGCCGCAGTTCGTCCCGCAGAATCAGTTGCTGATCGAGGTAGGCGCGTCGACGGACGAGTCGGGCTGGATCGTCACCGATGCCGTCGGCGGAACCAGCGTCGCCGGGGTGTGGGCTGCGGGGAACGTGTCGAGCTCGCCTGCCCAGATCGTCGATGCAGCAGGCGCCGGATCCCGGGCCGCCATTGCAATCAACCATCACCTTCTCGAGCAGGACATCGTTGCGGCTTTGTAAGAATTTTGCTCGAGCTGATTTTTAATGGTGGTGCGCCCGCGACGAACCTGATTCGAGCTGGAATAGCCGCAGGTGAGCGTACTCCAAGCCCGATGTATTGCTGTGGGTCACGCAGGCTCATCGATCTCCTAAAACCCTGAACTCCCGGGGAAATACCGGTAACGTCCCCGAATTGGAAGCCGGCAGCACTGTCTTCGGTGGAGTACGCGGCCGCACAAAGGGAGAATTCGTGGACCTGTGGAATTACCTTCAGGGGCGGGGGGGGAGTTTCTCTCGTTCCTGACGTATCAGCATGCGTCACTTGCATTTCAGACGGTACTGGTCGGAACTCTGGTCGCCGTACTCGTCGCGGTCGCGGTACATCGCCTTCCGTTGTTTTCGTCGCTGACACTGACCACCAGTCGTGTGGCATTGACCATCCCATCCCTGGCGCTCCTCGCCCTCCTCATCGTCCCGTTCGGGCTCGGTGTGGTTCCGTCGTTCATCATGCTCGCGTTCTTCGCGGCCATGCCGGTGATCGGGAACGCCATCGTCGGACTCCGCTCGGTACCCGAATCGGTGATCGAGTCGGCCAAGGGAATCGGCCTGTCCCGCAGACGAATTCTGCTGTCGGTGTCACTGCCGATGGCGTGGCCGGTCATCCTCACCGGCATCCGCGTATCGACGCAAATGGTGGTGGGAGTCGCAGCCATCGTCGCCTACGTCCTCGGACCAGGTCTCGGCTCCTTGATCTTCAATGGACTCTCGCGTCTCGGCGGGACCAATTCCGTCGAAATGGCAGTGACCGGAACCGTTCTCATCGTCGTCATCGCGCTGGTGTTCGACGCATTGCTCGTCCTGCTCGGGCGCCTCACCATATCGAAGGGATTGTCATGACCGACACCGAACGCACCGTCAGCGGTGCATCGATTCGGCTCGACGGCGTCGTCAAGCAATACAAGGGGCAGGCAAAGCCTGCGGTCCAGAAGATCGACCTCGAGATCGAGGCCGGCCACATCGTCGCGTTCGTCGGACCTTCCGGCTGCGGTAAGACGACGACGCTCAAGATGATCAACCGCCTGATCGAACCGACCGAGGGCAGGCTCTTCATCGGTGACCGCGACGTCACCGGCGAAGACCCGGACAAGTTGCGACAGTCGATCGGCTACGTGATCCAGGCAGGCGGACTATTTCCGCACTGGTCCGTCGCCAAGAACATCGGCGCAATCCCGCGCGTCCTCGGGTGGGACAAGGAACGCATCGCCGAGCGCACCGAATACCTACTCGACCTCGTCGGACTCGACGCGGACACCTTCCGCGACCGCTTGCCCAAGGACATGTCCGGCGGCCAGCAGCAACGCGTCGGAGTGGCTCGTGCGCTCGCCGCCGACCCGCCCGTTCTGCTCATGGACGAGCCGTTCAGCGCCGTCGACCCGATCACGCGAGTACGACTGCAGGACAGTCTCATCGCCATCCAGCACGAGGTCGCCAAGACCATCGTCATCGTCACGCACGATTTCGAAGAGGCCACCAAGCTCGGCGACAAGGTGCTCATCCTGTCCGAGGGCGGCAAGATCGAGCAGTACGCCACACCCGAGGAAATTCTCGCGAAACCGGCGACTCCGTTCGTCGAGGAATTCATCGGTTCCGGCGCAACACTCGCCCACCTCACCCTCTCCCGGGTCAAGGACGTCGAGCACGAATCCGTCGTCACGGCTCGTGTCGGCGATTCGTCGCAGGAAGTCATCGCCCGAGCGAAAGCCGCAGGCGTGACGTGGATCGTCGTCGTCGACGAGCACGGAAAACCCCGATCGTGGCCTTCCCTCGACGAGGTCGCGACGAAGGACCGTGTGACGGACTACATCGACCCACGGCTTCCCGTCGTCGCACCGTCGTCGACGCTCAACGACGCACTCGACATCATGTTGGCCGCCAGCCAGGGTGGCGTGGTCGTGACCGACGGCCGTGGAGTGGTCACCGGGTCGCTCACCATCAAGACTGTCATGTCCGTCGTCCGCAGCCAGCTGGGCGAGGCCCGCGCAGGCGATGGACACGTGTCCTACACCGCGCACGCGGAGGGCTCGGCCACATGAATCGACTGCGCCGCACACCGATCGACGTCTATTTCGAGCCGTTGCTCATCGTGATCTTCGGTGTCGGATACTTCCTCTGGTATCGCTCGACGACGTTGACGCCGACGGAGGAAGCGTCGCTCGGCTGGAGCACGCTGCAGACGACCATCCTCGACCACATCACGTTGACGCTCACGGCTACCGTCTTCGTCGTCGTCATTGCGATCCCGCTCGGAATCCTGCTGACGCGGCAGAAAGCCAGGCCGTTCAAAGGTGTGGTGATCAACTTTGCGAACATCGGGCAAGCCGCGCCCGCCGTCGGCCTGATCGTCTTGCTGACCATGTGGCTGGGCACCGGATTCCGCACTGCGGTGGTCGGATTGGTCGTCTATGCCATCCTGCCGATTCTGCAGAACACGATCATAGGTATCGACCAGGTGGACAAGCGAACCATCGAAGCGGCACGCGGTATCGGATTCTCCGGCCTGCGGACCTTGGTGCAAGTGGAACTTCCGCTCGCAGTCCCGGTGATTCTCAACGGTGTTCGGACGGCGTTGGTCATCCTCGTCGGAACCGCGACACTGAGTACCTTCATCGGCGCCACCAGCCTGGGCACGCTCATCACCACCGGTGTGACGCTGTTCCTGCCGAAACTTCTCATCTCCGGCGCGATCCTGGTGGCGCTTCTGGCTCTGACGATCGACTGGCTGGGACGCCTCGTCGAATTGTTCGCAACCCCACGAGGAGTGGCATGATCCGCCGGCTCGGATTCGTAGCGCTCGTCGCCGCCCTGGCTACCGGTTGCGGTCTGGTCAGCTCGTCCGGCACTTTTCAGGCGACGAACCTGCCCGACGGCGAAAAGCCTCTAGAGGGAACGTCGCTCGTCGTGACGTCCAAGAGCTTCACCGAGGGTGTTCTACTCGGCAAGATCACCGCTACCTACCTCGCTGCCGCGGGCGCCGACGTCAGCGACCTGACGGGTGCGCCCGGTTCTGCGTCGTCGCGGCAGGCGCAGCTCAACGGTGATGCCGACATTCTGTGGGAATACACCGGCACGGGCTGGGTCAACTACCACGGCGAGACCGAGACGATCGCCGATCCCGACGAGCTGTGGCAGAAAGTGCACGACCTCGAGCTCAGCACCAACGATCTCGAATGGTTGCCACCGGCCAACTTCAACGACACCTATGCCTTCGCGGCGGCGTCGGGAACAGCCGAGCGACTCGGGGTCAAGACTCTCTCGGACGTCGCCGCTCTTCCGGAGGGTGATCGCACCTTCTGCGTCGACGACGAGTTCTTCTCTCGTGCCGATGGATTCGGGCCGATGCTGGAGAAGTACGGTATTCCGCTGAACGGACCGAACGGTGTGCCGGGTGACCAGGTGACTCGTATGGACGCAGGCGTCGTGTACACCTCGACCGCACAGAGTTCACCATGCAACTTCGGCATGGTGTACACCACCGACGGACGTATCAAGAACCTCGATCTCACCGTGCTCGACGATGATCTGAAGTACTTCCTGCCGTACAGCGGCACCGCCGTCATTCGCGCCTCGGTCCTGGAAGCGCACCCTGAGATCGCGCCGCTGATCGCTACCATCTCCGAGCGGTTGACTGACGATCTGATGCAGGAACTCAACGGCAAGGTCGACATCGAGGGTGAGGACCCCTCCGACGTCGCCTACGAATGGCTCCAGAGCGAAGGTTTGGTCGACTAGCAGTCGCTATCGCCGAACAGGGTCGGTACCTTGCGCACGCCGCTCGAGCGGGTTTAGTGCAATCGCGGCGGGCATTCCGGCACGCCACATCGTCGCGGCGATGGACCTGGGGCGCAGGCGTGATTCGATACGCATAGCGCGGGAGAAGTCGGAAGCGAACCCGACCCGTGGCAGGTCCGTGTGAACTCGCGTCAGAACCTCCCGGCTCAGCTCGTGAGAACGGGCGCCGACGACGTCGAGATGTGCGGCGTCGTGAAGCAGGGCAGCCTCGGTCCCCGCGTCGACCGGAGTGGCGACATCCATGTGTCGTGCGACGGCGTCGTGGATTCGGTCGCCCATCGGTGGGGGCCCGTCGTGCCGGAGGACGAACTCGCGTGCGCGCACAGCGCCGAGCGCGGCGAAGCATCCGATGTGTGGATCGTGGTCGGCCCCGAGGGCTGCGTCATGTAACAGGCATGCGACGTACAGACTTTCGGGGTCGAACAGTAGCCCGTCGAGCTCTGCGAGAGCTACTCCGAACTCCCAGCAGCGAAGGCTGTGAGCGAGGATTGTCGAGCTCAGAAGAGTGTGCGCCTCGGCCAAGGCGTCGCGGCACAGTCTCGAGTCCGGGGGCGTGGGTCGGCCGGCGGGATTTGCGGTATGTGCGGGCTGTCGGAACAGTGCTGGCGCGGAGCGGATTTGACCCGCCAACGCTGCGCCGACAACTCCGAGTTGTTGCCGTCGATGGAGTTCACCGATCCGCATCGTGATCACCTCGCAGGTGGCCGACGAGATCGCCTCTGGAAATCTTCAGCATCGTGTCGAACGTTGCGGCGTCGATCATTCTGCGTTGGTACAGCGACACGGCACCGTTGATCGCGGTCCAGGCGTGCAGCACGAGCGCCCGTGGGTCCGTGTCGCAGCCGACTTCCGCGACCCTGGACATCATGGAGTCGATGATCTCGCCCAGCACGCTGTCGATCGCGGCCTTCGCTTCGACGATCGAGTCGGACTCCGACGCCTCCACATCATGAAGACCGAGCAGCCGCAATGCGAGGGGGTGGTCGCGGTGAAATGCGACGTACCGGTCCAGCGAGTCGACGATCGCACCGGAAGTGGGCATGTCCTCTCGATGGAGCGAAGCGGTCCGCCAGGCGAGAGCTGCGTAGACATCGGCTTTGCCTGCGGCGAAGTTGGCGTAGATCGAGCTGACGGCAACGTCTGCCTCCTTCGCCAGCATGTCGATCGTGGTGCCGCGGTAGCCATCGCGTAGGAAGAGTCGCTCGGCTGCGTCCAGAACCGCGTTGTGTGTCTTGCGTTTGCGTCGATCGGTGGGGGTGTTCATCGGCATGGAGATATCGTAGTCTAATTCCGATAACAGAATCAACGACCGATAGGGGTTCTCGTGACTGCACCGAACACCGGCAGCGAAGCGATGACGATGTTCCTTCCGAGCTCGCCGTTCGTCCGGCACATGGGTATCGAGCTCGTCGAAATATCGGAGGGTTCGGCGAGACTGCGGATGCCGTTCAAGGCAGATCTGGTGACGGTGGGCGAAATGGTCCACGGGGGCGCCCTGGTCAGCTGCATCGACATCGGGATCATGGCGGCAGCCTGGTCCGGAGAACGGGTGCCGGACAAGCTACGCGGAGTGACGATTTCGATGGCGGTGGAGTTCGTCGAACCCGCACAGGCCGAGAGCATCGACATCGTCGGCACGCGAGTGAGGGCGGGTCGGCGGCTCAGTACGTGCTCGGTCGACATCGTTGCCACCGGCTCCGAACGGTTGATCGCTACCGGAATTGGGACGTACCAGATGGGCTGAGGCGGTAATGTCCGAATTTCGGGTATCGGACGAGGGGTCGGCGATGAAACTGGACAGCGTGGTAGCGGTACTTCCAGTGGAGAACTTCGACGAAGCCACGGCGTGGTACACAACCCTGTTCGGTCGACCTGCCGACGTCGAACCGATGGACGACACTGCTGAGTGGCGGATCGCCGAAAACGCGTGGATCCAAGTCTGTGTCGACTCCCCAGCTGGCGGAACGGCGGTCGTCATCGGTGTCGGAGATCTCGTTCAGCATGCGGAACTGCTGGCGGCGGCGAAGATCGAGGCGGGTGAGATCGTGGAGTACCCGGGCATCGTCAAGACACTCGGTGTGAAAGATCCAGCGGGCAATAAGATCACGTTCGTCGAGGAACTGTCCGGCGCGTGAGCCGTGGTTCGTCCGACGTACAGCACTCCGCCCACTGCGCTCTTCCATCAGCTCGATCGTGGCGTTGCGAGTGACGTTCCGAGACGCCGATCAGTCGAGTACGGCTGTTGCCTCGACTTCGACGAGAATGTCCGGCTCCCCGAGTGCCACCACGCCGATGAGGGTGATCGGTTTGACTGGGTCGACCCCGAGACGTTCGGCCGCGCGCGCGACACCTTCGCCGAGGAGCGGCATCTTCTCTTCGTTCCAATCGACCACGTAGACAGTCAATTTGGCGACGTCGTCGAACGATCCTCCGACGGCAGCGAGGGCAGTGGCTACGTTGAGGTACGCCTGCTCGACCTGGGCCGCGAAGTCGCCTTCGCCGACCTTGTTTCCGTCCGCGTCGCGTGCGACCTGTCCGGCGAGAAAGACCAAACGTGAACCCTGGGCTACGGAAACCTGGCGGTATACATCGGGCTTGGGCAGTCCATCGGGGTTGTGCAGGGTGATTGTCATTGGAACGGCATCTTTCGTTCGGAGAGGCCGCTTACCGCGGCATACGCCAAACTATAACAGCGTTATGTATTGTTGTGCCATGGTACGAAGCAAAGATCCTCGAATTCGTTCGATACTGATCGAACGGGCTGCGCAAATGTTGGCAGACAGGGAGCCTGTGACGTTGCGCGCTCTGGTCAAGGGCACCTCGGTATCGACGATGGCGGTCTACACCTACTTCGATGGGCTCGAGGGATTGTGGAAAGCGCTGCGGCAGGAGGGGTTCACGAGACTTTCTGCCAGGCTTGCGCTCGTCGAGGAGACCTCCGACCCGATACGTGACCTCTCAGCACTCGGCTCTGCGTACCTGCTCAATGGGCTCGAGAGTCCGGACCTGTACCGGGTCATGTTCGACGCAACCTTCGATCTCGAAGATCCGGTCGCGGCGGACGCGGGGTTGCAGCACCTCGTCGGCGCGGCAAGCCGTGCCCGCGATCAGGGCCGAATTCGTTCGGATGTCGACCCGCTCGATCTGGCGACGCAGACGTGGATCGTCGGGCATGGGTTGGTGTCCCTCGTCGCCACCGGACCGCTCCCCGACGCAGTCCTAGGCTACGGAATTCCGATGCTGACGGCACTGTTCGTGGCGGCGGGTGACGACCCTGTGAGGTGCCGCCGTTCTGTTAAATCCGGCTGGAGCATTTAGTGTTTCGCGGGTGACCGAATGAGTCGTTCGCTCCGGTGGGGTGCTGGGCGCGCGGGTTGCGGCGGGCGCGCGGGTTGCAGCGGGCGCGTGTGTTGCAACCGGTGCGTGGGCTGGAACGCGCGCGTGCGGGGCCGCGGGTGACCGAATGAGTCATTCGGTCACCCGCGAGCCCAAATCACCCGGCCGGCTGCTGCTGCTGCGGATCCTGGGCTGCGGGATCCTGAGCCGCCGGATCCTGCTGCGGGATTTCCTGCTGCTGCGGGTCCTGGCCCTGCTGCTGCGCCTGCTTGGCGAACTCGCAGTTGGCCTGCGCGTACGTGTCGATCCGGGCGCTTGCGTCACGGGCAGCGGTGAAGGCTTCGACGTCGATCGTGGCCTCGGTCTTCTGCTGGTACTCCTCGAACGTGGCGGATTCGGTGACCAGCCCGGTGACCTGTGCGCTTGCGTCGCGAACGGTGGTGAGATCGGCCGAGATGTCGGCGTCGGCAGACTCGATGGCGGGATCGTAATGTTCCGACAATCCGTCACCGTAGGTCTTCAGGACCGACTGCATGCCAGGCCAGTCGGCTGGGTCGATCGCCGCGGACGACTGCGACTCCATCTCGAACTTCGAGATGTCCTCCAGCTGGGCGCAGAGATCGCCACCGCCGGTTCCCTCGTCGGCGCTTGCCTCCGAACCGTCGTCCGACCCGCATCCTGCGAGCCCCACTGTGAGGGCGGCAGCGAGAACGACGATCGAGCGACGCGGGGACTTCATGCGGGTACTTCTCCAAACCTCGGGCGAGCGGGACGCCCTCCACAGTCACAGTTTCGTGCGGCGTTGTCGAGTTGCGTACCGGAACGTTGGGAAACGTCACCAGTCCCGCCAGGTCAGCACTGCTCGTATGTGTAGTCCCCATCCTCGGGTGTCGTGAGGTCTCGGTCGCGCAGGATCGTCGTACTCGGTCTGTCGTGACGTGCGCACAGATTCTCGAACGACTCGGCGAGTTCGTCGGTGTACTCGATGTCCAGTACTGCCGACCCGTAGACGTCCGTGTAGGCGGCGCACTCGTCGAATGCCGCGCATTCCTCGGTGACTGCGAAGTCGAATCCTACTGTGCTTCGGATCTTTTCAGCGCCGTCGGGTGCGTTCTTCTGGGCAATGGCCATCCCCGCATCGTGTGCGCGATCGGCATACGCCGAGGCCACCTGCAGCGTCGAATCCTCGTCGAGCTCCGGGAACCGAGTCCAAGCGTCGAGGTTGTCGATCTCGACGGCGTCGAAACCCTTGGTGGCACAAAGATCTATCGACTGTCCGATCACGTCCACGATCGCCCGACGATTGTCGGCAGAGCGTGTATCGAGAATGTGTTCGTCGGGCCACGCGGGGTCGACGACGAGGCCGCCGTCGGAGTCGCGCAGCAGCAATGCCTCGTCCCACTCGCTACCCGGTTGGGTCTGAAACCCGTTCACGTAGCAGATCGAGTATGCGCCCGGTAGAGGCTCGTCCATCGAATCGCGTGCGACCGTGCGAAATTCGCCGTCGTAAGAACCTCCGAGTTGGTAGTCGAACGAACCCTCCGCAGGCGGGAGAGCAGGCCCCTCGGCCTCGGCCGAGCACGCTGCCAGCCCGGCGGTCACCAGGAATGCCGCGGCGATAATTCTCACGAATTGTGAATCTACTCGTGAGTGCGTAGTTACCGCGGGACGTAACTACGCACGCACGGGCGGCGAAGCCGCAGATGCCGCACAACGTCCGGCCGCAGACGCAAAGCCCAGCCAGGTGTGCCTGTTACCCGCCCAGCACCACCCGACCTTGGGGGCGTTTCGGTTGTCCTTGCCGTCGCGGCCGGTGCCGTTGCTGATCCAGATCGCCGGTGTTCTCGTGTCGAGTGTGCCGGTGGGTTTGCGGAGCCTGGATCCGATCGTCATGAAGCAATGTCCGCGTTCGAGAACCTCCGGCACCTGCATTAGCCAATGGATGCCCTCGAGCACGGTGAGCGGTGTGCGGCCCGCGCCCACGATGGCGGGCAGGGCTTCGTCGGGACTCCAGTTCTCCATCTCGTCGCCGCGCGTGAGGTCGTGGACCAGGTAGGCGGAGGCGTCGGGAATCACCGCGGACTCGATGGGAGAGAACTCGTCGACGTCGGGCATGTCGGTGACGACGAATCCCGAGTGTCCCGAGTACGACATCAGCAACGCTAGTTCTGATGGGCGTGCGCTGCTCAGGACCAGGAGTCCGTCGTTGCCTTCGGCCGAGGCGAAGCCGCGTACCTGGGATTCCGTGAGTCCGGCAAGCGTGTGGACGCCGAGTTCGATCAACCGCTCGGCTTGTTTGTCGAGCGGTGGAAGTGGATGCATCATGACCAACCTTTCGTCACCGTACAGTGTACGCCAGTGCTGGATTGAGTCCGCTGGCATTCGAACGTATGGTCGAACAATGCGAGTGAACGGATCGGGTGGCGGCGTGGATCCGCGGCGTCGACCGTTCAAGGTCCTGACGCCGTCGGTCAAGGTCCTGATCGACCTGTCCATCCTCTATCCGCAGCCCCCGCACCACAGCGGAACGTTCACGGCAGAAGGCTTCGACGTCCGCACCGTCGTACCGGGCGACCTCACCGAATGGTCCATGACCGTCGACGGCGACTGGATCGGGCGCGTCACCTACCAGCTCATGTCCAAGGACCGATGCGAGACCGTCACGCACTGGGTGCCGAGTCGAGTGCTCAAGCCTCTGCTGCCGTGACCCGCGGGACATCCTCGGGTCGACACCGCACAGGTGAGAGGATGCATCGGTGAAGACCGGTGAGCAGATCGTGCAGGAGCTTCCCTGGAAGTGGGGGGTGCAGGGTCGTATTTTCGTGATCGGTGGTCTCGGCTTCATGTTCGACGCCTGGGACGTGACCCTCAACGGATTCCTGACACCCCTGCTCGGGGCGTACTGGGACCTCTCACAAACCGAGCGTGGCCTCGTCGCGACCGGCAACCTCATCGGCATGGCGCTCGGCGCCGTGGTCTGGGGAACCATCGCGGACCGCCTCGGCCGCAAGCGGGCATTCTCGATCACCCTGCTGATCTTCGCGTTGTTCTCGGTGCTCGGGGCGTTCTCGCCGAACTTCGAGATCTTCGTACTCCTACGGTTCTGCGCGGGCTTCGGACTCGGTGGCTGCATTCCGGTGGACTACGCGCTCGTCAGCGAATTCTCGCCCCGCCGGATCCGCGGAAAAGTGTTGTCCGCCATGGACGGCTGGTGGCCCATCGGTGCCACGATCTGCGGCGTCGTCGCTACTCTGCTGGTCCCGATCGACGGCGACATCCGCTGGCGCATCATGTTGCTCTTCATGATTCTGCCTGCGTTGCTGCTGTTCTGGGTACGACGCGGTATTCCCGAGTCTCCGATCTACCTCGCCAAGGTCGGCCGAGAAGAGGAAGCCCGTGCGGTCATCGACGACATGGTGGCCCGCACCGGCGTCGACGCCCAGGAGTATTCGATCGTCGCCGAAACCCCGGTCCAGCGCTCGGTGTTCGCCGGACTGCAGTCGGTGTGGAGTTACAGCCCGAAGATCACCTCCGCGTCATGGCTGCTCTTCGTGTCGATCCTTCTGCTGTACTACGCCGCTCTGAGTTGGATGCCCTCGATCCTGCGGCGGGAAGGTTACGACGACTTCGCTGCATTTGCAGGTACGACGCTGATGACGGGCGTCGGAATTCTCGGGGTCGCGCTCTCGGCGTATCTGGTCGAGGTGGTGGGCAGGAAGTGGGTCATCGGAATATCCGGCCCGCTCGCGGGTTCGGCGTTGGTGATTTTCGCGATGATGCTCGACGTCGGATCCTCCGCGCTCGTCTGGTTGGCCGTGTTCGGGTTCGTCATCCAGGTATCCATCCCGGTGCTGTACTGCTACGTCTCCGAGCTGTACCCGACGCCTCTTCGGGCGTCGGGTTTCGGATATGCCTCCTCGGTCAGCCGAGTCGCTACCGGCTTCGCTCCGTTGCTGTTCGGGTCCGTGATGTGGCCGGTACTCGGCCTGCCGTTGACCTTCGCCATCGTCACGGCGTTCGTTGTTCTCGCGGTGCTGTGGATGGCCTACGCGGCACCCGAAACGAAGGGACGTCAGCTCGACACGCTCACCGATGAGGCGAAGGTCGATCAGTGATCTCGTTCGGCCCTATGCACATTCGACAGCGTAGGGAAGTGATCGTCACTGTCAACTGTCAGGCTCAGGCTGATTAGAACTGGTGACAGGTCGGGCTCGATGATCGAGTGTTGGATCGGTAGGTAGGTGACCGATCGAAAGGCATTCGCATGACATCCACAGTCGAGACCGTCGGGGTCGTCGTACCGGGTTCACCTGAGTATCGAGAGTTGCTCGCATCCGTCGGGGAGAACGCCAGTGCGCGTGATCTGGACGACACCAACCCATTCGAGCAGATCGAGGCGCTCCGCCGCGCCGGGTTCGGCACGCTTCGCCTACCCGCAAGCATCGGTGGCGGCGGGCTCACCGTGCGTCAGCTGTTCGGGGTGATCATCGACCTCGCCGAAGCCGACCCCATCGTCGCGCACATACTCCGCACGCACTACTGGTTCGTCGAGGAGCGACTGCGTCAGGCGACCGCTGTCGACTATCAGGGCTACGAGAACGACCGGTGGATCCAGCTGATCCTCCAGGGCAAGATCTTCGGAAACGCCAGCAGCGAACGCGGATCCGAGGCTGTGGGCAACTTCAAGTACGGCACCCACCTCACGACCAACGGTGACGGTTTCCTGCTGGACGGAGAGAAGTTCTACAGCACCGGCACCCTGTTCTCGGACTACGTCAGCATCTGGGCCGACGTGGACGGTGCCGCTGTTGCGTCGGTGATCGTTCCGACCGATCGGGAAGGCGTGACGATCATCGACGACTGGGACGGAATCGGCCAGCGCAGAACCGGAACCGGGACAACACGATTCGAATCCGTCGCCGTGACCGAGGGCGACATCGTCTCGCGTATTCCGCTCGACGCCGCACCCGACCCGTCCTACCAGTTCGCCTTCCTGCAGCTGTACTTGCACGGACTGGTCAGTGGCATCCTCCGTAATGTCGTGTCCGACGCCCATGCGCTGATCGCACACCGCACGCGCGGGTTCGCCCACGGGCCGACGGAGGACCTGAGGCGAGACCCGTTGCTGCAGAACGCTCTCGGCACGTTGTCCAGCACGGCGTTCGCCTCGGAATCGGTCACCCTGGCCGCCGCCGACGCGATCGACGCTGCGTTCGCCTCGCTCGCGAACGCCGTACCCGACGCCGAACTCGCCGCCACGGCATCCCTTCGTGCGTCGCAGGCCAAAGTGCACATCGACGAGATCGCCACTCGGGCAGCGACCGCGCTCTTCGAAGTCGGCGGAGCATCGGCCGCCTCCCGCTCCAAGAATCTCGACCGCCACTGGCGCAACATCCGCACGATCACACTGCACAACCCGGCCGCGTACAAGGCGTCGGCGATCGGTAACGCACTGCTGAACTCCGAGCCACTGCCCTTCAACGGCTACTTCTGAACAGGAACCCTCATGTCTCGTGAACTGCACCTCGCAGGCTTTCTCATCGCATCCCACGTCACTCACTCACACGCGGCGTGGCGTCATCCCGCCTCGGAGACCGACTACCTCGGACCCGACTACTACGAACGCGTCGCCCAGACCCTCGAGCGCGGCAAGTTCGACTTTCTGTTCTTCGCCGACCTCCTCGCCACACCGGTCCGCTACGGCAACGACATTCGCGTCCCGCTCAGCAGCGGCACTCAGGCGTCGGCGACGCTCGATCCCTCCCTCGTCGCAGCGGGTCTGGCGAGCGTCACCGAGAAGATCGGTCTCGCGATCACCAAGTCGACGACGTATTTCCACCCGTACGAGGTTGCACGAATCTTCGCCACACTCGACCACCTCAGCCGAGGCCGGGCAGGCTGGAACGTGGTGACCTCGCTCAACCAAGCCGAGGCGCAGAACTTCGGCATCGACGATCACCTCGGCCACGACGAGCGCTACGCCCGAGCCCACGAGTTCCTCGAGGTCGCCTACAAGTTGTGGGGGAGCTGGGAACGCGACGCTCTCGTGCAGAACAAGGAATCCGGTGTGTTCGCCGATCCTGACAAGGTCCACACCGTCGACCACGACGGCCAGTACTTCAAGACCCGCGGCCCGTTGACGGTTCCCCGCTCACCGCAGAGTCGGCCGGTGATCTTCCAGGCAGGCTCGTCGTCGACCGGTCGTGATTTCGCGGCTCGATGGGCCGACGCCATCTTCGAGATCGACCCGACGAAGGAGGGGCGCAAGGCCTACTACGACGACGTCAAGTCGCGGGCGTCGAACTTCGGTCGGAATCCGGAGGACATCAAGATCTTCCCTTCCTTCGTACCGTTCGTCGGGGAGACCGAGGCGATCGCGCGCGAGAAGCAGGCCTTCCACAACGAGCTCGCCGACCCGATCTCGGGCCTTATCACCCTCTCCGTGCACACCGATCACGACTTCTCGCAGTACGACCTCGACGCACCCGTCACCGAGGTCACCGTGCCCGGCAGTCAAGGGCTCTTCGACCTTGCCCGACGCCTCAGCGACAAGGACTCCCTGAGCTTGCGCGACGTGGGCAAGCTCTATGCGCAGGGTGTATTGCTGCCGCAGTTCGTGGGAACGGCATCGCAGATCGCCGACCAGATCGAGGAAGGTTTCACCGGCGGAGAGGCCGACGGTTACATCCTGTCCGCCGCCCAAGCGCCGGGAACGTTCATCGACTTCGTCGATTTCGTCGTGCCGGAACTGCAGCGCCGCGGGCTGTTCCGCACCGAGTACACGGGAACGACGCTGCGCGATCATCTCGGACTCGCCGACGCGAGCCTGTCGCCCGCGCAGCGCCAGGTTCGTGTGGGGGCGTAGCCGGACTGAAGCTGACACCCCTTTTACCGACCCAGCACCCCCGTTCTGATCAGAGCAGGGGTGCTAGGTCCGTAAAAGGGGTGCTGGGTTCGCTCCCCGAAGACGTTTCGGCTGCCGCGAATGGGGTATTGATCCGGTTCGCGGTAACCGAGACACGGCTACGGGTAGGGGATATGTCATGCGTTTCGTCACTTTGATCGTTCTGGTTTGGCTGATCATCGGCGGTGTCGCCGTCTTCCAGCGCGGGTACTTCGACAGTGCACCCGAGAACTGTGCCGGCGTCGGCACGATCGCCTTGACGGTGGTTGCAGGCCCGCTGAACTACGCAGGCGTCAACCCCGAGGTGAAGGACTGCGAGCTCCCGCAGCCGAGCCAGTAGAGCCCCTCATGGATGTGCCACCGCAACTGTCCAACCGTTGCGGTGGCACACCCATGTTGTAACGAGCTACCCGCCGCCGTTGTTCGGGTTGGTGCAGATCGTTCCTTCACAGGGGACGTCGGTGCCGTCGCCGTTCGGGTTCTCCATATCGGTTCCGCCGTTCTCCGAAGGATCGGTACCAGCGCCACTGTTCGGATTGGTACAGATCGTTCCCTCGCACGGAACGAGTGAGCCGTCGCCGTTCGGGTTGGGAATGGCATTGGGGTCAGGGTTGTAACTCCCAGCTGGGCAGCCAGGATCCTGATTGTTGGCGCAATACACGGGACTGAGGTTGTTGCCGGTCGATCCATCCGCGCCCTGCTGGCCGGGCGCCGGAGCGGGTGCGGGGGCCGGAGCGGGCACCGTCGTCGTCGTCGTGGTGGGTGCGGCCGAGGACGAAGTCGTCGTGGAGCTGGTGGTAGTGGACGTTGTGGTCGTAGTGCTGCTCTCGTCGCTTCCGCATGCCGACAGGGTCAGCAACGCCATAGCTGCGCAGGCAGTGAGCCATCGATTCATGGGAGTACCTTCCGACGATCGGAAACTCGGCGCGCGTCGAACACTGTGAATTCACCCGAAACGGACGAGCGTGACGTTCGTCGCCGAGCACGTCACCGGTGGCACCTACGGACCTACGCTTGACGGGTGATCCGTCGGAACGTCCTGATCGTGTTGGCCCTCGTGCTGCCGGTTCTGGTTGTGTCCGTGGTGGGGGTTGGCGGGTATTTGACGTTCACGAGAGCGAACGACGATCCGATCAGCCGCGCCGACGCGATCATCGTGCTCGGTGGTGAACACGATGGCCGGGAGGCGTACGGCATCTCGTTGGCCGAACAAGGCGTCGCCGACACGGTTGTGCTGTCGGATCCGTACGGGCAAGCCGATTCCACGATGAAGAAGTACTGCGGTAAACAGACCGACACCTACACCGTGTTGTGCGAGGACCCGGTACCGAGTACGACGCGCGGTGAGGCGATCTTCACCGAAAAGCTCGCGCAGGAGCGTGGATGGGATCACGTGATCGTCATCAGTTGGCGGTATCACCTGCCCCGAGCTCAGTACATTTTCGGCCAGTGTTTCGGTGGGGACGTCACGATGGTCGCGGTGCCGAGAACGTACAACTTCTCGCTCGTCCACTGGGAGTACACGTACCTCTACCAGCTCGCCGGGTTCGCCAAAGCTGCAGTGCAGGGTGACTGTCAGAACTTGCGGTAGAGCGTCATCCCTGAGCTGTAGAGCAAGAACCCGAACATGGCGCACGCGATGCCGCCGACGATGCTCGCAACCAGGAACAGTGCTCCGCTGCGGTACCTGCGCGCTCGGAACTCGAGCACGGTGACCAGCGCGATCGAACTCATCGGCGCGAGAGCGGCAAGAAATCCGAAGGACACGACGGCTGCGAGCCACTGCGGAGGTGCCGCGGCGGTGACGAAGCCGAGAACCGCGCAGGTGACGACGGTCAACACGAGGACGCGTTTCGGGTCGGCTCGGGTGAGATGGTGATGGACGAGAGCGCCCGCTGCGCCTCCGAGCGCGATCAGTATCAGAACAGTCATGAAATCCGACTCACCGGCCGCGTGACGAGAGCCCCCGCTGCCAGTGCCGCGACTGCGACCACGGGCGTCACGACGATGTACACGACCGAATTCCACGCGCCGTCATGGGTGACCCCCTGCAGTGCGTAGAAGCTGAAGGTGGTGAAGCCGCAGGCGAGGCCCGTGACGCCGGCCCGGGGGATCGGCGCGCGGGAGCCGGACAGGTACCCGAGGGCACCGCCCAGCAGCAGGCAGCCGACAACATTGATCCCGAAGGTGTTGACGAGCAGCCACTTCGGTGAGTCTCGCCAGTGCCAGATCTCGTAGCGCACAACCGCACCGACTGCGCCGCCCACCGCCACCGCCGCACTGTCGACAAGACGGGAAGGCATCACGGGAAACGACCCTATCCGTGCCGGCGAATGCGGGCACGCTCTGCGGCGGCAGATCACACATCGGCAGAGGGTATGTTTGCCAGGTGACGATAGACGAGTCAGGGACCGGCCCTCAGCATTTCGACGTGGCAGTGCAGTGGCACGACGATGTCGTGATCGTGACCGTATCCGGTGAACTCGACCTGGCAACGGCGCCGCAGCTCTCCGAGTCGGTCGAGTTGATCCTCGAACGAGGCCCGAAGGCCGTAGTGATCGACCTTTCGTCGGTCAGTTTCCTGGCCTCGGCGGGAATGTCGCTTCTGGCGTCGACGCACAACAAGCTCGGCGCGACGGCAGGCTTCGCAGTGGTCGCGGACGGGCCGTCGACTGGTCGTCCTCTGACTTTGGTCGGTTTGGACGAGGTTTTCGGGATCTTCGCCACTGTGGACGAAGCACTCGTTGCTGTGCAGACGGATAAATCCTGATTCAACGGGTATGACGGGGTCATGATGGCAATTGCATTCGGTGGAGAAGACGCCGTGGCTGCTGCTACCCGATTGCCGACCGCACCAGCTCACGAGGACGTCATGCACCTGAATTTCGACGGTGAATCCGCCGTCGCAGAGCGCGCCTCTGCACTCAGGGTTGCACTGAGCGAGTGGTTGACGAGTCTGCAGGTAGCGCCGGACCGCGTATACGATGTCGTGCTGGCGACGTACGAAGCCATGGCCAACGCCGTCGAACACGCGTATTCGTCGGGCCAGGCGACTGGAACTCTCGACCTGCATGCGCAGTGCACACCGGCTACCGGTCGAATCGAAGTCACGATCCGGGACCGGGGCGCCTGGGCGGTTCACGAGCCCGACTCAACCCGCGGCCGAGGCGTGCCGTTGATGCACGCGCTGGCCGACGCCACCTCGGTGACGTCCGACGACGACGGCACGACGGTTCACCTGGTGTGGGACTCTCCGGTTCCGACTTGATTTCATCCTCCGAAGGCGAGGCGTCACTCCCTTCGAGCAGCGCACACTTCGTTCGTTGGCGAAATGCCACGGCTGGAGGCGCAGGGTGGACACTGCATCGGTACCAGGATCTGTCGTCGCGGGTAGGTTCCGACTCCTGACGCGACTTCCGTCGGTCGGGTGGGCACATCGATGGGATGCGCGAGATGTCGTAACCGGTCGTGACGTCGTTCTCACCCTGGTCCACAGCGACACGATCCGCGCGCGGGACACCTCGGCGGACGCGATGCGCCGATTCCGCGAATTCGCCCGATCCGAGCCGGGCATCGTCAGAGTGCTCGATCCTGCGTCCACGACGCCGTTCGTCGCGTCCGTGGGTGAACCGGGAGTTGCCAACGCGTTCGACCCGACCACCGACATCGGAACTCCAGCCCCCGCACCGCGGAGGACGGCGGCGTTCGTGGGCGGTGCGGCCACCCTAGTCGCAGTGTTGGGTTTCGGCGGGTGGTTCGTGTCCACCACACTCTTCGGCGGCGATTACGGAGACGTGAAGAATGTCGTCGCCGTCCCGACACCCGCGGCGCCGGCGGTCCCCGTAGCACCACCGAGTGGTCCGATTCTGCCCGACGGCGCGCAGGTGTGGTCGGCTGTTCGTGCCCCCGACAACGCTGACGACGCCGGGTTGGCCGTCGACGCCGATCCGAACACCTTCTGGTCCACCGATGGATACCGTGCGCCCTTCGGGGATCCGGGGAACGGGATCGGCGTACTCGTATCGTTCGCGAAGGCGGTCGATCTCAGCGCGGTCTGGGTCGCAACGCCGCAGCCAGGGGCCGTCGTCGAGATCAGGACACCACCCGAGGGCGACGGGACGCTGGCGTCGACGAGGGTTCTCGGATCCGACGTTCTGCGGGTCGGCGTCAACGACATCGGCGTCGACGCCCCGCCGGGGTTGCGTCAGGTTCTGGTCTGGATCGCCGAACTGGCACCGACCGGAACTCAATTCGAGGCCGACATCGCCGAGATCGGGTTCACCGGACACTGACGCCGCCGCGGGTAGGTACCTTGGCGAGCATGGGTGAACCGGACAAGGCGCTGTCGCTGCCCAACCTCCGCATGCTGTGGGTCTTCGTCCGACCACACCGGCGCACGTTGTCGATCGGCATGTTGCTCGGCCTCGTCGGGACGGGCGCATCGCTGGCGACGCCGATGGTCACCAAGTCCGTTCTCGACGGGCTCGGTTCGGGCCAGTCCTTCGGCGGCGCCGTCGCGTTGCTCGTGGTTCTGCTACTCATCGGGTCCGCTGTTCTGTACGTCCAGTGGATTCTGCTCGGCACCCTGGCCGAGCGGATCGTGCTCGATGCACGAACGTCCATGATTCGCAGATACTTTCGCGCGCGGGTGGGTGAATTGGCGACGCGTCCGACCGGCGAACTGGTCACCCGCGTCACCTCGGACACGATCCTTCTCCGTGAGGCGGCATCGTCGGCGTTGGTTGCGATCGTCAACAGCACGATTGCGCTGATCGGTGCTCTGGTCCTCATGGCCGTGTTGGACTTCGTTCTTCTCGGCACCATCGTGGTTGCCATCATCGTCATCGGAACCCTGTTCGCCAAGCTGATGCCGCCGATCGCCGAGGCTCAGAAGAATGCCCAGGAGTCTGTCGGCCGGCTCGGCGGGCGTCTCGACGGTGCCCTGCGCGCGATTCGCACCGTCAAATCATCTCGTGCCGAGGACCGAGAGTCCGACAGAGTGATTCTCGACGCCAAGGACTCGGCCGATCACAGTGTGCGTGCGGTCCGTCTGTCGGCGTTGGCGTGGACTGTCGCGGGCGGAGGAGTGCAGCTGGCGATCATCGGCATTCTCGGAATCGGCGGCTATCGAGTGAGCATCGGTGCCCTGGCCATCTCGAGCTTGATTGCATTTCTGCTCTACGCTTTTCAGCTGATGGACCCGCTGTCCTCGCTGACGACCAACATCACCGCGCTTCAGTCCGGAATGGCTGCCGCAGCGCGTATTCGGCAGATCGAACAACTGGAGATCGAAACGTCGGCAGAAGGCGGGCGTGCGAAGATCATCGGCAACGGCCCCGTACTGAGTTTCTCCGATGTGACCGCGCGGTACCGGCCAGGAGGCCCGCCCGCCGTCGAAGGCATATCGTTCGACGTACCGGCTGCAGGCCATACCGCGATCGTCGGCCCTTCCGGCGCCGGAAAGACCAGCGTCTTCTCCCTCATCCTGAGGTTTCTCGAACCGGTCGACGGTCGAATCAGGCTCGCCGGAACGCCGTACGCGGACCTGTCCAACAACGAGGTACGCAGCGCTTTGGCGTATGTCGAGCAGGAGACACCGACCATTCCCGGCAGCATTCGCGAAAACTTGTTGTTCACGCATCCGGCAGCAACCGAGGCCGATATCTGGGCGGCTCTGGAATCGGTGCACCTTGCCGATACGGTGCGAGCAATGGAGAACGGTCTCGACACCGATCTCGTGAGCGAGGTGGTATCGGGCGGTCAGCGTCAACGAATTGCGTTGGCCCGAGCCATTGTTCGCAGCCCACGGGTGCTCCTTCTCGACGAGGCCACCGCGCAGGTCGACGGAAGGACCGAGGCTGCGATCCACGACGTGATCCGGTCCATCGCGTCCACCCGCGCAGTGGTGACCATCGCGCATCGTCTGTCCACGGTCTTGGACGCCGACGTGATCCTCGTGATGGAGGACGGCAGGATCCGGGCGAGGGGAACGCACGACGAACTGCTGCAGTCGGATTCGCTGTACCGCGAATTGGTGGAGGCGCTACGGATCGGTGACTCGGTCGCTCAGTAGCTCGCGTGGAGCTCTTTCCGGAGTGTCGATTCGGTATGGCGAATCGCTTGACCCACAACAGGTTCCACCAACGCGCCGAGGGCTCGTCCTGCCAGGCCGCCGGGGAAGGTGTAAGAGAAGTGCACGTCGAGCTTCGTGTTTCCGTCTTCTCCGTCGCTGAATGCCCACGTCGATACCGTCGGGAAGCCCTCGACGGAGGACAGCGTCAGGATCTCGTCCTGTACCCACTCGGTGACACGAAGAGTGGAACGTAGCGTCTTCGGGCCGATGTGCATCTCGGCGGCATAGATCGCACCGAGTCCGTGGCCGACGTCCCCTACCGACTTGAAGGATTGGATTCCGAACATCCACTGGGGAACGTTCCGGTAGTTGTCTACGTACGCGAACGCGTGCGAGCGGGGGACGTCCGCAGATGCGGAATGTTCGATAACGGGCATGAACGAAAGAGTACATGTAACTGGAGATGACACATATATATATGCCCGGAATCCAGTTTCAGCGTCTGTCCTCGATACGCAGCTCGTTGCCGAACGGATCGCGAAGTGAAAGCCCGATATTTCCGTCGGAACGGTCGAGTCCAGGTCTGAGGTAGCCGTACGGCTTTGCCTGGAGCTCGGCGTGCAGATCCTCGACGCCCGTCGCGTTAACGTAGACGACCGTTCCCGGTGTGCCGTCACCGTGATGCTCCGACAGGTGCAGAACGATCTTTCCTCGGGATACCTGCATGTAGAGGGGAGTGACTCCGTCGAAACGGTGCTCCCAATCGACAGTGAATCCGAGATAGTCGACATAGAAGTCACGTGCCTTCTGCACATCGAATATCCGGAGAACAGGAATCGGATGTTGCGCACGAAAGCCCATGGTTCGACGCTACCGACGAACGCGAAGATCAGCGAGTGGTCGAGGTTGCGTCCTCGGTCGAGGAGTCCTCGTCCTCGCCCTGCTCGGTTGTAGTCGTCCGACCACGAGGAGTCCTGCTGGTCGACTCGGGCCGGCTGGCGGAGGTCGAGGTGGGCTCTGTCGTCGTCGGTTTCGGTGTGGTCGGAACGGCGATCTGCCAGGTCGGCGACGGTGGGACGGTGATCGCCGGAGAAGTGGTCGCGCTGACGGCAGCGCTGAGATCGGACCGCAGGGCCGGCGGCTGAACTTTCTGGCTCGAATCGTCGAACGCACCACCGAGAGCACCGATGACCAGTCCTACAGCGACAGCGACGCCGGCGATGGCCACCGCCGAAATCGCGATGACTTTGTCGCGCATTGAGTTCAGCCTTGTCGTCCACGTGCCGCTACTTCGCTCAGCGGCTCTCGATGCGAGAACGCTACCGCAGAGCGCCTGAACTTCGCTCGGTCAGAGCAGACGCAGAATTGCGGGCAATGCGTCGGCGATCTGTTGACCGATCTCCTCGTACACATCGTGCGTCCGCCGGTACGGATCGTCGATGTCCAGAGTGCCGACGGAATGGTGTGCGCGTGCGTCGGCGATGTCCGCGATCGACTTGGCTCCCGACGCCTCGGCGAGGCCGACCGCTTCGAGGAGGGTGAAGGTCGTGCGCAGTTTTCGAGGAGCAATGGCGAGAACCGCGTCGCGGTGGGTCGCTGTCATCGTCAGCACGAGGTCGGCGTCACCGGCGATCCGCGGGGTGATGCGTCGCGCGAGAAACCCGTCGGATTCGCCGCCGAGTTGGTGGAGGACGGTTGCGGCCGTGGGATCCATCGGGTGTCCGGTCAACCCGTGTGTGCCTGCACTCGACGACGTCAGCTCCATCCCGGCCTCGTGCGCGTAGGCGGTGGTCAACCGCTCGGCTGTGGGCGAGCGACAGATGTTTCCGGTACAGACGAAGAGGACGTGCACGCGGTCACCCTAACGGCTGATCGCATTCGGTGACCGCTCGCGCTACAGTGATGCCGAGCGGGGGCGGCTGAGACTGGATCGTTATATACCCAGTCGGCGAGTCCCTTCGCAGGTCCTAGTGAGGCAGGTCATGACTGAGGTTCTCGGTGTGTCGGTAGGTGCAAGCGCCGTACGTATGGCGCGGCCCGACCTTCGCCTGCAGACTTCAGGTACGCGCGAGATGGATTTCCACCACGACACCGTCGATGCGCTGTGGGATCGCGCCGAGGAAGTTGCGGCCGAGTCCATCGGCGTCGTCCTGTCGCAAAACCACGGAGAACGGTCCGTCGAAGCAACGGGTGTCGCGTACCGCGATCAGCAGCAGTTCGGCGATATCCAGCAGGCCATGTCGGATCAACGGTTGTACAACTACCGACTCGTCCCCGAGGCCCGCGCGGCGCTCGCGTACTTGGAAGCATCGGGCGAGATCGGTGATTTCGGCACGATCGCCCTGTACGACCTGGGTAGCTCGGGCTTGACGATCAGCGTCGTCGACCGCGGATCCGGCGACGTGCTGCTCGCCGAGCGGACGACCGATATCAGTGGCTCGGATTTCGATCGTCTCGTGTGCGACAACCAACTCGCCAAGCAGGGAGTGGATCTCCGCAATTCGGTCGGTCTCGAAGAATTCACCACTCGGTGCCGAATCGCCAAGGAACAGCTGTCCACCTCGGGCGCCGTGTGCCTACCCGGCGAGAGCGGCGTGATCCTGATTTCGCGGGAGTCGTTCGAGGCTCTCGTGACCGTACCGATCGAGTACTCCGCACGACTGGTGCGCGACGTGGTCGCTCGTTCACCTCAGCACGTGGACGCCCTGTTTCTGATCGGCGGCGGTGCGAGGATTCCGCTCGTCGAGGCAATACTGCGGTCGTGGACCGGCATGACCGTCGTGACTCCGGCCGATCCCGAATCGGTAGCGGCCAAAGGCGCAGCACTCCTCGCGACGCCGGTGGGCTATGCCCCGACCGAGGACAGTGCGCCGGAAGGGAACGGGGTCCAGCCTCCTTGGAACGGAATGCAGGCCTCCCGCAGCGGACAGCAGACTGCGGCGACGGAACTCAGTGGCGCTCCTGATTGGCTCAGCCCCGAGCCGGTCGACCGCTCCGTCACGACGAAACGAAAGATCAGAGGCGCGGCCCTCGTGGCCGCCGGGCTGGCTGCGGTCGCGGCCTTGGGCCTGACCCTCGGTTACGGCGGGTCGGAGGATTCCACCAGTGCGCCCGCCGACAGCGAACAGCCGATCACCAGCGTCGCACCGTCGACATCACGTGCGCCTGCGACGACGACGGTCGCGCCGCCACCGCCGACCACAGTGGAGCCGGCGCCTGCCCCGGCTCCGGTGCAGACCTACGAGGCCCCGGCGTACGAGGTCCCTGCGCCGTATCAAGCACCCGTACCGGCGCCCCCGCCCCTGATTCCGGGGCTTCCCAACTTTCAGCTTCCGCAGATTCAGTTGCCGCCGCCGCCGGTTATCCAATTGCCCCGGTTCTGAGCCGTCTGCGCCCATAGCTCAGCCTGTGAAGGTTGCCTTCGGCCTGCTTTCACGTGTCATAGGTCCCAAAACCCGCCAATTCTGGTTGTAACAGGTCTCTATCGGTACGCTATATAGAGTGAAACCGTGCCAGTGTGTGTAAAAGTGCATTTTTACGGTTCTTTTCCCTGTTTCGAACAGAACCAGCCGGAGGTGCTCTGTGGGTAGCCGAAGTGAGGTGTCGGAGATGACCCGCGCTGTCGCACCACCTGTCGCGCCCATCGGCGTTCACATGACGGGATCCGAGTGGTTCTCCAGCAATCCGGGCGGACTCGGACGGTACTTCTCGGACCTGTTCGGCGCGCTCCGTCTCGTTCCCGAGGTCGACGTGACCGCAGCTGCGTTCGGTACACCCGATCCGGGCGGTTCGAGCTGGGGCCCGACCGGCGGATCGACGATGGCCAGAGTTGCGCGGTCCACTCTCGACAACCTGTTGGCGCCCACTGATGTAGTGGTGGACCGCCACTTCAGTCTGTTCGGGCGCCCGTCGTTCGGTCCACGGGGAACCAACCCGCTCGTCGTGCACTTCCATGGTCCGTGGGCTGCGGAGAGTGCCGTAGCCGGTTCGTCGTCGCGGGCAGTCCTCGCGAAGAAGATGCTCGAACGTGCCCGATACAGCGGTGCCGACAAGTTCGTGGTCCTGTCCCGCCACTCACGCACGCTGCTGGTGCAGGACTACCGCATTCCCGAAGAGTCCATCGACATCATCCCGCCCGGTGTCGATCTGAAGAAGTTCACTCCGTCGAACCGCGTGCCCGACCGACCGACCGTGGTGTGCGTCCGCCGACTCGAAACTCGCATGGGGATCGACGTACTCGTTCGGGCCTGGCCGACCGTAGTGGCAGCGCACCCCGATGCCCTGCTGGTGATCGTCGGCGAGGGTTCACAGGAATCTGCGCTCAAAGCGCAGGTCGAGTCGGCCGGAATCACTAAATCTGTCCGTTTCGAAGGTAAGGCCACCGACGAGCGCCTGGTGGAGCTCTACAGCGAATCCTCGTTGTCGGTCGTTCCGACCGTCGCGCTGGAAGGCTTCGGGTTGATCGCGCTCGAGTCCTTGGCTGCGGGCCGCCCACCCATCGTCACCGACTGCGGTGGTCTTCCCGACGCCGTTGCCGGGCTCGATCCGAGCCTGATCGTGCCAGCCGGCGATGCGCAGGCCCTGGCCGATCGGTTGCGGTCGGCACTGAACGGTGACATTCCGGATTCGGCCGCATGCCGAACGTACGCCGAGAAGTTCACGTGGCAGGTCGCGGCCGAACGCCATGTCGGCCTTTACCGATCGGTGACACGATGACCAAAGTTCTCTTTCTCGCGCACACGGCAGCCCCGTCCGGCGCGGAGCTCGCTCTTGCCCGGATGGTCGGAGCGATGTCGACGACGGATGTGTCCGTCGCGTTCACCGAGGACGGGCCGATGGTCTCGATGCTTCGCGAGCAGAACATCGATGTCCTGGACATGTCGGGTTCGTTCGACAGCAGCAAGATGACGATCCGCGATTCTTCGGTGACGGGCCTGTTGCGCGGTGCCGCGGACCTCGTGCGGATCGGCTGGCGTCTCGGCGGCATCGCCCGGAACTCCTCGACCGACATCATCGTCGCCGAAACCACGAAGGCGCTCGTCATGGGTGCCGTCGCGTCACGCCGTGCCCGGGTCCCGCTGATCTGGCACACACATGATCGGATCAGTGTCGAGTACTTCGGCCGAGCCCTTGCCGTCATCATCCGCACGTTGGGGTGGATCGTCAGCTCGGCGTACATCGCCAACAGTGAGTTGACGCGCGAGTCGCTGTACAAGTGGCGTAGGCCCAGCCTCGTCGCCTACCCGGGCGTGGAGTTGACAGCGAATACAGGCGCGGGCGAACGTGATTCGACACCGCGACAGCCTGAAGATCTCACCTTGTGTGTGGTCGGGCGCCTGACGTCGTGGAAGGGGCAGGACGTCTTTCTCCGTGCACTTGCCGAGTCGAAGGTTCTCCCCAAACAGGTTCTTCTCGTCGGAGGAACGTTCTTCGGCGAGGAGTCCTACCAGTTGGAACTGGAGAACCTGGCGCGAGAGTTGGAGTTGCCGGTGACCTTCACGGGGCATGTCGACAATCCGCAGGACTACATGCGTCGCTCCGACATTCTCGTTCACTGCTCGGTGATGGCCGAGCCCTTCGGGCAGGTTGTCGTCGAGGGGCTCCACGCCGGTTGCGCGGTCATCGCTTCGACGCCGGGTGGGACTGCAGAAATAGTGCAGGACGGGATCAACGGAATCCTGGTGGAGAGCGGAGATCAGCGTCAATTGACCCAGGCGATCGAAATACTCATGCTCGATTCCGACCTTCGCGAGCGCTTCGCCATCGAAGGGCCGAAGCGCGCCCAGAACTTCGACGTCGTCGACTCTGCCCGTGCGGTGGAGCATTTCGTAGCGGATGTCGCCGCTGTGCGAGAACCGCAGCTGTCCGCGGATGGCTGAGGCGCAGGACGTCATCGATCGCCCGCAGGAGAATCGCACGAACCCTGCCGGCAGACACAGACGACCGGGCAAACTAGGCACGCTGTTAAGTAAGTTCGCGGTAGTACGCGATATAGCTTTCGTCAGTTTCGGTAAGTACGGCCAATACCTGATCACGATCGTGACCCTGCCGTTGACCGCGCGGCTCCTCGGCGCCGAGGGCGTCGGCCTGCTTGCCATCGGTATGTCGGCGTATTTCATCGGCTCGCTGTTGGTGGATCTCGGAATAACGACGTTCCTCGCCGCAATGATGAACGCGCAGAACGTCAACCAATTGCGTGGCAACTATCTCGCCGTTCGCGGCACGATTCTGACGACGATGGCCGTCGCACTCGGGATCAGTGTCGCCTTCGACGCGCACATGCACGTGCACATGATTGTCCTCGGACTGTTCGCCGGTGGCTTGAGTTCGTCCGGAGAGGACTGGGTCTTGTTGGGACAGGGCCGATTCGGCATCGACGTCATCTACCAGAGCATCGGTCGAATCGCGTACCTCGGCCTGCTGATCGTGCTGCTGCCCAGGTTTCCCAACGCGTCAGTGGCGATGAGCTGTTTGATCATCTCGGCGCTCATTCCGGTCGGGTTGACCTGGCGCCGGACGCTCACGGACTTCGGTCTTCCGAGTCGACCGAAGGACATCCGCGCGATGCTCAGGTTGGCTGGGCCCGTTCTCTCCTCGCGTCTGCTGATCACCAGTTACGGCCAAGGTGCGGCAACGATCTACTCGGGCGCGCTGTCCGCGGCGTCGTTGGGGTTGTACTCGGCAAGCGACCGACTCATCCGGGCGCTTCAATCGCTCCTGGACGCCATCGGGTTCGGACTCCTGCCTCGTCTGGCGCGCGATCAGGACGAGTCCAGGTTCTGGCGTCGTTCGGTGGAGGCGCTGTGTGCGTGCGTAATCGTGGCTTTCGTTGCCGCGCTCGTGCTCTGGGTGATCGCTCCCTACATAATTCCGCTGATCTTCGGACATGAATTCGACGCCGCTGCGTCGATCATGCGAGTTCAGGCGTTCATACTTCCGTTCACCGCACTCACCTCGTTCGTCACCACGGCCATCCTGCCCGTACGGCAGGACACCAAGGGTGTGTTGATCGGCGCGATCATCGGCTTCGCGTTCTCCATCGTCGCCATCTGTGTCGCGTTGATGAACCGATCGGTATGGTCTCTCGTGTGGGGAACGTTCACCTGCGAGGTAGCGGTCGCGGCCTGGTACCTCCTACGGCTGAGAATTCTGTACTCGCGTGAGCTCACGCGGCGCAAATGGGCCGACTACGTAACCGGGTATCTCAATTTGCAAGGTGAGCATCGATGAAGATTCTGTACGTCGGAGACGACTGGATAGGAAGCAACGCGCGCTCGCTCGCCGACGGGTTTCGTAGTGCAGGGCACGACGTCCTCGCTGTCGATTCCACCGCTGTCTCCCTTCCGCGCCGGCTCTCACCGCCGTGGGTGTATTCGAAAGTCAAGCATCGACGTGCCCCATGGGTGATCGAGCAGACGCACCGAACCATCGAGCAAGCTGCGAACAGCTTCCGTCCCGACGTGGTGTTCGGCTTCAAATCGGTTTACCTCGACCAAGCTCGCTTGCTCGAGGTGCAGGCTCCGCTACACGTCCACTACAGCCCTGACGACGCGTCCAATCCGTACAACACCAGTCCGGAGTATCTCGAACACGAGTCTGCGTGGGACCTGATCGTTACGACCAAGCGTCACAACGTTCCCGAACTTCTGGCGCGCGGCGCACGCAAGGCGCTGTTCGTGCACAGTGCCTACGACCCCGCATGGCATCGACCGACAGCGAAGCGCAGGGCAACGAACTTCGACGTGGGTTTCATCGGCGCGTGCCGCCCGGACCGCCGCGGTCTGATCGTGGACCTGGCCCGTACTCACGGCAGCAAGATGCTGGTTCAAGGGCCTGGATGGAGAAGGGTGCCGGAACTGCGAACCTCGGGAGCTCACGTCGCAGGTGCGGTGTACGGCGAAGACTTCTCCGTGGCGGTTGCTGCCGTGACGTCGAACCTGGTCCTCCTCAACTCCGACAACCGGGACACCCATACGTGCCGGACGTTCGAAGTGCCTGCCGCAGGCGGATTGTTCGTCGGTGAACGAACCGACGAGCACTCGGCGCTGCTCGTCGACGAGAAGGAAGCCCTGTTGTTCTCGGATCCCGCCGAACTGGCGGAGCGCCTCGACTGGTGCAGGGCACATCCGAGCGAGGCAGCAACTATCGCGGAGCGCGGATTTCAGCGCATCGTCGACGGACATCACACCTACGCGGACCGAGCGAAGGAGATCATCGATGAACTCGTCGGCTGATGTCCCCGCAGGGGGCGAAGGGATGTGAACGGCGCAGAGCTGAACGTGCTGGCCGTTGCCGGTGCGTTGTCCACCATTGTGGTCGCGGCGGTCTTCGTGCCAGGGATCGCTCGGGTGTTCCTGATCGCGCAGGCTGTGTACTGGTCGTTGTCGTACATCGCGCGTCCGGTTGTACTTCTGTGGACACTTCCGGTTCCGCAGTTCGCCGACAGCATCGCCGACCCCCGACTCGCCGGCGTCGGGTACGACCGCGGCATCGAAGCAGCGTTGAATCCCGTCGTGTTCGGCATGTGGTTCTACGCCGCGCTCGTTGTCGTGTACGCGGTGTGGTCCAGGCGTAAGACGCAGACACTGCAGGTCTCCGCAGCATCGTCGGATCCGAACTTCTTTCCCACACTCTGGGTGGTCTACGTGCTCGGCACGTTGGGGCGGCTCGTGTCCTACGCCACGGGTTCGACGGGATCTGCCGGCGACGTCTCGAGCGCGAACCCGATCCTCGACTTCGTCACGACGATGGCGACGGTCGGTGCGCTCGGTCTGATCGTGTTCGCGCGACCGACGAATCCCAGATCGACTGCGTTGTTGCTCGCCGCGATGGCGGGCGGAGAATTTCTCTGGACGGTGGCGGTCGAGTCGAAGACGCCTGTTCTCGGCGCAGCGCTTGCGCTTGCAGTGCGATTCGCGATGACAGGGTGGAACCGCTCGACCACCGTTGGAATCGGCTTCATCGGAGTGGGCGCCGTCGGGGCGTTCGGGTTACTGCAGTCGCTCAAGACCTCGGGTTCCACGCAGAGCGTCGCCCTGGTCGCCGACGCAAGCTACCCAGCATCGGTGCAGCCGTTCTTGAGTATTCTTCGTCGATTCGACCTTCTCGAAGCCGCCACCGACGCCTGGTACATGAACGGGCGCCCGTGGATTTCCGGATCCGACGTGGTCCGCAACGCCATCCTGAATTTTGTCCCGTCGCAAATTCTCGGCGCCGAGAAATTTCAGTCGGGCACGGCCTGGGCGTCGCAGGTACGAGGTTCCTCGGTCGATATGACCGGGATTTCCGTATCTTTGGCGGAAGGAAACGTGAACGAAGGTTACGTACTGGGCGGCTACTCGGGCATCGTGTGCTCGATGCTGTTCACCTTCCTGCTGTTGCTCCTTGCGGTGCGGTGGATTCTGGCACGCAACGTGATCCCGGTGGTGCTGGGACTGACGTTGATCGAGTTCCCGGTTCTGTTCGAACGAGGAATTCTAGGAAGCACGGAGTCTTTGGGTAAGTCGCTGCAGGCGGCAATCCTGATTTGGATGGTCTATCTGTGCGTCGGCGAGTACCGCCGACGGACCGCACGAACCGTGTCCGGAGACAGTGCGGACACAGAAGTAGTACAGCTGGCTCCGGCCGGCGGCATCGCGAACAAAGGATTGAACACATGGGCCTGATCGATTTCGTACGCATCCTGCGCAGACGATGGCTGATCATCGCAGTGTCCGGTGTAGCAGGTCTGGTGCTGGCCGCCGGATACAACTCCACCCTCAGCACCACGTACACGTCGACCAGTCGTGTGTATGTGTCGATGGCGACGGGAACCTCGGTCAGTGACGCCTACCAAGGCAACATGGCGGCTCAGCAGCGTGTCACGTCGTACGTCAATCTCGTCACGAGTTCGACAGTCATGGAAGGCGTCATCAAGTCGCTGCAGCTCAATACGACTCCAGGTCAGCTCCAGTCGGAGGTGTCGGCGACGTTCGCGCCCGCGACGGTTCTCATCGAGATCAGCGTCAACAGTCCGACAGCCGAGGGTGCGCGGGTGGTCAACGACGCGGTGATCCAGCAGTTCCGCAATCTCGTGAACACGGTGGAGACGACCGAGATCGGCGCTGCGCCCGCTGCGAAGGTGACGGTGATCGACCCTGCTCAGACTCCGAACCTGCCGTCCGGTCCACCATCGAACAGAAATCTGCTTCTCGGCTTGCTCGCCGGCCTCGGACTCGGTGGGCTCGGAGCACTGCTTCGCGATCGACTGGACACCACTGTCCGCAGTTCTCGCGACATCGAGAAGGCGTCGTCGGTGCCTCTCCTCGGAACGCTGACCGCCGAGGATGTCGTGCGGGAGTCGCAGCTCGTCGCGCTCAGGATCGACAGTCTCACCCGCGGCAAGTCGAATGTCGTTGTCGCACTGGAATCGTTGGCGCAGGCTTCGGATCCGCGATACGTGCTCGCCCTGACGGAGGCGTTCAGCGGAGCCGGGAATTCGGTGGTGGTCGTCGACGCGGACTTCGAGTCCAAGCGGATCACCGGACAGCTGAGTTTGAACGGCGCGTACGGACTCAGCGACCTCCTGCTGAGCGACGTGGACCCCATGTCCGTACTGGTGGCCAGCGTCGGAGACGACTACTACATCCTTCCCGCAGGGTCCGACTACCAGGACGCCGAATCGATCTTCACCTCACGGAGATTCGCGTCTGCGGTGTCCGAGCTGAGGGCAGTGTTCGATTACGTGCTGATCGCGTCCTCGTCGTTCGCGGATTCTCCCGTGGACGCATTGGGCGTCGCACTACGCAGCGACGGGGTTCTGTTCCTGGCCGAGATCGGCCGGGCGAAGGCTCACGAGGTGTCCGGCGCAGTCCAGCAGACCATGGATTCCGGCGCACCCGTTCTGGGAATCGCAGGTGTGCAGACACCGTCCCGCCTCCACGCGTTGCGTTCGAAGTACACCAAGGGCACGCGCACCCAGTCGAAGTCCCAGTCGAAGTCACAGCCGAAATCGAGTCCGAACGTGGCATCAGGAGTGCGCACGCCGCCTGTGGCGACGCCCGTTCGACGCGAAAGCGCCTCTGTCGCCGAGGAACCACACTCCGCCATCGCGACCCCGATGTCCGCGTCGACACCCCCCGTAGATCGTGCTCCGGAACCCGCCGAGCCGGCAGCGCACAGCACGCACGACGAGGTTGCACGTAACGACTTCGCACGCAACGACTTTGCCCACAACGACTTTGCACACAACGACGTTGTTGATCGCGACGCTAACTCGTACCGCGTGAACGAGGACGATTACCGGTACCAGGAAAGGTCCGGCGCCGATCCGGAGTGGTACGGACACCGCTCACAAACGGATCGACAGGAATTCGCTACGTACGAGGAGTCGATCCGCTACGACACGGAGCCGCAACGGTACCGAAATCCGCCAGGGGCAGACCGACTCTTCGACAACTACGACCCGCTGGTCGACTACGACCCGCTCGGCGCTTACCCGCGACCCACCAGGGCTGCGAGTTCGTTTGTCCCACAGCCGACGGAGTCTGCCTTCCGCAGCGAGGCCGTACGACCGTCCGACACCTCGGATTACGTCGAGCGCTGGAATGCCGAGACCTCCACATCCGAGACCTCGGCACTCGACGACCCCGCACCCGAGGCCTCCGCACCTGAGGCCTCCGCAGCCGAGACCTCCGCAGCCGAGACCTCCGAAGCCGAGACCGACAGTGCCTCCGCACTCGAGATCGACAGTGCCGACGTGAAAGCGGACGGAGCACCGGCCGAAAGCCAGGTGAAGGCGGACTCCGAGGACACCGTCGCACTGCGGAAACTCGAACCCCCGGCGGCAGCCGAAACAGACAGTGATGCGCCCGACGAGAGCGCGTCGGACGATCGGACGACGACCTCGCAGCGCGGCAGTAGTAAGAGTGCGTCGGAGTCGCGGCCCACCGGATCTCAGGGCGCCGACAAGACGAGGCCCTCGCCTCCCCGCGAAAACAAGAGAGTGCCAAGCCCATTCACCAGGAAGTGACCGTGTCGGACAGGAGGTTCATACGATGAAATCGAGCACCCATCCCACCTGGTTCGGGCCGCAGGACCAGCCGTTGTTCGGTGTGGCGCACCTGCCCGTCGGACATGCGCGCGGTGCCGTGATTCTGTGTCCACCGCTGGGCAAAGAGCACATCAACACGTATCGCGGAGTGAAGATGCTCGCGCAGGAGCTGGCCGATCGTGGGTTCGTCGCGCTCCGGTTCGACTACTACGGCGTCGGTGATTCCAGTGGGTCGCAGAACGCGGACGACATCGTCGAGCGATGGTTGGACAGCATCGACGAGGCTGTGTCATGGGTGCGCGGAATCGGTGTCACCGAGGTCGCACTGGTCGGTTTGCGTGCAGGTTCCCTACTCGCCGAACGTGCGGCGGCGCGGGCCGCGAGCCTCGCCGCGGTTGTGCTGTGGGACCCGATAGCGACCGGACGCATGTACGTCCGCGAGCAGCAAGCCTTCTATGCGCTGGGCGTGGGGGGCGAGAACGAACTCGCGCCGGAGGACGAAGTTCCGATGATCGGCCTGTCGCTGACGAAGCCTGCCGCCGCTGCTTTCTCAGCGTTGGCCATGTCGGTGGATGCCGATTCGGTGCGGCACTGGATGTTCGTGAACCGAGAAGGCGAGTACAACAAGCGCATCGCAGGGCTGATTCAGAAGTCCGGTGCGACGGTGACCACTGCCGAGGGAATGGACGAGTTCGTCACTCCGGAGAGCTTTCTCGTCGCGATACCGGAAGCCGCGATCGACACGATCACCACCTGGCTCGACGAGGTCATGCCCACTGAAACGTCGCCGATAACGCCGTCGTTCGAGACCCGAACCGTCATCACCGGTGCCGAGAGTGGTGTGGCGGTGGTGGAGACCATCGAATCTCTCGGCCCACAGGGTGTGTTCGCAATCAGGACCAGCCCGGCGTCGCCCGCCGAGCCGAGCGGTAAAACGCTTCTGCTGTGTGCCACCGCAAACGACACCCGCATCGGACCGTCGCGTATCTGGGTCGAATTAGCCCGCGAAACAGCAGAACTCGGCGCCGAATCATTGCGCTTCGACAGGCGTGGGACGGGTGAGAGCGACGACGTTGTTCGGTCCGAACACACTCCGATCTATTCGGACGAAAGCATGGACGACGTGGATGTCGCAACGCGTGCCGTCGCGTCGGACCCAAAGGATTTCATTGCAGCCGGAATTTGCTCGGGCAGTTGGTACGCAGCCTATGCAGCCCGTGAACTGGGGGCGGGCTCGGTCGTTCTGATCAACGCCGTCGCGTGGAGTTGGCGTCGGAAACGTAGCGCGCAGGGCAAGATCGTCCCCGCGGATATGGGCGTTCCCCGAACGGATCCGGAATGGCAGCGCACCCCTCGTGCGCGCGTCAAAGCCGCACTGCAGCGGCATCTTCCGTACTGGGCTTGGAAACTGTTGGGCGTCCGGGGCATAACGCAGGTGCCGGAGGTGATCCTCGGGTCGCTGGCGAAGCAAGGAATCGATCAAACGGTCGTTCTTGCGCCCGCCGATCTCCAGTGGTTCGTCGATCAGCGTGGGAACGAAGGATTGGAGAGGATGAATTACCTCCCCTCGACACCTCAGCTCATCACACCTCCCGTCGGTGATCACTCGGGCTATCACCGCGCAGTGCGGGATGCTGTCTCGGAGCACGTGCTCGGAACCCTTCTCGGCGGAACGACTTCTCGTGGGGTCGATGCGAGGTCCAGATCGTGAGCTCGGGAGGAATCGGCCGCCGCAGGCTCCTACTGGCGTCGGCCGGTGCCGCGTTGATGACTCCGTTGGCCGCCGCGTGTGCTTCCGGCACCGACGAGGAGCGGGTCGAGTTCCGATCTCCGACAGTCACGGACACCCCGTCCGCCAAGAACGTCCGGGACTTCGGGGCCGTCGGTGACGGTGTCGCGGACGACACCGATGCGGTGCTGTCGGCGTTCGCGGACGCCGGCGAGCGCGTCGTCGTCTACTTTCCGGCCGGAAACTACCGTGTGAGCCGGTGGCCGGAGATGGTCGATTACACCGCTGTGCTCGGCGACGGCGGTGACGTCTCGACGGTGATCTACGACGGTGACGCAACGCTGATCGAGCTCAGGAACACACAACGCATCAATTTCAGGCGCCTCGGGTTCTTCGCCACACGCAACGGCAGCACCGTTGTGTCCCTGGCGAATTGCTTCCGCTGCTCGTTCGATTCGGTCGTCATCAGGGGAAATCACTCCAGCGGCACCTATCCTGATTTCCTCGACCAGCGTGGCGTCGTGCTGTCCGAAAACACCGGTGGCACTTCGTTCGTGAACTGTGACATCAACAATTTCGGAACCGGCGTGGTGACGTCCTGCATCCAGAACTACCTGACGTCGTCGAAGTTGACCAGCAACTACGTGGGTGTGCTCGGGACCGGCAACGATTTCAACGCAGGCCTCTCCTTCGCCAACGTCGAATTCGTCTCGGACAACGACCCGAACACGACCGATACTCACCTCCGAATCGACGGAGCATCCAACGATTGGTGGCTCGCCAACGTCTGGTTCGAAGGATGCGACAAGGCAGTGGTCGTCGGTGAAGCGGGTCGCGGTGGCCCGGCGCAATTCGGGATGGTCAACTGCAAGGTCGCCGCACGCACGATCTGCATCGATCTGAGGTACTGCAGGCAGCCGTATCTGGCGAACGTTCGCTTCGATCCCGACCCCGATCGTCAGCCGGTCGAATTGCGCATCGATGCTGCCGGGTGCGCCCATGGAACGGCAGTCGGATTGGTCTCCAGCGCAGCGGATGACATAGCACTCGACACCTTCCCGCCCGGATGGATCGTCACCGGCCGAGGAGTCGCGTCGGCCCCTACCTTCGTCGGGACCGTCGTCGCGCGGGGTTCGACCGAAGGCGTCGATCTCGTGCAGGCGCGGACTGTGAACGACGAGCTCGTCGCTGCAGTCCTTCCCAGTGGCACATGGCTTTCCGAGCGATCGGACGGGGGAGTCGTGCTGAAGGACTCCGCCGGGGCCTACTGGCGGTTGACCGTGGAGACCGACGGCAGTGTCCGGACCTCCTCGCTGGGGGAGGTCCGGCCCACCTGATCGTCGGTCAGATATTGCCTGCGTCGACGGCCGACACCTGACCGGTGTTGCTGACAGCGAGTTTCCAGATCTTGCCGTTCGGAGATCGTACGAGCGGTCCGCCGGCGGCAAGGTGCTTGGCTCGGCCGGTGACGGTCCAGCCGGCAGGGAATGTCGACATCGGGAAGTCCGCTCCGACACTGGTGATGAGGTTGGTGGCGACGCCCTCGGGGACGTTGGCCGCATTGATCTTCAGTAGCTGAGGTTGGGCATTCTGGTCGGCGTCGAATGCGACGTTCGCCAAATATGGCTGCCGGCAGTGCATCAGATCGAGGTCGACAGTTCGCGCTGCGATCTTGCAGTTGACCATTCCGAACTGCGATGGTCCACCGACCCCTGCCGCACCCACTGCGATTGCGGTTGCCGCTCCTTCGATCCACACATTGGTGAGCCACCAGTCGCTTGCGCGGCCGTCGATGTGGATGTGTTTGTCCGTGGACTTCACGTTGATGTCGGATACGAACTCGGTGTTGGAGATCGCCATACCCGACGCGAAGTTGTTGCCGGTACCGCGTAGCGAAATCCAGTTGGTGGTGAACTTGGAGTTGGTGATGTAGTTCTGGATGGCGGAGGTCGAAATGCCGACTCCGAAATTGTTGATGTCGCAGTTGGAGAACGAGGTGCCACCGGTGTTGCTCGCGATCGACACACCGATTTGGCCGAGGTACCGGGGATTCGTTGCGGCGGTGTGGCTTCCGCGAAGCATCACCGATTCGAAGGAGCAGCGAAAGCAGTTGTCCAGTGAGATCAGCGTGCCACCGTTTCCGGCGGCCCAGAAGCCGAGATTCTTGAACGCGACGCGCTGGCGGTCGCGCAAAGCGAGCATGGTTCCGGTCCCGGTGTAGATGATCGTGGTGGCGTCGGCGCCTGCCCCTCGGACAGTGGTGAGACTGTCGAACTGGGGGAGGGAACTGACCTTGTACGACCCCGACGGGAAGTACAGCGACGCCTTGGCGGCGCGTGCGGCGTTGTACGCCGAGACGATGGCCGCAGTGTCGTCGGAGTTGCCGTTGCCCGTCGCGTTGTGCGGCGCTGCCTTGACGCTCACGAAGCCGAGTTGTGTTGCTGCGTCCGGTTCGCCGGCGGCCAGAGCGATCTCCATCGCATCGTCCTGCGGGCCACGAGTACTCAGAAGTCCGCCCGCGACGGCAGCTGTCCCCAGTCCTGCGACCAGGCCGCCACGAATCACGCTCCTGCGGTCGACGGTGCCTCGATCACCCAAAGTACGTCCCATTGTTTCGCCTTCAGCTCGTGTCGAATGCCAGATTTGGTGTGCCTCAAGCAAACCAGCAGTCCGCACATGACTCGGCGCGACTCGCGGCGCGTCAGGGCCGGGCTCGAGTTTGTTTGCATGGCCAATAACAAGTGTTGCGCATGTTTTACATCGCTAAGTAAGGAGACGCGGCGCTCAATGCCGCGGAAGAGGTGTCCGAACCGTATTCACGGCCAAAATCCGACTACGCGCCCATGCTGCCCGGAGAGCTGAGATGTGCTCAACCGACGCCGAGGAACCAGCGCGGCTTCGACCAGGTCTGCCAGTACTCCACCGTCTGGAAGCCGATGTCCTCGTACAGCCGCCGGCCTCGCGGAGTGGCCAGGCAGAGGTTGGTCGACGGGCCCCGGCGTGCGAAGTCTATTTCCAGATTGCCGGAGATAAGTCTGCGGGCGTATCCGGAGCCTCGATGCCGGGCGGCCGTTGCCAGCGCCCATCCGGTCGACGCACCGGGCGCGCGGCACATGAGCCCGCAGCACACCAACTCGTCCTCGACGAACAGTCCGGCGATGGTGGTGTCGGGATGGTCGAGGAGTTCGGGGGTGAAGAGTCTGCCTGCAGCCAAGGATCCGACTCCGAACGCCGCGCCTGCGAGTTCTCGCGCCCGCCCGAGGTCGGTCTCGGTCAGTTCCCGGATGTCGGGGTCGAGCAGGCCGCCTGGATTTTCGCGAGCCATGAACGGCATCGCGCCGATGCAGACCCATCCGGCGTCGGCGAGGATCTGTCCGCCGGCCAGGCCGCGGCCGGCCAACATCACGATCGCAGGTCGGCCCGAGGCGTCGATGGTGTCGATCGTCGACTGCACGTGCCGGTCGGCGTTGTCGCCGTGCACCAGAGCGAGGTTGTAGTCGGGTTGATCGGCGCCGCTCAAGGCGGCCCAGCCTGCCTCGTGAGAGTCGAAACTGTGACCTGCCCATGGGACCGTCGTCGCTCCGAACAGAGTGCGAAGCTCGGCGACCTCGGCTTCCTGATAGTTGATCATGTGACCATCTTGACCGATTCCAAAGCATACTTAAAGTTTCCTAATGCGGTTAAAATCACAACGACAAGACAGTTTTAGGTTGTAAACCTGTATGGAATCGCTTCTACAGGCGGTGTAAGTTAGCAGTGGACTCGCTTCGGGGCGCGTTTACCTAACTGTTGTCCGGACCGCCCTTGCACGCGAAGGAACTTGACTGTGAAGCACTCGACGACGCACGAGGACGTGATCCGCGACGTTCTAGGCCGTGTCGCAGACCTCGACGCCGACCCGAAGTCGATCAACGACACCGATGACCTATACGACGCCGGATTGAACTCGCATGCCAGCGTTCGACTCATGCTCGGCCTCGAAGAAGCGTTCGAGGTCGAGTTTCCAGAGACCGCGCTTCGGAAATCGACGTTTGCCAGCATCGAAGCGATCAAGGCGGCCCTCGTTCGCCTCGACGCGCATGTCTGATTCGACGGCTGCACAGGCAAACATCCAGGAAGTGCGACGAGGTGGAGGTTCCGTGGTGAGCACCCCTGAACTCGACAGCGAGCAACTGCAGAATCTGCTGCCCAAGTTTTCCAAGCAAGCACGTGCGAGTCGGTTCGCGGTCAACCGTGTGCCTGCTACCCCGATCCTCCTTCGCCCAGACCTACACGAGCGTCGGCGCCGAACCCACTCCTGGCTGACGGACAATTTTCCCATCGCCTTCCGAGCCGTGCTGGAAGCCGTCGCGGCGGCGGGTGCGTTGATTGCTCTGCCGGTGGTCGGCATGAGCATCCCGGTCGTCCTGCTCACCGTCCTGCTCCTGGGCGTCGTGCAGAAGTGGAAGCACGAACTGACGTTGTCGGTCCTCGACGACCTGCCTCGGCTGGCGGTATCCGTCGCCGCCGCAGTATCGATCGTCGAACTGATCGTGAATCACGCAGTGACGCTGCCGCGGCTCGCGGTGCTCTGGGGTGTGGTGCTGGCTGCGGTCGTTGTGGCCCGAACCATCGCGTACTGGGCTACGGGCAAGCTGCGCCAGATGGAGAAATTCCAGCGTCGAACCATTTTGATCGGTAGTGGGAAGGTGGCAAGCGAGCTCGTTCGAGCGATGCAAGCGTCGCCCGACCTCGGTCTCAAGCCTCATGCGCTTCTCGACGACTCACCCATGCCCGCCGCCGTCGCCAGCACGATTCCGGTCGAGCCCTTGGCCAACCAGCTGCGCTCGTACATCGCGATTCATCAGATCGACACCGTCGTCATCGCGTTCTCGGCGATGCGAGAGTCTGCTCTTCTGTCGTTGCTGCGTGAATGCGATCGCATGGACTGCGAGATCCTTGTCGTACCGCGACTGTTCGAGTTCGTCAGTGTCAGCGGCGACATGGACCGGATCCACGCCATTCCTCTCGTTCGAATTCGCCGCGACGCGCACCGGTCACTGGCGTGGCGTATCAAACGCGTGGCAAGTCGGGTTCTGGCAGCGACGACGATGATCGTGCTGTCGCCGCTGCTGGCAGCGCTCGCATTGGCAGTGTGGTTGGACGATCGGTCGGCTCCGATCCTCTTCAAGCAGATCAGGGTCACCGGCGACGACGGAGAGTTCGAGTGCTTGAAGTTTCGCTCGATGAAACCGGAGTCCACCCAGGAATCGGACACGACGTGGAACATCTCGCAAGATCACCGCGTCGGTCGTCTCGGCAAATTCATGCGACGATCGTCCTTGGACGAACTTCCCCAGCTCTGGAACGTCGTCCGTGGTGATATGGATCTGGTCGGCCCTCGTCCGGAGAGGCCGCACTTCGTCGACAAGTTCGCGAGTGAAATTCCGGGATACTCTGCACGGCATCGTGTACCCGGTGGGCTCACGGGATGGGCTGCGGTTCACGGTTTTCGCGGCGATACGTCACTGAAGGACCGAGCGTTGTACGACAATTTCTACATCGAGAACTGGAGCCTCTGGCTGGATGTAAAGATCATCCTGCGGACGGTCGTGTCCATCATCAGACGGACCGGTGGATGAATATTCGGCGGTTCACCCTCGTAGCTGCTGTTCTTGCGGTGATCGGCGTGCTGGCAGGGCTGCCGGTGTACGTATTCCCTCAGGTGGACGAACTCCGCGCGGCCGACGCCGTCATCGTTCTGGGTGGCAGCCCGTACGAGCGCTTCGAATACGGTATCGACCTCGCCGAACAGGGTTACGCGCCACGCGTCGTACTGTCCAATTCGGTTGGGCCCGAAGATCCACGCATGCAGCAGATTTGCGGCGGTGACTACTCCGTGGAGGTCGAGTGCTTCGTACCGAGCCCGTGGTCGACTCGCGGCGAAGCCGAGGAGATCGAACGTCTGTCGTTGGAGAACGGGTGGAACCACATCATCGTGGTGACCTACACACCGCATCTGTCCCGAGCGCGGTTCATCGTCGAGGAGTGCTACTCGGGCGAACTGACGATGGCCGCCAGCCCGACGCATCAGAGCGCGATTCAATGGGTCGAGAGTTATATTTATCAGACCGCCGGGTATGCGAAGGCGCTTCTATCACCGTCGTGCAACGTCGAAGTGTAACGATTCACAAACCAAAACCGGTTTATCCCCCGATAGCGCGCGTAAAACGGGGCGATTGGCTAATATTGCCTCACCGGGATCAGACAAAAGCGACATGAACCCAGACCGGGGGCCTGTCAGCGGTAGGGAGCCAGAGATGACGAGCGATGTATTCGCCGGCGCCGAGACATCGATCCTCGGTGTCCCGCCCGTAGGCCTCGGTGCGTTGTCGGCGATCGATCTGGATGCCGCAACGTACGAAGCGCATCCGATCCACGGCACTGCCCGGGTGTGGACCGAAACCAATTGCTATGTGGACCTGTGGGTCGAGCTGTTGCACTCGCTCGGCGCCGACCCCATCCCTGCACTGGCCTTCGTGCTGAGCGCGGGGTGTGACGGTCGGCAGTGGGACTTCGTCAAGTTCGAACCCGAGGATCTGCGACGCCTCTACGGCATCGAGGTCGCGGAGATGAACATCTGGCGACCGCTGACGGACCACATCCAGGAATCTCTGACCGACGGGGCGTTGACCACCGTCGAGGTCGACGGATTCTGGCTTCCCGATACCAACGGAACCAGCTACCGAAACCAGCACACGAAGACCACCATCGTTCCCAACTCGTTCGACTCGCTCAATCGAACACTCGGGTACTTCCACAACCGGGGGTACTACCAACTCGCCGGTGACGACTTCGACGGTGTCTTCGGGCTTGCACCGGCGGCGCCGGAACAGGTGCTCGTGCCGTACGTGGAGCGAGTCAAGTTCGACCGTAGCGTCATCGCTTCGGGCTTCGGCGACGCCGACCTCGACATCGCGCGCGGTCACCTGGCTCGGCGATCGGCAGGAAATCCCGTCGAGCGTCTGGCGGACCGCGTGATCGCAGATGTGCCGTGGGTCCAGAGCCACGGACCCGACGCGTTCCACCTCTGGTCCTTCGGACTCCTTCGTCAATGCGGTGCTACCGCTGAATTGGCCGCCGACCTCTGCGGCTACCTCGAAGGACGCGGAGTCGAGGGCGCAGTCGAGGCCGTTCCCCACTTCCTTCAGGTCGCGAGCGGGGCGAAGGCAGTGCAGTTCCGCATGGCTCGCGCTGCTCGGGGACGATCGGTCTCGCTCGACGAGCCGCTCGCGTCCATGTCCGAACACTGGGATCAAGCAATGCAGAGGATAATCTCAGCCCTGTGACCTTTGACGTGCTGACGGACGCGATCTGGACATGCCTCGCGACCGAGCCGAAAACCGTCGTCGACCCGAAAAATCTGCCGTCGGATGCGGAGTGGCTCCGCGCACGCGTTCCGGGTACCGCGGCGGGTGCACTGGCCGATTCCGGAGTCACCGATTGGGCCACCCACGACGTCGACGCGCTCGACTGGTGGTTCGTCACCACCGTTGCTCTAACGCCCGACGGTTCGGGGACGGGCACGCCCTTGCGGCTCGAACTCGACGGTCTGGCGACCCTGGCGACCGTCTGGGTGGACGGTCTGGAAGTGGCCCGTAGTCGGTCGATGTTCGCCCCCGTGATCGCCGAGATACATGCAGCAGGTGCACAGGTGAGCATTGCGATTCGATTCGAATCGCTGGCCGGTCGGCTGGCAAAGAGGATGCCGCGCGGGCGTTGGCGTTCGTCCATGATTGCGCAACAGGGCCTGCGGCACATCAGGACTACTCTTCTCGGACGCGCACCTGTCTACGGCACGCTTCCTCAGGTCGTGGGTCCCTGGCGTCCGATCAGGCTGCTCGTGGATCCGAAGCTGACCGACGTGGTGTGCCGCACTGCCGTGGTGGGAACGAGCGGAGTCGCGACGGTGACTGCGCGCAGCTCTGGACCGGGTCAGTCGGTCGTCGTCGAGCTGGGGAGTATTCGTCGCGAATTCATCTCGAACGGAACTGCTTTCGAGGCCACGATCGAGGTTGCCGACGCGCCCCGGTGGTGGCCGCATACGCACGGCGAACCCGTTCTCCATCCGCTGAGGGTGTTCACCGACGGTGACCTCGTGCACGAGAGCGACGTCGGATTCAGGTCGATCGAGGTCGATCGCACCGCAGGGGGATTCGATCTGTCGATCAACGGCGTCGACGTGTTCTGCCGAGGAGTGTGTTGGACACCCCTCGATCCGGTCCGGCTCACCTCGGACTCCGACGCCCTGTACGCGTCGTTGCAGCGGATTCGGGACGCCGGAATGAACATGGTTCGGGTGGTCGGCACGCTCGTCTACGAACAGACCGAATTTTGGTCTCACTGTGCACAATTGGGGATCCTCGTCTGGCAAGACGTCATGCTCGCCACGACCGACCCGCCCGAGGATGCAGAGTTCACCGCCGACCTCGATGCCGAATTGGGGGCGCTGTTCGGTTCCCTGTCGGGCAATCCGGCACTCACCGTCGTCAGCGGCGGGAGCGAGACGTTGCAGCAGCCGACAATGCTCGGGCTCCCTGCGGCGCAGCAGTCGATCACTGCGCTGGAACGGACTGTGCCAGAAGCGCTGAGACGGTTCCTGCCGGGCACGCCGTATGTTCTGTCCAGTCCGTCGAGCGAGAACGGTGACGTCCACACTCACTCGAGCACGGGAGTTGCGCATTATTTCGGCGTCGGCGGATATCTCCGTCCGCTGTCCGATGTACGGTCCGCCCGCGTCCGTTTCGCGGCCGAATGCCTGGCCTTTTCGATCCCTCCCGAACGGCGAGCTGTGGAGCGATTCTTCGGTTCGGCCAATCCGGCCGGGCACGCGCCCGAGTGGAAAGCCGCCGTCCCGCGTGACCGCGGCGCGTCCTGGGACTTCGAGGACGTCCGTGATCACTACGTGCGTCAACTCTTCGGCGTCGATCCTCATATCGTCAGAAGATCCGACCCCGAGCGTTATCTCGATCTCGGTCGTGCCGCTGTCAGTGAATTGATCGGCGCATGTCTTGTCCATTGGCGCCGGACCGCGTCGAGTTGTGCAGGCGCGCTGGTACTGATGGCTCGTGACTTCGAGCCCGGTGCGGGTTGGGGCCTGCTGGACGTAGACGGTATGCCCAAAGCCCCGTGGTTCGCTGCTGCCCGTGCGAGCGCACCCGTGGCGATCGTGATCGAGGACGACGGTCTCGACGGTCTGACCCTCGAGGTCGTCAACGATTCACCCGTGGCGATCGACGGCGAGCTGCGGGTAGTCGTGCACACGGAGACAGGTCCCAGCTCGGCTGCGTCCAGTTCTGCCGTGTCGATCGACCCGCACAGCAGCCTCGTTCGGTCTCTGGACTCGCTGATGGGTGGGTTTCAGGACTTCAATCACGCGCACGGGTTCGGTGTGCGAACCTACGACGCGGTGGTCGCGGAGCTCGTCGACTCGGACGGACGTCGCTGTGCAAGTACCACGTTCGTCATCGGCGGCGCTGCTCGTCCACAGCAGTTCGACATCGGGCTGCGCGCAGAGGTAGTCGAAAGAGCCTCGGGTGGTTGGGAGATCGAGATATCGACGGCGGCAACGGCGCAGTACGTATGCGTCGAATTCGACGACGGCGAGCCGTCGGATTCGTGGTTCCATCTGGCGGCCGGGCAGATTCGGCATATCGCGGCCAAGAATCGCACAACCGACCGGGTGCCCTCGGGACGGATCAGAGCGCTGAATTCGGCCAAGGGTGCTCGTATCGAACCACCGCGTTCGTAAGCACCCGATCTCGAGCGGACGCTTACGAACACTTCACGTGTCAGAGTGAGCGAATCTTGCTCGGCCACTGCCGTGGGTCGAGGCCGTGAGTCCGCAGCATGCTCAACGCAATTCGTTCCATACCGAAGCCGACACATGCACTGTGAGCAGGCTGTCCGTCGGGTGTCGTGATCTCGAAGGTGTGGCCGAAGTGGTCACGGTGGCAGTTGCACGATACGACGGCAGTGCCCTCGTCGAGGTCCCCGTACAGGTTGACGACGAGCTCGGTCTTGAGGTTCTCGTTCCGCTGGTTGGCAGCAAGGATGCGGCCCGCGCGACCGAAGAACGGATCGTTCGCGATGACTGCGCGCGCTTCGAGTCCGAGGTCCTCGAGCACCTGGAGACCACGATCGACCCAACGCTCACGATGTGCGATGGCGTCGGCCGGCGTTCCGACGCGCACGAACTCGTGCATCCGGAAGGCCTGCATCCGTGCGGGATCCACCGCAGGCTCGTGGCGGAAGCAGTATCCGTAGATGTCGAACAGCACGCCGTCCTCGGGCAGGACACCGGTCAGCATCGAGTAGGCAGGGTGGCACGCGGCCGAGACCAACATGGTGCCTGCTGAATGCAGGAAGTGATCCCAGTCCTTGCCCTCCGACCGTTCGGCGAGGAGAGCTGCGTGCGTCTTGTTGTCGCCGTCGAAGGTGTTGATGGCGCCCGTGAGGTTGGGGAACGACGCGATGTAATCCGTACGTTCGAAAGAATCTCGCGGAAAGACCGGCGGGAACCTGAAACGGGGTGCTTCGTACCCGTGTTCGCCTGCGCCTGCGGCTTTCACGACCGAATCGATCGTGTCGATGACGTCCTCGAACAGGCCGGTGCGTCCGTACAGGCCCTCCACCGAAGTCGGTACCAGCAAACCTGCCTCGATCAACTGGCTTCGAAACAGGCTGCGTTCACGGTCGAGATCGGTCATTTCGCCGATGCTGCTGATATTGGTCGTCATCACTTGCCCTTGAAAATGAGTGCGAGTTGAGAATTGTGGCCGAGAATGCGCTCGTTGCTGACCATGATTGCCGATCCGTGGGCGTCGCGAAGATGCCGTCCGATGCTCAGATCGCTGTCCTCGCGGTATCCGGAGATGCCGCAGATCTGGAGAGCCTGCCCAACGATCTGGATCACCAGACTGGACGCCGTCACCTTCGTCGCGTTGATCTTGAGAGCGAAGCCCAGCGCGCTGAGCTGCTGCGGATCGTCCGCGATCTCCTCGAACTTGGATGCCGACATGAACACGGTGTCGGCCATCTGCTCGTGCAACACCATCAGTTCGGCGAGCCGTAGTGCGCTCGGCGGCGGCGTCCCGGGAGTGCGGCGGGCGGCTTTCTGCACGAACCGACGTGCCTTGGACACCGCAGCGTCGGCGATCCCGAGCCAGGCGGATGCCCACAGGACGTGGGCAACGGGAAGCATGGTCTGCGCTGAGATATCGCCGTAGTTGTCGCCGAGGATGTTGGAGGACGGCGCGGAGGCGTCGAGCATGAATCCTGGGCTGCAGGTACCCCGGAAACCCATGGTGTCCCAGTTTCCGGTTTTCTCGAGCTGCACGTCCGGCTTGACGCACGCGACGAGCACCTGGTCGCTGGGCGGGCTGTCGACCGAACGGCGAGCGGTGGCCAGGATGATTTCGGCGTACTCGCCGTACGAGATGACCGGCGCGTTCTTCGACAGCCGGATCCGGTCACCGTCGTACTCGACGGCGCAACTGCTCGAACGGACGTCGCCGCCGATGTTGATCTCGGTGGTCGCCGACGCGACCAACGGCTGTTCCTCCGCGATGTGGTGCAGCAGCTTCTGCATCGCATCGGACTTGCCGTGACGAACCAGGCTGAGTATCTGCGACTGGTGCATCACGAAGATCATTGCTGTGGAGGCGCACTCGGCACCGAGCGCTCGGGCTGTGTGTGCGAGCTCGGTCAGAGTTGCGCCGTCGCCGCCGAGTTCGACGGGGATGGCGGCTGCCAGCAGGTTGGCGGCGCGGAGCGCCGCAACGGACTCCGACGGGAAACGGGCATCTCGATCCACGCTGTGCGCGTGCTCCCGAAGGATTGCGAGAACGTCGGGAAGCGAGATCGTTTCGGTGCGGTGGTCCTGGGTGGTCGTCATGAATCAGGCGCTCAGACGCGCAAGCGCATCGGAGATCGCACTGATGCTGCCGAAAGTCGACTTCTGCAGCATCGAGTCGGGGAATTCGATGTCGAACTCGTCCTCGAGCGCGATCATCACGTTCACACTGGCGTGCGACGTCAGCCCGTTGTCGTACAGGTCTGCGAGCTCGTCGATCTCCGAAACTGGGATCGGGAGCTTGCCGAACTGCTCCAGTACCCCTCGAATACGTACCGACTCTGCTGTCAGGTTGTTCGTCTGCATTTCGAATCCTCCACGATCATGTCTCACCGAGACCTGATGATCTCGCGAATTGCGACTGACGAACCGAATCGAGCCAACGAATCGGTTCGTGAAGTCTCCCCAGACCTACACAAACAATATCCTAGACTGTTATGGTCCGTTACAGCCGACCGAAGTACGAAAAAGTTGTCGGTTTCGCCCGATTTGGGATATTCCGTTGGGTAATTGCCTAGGTTCTAGCGCGTGCACTGTGAATCACGGTTGGTGACGTGAACGGGTAGCCTGACGTTCATGCGATCGACGGATGGTGCGAGTTCGCGGCACGGCCATGCGATTCGCCGGTGCGAGGTGGCTTCGTGACCGCTCTTCTCGGGGTGTCCATGGGCGCCCACGCGGTGCGTATGGCGCTGCCTCGCAATGCCGCGGCCCTCGGATCCGTTCTGACGCCCTCGCGCGTGCTCGAGGCACCGCAACAACTTTTCTTTCGCAATCAGGTGATAGACACCGTCGACGAGGATGTCGAGTATCTCGCCGCCGAATCGATCAGCGCGCTCGCTGCGGAATCGGAACCGTCGATGGCTACCGGTGTCGCGTATCGGGATGCCCACCAGGCAGACACCCTGCATCGGGCCCTGGAAAATCAGCATCTGCAGAACTACCACCTCGTGCACGAGGTCGAGGCTGTCATCGAATACCTAGCCGAGAGCGGCGAGGCAGCGGGGTATGCGACTGTCGCACTCTTCGACCTCGGTAGCTCGGGAGTGAACGTCAGCGTGGTGGATCTCGGTGCTCGACGCGTCATCGCGACCCGCCGAAGCACCGAGTTCAGTGGGGATCGGCTCGACGCGATCCTCAGAGACAACCAACTCGATCGTCTCGGCAAGCCCGCGGATTCACCCGACATCGACTTGTTCACCCGTCGCTGCCGCGTCGCCAAGGAGCGCCTCTCGAGCAACGATGCCGTCTGCCTGCCCGACGAGAGCGGCATGATTCTTCTCTCGCGTGACAGCTATGAGACGTTGATCACCGACGAGGTCGATCGCTCGATCGAATTCGCGCGCGACGTCCTCATCGATGCTCACGTTCCGATCGACGCTGTGGTCCTGATCGGCGGCGGCGCCCGCATCCCTCTGGTTCGCAAGAGAGTCGGCCCATCGCTGGCGCTTCCGGCTCTCACTCCGACCGAGCCCGAGTCCGTCGCCGCACGCGGCGCGGCCCTGTCGGCACGCTCGTCGGAAACGAACGCTCCTGCCCAGCCGCCGACTGCCGCCCGGCCGTCACCCGCAGCCCGACCGTCGCCCGCAGCCGCTCGGTCAGTGCCCGCAGCCGCTCGACCAGTGCCCGCAGCCGCTCGGCCGACGCCCGCAGCCGCGACCCGTGTGCGTCCCGCGTCACCTCGCCCGACCGACGCGACGCCCACCATCTCGATCTCGCGGGACACGCTGCCCACCGCGCTTCCGCCGCTCGTGGGCGCGACTGCAGCAACCACCGCGTTCGCGCCGCCCACATCGGCGCCCGTGGCGAAGTCTGCTTCAGCGTTCGCACCCGCAACGGCTCCCGCGCCCATCCCCATGCCATCCCCTGAGCCCAGCGGTAAGGACAACGTGCAGGCACCCAGCATCGAGGCGCCGGAGTCGCAGGCACCGGCGTCCAGCCACTACGCGCTGAAGAACGTCTACTGGTTGGATGCCGACTACGACGACTCCGACGGCGAGGACGATTCGGAACGCAAGCGACGCAAGATTCGTTCGTGGTCCGTGGTCGGAGTAGCCGCAGCAGCGGTCATAGCCGTGTCGGGCTTTCTCCTGACCAGGCCGACCAGCACGCCGACCGTCGTCGACACCGCGGTGACGCAGGCCCCGGCGCCCAGCGCGCCTGCCACCACTGCGCCGCCGTCGACCATTCCCAGCATTCCCGTCGTACCGGTGCCGCCGCCCGCGCCGGTCGCGACCACCGAGGTTCCGATCGAGCCCGAGCCTGAGCCGACCGTCGTCGAACAGACTCGGGAGCCAGTGGTGACGACCACGCAGGAAGCGCCACCACCGGCGCCTTCCGAGGTCGCGCCGGCGCCTTTGCCCGAACCGCCGCCACTGATACCTGGCCTCCCTGGATTTACGCTGCCGTCGATTCCGCCGCTGTTCCCACCGGCGCCCTGATAGGCCGCGGTCCTAGTAGGCCGTCCCGTTCCGTGGCCTGACGTGCTCGAAGATCAAAATGGTTTCGGTCGCAGCGACGGCTGGATGCGCACTCAAGTTGTCGACGACGAAGTTTCGTAGCGCCGCGGTGTCGACGGTTGCGATCTGAATGAGAAAATCGTCGGCCCCGGCGATGAAGTAGATGTTGAGTACTTCCTCCAGGGCGGCGATCTGCTTGCCGAATTCGCTGATTCGCTTCCGGGCATCCGCTTGCAGGCGCACGGAGATCATCGCCTGGATACCCTGCCCGAGCGCCTCGGGGTCGATCTCGGCATGGAACCCGCGAATGACGCCGCGTTCGACGAGTGAACGAACCCGACCGAGAGCCGTCGACGGGGCAATGCCCGCAGCCGCCGCGAGTGCGTTGTTCGGAATGCGAGCGTCGCGCCGCAGTTCGTCGATCAAAATGAGATCGATTCGGTCGAGCGGTGCGCGTCGAACATCATTCGGCGGACGGGGCCCGCGCGGGCGGCTCGCTGAATCTTCAGCTGACATACGTGCCACCTTACAGAATTATATTCACATCCGTTGCGTCGAAACTGTCGATAATTCACAGTTGCCTCAACCGCTAGAACCACTTTCCGACGTAGGAGGCCGCCATGAAAATCGGAATTCCCCGCGAGATCAAGAACCACGAGTACCGGGTGGCCATCACCCCGTCAGGCGTGCACGAACTGGTCTCGCGAGGACATGAAGTAGTCATCGAAACCGAAGCCGGCCTTGGCTCGTCGTTCTCCGATCGCGATTTCAAAGCGGCAGGCGCGCAGATCCTCGCCACCGCCGACGAAGTCTGGGAGGCGGCCGAGCTCCTGCTCAAGGTGAAGGAGCCCATCGCCGAGGAGTACTCCCGGCTGCGTAAGGATCAGGTGCTGTTCACCTACCTGCACCTCGCCGCGTCGAAGGCGTGCACCGACGCGCTGCTGGCGTCGGGCACCACGTCGATCGCGTACGAGACTGTCACAGCACCCGACGGATCTCTGCCGCTCCTCGCCCCGATGAGCGAGGTTGCAGGACGACTGGCTCCGCAGGTCGGCGCGTACCACATGATGGCAAGCGGTGGAGGCCGCGGAGTTCTCATGGGCGGAGTGCCGGGCGTGCGGCCCGCCAACGTCGTGGTGATCGGGGCAGGAGTCTCGGGGCGCAACGCAGTCGCGATCGCCCACGGAATGCATGCCGATGTGACGGTTCTCGACCTGAACGTCAAGGCGCTGAGGGCGATCGACGATCAGTACAGGGGCGGCGTGAAGACGGTTGTGTCCAACGCTCTCGAGTTGGAGCAGGCCGTGCTTGGTGCCGACATGGTGATCGGGGCGGTGCTCGTGCCGGGTGCGAAAGCTCCGAAGCTGATCTCCAACAGTCTCGTTCAGCGAATGAAGCCCGGATCGGTCCTCGTCGACATCGCTATCGATCAGGGCGGGTGCTTCGAGGACTCGGTGCCCACCACGCACGACGACCCGACGTATCGCATCCACGAATCGGTCTTCTATTGCGTTGCGAACATGCCAGGCGCCGTGCCGCGTACGTCGACGTACGCACTCACCAACGCCACGTTGCCGTACGTGCTCGCTCTGGCCGACTCGGGGTGGGAAGCTGCGTGCGAGGCTGATCCAGGTCTGCGAAACGGGCTGAGCACGAGTGCAGGGGCACTTCTGTCGGAGTCCGTCGCCGCAGCGTTCGCCTGACTCGAGTGGCACGAACAAGTGCCCCCAGGAGGCCCTAACCGTGCCACTGGCGGAGCCGCGTCACCGCGAGTGGCGACCGGACTTCCTCGGTGCTCGTTGGGGCGTCGGTGCTGGGTGGGCCTTCTGGGCGGGCTGGGCCGTCGAGGTAGCGGTGGGCGTCGAGTTCGGGCCGCCCACCCCACCCGGGCGCGCGAGCATGGCCGCGATCGCGGTGGTCAACGGCACCGACAGTGCCAGCGCGATGCCGCCGACAGATGAACGCACGATCTCGATCGCCACTGCGTCACCCGTCAAGACGTCCTGGATGGATCTGCCTGCGACGCTGAACAGCAGCAACAGCGGTAGCGCACCGCCGGCGTAGGCCAGTACGAGCGTGTACACGGTGCTGGCGATGTGGTCTCGGCCGACTCTCATTGCCGAGGAGAAGATCTGGCGCCTGGTGGCCGTGGCGTCGGCCGACGCGATCTCGAACGCCGCAGACGCCTGCGTGATGGTGACGTCGTTGAGGACACCGAGCGATCCGATGATGAACCCGGCGAGCAGCAATCCGGTGATGCTGACCTGCTGGATGTATGCCTGGACGTCGGTGTTCTGCTCCTCGGACAGGCCAGTCAGGTGGGTCATCCGAATTGCTATGTAGGACAACGCCGCTGCAACTGCCATCGAGGTCAAGGTTCCGAGAAGTGCCGAACTGGTTCGAAGATTGACCCCGTGCGCGAGATAGAGCACTCCGTACAGAATGATCGACCCGGCGACGAGGGCGACCGGTATGGCCGGGGCACCGTCGAGCAACGCCGGCAGCATGAATCCGACCAGAACCGCGAAGGCGATGATCAGTCCCACCAGCGCGCGGAACCCTCGCCAGCGCGCGACGATGCAGATCACCAACGCGAAGACTCCGACGATCACGGCGAGGGGTAAACCGCGGGCGAAGTCGTTGAACGAATACTGAGTGGTGCCGTTCGGATCGGTCTGTCGAACCAGCCGAACACTTTCACCGGTCCTGATGTCGGGTTGTCCTGGACCAGGCACGATCTCGATGAGCGTTCTCGTTCCGGCATTCGGTCCGGACTCGATGGTCACGATGCTGCGCTGACACTCGTACCCGGCGCCGATGGGAGGCGTCGGATTGCCGGTGAACACGCGACCTGCCGATCCGCTGCCGCACGCGCCGATGTCCTGGGAGATCACCGTCCCCGCTTCGGTGTTGACGGCGCCGCCGCCCGATGTCTGGAACGGCAGCGGAATCTCGACGCTCTGCTTGCTCGGCCAGAGTGCGACAGCACCGGCGATCACGGCGATTCCGATGACGGCGAGAAGCCCGATGACGATCCGTGCGGCTACGGGGCCGAGCGGAGCAGGGGTGTTGCTGTGTCCATGTCCGTGACCGTGTGACTCCACCGTGCAAGGTTAATGGTTGGTGGAGCCAGAAGCTTGGAGGAGCTCGGTGGCGGGGAGCAGGGGGGGCGTCCCCCGCCACCTTCCTGATCGCCCGGGGTGGGGTACGACCAGTGCTCGGGCACGCGAACGTGCCGACCGCCAATCTACCTAAGCCCGGGCGAAATTGTGGCGTCGTGGCTGTGTTTTTTGTGTCACTTTTCAATCACTTTCCCTACTTTCCCGTCAGTTAACGGGGCTGCCAGGGAGCTTGGACCCCTTTTGACAACCCAGCACCCCGGCTCTGAGGCGAGCAGGGGTGCTGGGTTGGCAATACGTGTGTCAGGTTGCCGGCGAGATTACTGCTTGTACGACGCGAGGAAGTTGCCGAATCGCTCGAGGGCGACCGCGAGATCACGTGCCCACGGGAGCGTGACGATTCGAAGATGGTCGTGGCCTGGCCAGTTGAAGCCCGTACCTTGAACGACCAGGATCTTCTCCTGCAGCAGAAGGTCTTGGACGAGCTTCTCGTCGTCGTAGATCTCGTGCACCTCGGGGTCGAGGCGCGGGAATGCGTACAGAGCGCCGCGCGGCTTGACGCAGGACACACCGTCGATCGAGTTCAGCTTCTCCCACGCGGTGTCGCGTTGTTCGAGCAATCGTCCACCGGGCAGGATCAGGTCTTCGATGCTTTGATGGCCGCCCAACGCCACCTGGATCGCGTGCTGCGCAGGCACGTTGGGACAAAGCCTGGTCGACGCGAGGAGATCGATTCCTTCGAGGAATCCGGCCGCGTGCTCCTTCGGACCGGTGATGGCAAGCCATCCGGCTCGGTAGCCCGCGACCCGGTACGCCTTCGACAGCCCGTTGTAGGTCAGGCACAACAGGTCGGGTGCGAGGCTGGCCAGCGAGATGTGTTGTGCATCGTCGTACAGGATTCGGTCGTAGATCTCGTCGGCCAACAGAAGCAGCTGATACTTGCGGGCCAGGTCGACGATGCCCTGTAGGACTTCCCTCGAGTAGACCGCACCGGTCGGGTTGTTGGGGTTGATGACCAACAGCGCGACGGTCTTCGGCGTGATCTTCGATTCGATGTCCGCGAGATCAGGGTTCCACCCGTCCTCCTCGTCGCACATGTAGTGCACTGCTTTGCCGCCGGAGAGCGTCGTCATCGCGGTCCACAGCGGGTAATCCGGCGCGGGGATCAGCACCTCGTCACCGTCGTCGAGCAGCGCCTGCATCGTCATCGTGATGAGCTCGGACACTCCGTTGCCCAGATAGATGCTGTCGACGTCGAGATCGGGAAAGTCCGGCTCGAGCTCGTATCGCGTGACGATGGCCCGTCGAGCCGAGAGGATTCCCTTCGACTCGGAGTACCCCTGTGCATGGGGGAGTGCGGCGATCATGTCGCGCACGATGACGTCGGGAGCTTCGAAACCGAACGGCGCAGGGTTGCCGATGTTGAGCTTGAGAATCCGATGGCCCTCGGCCTCCAGCCGCGCGGCGTGGGCGTGTACCGGCCCGCGGATTTCGTACAGCACGTTCTGCAGCTTGGTCGATTGCTGGAGCGTGCGGTGGCGCGTCTGGTGGTGAATCTGCGGATGGCTCACCCGCCTATCGTGCCAGGTGCGTACCCGGCGCCGCGAGGCATATTCGTCGTCGGTGCTTTCTTGTCGGTAGTCGGTGCGACAATCGAGACCATGTGCGGACGGTATGCAAGTACCCAGAGCGACAGTGATCTACGTGCGGTGTTCGACATCGCCGAGACCGTGGGCGAGGAGATCCCGCCTGCCTACAACGTGGCGCCTACTCAGACGGTGCGCACGGTTGTCGAGCGGGCACCGAAGGACGAACCCGACGCCGACGCTGTGCGTCAACTGCGGTCCGTCCGGTGGGGCCTGATTCCGTCGTGGGCCAAAGACGTCAAGATCGGCAGTCGGATGATCAACGCGCGTTCGGAGACCATCACCGAGAAGCCGTCGTTCAAGAAGGCCGCGTCGCGCAGGCGGTGCATCATCCCGGCCGACGGATACTACGAGTGGGAGAAGCGCGACGGAGCGAAGGTTCCGTACTTCCTTCACTCGGAAGGGGTCCTCGCAATGGCGGGCCTGTACGAGTTGTGGCGTGATCCCACCAAGGCCGAGGACGACGAGGACCGATGGGTGTGGTCGGTGACGGTGTTGACCGCGCCCGCAGCGGACGCGCTCGGTCACATCCACGACCGGTCCCCGGTGATCGTTCCGGAGAGCCTGCGCTCGGACTGGCTGAGCCCGGCGATCACCGAGATCGCGTCGGTGCAGGACATGTTGGCAGCGATCCCCGAGCCACACTTGGTTCCGTACGAAGTCAGCACGGCCGTCAACAGCGTCAAGAACAACGGGCCCGAACTGTTGTCCCCGGTCGGTTAACGAAGGCGCCGCACGCAGACCGCACGCATCTGATCCCGCGTCTGCTCATCCAACGAAGCCCCGGCCTGCCCGTCGAGGACGGTGCGTAGTCGTTCGAAGTAGGAGCGGGCGGACAACCCGAACGCGATGTAGATGTCTTCCTCGCTTCCGCCGCCGTAGCGGAACCATGATCGCCCGAACTCGATCATGGACTGGTCGAGGCTCTGTCGTACGGTTTCTCTCATCGTGTACCCCCTGCGGTCGAACGCTTCCCTCCATCATCGCCTTCGTTTTCTACTGCGCGGTGAACGTTGCGTTACGGCCCGACAGGTCGAACGGACGTGACCCCCTACGCTGAATGCATGACTCGTGCTGCGTTGCCTTTCGGATCCTGGCCGTCACCGATCTCCGCTGCGGACCTGTCCGCGAGCGGTCATCCGGTCGAAGGCGGCCGATTCGTAGGGGACGAGATCTGGTGGGCGGAATTGCGGCCGACCGAGAACGGACGAACCACGGTCTGTCGCGAGAGAAACGGCGTAGTCGAGGTTCTGCTGGCCGAGCCGTTCAATGCGCGCAGTCGCGTTCACGAATACGGCGGAGGCGCGTGGGATGTGACGGCCGACGGGCGGATCGTGTTCGCCGAGTTTTCCGATCAGCGCGTCTACATCGCGCAACCGGGCGCGACGCCGGTCCCGTTGACATCTGCGCCCGAGGCCGCGTCCTCTGTTCGATACGGCGAACTGTCCGTCGTGGGAGGTGATGTCCTCGCGGTCAGGGAAACCCACGACGATGGCGCAGTCACTCGCGACATCGTGTCGATCGCACTCGATGGATCCGGCGTGCGTTCGTTGGTGTCGGGATCGAACTTTCTGGCGTACCCGCGGCTGTCGCCGGATGGTTCGAAGATCGCCTGGATCGCTTGGGACCACCCTCGAATGCCCTGGGACGGAACCGAACTGCGCGTCGCGAACCTCGACACAGGCGACTGGACGAAAGTCATCGGCGGAGACGAGGAATCTGTTCTGCAACCGGAATGGATCGACGATGAGTCGCTGTACGTCGTCAGCGACCGCAGCGGGTGGTGGAACATCTATTCGGTGGGTCTCGGCGGCGAGATCGCGGCGGTGCACGCTGCCGATGCCGACTTCGGAGCGCCGCTCTGGCAGCTGGGCGCGCGCTGGTATTCGCTTCTCGACGACGGAAAGCTGTTGACCGTGCGTACATTTGGGACCGACACCCTTGCGGTGCTGGATCCCGAAACTGGCACGCTCGACGACATCGATCTGGACGGACTTACATCGATCTCGCTCGGCGGACGCGTCGGGACCTCGGTTCTGCTCAAAGCGGGTAGTGCGCAGAGTCCGAGTGGGCTTCGGTTGCTGAATCTCGATACGGGCGCGGTGGAACTGGTCCGTTCCGGCCTCGAGACCGTTCCCGACGAGGACTACCTGCCCATGGGCGAGCCCGTGACGTTCCAGGGGCCGGAGCGGGAGGTTCACGCGATCGTTTATGCGCCTCGCAATCCCGAATACCAAGGACTGGACGGCGAATTGCCGCCGTACGTAGCATTCGTGCACGGCGGTCCCACCGCGCATGTGGCCCCCGCGCTCAACCCGGTGTTCGCCTATTTCACCAGCCGGGGCATCGGCGTCGTCGATGTGAACTACGGCGGATCGAGCGGCTACGGGCGTGAGTACCGCAACCGTCTACGCGACCAGTGGGGAGTGGTCGACGTCGAGGACACCGTCGCAGCCGTGAACGGGCTTGCCGACGCAGGATTGGCCGATCCGAATCGTCTCGCGATCGAAGGAGGTTCCGCAGGTGGGTGGACGGTGCTGGCTGCGCTGACATCGTCCGATGTATTCGCTTGTGGAGCATCGTATTACGGAGTTGCCGAACTGGAGCTGTTCGTCGCCGAGACACACGACTTCGAATCCAGGTACATCGACGGACTGATCGGGCCGCTCCCCGAGGCAATCGATCTGTACCGAACGCGGGCGCCGGTCAACAACGTCGACGGGTTGTCGTGCCCGGTGTTGCTGCTGCAAGGCCTGGCCGATCCGATCGTGCCGCCCTCGCAGGCCGAGAGATTTCGCGATGCTTTGGTGGAGAAGGGAATTCCGCACGCGTACCTTGCGTACGAGGGGGAATCGCACGGGTTCCGTAAGCTCGAGACGCAGGTCAACGCTCGTGAGTCCGAACTGTCCTTCTACGGCCAGGTACTCGGATTCACGCCGCCCGGCATCCCGACGCTCGAACTCTGGCGTCCCTAGGTTTCGGAGTGAGCTGACACCCTTTTTGCCAACCTGACACGCATTCTATGACCAGAGAGGGTGTGTCAGGTCGGCAAAAGTGGTGTCAGCTCAGTCGAACTTCAGCGTCGGAGGCGGAAATTTCGCGGCACGGTCCGCTGCTGCTCGGATCAGACGGGCGACATGCTCGGGTCTGTTGAGGTCGGCCCACGTCAACCGTATGACCTGTGCACCGCCCGACCGCATTCGGTCCTCGCGCACCTTCTCTTTCCACGCCACATCCGACGGGGTTTCGCCTTCGGGAACCAGACGGCCGTACTTGACCTTCCCATCGAATTCGATCACCGTGAAGATACCGTCCAGGTAGAAGTCGACGCGCGCGACTATGCCGTCGTCGTCGGCGATGCGTACCTGTAGTCGCGGTGTGTATCCCAAGCTGTGCAGCAGGATTCGGCAACGTGATTCTCCGACGCTCTCGGACTTGGCGTCCATGAATTCGGCGACCCGACGGGCCTTGCGGTTGTGCGGATGAGTCGGACACGCATCCAGGACGGCAATCACGTGTTCTGGTGTCACTCCTCCGATGCGAGCCGCGAGATCTGCTATACAGACGGCAGTGTCGAACGTGATCGATCGCCCGACGTCCGCCACGGTCCGAGCGAGCGCTGTGACTGGTATGCCATCGACGGTGGTCACTTCCGAGTCCGCATAGGGCGTGCCGTGTACTACCCGGAGTGTGCTGGTTCGTGCGCCGCCGGTTCTGTTGCGGGTGATGTGAACTCGTCGTAGCTCAGCAGTCGGCACATCCAGTCCGTGGAATACCGCCGCGGTGGCGTGGCTGAGCACCGCATCCTTCGCTGTCGACGCATCCAGAACTGCTTCCGCGACGATCCGATGCTTGTCCGTAGCGGACAATGCCTCGAATTCGCTTCTCCTGACGTACCTTCCGGGACGAAGTCGTCGCCAGGTGTTGGTCCGGCAGAAGCGCTGCAGTTCGACGTCGGTCACACCTCGTGCGAGTGCGTCCGATCTGGACACGATTCGGGTCATGGGTGAATAGTCGCGGCACACTCCACGCCGAACAAGACCCGATCCCGGAATTGTGGATAAAGCCTGTAGCTGTGGATAACTGGGCCTCGTGGCGCGAGTGTGCGGAGTTTGGTGGGCATACCTGTGCTAAGGGCGGAGAACCGAGGATTCGGCGGGGAGCTAGCACCCCTATTGACAAGTTCGCACCCCTGCTCGGATCAGAGCAGGGGTGCGAACTTGGTAAAAAGGGTGTCAGGTTACTTCTTGCGACCTGGAACCTTTGCGCCCGGACGGAATCCGAGTCCACCCGGTTTGGCCGGAGGCGGAGTTCGGGTGTCAGCGTTCGACGAGGAACTCTCCGCGTCGGACGCCGAAGCCTCGGCAGTGGTGTCCTCGGCTGCTGTCTCCTCGGCTACCGGGGTTTCGGTCGCCTTCTCCTCTGTCGCAGGCTGTTCGGACGGTGAAGACTCCGAGGCCGGCGCAGCCTTGCCCGGTGTGCGGGCGCCCGGCTTCTTGAACCCGGACTTGACTGCCAGACCCTTGGGTTTGACGGTTGGCGTGGATTCTTCGACGCCAGCGGGCTGAGGTTCCCCGCTCGACTCCTCGGGTGCTGCTGTTTCGGCTACCGGTGCTTCCGAGGCATTGGCGTCTGCTGGTGCCGTGGTCTCGGACGGTTCTGCAGGCTTGCCCGGAGTTTTCGCCCCGGGCTTCTTGAACCCGGACTTCACAGCGAGACCCTTGGGCTTGACCGTGGGCTTCGACTCCGCGGCGGGTGCCGACTCGGCAGCGGGTGCCGACGACGTCTCCGCTGCAGGCGATTCTTCAACTGAAGGGGAGTCGCCTGCGGGTTCGGCAGGAGCCTGAGAGGCCGGCTTGCCCGGAGTCTTCGCGCCGGGCTTCTTGAACCCGGACTTGACTGCCAGACCCTTTGGCTTGACCGTCGGCGTCGACTCCGCAGATGCGGTCGTCTCAGCAGAAGCCGTTGCCTCAGCTGGTGCAGTTGCTTCGGCAGCCTCGTCAGGAGCGGCCTTCGGTGCAGCGGCCTTTCCTGGCGCCTTGCCCTTGAGGGCCAGACCCTTGCCGCCGGGCGCCTTTGCGCCACCGGCGAGCCCGAGGCCCTTCGGCTTGGCAGGTGCATCCGCGGACGCCTCGGTGGTGTCGGCCTTGGCGCCACCAGGCGCCTTGGCTCCCGGCGCCTTCGCGAGGCCCTTCATCTTCAAGCCACCGGCCTTGGGTGCAGGCGCAGCGGGTGCAGACTTCGCTTCTGCCGGCTCCTCGACGGGCTGGATGCGCTCGGCTTCCTCGACCTCTGCCGCTTCCTCGGTGACGAGCTCCTCTTCCGGAGTCCGCTCACGAGGAATCACCTTGATGTTCTCGGCCAGAACCGAGGACTCGACGCGGGTGATCGAGTCGAGCATGAGCTGCGCGACGTCGACGACCTCGACGCCCTCGTGTGCGCCGCCTTCCTGCCGTGCGGTGACTCCGTCGGTGAGCATGACGCGGCAGAACGGGCAACCCGTGGCGATCTTCTTCGGGTTCATGCTGAGCGCTTCGTCGACGCGGTCGATGTTGATGCGCTTGCCGATGTTCTCTTCCATCCACATGCGAGCGCCACCGGCACCACAGCACATGGACCGCTCGCCGTGACGAGGCATTTCCTTCAAATTGGAGCCGGATGCTGCCATGAGCTCGCGGGGGGCGTCGTAGACCTTGTTGTGACGTCCCAGGTAGCACGGGTCGTGGTAGGTGATGTCCTGGCTGACCGAGGCCACCGGGATCAGCTTCTTCTGCCGCACCAGACGGTTGAGCAGCTGGGTGTGGTGAACCACCTCGTACTCGCCGCCGACCTGCGGGTATTCGTTGCCGAGCGCGTTGAAGCAGTGCGCACAGGTCACGACGATCTTGCGCTTCTTCTGTTCGACACCCTCGAAGACACTGTTGAGGGTCTCGATGTTCTGCAGTGCGAGCTGCTGGAACAGGAACTCGTTGCCTGCGCGGCGAGCTGAGTCGCCGGTGCAGGTCTCGTCGGCACCGAGCACCATGAACTTGACGCCCGCGGTGGCCAGAAGCTCTGCGACGGCCTTGGTGGTCTTCTTGGCACGGTCTTCGTAGGCGCCGGCGCAGCCGACCCAGAAGAGGTACTCGTAGTCCTGGAAGGAGTCGGCGTCCTGGCCGAAGACCGGGATGTCGAAGTCCATCTCGTTGATCCAGTTGAGGCGGTCCTTGGAGTTCTGACCCCAGGGGTTGCCCTTGTTTTCGAGGTTCTTGAACAGGCCCGCGAGCTCGGACGGGAACTCCGACTCGATCAGGACCTGGTAGCGGCGCATGTCGATGATGTGGTCGACGTGCTCGATATCGACGGGGCACTGCTCGACGCATGCGCCACACGTGGTGCAGCTCCACAGAACCTCGGGGTCGATGATGCCGCCCTCGATGGCGTCGGCGACGAGCTTGCGATCGGCCTCGTCGCGAGCGGCCTGCGGGATCTTGTCGAGCTTGGCCTGATCAGGCTTACCGTCGGCGTCGACGAGTCCGATTTCGTCGCCTGCCATGTCCTTCTTACCGCCGGCGAGCAGGTACGGAGCCTTCTCGTTGCCGTGGTCGCGCAGCGACATGATGAGCAGCTTCGGGGACAGCGGCTTTCCGGTGTTCCAGGCGGGGCACTGCGACTGGCAACGCCCGCACTCGGTGCACGTGGTGAAGTCGAGCCAGCCCTTCCAGGTGAAGTCCTCGATCTTGCCTGCACCGAACGCGTCGACGTCGGGGTCGGCGTCCTCCATGACGAGGACCTTGCCGCCGGACATCATGGGCTTGGCTGCGCCCAGAGCGACGCCGCCGTCGGCCTCGCGCTTGAAGTAGATGTTGGGGAAGGCGGTGAAACGGTGCCACGCGACGCCCCAGTTGATGTTGCGGCCGACGATGAGCAGCCAGATCATGCCTGTCATCAGTTTCACGAACGCGAAGACCGAGACCATTTCGGGGCTGGCGGGCAACAGCTTGGCTACCTGCATCGTGAAGAAGTCGGAGTAGACGTCGGCGTGACCGTACGTGGCGATCTTGCCGGCCTTGACGAGAATCATGCCGAGGCCTTCGAGGAGAACGATTCCCTCGATGACGTAGGCAACCTTCATCCGTGAGCCGCTGAAACGCGACTGGCGCTCGGGCTTGCGTGGATGGTTGAGCTGGCGGATGACGATGAGCGTCACGATGCCGACGACCGTTCCGATGCCCAGCAGCTCGTCCCACAGGTGCCACGCGAACGTGTTGCCGAAGAGCGGCCAGTGGAATTCGGGGTTGAACGTCTGACCGTATGCCTCGAACCACAGCAGGAATCCGCCGAGGAAGCCGACCATGACCAGCCAGTGGGCCCACCCGACCGTCCTGAACTTGGTCATGCGGGTGTGGGCGATGAACTCGATCATCATCTGCTTGAAGCGCGGGATGAACGGGCGCAGGCGGGTCTTGTCCGGCTGACCCTGGGCGATGGCCGCAACCATCTTCCAGATGCCGCGGAAGAAGTACCCCCAACAGACAAGGCTGAGGAGGAAACCGACCGTGCCCAACGTGATCGTCAGGGCGTTCATGTAAGCGGCCTTTCGTTCATAGGTAGCGAGAGAGCTACCTCGGGTCAGCCCGATCAGCCTAAGAGTAGCGACGCTACCCGCTAGTAACAAGTTCAGTGTTACTGGCCAGTAACTTAGCGACGGTTCGCGCCCGTCTGCTGGTCACTACGCGACTTGGCAACTGGTGCGGTGGGCTGGACCGGTCAGTAGGTTCCGTCGCGAGGGTCACGTTATGCGCATGCTCGGACAGCAACTGCGTGAAGGCAGACCTAAGTAGGGCTCGCGGGTCGTTCGGATGGCTGAATTCTTTTGTGCGAGAATTCGGTTGAATGACATTTTTCGGGCATTTAGCCTGTTCGCGCGCTCGGCGAGTGGCAGTTGGTAACTAATGGGACTCGCATAGGCGCCAGGACGATAACGTTCGGTCGGTGATGTGGGTTATGCTGCACCCCGCACCGACTTACTCGCGGATTCGGCTGGGGTGTATCTGCGTCTGACGGGCTACCTCTGTTCGGTACTGCCAGGCTCTCTTGCATAGAAACGGAACAATCTCCACATGAAACTCAGCAAACTGGTCGTTACGTCGGCACTTGTCGCCGCCGCAATGGGTCTTGCCAGCGGCACCGCGTACGCAGCCCCAGAAGCTCCCGCAGCGCCCGGCACCTCCGAGGAAATCGGCTTCGAGTCGAACCTCGAGGACCGCACGATCGTCACGACGATCGACGCCGGTGTCTTCAAGGTCGCCGACGACGGCAAGACCGTCGACGTGCTGGACTCCAAAGATGCTGTGGTCGTGACACTGCCGCTGTCCTTCAACCTCGGCGGGCTCAACTTCCCTTACGAGCAGAACGTCGACAACGACGGCAAGACTCTCCGTCTGGTCCCGCAGCTGGACCTGACCAAGGCATCTGCGAATTCGCGCAGCCTCGGCGCCACCCCGGTCGCATCGACCGAGGAGAACCTCATCGCGCAGGAGACGTTCGCGTCGCAGCTGGGGATTGCAACCGCAATCGGTGGCTTCACCGGCACCGTAATTGGCGCGACAGTTGGACTGATTGCTTCATGTGGCCTAACGCTGTGCGCTGGAGCTATCGCGGCTGTTCCTGCCGGAGCCGGAGTTGGCGCTATCATCGGCACAATCGTTGCCGGTGGACCGACACTGGTCGTCGCGGGTATCGACTTGCTGAACACCCTGAACTCGGCTCCCGGCACCACCAAGTTCGCGGACAGCATGAACTAGTCGTTCGAACACAAAGCGCCCGTCACCGGTTGGTGGCGGGCGCTTTGTCGTGTGTCGTTATCCGTAGCGGATGTAGGGCGACGACAGGTTGATCGCTTCGATGACGATGGTGGCGGCGTAACCGAGGAGGTCGAAGCCGACCCCGAGTAGTGCGAGCATGAGGGGGAGAACCTTCCGTTCGAGTAGACCTGACGTCCGGTGCGGTCTGTGGATTCGGTACTCGCGTACCGGATTGCGCTCGGTGATCATACGACGCGGCGGCGTCCGTCGTAGGTGGTGACGCGCGTCGTCACACGGCCTTGATTGAGCCCGCCGGACCCGAATTCGTGTCCATCCGCATGCCGTTCGAACGGATGAATGTTTCCTCACTCTTTACGAACTCTTGGTATGGTCACGGTGTGAAAACGGTTGTCCGGTCTGTTACGGCGGAAGTGTTGACAGATGCCCGCAGTGTCGAGTCCGAGTGGGCCGAGCTCGCCGAACGGATTGGCGGGAGATTCTCGGCCAGGCCGACCTATGCCCTTCGTGAGCTCGGGGACTCTCGCGGATCGACGCGCATCGTCGTTGCTCGTCGTGGAGGCAGTCTCGTGGGCGTGATTCCGCTTGCGGTTCGTCGGTTGGGTGCGTTCGATCTGGCTCGCCTGGCGGGTTCGGGCCGCGGTATCCCGCAGCAGTTTCTTTGCGAAGACGAGCATGTAGCCGAGGCGCTGTGGGAGACGGTTGCTCGCCGTGGATGGGTCTTCTATGCGAGTTCCCTGGCGGAGAGAGACCCAGGGTTCGGTGTCCTCGAGCGTGATCCCGGATTCGTCACGAACTCGACGACGGTTGAGACTGCGCCGTGTATTTCGGTTCCGCGAGGCGTCACGGCGAAGGATCTGCGGAGTCGTCGGACGCGCAAACGTCTCCGGCAGTATCGGAACTCACTTGCTGCGGCTGGCGCGCCCCTGTCCTACGAAACGATCTCCGGTATCGATCATTTCGATCGCAGGTGGTCCGATATGGCCCGCGTGGCGGAAGCCTCGACCTCGCTGCATCGTCGACTCAACTATCTTGCTGCACCGGATGGCAGCTTTGCCCATGACTTTCTTCGCGACGAGACAGCGGCAGGCCGAGCGGTCGTGGTGGGATTGGTCGTCGACGGTCGTTGGTGCGCGCACGAGATTGCGCTGCGTTCCGGTAATCGACTCGAAGCGTGGCTGGGTCATTACGATCCGGGGTTCTCGCGTTGGCAGCCGGGGCATCAACTTTCGGAGTGGTTCGTCGACAACCATGATCTTCTCGACGTCACCGAACTGGACCAGGGAATAGGCGTCAACGCCATCAAATCGGCGTGGTCGAACTCGTCTACCAACCTGAACAGAGTTGTTGCCGTGCCCTCCCGGTATCGCGCGCCAGGTCTGGTGACCGACGCCGTGATCGCGTGGGAGGGTTCCACGGCGATTCGTCGGCTGCGCCGACTGGGCGGAACCCTCCTCGCCTGACCCCGATAGCAGCTACTGAGCCGGAGGCGGAAGCGCAATTACGCTCTGCCACAACAACAGTAACTGCTCGGCGAGCTGAATCCAGATAGTCGTGAATGCGGGCATGATAGTTCCCCCTCGTCGTATTCGGTCACTCGACCGAAATGGGAACAATACCGACAATCTGCTTACGCTGGCACAAACGGGGAAGAAGTTTGTGACCGCCAACAAAGAATTCCGCCACGGCGTCGTGCGTGCCGCGGCGGAATTGTTTGTCGAGCGAGCAGGTCAGCCGACGGGCGAGGTTCGAACCGTCGTACCGGTTGCTTGTGCAACCTGGTCGATGGGGATGCCGAGGCTGGCGGTTCCGCCGAACTGAGCGAGCGCAAGATTCGCTTCCGTGCAGTCCGGCGCGCCACCGCTGTTGGACCCGCTGGTGATGCCGAGGGCGAGTGTTCCCGTGATGATGGCACCTCCGCTGTCACCTGCGAGCGTGCATGCCGTGCTGGCGAATCCACGGACTGTTCGGCTCGATCCGTCGTCCATGAACAACTGGGTTTCGACGCGATCCGCAGCCACCACACCGCACGTGAACGACGAGGACTGTCCCGACTTGCAGACAGGCGCTCCGACGACGGGCGAGGCGGTTCCGGTGATCGTCACCGTGCTGCCGTTGGCGCCGCGGACGGTCGGGCGGTCGAGACCGGACGAAACGCCCGCGTCGTCGAGCGAGATGACCGACCAGTCCAGGCCGTCGGGTGAGCCGAGGCTCGAACGATCGAACGTGCCGATCTTGGTGCTGTCGTGCACATTCGCGGGGTTGGGCAGATAGATCGGCGCGCCACCGACGCCGGTGTCGGCGTTCGGATTGCAGTGGCCGGCACTGAGATTGACCGGATTGCCCGAACCGTTGACAGCGTTGAACCCGAACGAGCAGATACTGATCTCGGTCGACGGGGTGTCCTTGATGGCGCTCTTGGTGGTGACGTAGGTGTCGCCGCCCATCGGCGCCGGGTCGACCGGCTTGGGTGGTCCGGGAGTCAGGATGACCTTCAGATTCGCCAGTAGCGTCGGGAGGTTCAGCGCACTGCCGACGGGGCTGTTGGCCAGGTCGATGACGATCTGGTTGTCGAGGATGTCGATCGACGTCCCGTTCACCTGGCTCGCGACCTCACGCGGGAGTGACGAGACCCACGAGTTCAGGTCTGCAAGCGACTTCTCGAGCCCGTCCGCGGACACCGGCGCCTGTGCTGTGTCGTACCCGTCCTTGGCCACAGCGCTAGCAGCGGCCTCCGAGGTCACGGCAACAACGGCCTTACCGTCGGGCCCGATCCACGCACCCGCGAAGTCCGACGGCCTCGACGCACGGAAATCGGATGCGTAGGTGGACAACTCCTGCGCCAGCGCGGCGCGGTCCAAATACTCCTGAGGCGAGATCTTCAGATCCCGGACTACAGCGTCGGCCAACTCTCGAGGTAAGTCGTCCGCCGAACTCTGGCGAACGGGTGATTCAGGGTCTGCCGACGCGGGGGCCGAGAAGATACCGAAGAACAAAAACGCAGTCGAACAGATCACTGCTGCGCGCAGTGCCCCCGTGTTACGCATGAAATCCCTTCATCGGGTGCTGAGCATCAGCGCCCCACCTTAAGGCATGAGTGCCTACAACACGGGAAGTCGCAGGTCGAGAGCCCGATCAGGGGAACGACGGAACCGTCGGGTAGGTGAATTCCGGGACCGGCGGGACGACTGGAAACTGCAAGGGTGTTCGAGGCGGCTGCGTAGAGAAGGAAGGTTCGGGCGGCGCTTCGGGTACCGGCGCGGGCACCGCAGGCGCTACTTCAGGAGTGACCTCCGCTGAGGGATTCTCGGTGGTGTCCGGTGTCGATTCCGGTTCGGCAGGCGGTGCCGTCGGAAAGGGAGCGACGGCGCTGGACACTGTCGTCGGCGCTTGCGTCGTGGTGGGCAGCAGTGCGTCCGTGATCGCGGGCGGCGAGACTTCGGCCCCGTCGTCGAATGTGCCGAACGCTGCCGCTATGCCGACGGAAGCGAGAATCACCGCCACCGCAATGCCCGTGACGACGAGAAGCGGCTTCCGGCGGGTGCGCTCGGTATCGTCGGGCGTTTCGGAAGGTGCAGCCGACATCGCTTCCGAGAACGCCAACGCTTTCTGCTCGGTGACGACTGGGATTGCGTCGGTATCGAACGAATCACCTTCGGCGACATCGGATTCCTCCAGCACAGCCAATGCGCCGACGGCTAGGGACACGGCGGTCGAGACCTCGACGTCGGAGGACGACACCGAATCGAACTCGAACATCGCGCGATTTTCGGAAACGAGACGTACCCCGTGTAATCCCGTGTGATCGAGGGCAGTACGCAGCAATGCGAGCTCTTCGGGCCCCCACGTCCGTGGGTAGGTGAGCGCGGTCGCGGGTACGACCCCGCCGTGCTTCGCCGTCACCATCGAGACGAGGCAGTTCGCCGCATGCGCGACGAGATCCTCGGCGACGTAGCCGTCGACACCCTGTCCGATTAGAGAGGCGAATCTCGATACGTTCTCGGCAGCGGACGGGGCGCCGAGGCTGACCGTTCCGTCCTGCCCGAACGACAAGGTGGCCGGTGTCTCGAATATCTCCGGATCCACGGACTGGTCGGGGCGGTGTACTGCGGCAGCTGTGTCGTCACCGATCGACATCGCGAGATAGCCCATCAGGCGTCATCATCATTCTGTGAGATGCGGTTCTGCGGCGCTTCTTTCTGCTGGGTTTCGTTCTGCGGGGTTTCGTTCTCGACCGGAGTTGTCGGCTCTTCGTCCTCGGGATCGGGCGTCGGGTCGGCGGGTAGTTCGGGCAGGGGTTCTTTGTCCGGAATCGTGGGTTCTTCCTCCGGCGGCGCCTCTTCGCTGCTAGGTGGTGGTTCCGTCACGGCTGCAGGCTGTGTACGGGCGGGCGCCGGTTCCGGAGACACGGTTGGCTCCACCTCTGTGGGATCGGCCGGCTGCTCCGGGGCCTGCGGGAGGACGGGCTCGATGATCGGGACCACCGTCGGGAACGGCAGCATGGTGCCAGGTGCGCTAGTCGTGGTGGTGGGGACTGCATAGGGCGCACCTTCTATCACCGGCACCTCGGGTGCGGTGCTGTCGTTCAACAACAGCGACGCGACTCCACCTCCCAGCGCGAGCACGGCAGCGAGTGCGACGGCGGCCAGAACCGGAGTGCGCGTCGGGAAGGGCGCGGTGCGTGACTTCTCGCGGCCGACGACGACGATCTCTTCGGTCACCGCGTCGACGGGGTACGCCGCGGCGAGCGCGGCGGCACCGCGCGCTGCAGCGATTGCGGAATCCTTGCCCGCCCACGTCGCGTGCGTTGCCTCTGCCCACGCTGCCAACGCTTCGGTTTCGGACACCAGCGCGACGTGGCCGAGGCCGTTCCTGTTCATCGCGGTGCGCACCGAGGACACACGTTCGGCCGTCCACTGGGTGGGAAAGGTCGCGGCGGCGGCCAGGTTCTCGATCTCGGTGCCGACGGAGGTTGCTACCTCGACGAGCAGGCAGCGCAGCGCCATCGCGACGAGATCACCGGGCTCGAAGCCCGACGCGATCTCCGTGCTCACGAACTCGGTGAACGCTGCGGCATAGGGATCGCTCGTACCCCCGAGCGAGGCCGTGCCGTCGGCGTGCACATAGAGGACGGTGCTGTGCAGCGATGCGATGTGCAGGGACGGATTGGCGGGCGACGGCCTGGACACGGCGGCAATGGATCGTTCGTCGTCGATGTGCAGACCGACATCGGGGAGGCCGACGCGAGCCGATTCGATGTGACCCGACGGCTCGGCCGCGTCGAAGTGAGCGTGCCGGTTCAACATCGTCGTGGTATACCTTCTCGTCGAGCGGCACACCGGGACGGTCGCCTGCACTGACACGTTTGTCGCATTCTGGTACGCAGGAGTTACACCTCGGTCGAACCCGACCCGTAGCCCAGCGCCCGCAGCATCGAGAGCAGCTCCGACCTCGACCCCGCGCCGAGTCGACGGCGGATCCGTGCGACATGGTGTTCGACGGTTTTCGCGGAGATATACAGCCGTGCGCCGGCCTCCCGGTACGTGACGCCCAGGACCAGCAGCTCGGCCACCTCGGCCTCGCGCGCGCTGAGTGAACCCTTCGGTTCCTCGGCGACCTCGGACGTCGGCGCGGACGCCGGGAGCCGCAGGGTTCGTGCGACCTGCAGCAGAGCCGTCGCCGCTCGGGTGTCCTCGACACGGAGGGCAGCCTCGCTCGCCAAGCGAGCGCCGTCCCATGAAAGCCCGAAACGCGTGAGCGCACGTGCTGCGTCCTCGACCTCTGCGGGGTCGGGGTGGCCCTGCAGAACTCCGAGCCAGGCTCGACCTGCCGCGGCGAGTGCGGCGCCGTACTGGTTGGACTCCGCTGCACGGGCGAGTGCGCGGGCGTGCGGAACGAGCTCGGCGGGGTGTTCGGCGAGAATGGCGGCTTGGACGCCGTACCAGTGCAGCGACGAGGACCATGCGAGCGGCTCGCCCAGGTCCGCGATGACGGCGTCGGCTTGGGCGATCAAGTGGGTCATTCGTTCGGGCTGTTCGACGCGCACCGCTGCGAGCCACAGCTCCCCGAGCGGTAGCAGCGACAACAGATCGACCGAATACGACGCGATGACGTCCTGCGCGTCGTCCCACGCTTTTCGTAGTGAGCCGGGATCGCCCGAGCGTCGAGCGATCGCGACTCGCAGACCGTGCAGGAAGAGCAAATTTCTGCTGTGGGACAACGGTATCCGGAGTGAGTCGATTCTAGTCTGCGCCCCGGCGAGATCGCCGGACAACATCGTCGTCCACGCATGCAGCAAGGTGATGCGAGCGGTATCGGGATGCCCGGACGGCAGAGCGGCGAGCGCGGACGATGCCGTCGACTCAGCGCGCGGAAGATCGCCGCAGTGCAGCGAGAACAGGATCGCGATCGCCGCGGCCGAATCGGGTGTTGCACGACGAATCATGTTGTCGGTCAGTGATACCGACCGCATGAGGGTACTGGTTGCCGTGGTCGCCGCTAGTGTGGAGACTGCGTCGATCGACTGCCGGAGTCCGTCCGCCAGCAACTTGGATGCGGCACCCGAGGTGGTGGGAGGGGCTGCGCCGATGTTCGTGCACACTGCGTCGGCAGCGGCGCGGTCACCGGCAACCAGCATGGTCGTCACCGCGAGGTCGGCGTCGGCCCCGACGCGTCCAGGGCCGAGCCACGTGTACAGGGATGCACTCCGCGACATCATTCCACGCTCGGCGGCTACCGTCGCCGATGTTCTTATAGCAGTCCGTAATTGGAGCGTATCGACCGTGTCGTGATGTTCGAGGACCGAATCGCAGTATCGTTCTGCGGACGCGAAGTCGCCGAGCAGTGCTGCAGTTTCGCCGCGGCGAGAGGCAAGAGGCAGCGGATCGGCGCCGGCGGTCACGGCGTGCTCGTAGAGAGTCGCGGCACTAACGGGAGGCGCCTCGTCGGCAGAGGAAACGAGGAAAGCAGCTAGTTCGGGATGGCGAATTCCGCTGCAGGTCAACGTGACTGCGGTCGGAATGTCGAGAGTGTCGGTCTTGACTCGGTATTCGAGCAGGCGGGTCAACAGCGCGGAGAGGCGGCGGCCCATCACGTCGTCCAAGGCGCGGTCGACGTCGGGGAGGGCGGTGCCGGAGGCCGTCAGCACACCGAAATCCACTGCGTGAGCAAGTATTGCGGCGGTGTCAGCGCGCGCGTCGAGCAGATCGTGCATCGCGTCGGGATCGGAGCCGACTCCGTAGTGTGCGAGAGCCACAACCGTTCGATCGATGTCGCTCATGGAGCCGAGCACCTCGACGTGGTGCTCGTACACCGCGTCGACGACGGCTTTGGTGACCGAACTGTCGATGTCCGCCCGCTGCGCGGCATCGAGCGCGACGTCCACGGTCCGCGGGCACCCACCCGTCGCGGTCAGGACGGTCGAGGCCAGGGCCTGGGAAATCGGTCTGCCGCGGTCGGTGGCGCGTGCTGCGATCTGGGGTCTGGTCAACGCCCCCGGCACCTGCGTCAGCGTCCGCCGGTCAGCGGGCCGGTGAGTCCGCCGACGACGTTGCCGAGTCCGTCGACGACGCCTCCGGTGAGTCCGCCGACTCCGTTTCCGAGGTCGCTCACCACGCCGCCGGCGCCGTTACCGACGTCGCCGAGTGTGGGGCCGTTGTAGGTGGGAGGCGTGTACGTCGGTGCCTGCTGGCTGGGTACCGACACGTTCGGCCCGCCTGGGTTCGGCACGCTGACGTTCGGCGCTGCGGGTGCTGCGGGCGCAGGTGCCTGGCCCGTGTTGCCGACGACCGGGGCCGCCGGTGCGTTCGGATCGGCGACGACGGTGCCGTCGGGAGCAATGATGGTTCCCGCGGCAGGTATCAGCGTGCCGTCGGCGGCGACAGTGGGTGCGGGAAGGCCGTTCTCGGTGGTTGCGGTCTGTCCGGTGTCGGCGACGACTGCTGCCGTCGTCGCGGGTGCTTCCGTCGCGCTGGTCGTGCCCGCGGTGTTCTCGGAGACCGTTTCGACAGGTGTGTCCTTGGACGTCAGTGCCGTTCCGACGGACAGACCGCCGCCTGCGATGACCACCAGTGCGGCCACGGACGCGAACACGATACCGGCCTTCTTGCGGCCCGACATTCCCGGCGCAGCTGAGGCTGTCGCCGTCGGGATCGGTGCGGGTCGTGTTGCAGGCCGGGCGATTTCGGTGGGAAGAGGTGCGGGAGGGAGATCTGCGACGACGGAGGATGCGACCTCGTTGGCGATGATCGCGCCGCCGATCGCCGGGATACGATCGGGGTGAGGTCCGGACACGACGGGTGTGCGCAACTCCGAGGAGATCAGTTCGGCGACGAGGGGAATGCTGGAGCTTCCTCCCGTGAGAAGTACCTGCGAGACATCGGAGATGTCGAGGCCCGCGGCGTGCAGCGCCTCACGAATCAATTCGACGGAGTCGAGGATCGGCTGGCGGAACAGCCCTTCGATCTCGTCGCGAACCAGTCGTGTCTCGCTGCGGAGACCCGGAAGTTCCACCGTGAGTGTGGTTGCCGTGTCGTACGACAGTTGCTCTTTGGCTTCTCCGCAGCGCGCGCGAAGTTCCACCAGCGCTCCGACGGTGTCGGGATCGAACGGATCGAACTCGAAGGACTGGCTGCTCGACGCACCCTCCAGCACGTACTGCGTGATGAGGTGATCGAACTGTGCGCCGCCGAAATCCTGAGACTGCACTCCGTTGCCGATTGCCCCGGCCTCGAACCCGGTGCGCATCAACATGATCGAGAGCGAGGTTGCGCCGAGGTCGTAGACGACGGTCAGACCGTCGCCGGGCTCGCCGCGGATCGCTTCCAACCAGCGCATCGAAGCGAAGGATTCGGGGACGAGTGTGGCGTCGGGAACGCCGGCGCGGCCGAGCGCCTCGCGCAGTACGTCGGCGGTGTAGGCCGACCACCGATCGGGATGGGTGACGACGACGGCAGGTTCGGTCGCCGCGCCTGCGGCGACTTCGGCCACCAGGGCGCGAGTAGCCGTCGCGAACAGGTCTTCGGCGAGGTACGAGCGGCCTTCCTCGTCGATGAGGGGAACAGGATCTCCGACCCGGTCGGCGAATCCACCGAGCAGGTGGCGCTGCTGGCGATCACGGAGATCGGCGAGGGCCGGGGCTACGCCCGGACGAAGATCGAGAGCGGAACGACGTACGACGGTCGGCATCGCCTCGTCCGCGGCGAAGTCACGCGGCGCATACGGGTCGTGTGAAGTGTCGAGGGCGGCCACCGAGGTGACTGTGCCGATCCGAATGCCGAGCCCTGCGCTCATCATCATCTCCGTTGTGTCGTGCAGCGACGCCCGCCGACGCTGTTGTTGATGTCGAAAGCATGGCACCTTTCGTTACGTCTCACAGCAGGTGGTGGATGGTTCGCGGGGAAATCCCCTAACGAGGGGCTTTCCCCTAACGCCTCACCCCTGGGATGTCCCGTTCGAGTAGGGGGGTCGACCCCGTTGGGAAGACCGCTGGGGGCCCATAGCTTTGTGATCAACCACGAACTTGACCGACATCGAAGGAGCCACGCAATGGCCACCAACGCAGTACTCGACTTCATCCTCGGCCTCCTCCGCAACGACGAGGCGGCTGCCGCGTACTGCGCCAACCCCGAGGCTGCGCTCGCCGCCGCCGGACTCGGCGAGGTCTGCCACGCAGACATCGTCGCGGTCGCCCCGTTGGTCGCCGAGTCCGGACTGTTCGCCGGAGCGGGCTCGCAGCTCTCGGCCATCCTCGGTGCAGGCGCCGGAGCAGCAGGCAGCCTTGAAGGCGGCCTCGCCGGAGGCGGCGCGATCGGCGGCGGACTGTCCACCGGACTCGGCCTCACAGCAGGCGCTGTCGTCGGCGGTGGACTCGCAGGCGGTGGAGTCATCGGCGGCGGAATCGGCGGGGGATTCGGCGGAGACCTCGACCTGGCGGGCGACATCGCAGCATCCATCGGCGCAGCCCTGAGCGCAGCACTTGCAGTAGGTGGACAGGTCGGCGTCGACCTCGGTGCCGCATTCGGAGCAGCACTCGAAGCCATCATCGGAGCCGGCGGCTCCATCGACCTCGGCGGTGCTGCTGATCTCAGCGGCGCGCTCACCGGACTCATCGGCGGCGGCCTCGCCGTCGGCGGCGGCCTTGGCGCAGGACTCGGTGCGGGCTTGGGTGCGGGCTTGGGTGCAGGCGTAGACCTGGGTGCCGGCATCTCGACCGGTCTCACCGGAGCCCTCGACGCAGCGCTCGGTGCTGTCGGAGGGCTCGACCTGAACGCACTCGCCGGCATCGACGGTGCGTTGAGCGGTGCACTCGGCACTGTCTTCGGCATCGGCGGGGACATCGGCGCAAACTTGGGCGCGGCACTCGGTGACGTCGTCGGCGGCGTCATCGGCGCAGGCCAGATCGACCTTGCCGGTGGCCTCGCAGGTGGTATCGGAACCGCACTGACCGCAGGCCTCGGACTCGGCGGCGGCGTCGCAGCCGGTCTCGGCACGGCCCTCGACGCGGCAATCGGAGCAGGCGGCGGGATCGCCGGCGACCTCACCGCAGGCCTCGGCGGTGGCCTCGAAGGAGTCTTCGCACTCCAGAGCGGTCTCGCTGCCGTTCTCGGCTCGTCCCTCGGAGCAGTCCTGGACGCCGGTGCCCTCGCAGACCTAGACCTCGGCGGCCTGGCGGGCGTCGACCTTGCAGGAATCGTGTCCGGTGCACTCGGCACCGCCCTCGATCTCGACGGCGGCATCGTCGGCGATCTGACGACGTCCCTCGGTACCGCACTGGACGGTGTGGTCGGAGGCGGTCTTGATGGCGCGGTCGGCGCGGGCCTCGAAGGCATCCTCGGCGCAGCGTTCGGAGTCGGGGGAGAAGCGGGTGCAGGCCTCGGCGCTGCCTTCGACGCAGTGGTGGGGGCTGGCGGAGCACTCGACCTCGGCGGGGCCCTCGGAGCTGACGGAGTTCTTTCAGGCACGCTCGACGGAGCATTGAACGCCGCACTCGGCGCAGCAGGAGACCTGGCGGGTGGCGTCGGAGTCGGCGTCACGTCCGGACTCGAGGGCATCTTCGGAGCCGAGGGCGGACTGGCGTCGACCATCGGAACCTCGCTCGGAGCAGTCCTCGACGCGGGCGCCTTGGCCGATCTCGACCTGGCCGGCCTCGCAACCGGTGAACTCGGAACCGTCGTGGGCGGCGCACTCGGTACAGCGCTCGACCTCGACACCAGCGCGATCGGCAGCCTCACAGCAGCACTCGATACGGCGATCGACGCGTCGGCCGGTGTCGATATCGCGGCGGCAACCGACCTCGAAGGTGTTCTCGGCGCGGCCTTCGGCGTCGGCGGAGAAGCAGGGGCAGGCCTCGGTGCCGCACTCGACACCGTGCTCGACACGAGCGGCGCACTCGACCTCGGCGCAGCGCTCGGCGGCGGCACAGAACTAGCTGGTGCACTCACCGGTGCGGTCGACGCAGCACTCGGAGCAGCGGGCGGAGTCGGCGGCGGAGTGGCCGGCGGCGTCGGCGGCGCGGGCGAACTCGGACTCGGAGCGGTCGGCGGACTCACCGGTGGCGCAGCAGCGGGCCTCGGCGGCGGACTCGCAGCCGTCGGCAACGCAGGCGCAGGGTTGTCCGGCGGACTCGCAGGCGTCGGCGGCGGATTGGCTGGTCTGGGTGGCGGTCTGGCAGGTGGCATCGGCGCAGGCGTGACCGGTGGACTGGGTGCAGTCGCACAGACAGGAGCCGACCTCAGTGCCGGTGTCACCGGTGCAGTCGACGGAACGGCGTCGGCTGGGATCGACGCAGCAGCGCAGGCAGGGGCGAACCTCGCCGGTTCGCTCCAGGGCGCAGCTGACATCGGTGGTTCGGCTGCCGGTCAACTCGGCGCAGGACTCGAATCAGGCATTTCTGCCGGTGGCTCGGCTGCAGGAGATCTCGGTGCAGGTGTCACCGCAGGTCTCGACGCCGGTGCCTCGGCCGGTGCCGATCTCGCCGGCGGAATCGCAAGCGGCGCAGCAGCGGGAACCGACTTCGCCGGTGACGTCGCCGGTGGACTCGAAGGCGGAGTCACGGGCGGAGTTGCCGCCGGTGCGGAGGCAGCGGGCGGTGCGGCAGGCGGAGTTGCAGCCGGTGCGGAGGCAGCGGGCGGTGCGGCAGGAAACGTTGCCGGTGGGATTGCTACCGGTGCCGACGTGGTCGGGGGCGCCACGGGCGGCGTCACCAGCGGATTCGAGGGGGCCGCGGACGCAGTGGGAAGCGCATCCAGCTCGTTCACCGGAGCCTTCGATTCGAGCGCATGGTCGGCGGTCGACTCCGACGTGTTCGGCCAGGCGGAGTCCTCGCTGCACTCGGAGAGCAGCCTGCACGGCGACGCCGACAGTTCGGCGCACTCGACGTCGGATCTCGGGTCCGTCGATCACCACATCGATCTGCTGAACCCGTAACGTACGTCGGTGAGCTGAAGTAAAGACCCCGGGCGGTTCTCACGCCCGGGGTCTTTTTTTATCGTTAGAGTTCGAACACAGTCGAGACAGCACGTGTACCGAAAGAAGGCCATGGACGGGCAAGCGAAACAACTGGCCGAACTGCTCGATCGAACTGCGGCAGTGGCGCAGACGGTCGGGCGGTCCGATCTCGTGTCCAGGATGGAACTGGCCAAGGAGCGGGTACTGGACCCTCGCAGGCGCATCGTCGTGGTCGGTCCCCTGAAACAGGGAAAAAGCCAGTTCGTGAACTCGCTGCTCAATCTCAACGTGTGTTCGGTCGGCGACGACGAGACGACCGCGATCCCGACGATCGTTCAGAACTCGGACAGTTCGTTCGCCGAGCTGGTCCTCGCCGAACCCGGCAGCGACGCAGTACGCGTCCCGGTTCCACTCGAGGAACTGCAGAACATCACCCCGGCCAGCCCGCTGGCTCAGGGACGGGAGGTCCTGCGGCTCGAGGTCAACGTGCCGAGCCCGCTTCTCGCCGACGGACTCGTCCTGGTGGACACGCCGGGGGTCGGCGGTCACGGAAACCCGCACGCAGCAGGTACTTTGGGGCTCATACCCTCCGCCGACGCCGTGCTCGTGGTCTCTGATGCGAGTCGGGAGTTCACCGAACCCGAAATATCCTTCCTCCGACAGGTTCTCGGACTGTGCCCCTCCGTCGCACTGCTGATCACCAAGACGGACCTGTATCCGCATTGGCGTCAGATCGTCGACGCCAACCGTGCACATCTGGCCAGAGAGGGCCTCGATGTGCCGATGATTCCGCTGTCGTCACTGCTGCGTTCTCACGCTCTGCGCCTGAACGACGAGGAACTGAACGTCGAGTCCGGATTCCCCGAGCTGTACGCGTTCCTGCGTGACAACGTCGTCGCCCGTGCCGATGCCACGACTCGCTCCGCGGTTTCCCTCGACATCCGTTCGGTGACCGAACATCTCACACTCGCCATGGGCAGTGAACTCGCTGCGCTCCGCGACCCCGAACGTGCTGCGGCCGCCGTCGCGGGCTTGCAGCGAGCCAAGTCGGCAGCCGAAGAACTGCACAAGAAGACCTCGCAGTGGCAACAGACCCTCGCCGACGGCATCGCCGACCTGGCGTCGGACATCGATCACGATCTTCGCGACCGGCTCAGGAGGGTGACCCGGGAGGCGGAGGAAACCGTCGACGAAGGGGATCCCGGATCGGACTGGATCGAGCTGGGGGACTGGCTCGAAGAGCAAATAGCGGCTTCGGTCGGCGACAACTTCGTGTGGGCACACGAGCGCGCACTCTGGCTGGCGGAACTCGTCGCCGACCATTTCGCCGCCGCAGGCTCGGTTGCTCTTCCCGACCTGGACCTCGGCGACCTCGACGATGTCCTCGACCCCGTCGCCTCGCTCGCCGATCTGGAGACCGGTAAGACCGGCATAACCCAGAAAGTGCTCGTCGGGATGCGCGGTTCGTACGGTGGTGTGCTGATGTTCGGCCTCATCACCACGTTCGTCGGGTTGAGTTTGCTCAATCCGATCTCGATCGGTGCCGGAGTTCTGTTGGGTACCAAAGCATACAAAGAGGACAAGGAGAACCGGGTCAAGGCCAGGCGCGGCGAGGCGAAGATGGCGATCCGACGATTCACCGACGACGTGAGTTTCCAGGTCGGCAAGGAATCGAAGGATCGACTGCGCGCTATTCAGCGAGTGCTGCGAGATCACTTCACGTCCATCGCCGAGCAGACGCTGCGATCGCTCAACGATTCGCTGCGGGCGGCGCAGGAAGCTGCCAACGTCGAGTCGACCGAGCGGGCAACGCGCACAGCACAGTTGGACCGTGAGATGAAGGTCGTGGCCGAGCTCAACGAGCAGGCGTCGGCTCTCGTGTCGAACGTCGTCGACAAGTGAGCTCACTCGCCGACGCACGGGCGCTGATCACTGCGGCTCGGAGCGCCTACTCCATCGACACCTACGCTGCGGCACTGCTGACCGAATGCCTCGATCGTCTCGATCAGCCACTGCGAGTCGCGCTGGCCGGGTCGCTGAAGGCAGGAAAGTCGACTCTTCTCAATTCGCTTGTGGGGCAGGATATTGCGCCCACCGACGCCACCGAGTGCACCAAGGTGGTGACCTGGTATCGCAGCGGCGCGACGCCGAACGTGACGGCATGGTACGACGGTGACCGTTCTGCGCACGTCCCGGTGCAACGCCGGGACGGCCGATTGACGTTCGACCTCGGTGCACTGACGGCCGCGCAGGTCGATCGTCTCGACGTCGAGTGGCCGGCGAGAACGCTGACACACACCACGATCATCGACACCCCTGGAACGTCGTCGCTTTCCCGTGACGTGTCCGCGCGGACGCTGTCGATGCTGACACCGGAGAACTCGTCGTCCGGCGCCGACGCTGTCGTGTATTTACTTCGCACGCTGAACGCAACGGACGTGTCCTTTCTGAGTCAGATTTCCTCGCACGTGGGCGGGGATTCGGGGCCGTTGGGAGTCGTGGGAGTCGTGTCCCGCGCCGACGAGGTCGGCGCAGGTCGCATGGACGCGATGATGTCGGCCAAGGAGGTTGCCGCGCGATTCGCGGCCGAGTTGGAGGCGACGGGACTCTGCCAGGCCGTCGTACCCGTCGCGGGCCTGCTGGCGTTGGCCGCGGAAACGTTGCGTCAGAACGAGTTCGCTGCGTTCGAGATGTTGGCGCAGGTGCCCGACGAGGATCTGCAGCTGGCGATGTTGTCGGCAGACCGGTTCTCGCGGCCAGGTCTGTTGCCCATCGACCCGGCGCTGCGGGCTTCGATCGTCGACCGGTTCGGGCTGTTCGGGATCCGGATGGCGGTGACGCTGATCAAGCTCGGTGTTCGCGATTCCCCAACCCTGGCAGCAGAATTGGTCGAACGAAGCGGTCTCGACGAACTACGTTCGGTCATCGACGTCCAGTTCGGTCAGCGCGCCGATCAACTCAAGTTGCATTCGGCGCTGGTGGCCCTGCAGCGAATCCTGGAAACCAGGCCGATCGCCGAGTCGGCCGCGTTGGGGGCCGAGGCCGGCCGAATGTTGGCCGACGTGCATGGGTTTCACGAGTTGCGGCTACTGGGCCGAATGCGCTCGACCAAGCCGAAGCTTCCGGAGAACGAGCTCGCCGAGTTGCACCGGCTGATCGGCGGATTCGGTATCGATGCGTCCACCCGCCTCGGCCTCGATCCGGCAACAGGGCCGACCGAGTGTCGGGACGCGGCCCTCGGTGCGGCTCTGAAGTGGCGTCGGTTGTCCGAGCATCCTTTGCTGGATCAGTTCACCTCGCGGGCGTGTGCTGTGGCTGCGCGAAGTGCGGAGGGGATTGCGGCTTCGCCGCCCGTGCGTGCGTAATTACCGCCCGACGTCACTACGCACGCACGACCTCTGACCTGGTCGTGCGTGCATAGTGACACCAGAACGTAACTACCCGCTCACGGGCGGCGCAGCCGCATACAGCTGCTCGACGAGATCGAGCGTCCACATCGCCGTCAACGGCCCACCGTCGTTGGTGAACTTGTCGGTGCGCACGACTCGACCCGACTGCACAGCAGGAAGATTCGTCCACAACTGGTTCGCGTTCATCGCGCGGAGATCTTCTTCGGATGTAATGGCGGCGATGAGGGCCTGAGCGTCGGACGCCGCAGTGATGTTCTCCGGGCCGTACTCCACCTCGGGCGTCGCATCGTTCCATGCGCTGCCGAAACGTGCGCCCACGTCGACCAACGCAATCGACGGCACACGTTCGCGGCCGACCGAGATTCCGCCCTCGTCCGACGTGCTGATCGGAAGCACCACGGTATCGGCGATGGCCGCGGCGTTCGACACTGTGACCTCCTCGACGCGCGCGTCGTAAGCGGCGATGATCTCCGACGCCTTGCCTTGCAAGCCCAGTGCGTCACCGACCGTTTCGACGTCCTGCTGCCAGGTTGTACCGGAGCCTGTTGATCCGACGGGGAGCACCGGCGCGATAGCGCTGAGCTGGTCGTAGATCTCTTCGACTACTTCGTCGCGTCCCATGATCAGGTCCGGGTCCACGCGGGCGATGGACTCGATGTCGACGACGTTTCTCGGGTACAACTCGGGTACACCGTCGGCGAGCAGCGCCCGGGTCGGCTCGGTGAGGGGGCCGGGAATTTCCGGCGGCGCCTCGGTCTCGACGGGCATTCCGACGATCGGTAGGTCGAACGCGAGTGCAATGTCGAGATCGCGCCGTCCGTCGATGACGACAACCGACGTCACCGAATCCGGAATCGAAACTGTCCCGAAGGAGGTCTCGACGTCATGGGCGCTGGAGGCGGCGTCGGGCGCCTCGTCACCGGAACTCGAGCTGCACGCGGTGACAAGTAACGCCGCGGCGCACGCGGCGGTAGCTGCACGAAGGTAAGGGTTGTTCACAGTTAAAGTAAAGCAACCCTAATACCGAAGTGCGTGATCGTGCGGCGAAGATCACCTTCTAGTCAGGACGGCACCGGCCGCGGCGACGGTAGCAATCGCGGCGACCGCCGCACCCGCGAGTGGCCCCCATCGAAGTGCTCCCGCGGCGATATCGGCGGCATCGGACATGAACGACCAGAAGAGAACGAACGCGCCGATCGTCGCCAGCCCCGCCGCCATCAGAATCACACCCGAGACGCCGCGACGTGACGCAGCAAGCGTCAGGCCGACCCCGGCTACGAGGATCAATACGGCTGCAGCAGCCGCGCTACCCAGCAAGGTCGCTGTCACGGTGTCGTCCACCTCGGAGCGAGTGGCTCCCGAACTGTTCTGCGAGACAGCGATGTCGAGGGCAGCCCGCACAGCGTCGTAGTTCAGGGCGACCACGGCTGCCAACCCGATGAGAATTGCGGCGACAACAGCCCATGCACCGAGACTCACCACAGTGCTTCCGCCGGACCGCGTCGGCTCAGGCCTGACGCGAAGTGGTTCGACGACAATTTTCGGTCGCTCCGGCTGAGGACGGACCACGGGTTCGGGTCGGCGATGGCTTCCTGAATCGGTCACAGCCGTCGAGTCTAGTGACGCTCCGCGCCCTGTGTGTGGTCAGTGGGCATCCGCACCAACCACACACAGGCAGGTCAGCGCAGGATCACCGGCACGCCCTGATACGGCCCGAGGGTCATCGGGAAGCTGTTGAGCTCGTCGACCACGCCGATGTCCGAATCGTCGAACATGTCGTAGACCCCCGCACCCGGCGTCAGGTACTTCGACTGAATAGTTGCGACGACCTCGTCGGACGAGAAGTTGATGACCGTCGCTTGGATGGTGCCTTGCCCCAGTTCGTGCACGAGCACGAGCAGTCCCTTGTGCGACACCGTCGGAACATCGAGCTGCTGGGCCGTCGCGATGCCGTACCTGTTGCGCAGCTCGATAATTCGAGCCAGGCGGCGGGCGAACGAATTCGAGTCCTTCAGCTGTTCCGGAAGTGAGCCGTAGAGGCTACGGCCGCGAGGAATCCCCGATTCCGAGCGAACCGCGTCCGGGAAGCTGTCCATCAGGTCGTGCGCACCGCGATTGAGCCAGCGGGTGTCCCCCTCGCGGATGAGGTCGGCCACGTCGTCGGCGTCGATAGGAAGGATGCCGAGTAGGTCCCACCCGGACAACGCGAAGACGCCCGGTTGCAGCGCGTTGTACATAGCGAGCATCAGGTGGGCGGTCTTGACGGTTTCGATGTCGCTTTCGTCCATGCGATCGAGATCGCGGATTCCGAGCGACGCCGTGATGACACTTGCTGTGGTGCAGGCAATTCCGTTGGTAGTGAACAGCCGGTTGTAAGGAGCCCATCGGCCGGTGAGGCGATCGGTGAGCTCGGCGCGAATCTGATCACCCAGATCCGAACCCTTCACCGCCTCACCGCAGTAGTTGAACTCGTCCTCGGCATGCAGCGTCGCGAAGTGGATGAGCTCGAAGGTCAGCTCGTCGTGGTTCTGCAACGCGTGCACGAGAGAGGCCGGGTCGACGCCGTGATCACGGGACAGCGACATTGTCAGCCTGAGGAATTCGGTGTTTCCCATTACCAGAGCGTGCTGGTATGCCGGACGGTTGATGAAGTCGTACGACAGGTCGGCGCCGTTTTCTCCCATTGCCTTGATGTCGTCGATGGTGAGGTTCAGTTCCTGGAACGTGAACCCGCCCATCTTGCGTACGACGCTGGCAATGAGGTGGTTCGCGGCCTCGGACAGAGGGTGGCCCTCGGACCAGCCGGGACCCTCTGCACGACGCTCGACACCGAGGAAGCCGTTGGCGTCGAGCCTCAGCGCACCGGCGCCGAGATCGGCGATGGAGTGACATGCGTCGCCGATCACCAAGCGCATTCCGGCGAACGACGGGTCGAGCCAGTTGATCGACGGCTGCCCCGCCTTGAAGTAGTGCAGGTAGACCCAGCGACGCTCGACCCCGTCGATACCGACGACGGGAGCCGTTGCACTCCAGTTCGTTTCCTTGACGCCGAGCTCGTAGAAGATGACGCGTTGCAACTGGCCGATGATGTAACCGGCTCGCGCCAGATTGGCCTCAGCCTCGGCGTCGATGTTCTGCGAGTCGGCCCCGGCGCGCACGCGGGGGAGAAGATGCCAGTCCTCGCGTTCGATCTCGACCATGTGGTAGATGCCCGGGTAGTCGGCGACCGCCATCTCCGCCAAGCGGAAATCGGCGCCCTTGCCGGTGTGACCTGGAACGATATCGTCGATGACGATGCCGTCGTACGCGGCTGCGACGACGCATAGGCGTCGGAACTCTTCCTCGGACCCGAACGCAGGGTCGATCTGCATGCCGATTCGGTCGAAGTGACCGTCGACCGACGGGGTGGGACGCCACCCGTGAATACCGCCGGCGACCTTCACCGGGCCGGTGTGCACCGCGGTGATTCCGATATCCGAGAACGCTTGCCAGAGAGCTTCGTCGCCCAAAGTACTGAGGAAGCTCGTCTGCGGAGCGTTGATGACGGAGATGGGATACGCCGTGAACCAGACCGGAGCTCGCTCGACGGCACCGCGGGGGTTGGGGTCGGCATATGGGTTCTGCCACATGCTCCCCTTGCCGGAGAGCTGCTCGGCGATGAGTTTGGCGTCGCGCAACATCGATTGTTCGGTGAGCCACTCGACGTACTCGGGATTCGACGCCGACGGATCCCCGTCCTGTGGCGTCGCACCGTTTCGGTTCGCCCGACGCACGGACGGACGCAGAGGGCGCGGCCGAGCCGGATAGAACTTTTCGTCGTAGGTGATCTCGCTCGGTTCGTGCTGCACTTCGGGATCCATGTGCCTCCGTAGCCTCGCTTTTCTTAGAACCCTACGTAGGGAACGCTCCCATTGCAGGTTTGTTGCATCCCCCACCTGGTTGGCGACGAAACATGGCTCGAAAGTGAATTACACCGGTGTGAGTCGAGACCGGCGCCGTACGAAGATGTGTCCGTATCGAGACTGGCTGGTATGGAATGTCCGGTTGGGATGAGCGATAGTTGAACGCAACAACAACCCCTTCAGTCACAGGAGTAACACATGCGTCGCTTTGCCCGCATCTCAGTCATGGCCTCGACGGCCGCGTTCGCCGCCGCCGTCGGTGCGGTCGCTCTGGCGCCCGTGTCGTCCGCGCAGGAAGAGGCGCCCGCGCCGATGGCCGGATCGTCCGTTGCGGAGTCGCCCAACCTGATCGTGTCGATCGTTGCGGTCTGCGATCCGCGCGACGGAGACCTCGGCGGCGATGTCGCAGCGCTGCAGATCGACATCGACAACGAAGGCGTCGGTGACGCTCGGGACGTGACCACCAACTTCGCCGTTCTTCCCGACGCCCCCGGTGTCATGAACGAGAAGCTCATCAAGGCTGGGGAAGGCGTTTCCTACACGATCCCGAGCAAGGACGAGGTGTGGCAGTCGCGTCCGAGCGGTGCCGCGGTGTTCTCTCCGCAGCTGGACGCCAGCTACCCCGACAACATTGCGTTCGGCCTCCTGAGCGTGGACTGCTCGCCGGCCGACGTTCCCGAGCAGCCCTAGTTCTTTCCACCAACTGCGCCGCGACGAGTTTCTGCCGTCGCGGCGCAGTGCTGTGTCGGGCGGCTCCACATGGCCGGGAACAAATACGTAAGTCCCTCCGTTGAGGAATTCGTAGCCTTGAGTGGATGGGGCTCAAGTCCGAGTTGACAGAAGTCGAAAACTTCTTGCAGACTTGAGCGCGGTTCACTCAGCTAAGAAACCACGCAAGCTTGTGGATCACCCAAGCAACAAACAGGAGGAATTACTATGGCTCGTGCGGTCGGTATCGACCTCGGGACCACCAACTCGGTCGTGTCCGTCCTCGAGGGCGGCGAGCCGGTTGTTGTCGCCAACTCCGAGGGATCACGCACCACCCCGTCGATCGTCGCTTTCGCCAAGAACGGCGAAGTGCTGGTCGGCCAACCTGCGAAGAACCAGGCGGTCACCAACGTCGACCGCACGATTCGCTCCGTCAAGCGCCACATCGGCACCGACTGGACGACGTCGATCGACGACAAGAAGTACACCCCTCAGGAGATCAGCGCGCGCACGCTGCAGAAGCTGAAGCGCGACGCCGAGGCGTACCTGGGTGAAGAGATCACCGACGCGGTCATCACCGTGCCTGCCTACTTCGAGGACGCACAGCGTCAGGCGACGAAGGAAGCCGGCCAGATCGCCGGCCTCAACGTCCTGCGCATCGTCAACGAGCCCACCGCGGCTGCTCTTGCATACGGCCTGGACAAGGGCGACAGCGAGCAGACCATTCTGGTCTTCGACCTCGGTGGCGGCACGTTCGACGTCTCCCTGCTGGAAATCGGCGACGGTGTCGTCGAGGTCCGTGCGACGTCCGGCGACAACCACCTCGGTGGCGACGACTGGGACGAGCGCATCGTGACCTGGCTCGTCGACAAGTTCAAGGCTCAGAACGGCATCGATCTGACCAAGGACAAGATGGCACTGCAGCGTCTGCGTGAGGCTGCAGAGAAGGCGAAGATCGAACTGTCCTCCGGGCAGAGCACCTCGATCAACCTTCCGTACATCACGGTCGACGGCGACAAGAACCCACTGTTCCTCGACGAGCAGCTTTCCCGCTCCGAGTTCCAGAAGATCACCTCCGACCTGCTCGACCGCACTCGTGCGCCGTTCCAGGCAGTGGTCAAGGACTCCGGCATCGCCGTCAAGGACATCGACCACGTCGTGCTCGTCGGTGGTTCGACGCGTATGCCTGCTGTCTCAGAGCTGGTCAAGGAACTCTCCGGCGGACGTGAGCCCAACAAGGGCGTCAACCCGGACGAGGTCGTGGCCGTCGGTGCCGCACTGCAGGCCGGCGTGCTCAAGGGTGAGGTCAAGGACGTTCTGCTCCTCGACGTCACGCCGCTGTCCCTCGGCATCGAGACCAAGGGTGGCGTGATGACCAAGCTCATCGAGCGCAACACCACCATCCCGACGAAGCGTTCCGAGACCTTCACCACCGCTGACGACAATCAGCCTTCGGTGCAGATCCAGGTCTTCCAGGGTGAGCGCGAGATCGCTTCGCACAACAAGCTCCTCGGCTCCTTCGAGCTGACCGAGCTGCCGCCTGCTCCTCGCGGCGTCCCGCAGATCGAGGTCACCTTCGACATCGACGCCAACGGCATCGTGCACGTCACGGCCAAGGACAAGGGCACCGGCAAGGAAAACACGATCAAGATCCAGGACGGCTCCGGCTTGTCCAAGGAAGAGATCGACCGCATGGTCGCCGACGCGGAAGCTCACGCAGACGAGGACAAGGCTCGTCGCGAAGAGGCCGAGGTTCGCAACCAGGCCGAGTCCCTCGTCCACCAGACGGAGAAGTTCGTCAAGGACAACGAGGACAAGGTCGACGCCGAGCTCAAGGGACGCGTCGAGACGGCCATCGAAGAGGCCAAGACGGCTCTGCAGGGCACCGACATCTCGGCAGTCAAGACCGCCGTGGAGAAGCTCTCGACCGAGTCGCAGGCTCTCGGCACCGCCATCTACGAGGCTCAGGCCAAGGAGCAGGGCGGCGCAGAAGGCTCCGCTCAGGCTGCTGACGACGGTGTAGTCGACGCAGAAGTTGTCGACGAGCCCGCGGACGACGCGGACAAGAAGTGACCCCCCGCGAGAGCGACCACGATCTGCCTAACACCGAGCAGGAACCGGTTACTTTCGTGGACAAGCGAAAGATCGATCCCGAGACCGGTGAGCCTCGGGAAGGCGACGCAGTTCCGGAGCCCTTCGCGGGCACCGGCGCCGCGCCGCAACCCGGCTCGGTGGATTCCGAAGAGGCGGTCGAGGCAGAGGTAGAAGAGGACCCCCGCGACACACAGGTCGCGGAACTCACGTCCGACCTGCAGCGTCTGCAAGCCGAGTACGCCAACTACCGGCGTCGCACGGACCGGGACAAGCAGTCGGTCATCGACAACGCCAAGGCGTCCGTCGTATCCCAGCTGCTCCCGGTGCTCGACGACCTCGAGCGCGCCCGCCAGCACGGCGACCTGGAAACAGGTCCGCTCAAAGCGGTGGCGGACAAGCTCGCCGGTGTGTTCACCAACATCGGCTTGGCGACGTTCGGCGCGGTCGGCGACACGTTCGACCCCGCCATCCACGAAGCCGTGTCCCATGAGGGTGACGGCAGCCAACCCGTCGTCGGGATTCTGATGCGTCCGGGCTACAAGCTCGGCGATCGTGTTCTCCGTACCGCGATGGTCGGCGTTGTGGATGCAGTACAAGAATCGGATGCACCTGCGTCCGAGGAGCAGTAAAAGAGATAGCGCGAGAGGAGGAAACGCCCGGTGAGCCAGCGGGAGTGGATCGAGAAGGACTTCTACAAGGAGCTGGGCGTTTCCTCCAGCGCAAGTGCAGAAGAGATCAAAAAGGCGTACCGGAAATTGGCACGGGACAACCATCCCGACGCCAACCCGGGGAACGCCTCTGCCGAAGAGAAGTTCAAGGCAGTCAGCGAGGCCCATGCCGTTCTCGCCGACGCTGCAAAGCGCAAGGAGTACGACGAGGCCAGGCGCCTCTTCGCCTCCGGTGGCTTCGGCAGACAAGGCGGCGGTGGAGGCTTCAGCCCCGGCGCAGGAGGATTCGGCGGCGGCGGACAGAGCTTCGACGTCGGCGATATCTTCGGGCAGGGTGGCGGCGGCGACGGCGGCATCGGCGACCTCTTCGGTGGTCTGTTCAACCGCGGCGGGACGCAACAACGGCCGGCGAGCAGCCGCCCGCGCCGCGGAAGCGACGTCGAAACCGAGACCACTCTGGGATTCCGCGAAGCGACGCAGGGCGTCACCGTTCCTTTGCGCCTCACGAGCCCGTCGTCGTGCACGACGTGCCATGGCAGCGGAGCGAAACCAGGAACCAGCCCGCGGGTGTGCCCCAAATGCAACGGCGCAGGCGTCGTCAACCGCAACCAAGGCGCGTTCGGCTTCAGCGAGCCGTGCGACGACTGCCGCGGAACCGGTTCGATCATCGACGACCCATGCGTCGATTGCCGCGGTACCGGCGTCCAGAACCGCACCCGAACCATCACCGTCCGCGTGCCACCGGGAGTGTCCGACGGCCAGAAGATCCGGCTGGCCGGCCAAGGCGAAGCCGGGCTGCGCGGGGCTCCGTCGGGCGATCTCTACGTCACGGTCCGCGTCCGCCCCGACAAGGTATTCGGACGCAGCGGTGACGATCTGACGGTCACCGTTCCGGTCAGTTACGGCGAACTCGTGCTCGGAACGACGCTGTCCGTCCCGACTCTCGACGGCCGCGTCGGCGTCAAAGTCCCACCGGGAACGGTCGACGGACGAGTACTCCGAGTCCGTGGTCGCGGCGTTCCGAAGAAGACGGGTAACCCCGGTGACTTGATGGTCACCGTCAAGGTTGCAGTGCCACAAAAGCTCGACGACCCGGCAACCGAAGCGTTGCAGGCATATCTGGAAGCCGAAAAGGCCAGCGGATTCGACCCGCGGGCCGGGTGGGCAGGTGTCTGATGACCGTTCCCCCGCTGCCAGGATCGGGTCAGTCCACTCCCGGACAAGCTGATCCCGACGCCCAGGTGTTCGTGATCTCCGTCGCGGCCCAGTTGGCAGGAATGCACGCCCAGACCCTGCGAACCTACGACCGCCTCGGGTTGGTGACCCCGCACCGGACCACCGGAGGTGGGCGTCGATACTCACCTCGTGACGTCGCGCTTCTCCGCGAAGTGCAGCGGCTGTCGCAGGACGAAGGCGTCAACCTCGCGGGCATCAAGCGAATAATCGAGCTGACGAATCAGGTCGAGGCACTACAAGCGCGGGTGTCCGAACTCGCACAGGAACTGGCAAACGTTCACGCCGGTTACCGACGAGATCTCGTGCCCATCCAGCGCAATGCTCTCGTAGTCTGGAAGCCGCGCAACCAGCGTTGAATCTGTACGAAGCCCCCCGATGCCAGTGCGTCGGCGGGCTTCGTCGTGTTCGGGTGTTGGCCGAGGGTGACCGAATGAGACATTCGCTCACTTGAGACCTCAGGAAAACGGGCATCCCGACGAGCCACGCGAGACGAAGTTCGGTCTGATGTCCATGTCCGGCGGATCGTAGAGCCGGTGGAACGTCGGGGTGATGCCGGACGACATCGGCGGATTGATCCACGACCAGTCCGTCGGGCATTCCCGTCCTGCTTTGGCTTCGCGGTCGACGTGGTCGACGAACTGCTTGGCGACGGTGTGGTGGTCGACCATGTACGCCCCCGACTCGCGGAAGCTGTGGATGACGGCTCGGTTGAGCTCGACGAGCGCGCGGTCCTTCCATAGGGTGCGGTCCGAGCTCATGTCGAGGCGAAGCTTCTTCGCGATGGTCGGCAGCATGTCGTACCGGTCCGTGTCGCTGAAGTTTCGGGCACCTACTTCGGTGTTGACGTACCACCCGTTGAAGGGTGCGCACGGGTAGCGAACGCCGCCGATCTCGAGGTCCATGTTCGAGACTGCAGGCACCGCGTGCCACTTCAGTCCGAGCCCGGCGAACCATCGGTAGTTCGGATGTTCGAAGTCGACCTCCAGAACCAGCTCACGGGGAACGTCGAACCATCGAATCGGTTCTTCGGGTGTCTGGATCATCAACGGCAACACGTCGAAGGCAGTTCCTTCGCCGCGCCAGCCGAGCCGGATCGCAAGGGCAGTGAGGTCGAGGTGCGCCGGGTCGCCGACAACCGAACCGTCGTCACCCAGGTATCCCGCGTACCGAATGAGTTGCGGACTGATGATTCGGTATTCGCGACCGTCGGGCAGCGGGGGTGGGCCGACGGTCACGACCGACTGCAGAGCGCCCCCGTTGGTCGCCACACGAAGATGTTCGAAGCATGCGTCGGCGATGTCCTCGGCGGTGGTGGCATGCCTGGCGTCGAGAAGCTTGAGCGTGCGCCAGTGCTTTCGCCCGACGCACCGCGCGTGGTTTCGCCATGCCAGCTTCGCGCCGATCAGGATCTCCTCGGCGGATTGAACGTAGGTGCCGGTCGCTCGGAGTTCGTCCAGCGCCCGAGACTTTCGTTCGGCCGGGAGGTGCGAGAGCTCCGGGAGGGCGAAGAAGTCGCGACATTCGGTCAGTCGAGAGGACAGGTCGGGCGACGGTAGTTTCCGCTTTTTCGCTGGTTCTTTCAAGCCCGCCCCGACAGCGACAGTCACGATTCGCCTACCCCGTTTCGATTGGCACAAGTTCGATCTTGATCGACGCTCGAAATCCTAAGCCCTCGAACAGTTGCTGAAAAGACCTGTAATTCGATGGGGCCCAACATATTTGTGTCAAGGAGTTTGGTCCACGAGCGTTCTCGGGCAATTCGACGGTTATGCTCGCCCGATACGGTCACTCGGATTTCCTCGATGCGTCGGAAGGCGGTAGCTGGGCTAGACTCCGTGCCAATCGCAGCAGCCAGCGAGCCACGCTGCGTGCACGTTGTGACGATAGGGGGTTCGAGAGATGGATGCTCGGACGATTTCGCTTGTCAGAACCACCTTCAAAGCGGTTGCTGCAGTCGAGGGTGGGCCCGAAAAGCTGACACGGTCGTTCTACGCCATTCTTTTCGCCCGCAATCCAGGCGTCCGCGATTTCTTTCCTGCTTCGATGGAGACTCAGCGGGACAAATTGGTGACGGCTATCGGCTACGCAATCGATCAACTCGAGGATCTCGATCGGCTGCTGCCATTTCTGGCGCAATTGGGACGGGATCACCGGAAGTACGGCGTTGTCGATGCGCATTACGCGGCAGTCGGCGACGCACTGATCACGGCGATCGAGCAGTTCGCCGGTAACGAGATGTGGACCGACGAGGTCGATTCAGCGTGGCGTGAGGTGATCGCCGTGATGGCGGGAACCATGATCGAGGCGGCAGACGCCGACGACGGACCTCCGGTGTGGCAGGCCACCGTCGTCGATCATCAACGCGTGCTCGACGACGTGTCGGTCGTACGACTGATGCTCGACGAGCCACTGGACTACAGCGCAGGTCAGTACGTGAGTGTCTCGATCCCCAGTCGGCCCCGTATGTGGAGGTACCTCTCGCCCGCGATCCCGGCGAACGCTGCGGGAGAGATCGAGTTCCACATCCGACGCGTATCCGGCGGCTGGGTCAGCCCTGCCCTGGTTGGAAGTACCGCAATCGGCGACCGCTGGACACTTGGCTCTCCGCTGGGAAGCATGACTCGGCACACGGCGCAGGGCAGGGACCGCCTGCTGATCGCGTCGGGAACCGGAATTGCGCCGATCCGGTCGCAATTGATGGAGATGGCATTGCGCACCGACAACCCACGCGTACATGTCTTCTACGGCGGGAGATATCCCTGCGACCTGTACGACCTGCCGACGTTGCAGCAGATCGCCGCCATCAACCCGTGGTTGTCCGTCGTCGGAATCGTCGAGGAAGAGACCGACCCGTGGTGGTACGACGGCCCGCGGTACCCGACCGCGGCCGGTGGGTCGTCGCCGATCGTCGGGCAGATCGGCCGAGTAGTCGCGGAGTTCGGTGCGTGGACGGATCGCGACATTCAGATCGTGGGCTCGCCCTCGATGATCAACACCACCAAGTTCCGACTCCAGGGCGCAGGCGTCGATCTGCAGGCGGTCCGGCACGACCCGTGGTGACGTGCGGCTCCGCCGCCCGTGAGTGCGTAATTACGCCGGGATGTCATTACCCACTCACGATCTCTGGGCTGTTCGTGAGCGGGTAGTTACGTCGGGATGTCACTCGTCGCGCACGGGCGCGCAGCGCGACGGGACTTCCGCCTAGGCTTGGTCCATGCAGACGTGGAACGCCGAGGTAGTGCAATACCATCGACTCCGCAACGACCTGGCTGTGATTCGGCTGGTCGGAGACGCCATCCCGTTCGAAGCAGGGCAGTCGCTCGAGGTCACAGTTCCCCAGAACGCGCGACTCAGCAGGCGCTACTCGAGCGCCATGCCGCCGTCACTGGACGGGAAGCTCGAGTTCCATGTGCGTGCTGTGCCCGCAGGCTGGGTCAGCGGATCGATTGTCAACGAAACTCGTCCCGGTCACATCTGGCAGTTGAGAGATCCAGCCGGTTCGTTGCGAATCGACGACTCGGGTAGGGACGTTGTCATGATTGCCGGCGGAACCGGGCTCGCTCCGATGCGGTCGTTGATCCTCGATCTGGCGCGGCGCGAGACTCCGCCGTCGGTCACGCTGTTCGTCGGCGGTCGGTCGCCGCGTGACCTGTACGCGGCCGATCTACTGTGGATCCTTGCGTCCGAGTTGCCCTGGCTGACAATCGTTCCCGTCGTCGATCAGTTGAAGGACCCGTGGGCTCCGGATCGATGGCACGACACCATCCGTTCCGAGATCGACGGCACCACCGGCGTTTTCGGGCCCGAGCACTGCTGGGAAGGCAGCCTCGCCGACGTCATGAGTGTGCAGGAGCCCTTCCTCGATTCTCAGGTCCTGGTGTGTGGTTCTCCTGGAATGGAGGCGGCCACGGTTGCAGCACTTCTCGCCAACGGCACCCCCGAAGAGGCGATCATGCGCTGATGCGTACCGGGCTGCACGACGGGCACGGATACGAGCTGTCACTCCACCCCTCTCGAACCAGGACCGACCGGACCTCTTCGTAGACTTCGCAGGGTGTGCGCGTGACTTCCTCCCAGCCATAGACGAGCCTGGGCCGGCCCGCCATCTCAGCGGCGTTGTCGCGTCGGCGATCGCGGAATTTCACGCTGCTCGCCGAGTGATAGCGCGCGCCATCCAACCGGATGATCAACGGAACTCCGTGTGCGCTGTAGTCGACGTCCTCGAACAAGACACGCTCGTCGACGACAACTCGCCCTTGGCGCGTTCCTGAAGGGAGCCCGTGGGCAGCTTCGACATCCAGTACATAACGGTGCTCCAGAGCCGACTGAACCCCGCCGGTGAGCAGATCGAGGGTGTCCTCGATTGCCTTTCGATACCTCCATGGTCGCCGTTGCTCGAGGCGAAGACGGATGGCCGCCAGGGAGACCTTCCCCGAGCTGGCGGCGCCGACGAAGGCAATCGTGCCCTCGCGAGCCGTCGGAGCAGAGGTAGCGAGATCGATGACGGTGTCCGCGCTGGACGTCATCGGCAACCCGGCGTCGATTCGGGTGTGCTGGATGGCTCGCGACCTGTGCACGACTACTCCAGGGTGAACCGCCGCATGAGCGGCGGCTGTCGGTCGGCGGGTTTCCGGCCTGAAAGTTGGGCCCTGGTCCACTGCAGATCGACCGTAGGGCACGGTGATGTGGACCGGACCGTCGGACGCCCGGTGCATTCCCCAGTACTCGGCTGCGGTGTCGTGGCTCAGTATCGACGTGCCGCCGCCGTAGACGAGGGCAGCGTGGGCCATCATAGGCCTGGTCAGAGGGCCATTGGTGACCGATATGACGCCGTAGAGAACCTGTAGCCAATCACCGGATTCGATGCGGTGTGCAGTCGCGCGTGCCGTGTGTCCGTGCTTGCGGAGTTGAGCGGCGCTCACCATGCCCAGCTGATCGTCGAGGAGCCGCTGCCAGTCGCTTCTGAGATTCATGCGCGCATAGTTGCATCGAGGTCCGACGAAAAATGGCCGCCGGGTGTGCGGCTCTTCCCGCCCGTGCGCGCGTAGTGACGTCCCGGCGTAATTATTCACTCACGAGGGAGGGTGGGGGTCGTGCGTGCGTAGTGACACTCCGACGTAACTACGCACGCACAGGCGGCGGAGCCGCTAACGACCCTCGAACGACGGCTTCCGGCGCTCACTGAAGGCCCGGGGGCCCTCCTTGGCGTCATCGCTCTTGAAGACGGCAACGCCGAGTTCGGCGTCGATCTTGAACGCTTCTTCCTCGTGCATTCCTTCGGTGTCGCGGATGGTCTTCAGGATCGCTTGCACGGCAAGGGGGCCGTTGGCGGCGATCAGATCTGCCAACTCCAACGCCTTCTCGAGTGCTTGACCGTCCGGAACGACATGGCCGATCAGTCCGATCTGCAACGCCTCGTGCGCCCGAATGTGCCTGCCCGTCAGCAAGATATCGGCTGCGACGGTGTACGGGATCTGACGCACCAGCCGTACTGCTGACCCGCCGAGGGGGAACAGTCCCCACTTCGCCTCGGACACACCGAACTTGGCGCTCTCGCCGGCGACGCGGATATCGGTGCCCTGCAGGATCTCGGTACCGCCCGCGATCGCTGGGCCTTCCACCGCCGCGATCAACGGCTTGGTGAGTCTGCGGCCCTTGAGCAGGGCCTCGATCTTCGACATGTCCCATCCGCCCGAGGAGAAGCTGTCTCCCGGGTGGGTGGACGTCATTGCTTTGAGGTCGGCGCCCGCGCAGAACGCCCCGCCTGCGCCGGTGAGGATCGCAACGCGAATATCGGGATCGGAGTCGACCCGATCCCAGGCGTCGCGCATGATCGCCATCATTTCGCCCGAGAGCGCGTTGCGCGCCTCGGGGCGATTCATCGTGACGATGAGAACGTGGCCGCGCTTCTCGACGAGCGCATGTGCTGATTCGGCAGTTGTTTCCGGTGCGATCGAGGACACTGTTGTCATACTCCCGCTCTATGTGACCTGGGTCTCCAATTGGCTATTGCCAGAAACGATAACACGTTCTACTTTTGTCACGTGGCCCTCAACATCGCAGACCTCGTGGAACATGCAATAGACCTGGTCCCCGACCGGGTGGCACTGGTGTGTGGAGATCGTGAGATCACCTACGCCGAGATGGAGGACAGAACCAACAGACTCGCTCACTACCTGCAGAAACAGGGAGTCGGACCGGGTGACAAGGTCGGTGTGTACAGCCGTAACGGCATCGAGACGATCGAGTCCATGATCGCGGTGTTCAAGCTTCGCGGTGTGGTGGTCAACGTCAACTACCGGTACGTCGAGAACGAGTTGCAGTACATCTTCCAAAATTCGGACATGGTTGCCCTCATTCACGAAGGCAGATACACCGACAAGGTGACCGCGGTGCTGCCACTGTGCCCGCTACTCGAGACCACCGTCGTGATCGACGGGGACGACAGTCAGACTTCCTACGACGACGCTCTCGCCCAGTCCTCGCCCGAGCGCGACTTCGGCGAGCGCAGCCCCGACGACATCTACATGCTCTACACCGGCGGAACCACGGGCAGCCCCAAGGGCGTCATGTGGCGCCACGAGGACGTGTGGCGTGTGCTCGGCGGCGGTATCAACTTCATGACCGGGGAGTACCTGGAAGATGAGTGGGACCTGGCGAAGATGGGTGCGAACAACCCCGTCATGACGCGGATGCCGATCCCGCCGATGATTCACGGCGGCGCGCAGTGGGCCACCTTCCAGTCCCTGTTCGGTGGCGGAAAGACAGTGTTGCACCCCGATTTCGACGGGCATGCCATCTGGCAGTTGGTCGACAAGCACGGCATCAATCTGATCTTCATCACCGGTGACGCCATGGCGCGTCCGATGCTCGACGCCTTGATCGAGGGCGGGCCGGACGGTAAGCCTTACGACCTGTCGACGCTGTACCTGATGGCCAGTAGCGCTGCGTTGTTCTCGCCGAGCATCAAGGAGAAGTTCCTGGAGTTGCTGCCCAACCGAATGCTCACCGATTCGATCGGGTCGTCGGAGACCGGTTTCGGTGGCCTCAGTGTCGTCACCAAGGGAACCGAACACACCGGCGGGCCGAGGGTGAAGATCGACGCGTCGACCTCGGTGCTGGGCGCGGACGGTCATCCCGTCGAACCGGGCTCCGGCAGAACAGGTTTGCTCGCACGGCGTGGGCACATTCCAGTCGGTTACTACAAGGACGAGGCGAAGACCGCAGCGACGTTCAAGGAGATCCACGGAGTTCGGTATTCGATCCCGGGTGACTACGCGCAGGTCGAGGCCGATGGCAGCGTCACGATGCTCGGTCGCGGCTCGGTGTCGATCAACACCGGCGGTGAGAAGGTCTTCCCCGAGGAAGTGGAAGGTGCGCTGAAATCGCACCCCGAGGTGTTCGACGCCATCGTGGTCGGCGTCCCCGACGAGCGCCTCGGCCACACGGTGGCAGCGGTCGTCCAGGCTCGAAGCTCCGACCGTCCAGCTCTCGCCGACCTCGACGCCTGCGCGCGGAAAGAGATTGCCGGATACAAGGTTCCGCGAGCGGTGTGGTTCGTCGACGAAATAAAACGCTCCCCAGCAGGCAAGCCGGACTATCGATGGGCGGTCGCGCAGACCGAGCTCAGGCCCGCCGACGAGGTCAATGTGGCACATCTGTCGGACAAGGTGCGCTGATGCGGACCGAACTCAGTGCCACGTTCGGGATCGACTACCCGATCTTCGGTTTCACACCGTCCGAACACGTTGCGGCAGCGATCAGTCGGGCCGGCGGTCTCGGCGTACTCGGCTGCGTGCGCTTCAACGACGCCGAAGAGCTCGATGCGGTTCTGACGTGGATGGACGAGAACACCGACGGGAAACCGTACGGCGTGGACATCGTGATGCCTGCGAAGATTCCGACCGAGGGCGCCTCGGTGGACCTGAACGAGCTCATCCCCGCCGAGCACCGAGCGTTCATCGACCGCACTCTCGAGCAGCTGGGGGTGCCGCCGCTCGACGAGGATGCGGCCCGCAACGAGGGCGTGCTCGGTTGGCTTCATTCGGTCGCACGCTCGCATGTGGATGTTGCGCTCAAGCATCGGATCGCGTTGATCGCCAACGCACTCGGGTCACCGCCGAACGACGTCGTCGTCCAGGCGCACGAGCACAACGTGCCGGTTGCAGCGTTGGCCGGCACGGCGGAACATGCTCGTCGGCACGTGGAGAACGGCGTCGACATCGTCATCGCTCAGGGGTACGAGGCCGGCGGTCATACCGGCGAGATCGCGTCGATGGTTCTGCTTCCCGAGATCGTCGACGCCGTGGGCGACTCGGCACGGGTGCTGGCCGCGGGCGGAATCGGCAGCGGACGTCAGGTAGCGGCCGCGTTGGCCCTCGGGGCGCACGGAGTCTGGATGGGGTCGACGTGGTTGACCGCGGCCGAGTATCGACTCGGCGCACGGCATGACGGACAACCGTCGGCGATGCAGGAAGCGCTGCTGACGGCGACCTCGAGCGACACTGTCCGCACACGAATCTATTCGGGCAAGCCTGCGCGGCTGCTCAAAACCAAGTGGACAGATGCCTGGGACAAGCCCGACGCTCCGAGCCCGCTCCCGATGCCGCTGCAGAACATCCTGGTCAGCGAGGCGCATCAGCGCATCAACGAGGCCGAGAATCCGGATGTGGTGGCCATGCCCGTCGGGCAGATCGTGGGCAGGATGAACGAAATACGCCCGGTATCGGAAATCGTCGGCGAGCTCGTGTCCGGCTACGAGAATGCGGTGAAAAGGCTCAACGAGCTGCGGTGACCCATCTGCAGGGACCCGTCGACTAGGGTTGACACTCGACGAGCACGACCCTAGTCGATTGGAGACAAAGCAGTGGCTTCCGAGATCGCAGTAGGCGACCTGGTTCAGGCGAACGGGCATGCCGGACCGTGGAAGGTACTCGAGATCCGGCAGGGCCTTGCGCTACTCGAGCATCATGGTGGCCATCGACTGTCGGTGCGAACCACGACGTTGTCCGTGGTTCGTAAGGCGTCCCCTGTCGACGCTGCCAAGCCGGCGACGACGGAACCGGAATCCCCGACTCTGTTCGACTGATTCACCACTCGTTTCGAGCCTTGTACATCCGCCTCTGCGCCTTCGAGATCGCTTTGGCTTCGGCGAGTCGTTTCTGATTTTCTCTTGCGTCCCGACGTGTTGTTGCCCAATGGTTCTCGCGTTCCAGGCGGTGATAGTTCGCGATCCGACGGGGATCGACCGCGTCGCGAACCGCGCATCCCGGTTCCGAGCGATGCGAGCAGTCGTTGAACCGGCAGAGCCCCGCCAGCTCGTCGATATCCGAAAACGTTTGGTGCAATCCAGCTTCCGACGCCACCAGCCCGACCGACCTGAGCCCGGGTGTGTCGATGATGCACTGGCCGGTGACCGGCATCCGTAGCAATTCGCGTCGGACGGTGGTGTGTCTGCCCTTCGAGTCGGCGGCGCGTACGTCGCCCGTGTCGAGTGCTCCCTCGCCGACGAGGGTGTTCGCCAGCGTCGACTTGCCCGACCCCGACGGACCGATTACCGCGGTCGTGCCGACGAGTAGGCCGAGCAACTCGTCGATTCCGTCTCCCGTGACCGAGCTGACCGTCGCCAGCGACACTCCAGGCGCGGCAGAAAGCAAGCCGTCGACCAAGAATGAAGCCGCACTTGATTTGTCGCACTTGGTGACCACGAGTAGCGGCGTCGCACCGCTGTCCCACGCCAGTGCCAGGTAGCGTTCGACGCGACCCAGGTCGAGCCCGACATCTGCTGCGACGGTGATCACGACTGTGTCGACGTTCGAGGCCAGAGTCTGGGAGGCGGATGTTCCTCCCGCCGTTGCCCGGACGATCGCGGTGCGGCGCGGCAGAACTGCAGTGACCGTCTCGTTGTCGACGACTACCCAGTCGCCGGTGCACACGTTGTGTCGAGAAGTTCGAACATGACGAAAACCTGTCTCCATCCCGACACCACAACTGCCGCGATCGACGACGGTGACGCGTCCGGGCTCGCCAGGGGAGGTGACGGACGCAGCGAGTTCGCGCCAGTGGCCGTCGAATCCATAGGTCGAAAGCGATGTGCTGTGTGTGGACGGAGATGTGCTGTGTGTAGACACTGGGAAGCCCTTCGAAGGGCCGACCCGAGATCTACGGGCCGGCTAAGGAAACTGGACTGGAGGGGCCGCAGACGCGGCCGTACGCCGAATGACCATGCGAAATTCCCTCCTCACCATGAATCGATACTTCGAAAAGCTGACGCGAGTGAAGCTATCAGCGCGCTCTGGCGGTGTCGACCGAATTATCCAGATCCCGCCGGTCACGCTCGGAGAGCCTCTCGAAGCGCCCGCAGCCGTCCGCTGATCTGAACACCGGATCGGCGGTGTTCCACCGCTGCCGTTGCAGTTCGCGAGCAAGAACCTTGTGAGTCGCGGTCCGAGGAAGGTCTGTGCATACCCGCACGAGTTCGGGCCTGGCTCGCACTCCCAGATCGGGTTGGTCGGCCAGGAACGAGGGCAACTCGTCCATGATGTGCTCCGGTGCCACGACTGCCGCCATCACCCGGTCGCCCGGTCCGGTAGCCGGAACGCCGTACACGCTGACAGCATGAATTTCTGGGTGACGCAGAAGTATTCGCTCGATCGGGGCAGCAGTGAGATTCTCTCCGCCGACCCGCAGCCATCCCGTCGACCGGCCGGCGAAGTAGACGTACCCGTCGGCGTCCCGATAGGCGAGGTCGCCACTGAAGTACATGCCTCCGCGCATGCGATCGGCGTCGGCGGCATCGTCGTCGTAGTACCCGCAGAACATCCCCGGCCCTGCTGTGTTGACGAGCTCGCCGACGGCCTCGCCGTCGTTGACCAACGCGCCACCGGGATCGAAACGAGCTACGGCACAACTCGTGCCGGACGGATCGAGAATGTCGACGCCGTCCGGTATCGGCCCGAGTGCGCCCGCGGGCGTGTCGGGCGTCCGCGCGATCGATATCCCTCCCTCCGAGGATCCGAAACCGTCGACAACTCGCACCGCGAATCGGTCCGCGAAGACGGCTGCGGCTCCTGGCGTCGCCTCGTTGCCGTAGACCACTCGCAGGGGATTGTCGCGGTCGTCGTGCCTCGGCGGTGTGGCGAGGATGTACGACAGCGGAGTGCCGACGTAGTTCGCGTACGTCGCGCCGAAACGGCGAACGTCGGAGATGAAGTTCGAGGCCGAGAACGTTGCACGAAGCGCGAGATTGGCGCCTGACGCCAGGGCTACGGACCAGCCCGCCATGATGGCGTTGGAGTGGAAGAGTGGCATCGACACGTACACGGTGTCAGCGGGGCCCAACTCGAACCGGGACGCGAGCATTTTTCCCGGCCCCGCGATCTTGTCGTGGGTGCAGCGCACGGCCTTCGGATCGCCGCTCGTGCCGGAGGTGAAGACGAGCGCGAGGAGATCGTCGGCGCGGGCCGCGGTGCCGGACAGATCGAACGGCTCGGCCAGCTCGACCGTCGCAATATCGAACGCGCCTTCGATGTCGCCGAGCCGTCGGGAATCGGTGAGGATCAGCTGGCAGTGCGTGCGCGAGGCGTCGTCGGTAAGGGCCGCTCCGGTCCGCGTCGCGTTGAGTCCGACGAGGACGAAGCCGCCCAGCGCGGCGGCGCCGAGCAGGTAGGAGAACTCGGGGACGTTGTCGAGTAGGACACCGACGTGCGGCGGTGAAGCGTCGTCGAGCATGCTGTCGACCCACGCCGCCCACCTCCTCGACATCAGGACATGATCGGCCCACGTGACGCGTTGGTTGTCGAAGAGCAGTGCCGTCTCGGTGTCCGAAGACCGGGCGAGCAGTAGATCGGCAACAGTGGACATCACGCAGGAACGGATGCCAACGACGAGCCGAGCCGCCGAAGTTGCGCGGTGGCACCGCCGTATGCGAACTCACCTCGTTTGGCGGCGAGGAAGTAACGGTGGACCGGGTGATCTCGGTCGAGCCCGACTCCGCCGTGTATGTGCACGAGAGTATGCGCGACGCGGTGGCCTGCGTCGGCGGCCCAGAATTTGGCGACGGCAACCTCGTCGTCACCCGGCTCGCCCGAGGAGAGCGCCCACGCGGCTTTCCACAGCGTGAGACGCGCACCGCCGACGTCGATGTAGGCGTCGGCCAGTCGTTGTGCCACCGCTTGGAAGCTGCCGATCGGTTTGCCGAATTGCACTCGTTCACGGGCGTAGTCGGCGCTGACCTTCAACGATTCCTCGAGTACGCCCACCTGGTACGCACACGTGGCCAGTGTGATGCGGGCTCGGATCCACCGGGCCACGTCCTCGCCGTCGAGCCGTCTGTCGTGGCCCAGCTCGACGGAGTCGAAGTCGACGATACCGAGACTGCGATTGTCGACGCCGTGCTGAGGTGTGACGGTGACGCCCGGGTCGTCGGCGCGGACGAGAAATACACCATGCGTCGTCGTCACGACGAATCCATCTGCAGCAGAGGCACTGTCGACGGTAATCTTGCTTCCGCTCACCGTCCATCCGGTGGCGGTCGACTCGGCACGAGTGAGGGGATCGAGCACGTCGTCGCCGTGTTCTTCGTCGATCGCCAGCGTGAGAATCTTCGTACCTCGGACAGCAGGAGCTGCCCACTCCGCCTGCTGGTCAGCAGTACCGAACTCGGTGATCGCCTCTGCAGCAACGGAGCTGACGACCAGCGGAACTGCTGCCAGACCCCGGCCGAGCTCGATGGCTATGGACGTGGCCTCCAGAATGCCGAACCCGTCGCCGCCGACGATTTCCGGTGCTGTTGCTGCCGTGAGCCCACCGGCCACCAGTGCGTTCCACAGCGCGGTGTCGATACTCGACGGATTCGAATCCAGCTGTCGCTGAGTGTCGTTGGTGCTGAACTTCGCGACGAGGTCGCGGGTGAGGTCGGCGAGGTCGCCTTGAGCCTCGGTCTTGGTGAAATCCATGCCTACTCCTAGCGAGCCGAGGCAGGAAGCCCGAGAGCTGTCATGCCGATGATGTCGCGCTGCACCTCGTTGGTGCCGCCGCCGAAGGTCAGAATCAGCGAGGATCGGTGCAAGCGTTCAAGTCTGCCGTGCAACTGCGCTCCTGGTGAACCCTGGCGGAGTGTGGCGGACGGGCCGAGGATTTCCATGAGTGCGCGGTACGCCTCGGTCGCGAGTTCGGTGCCGTACACCTTGTTCGCCGACGCGTCGGCGGGACCGAGCTCGGAAGAGTCCGCGCTGGCGATCTGCCAATTCAGCAGTTCCAGGTACGAGACCTTTGCGTGCACGCGCGCGAGTGCGATCTGTACCCATTCCTGGTCGATGATCCTGGTGCCGTCCGGCCGTTTGGTGTTCTGGGCCCAGGCCCGGGTCTCGCGCAGTGACGCCACCAGCGGACCCGCGGATGTGAGAGCGACCCGTTCGTGGTTGAGCTGGTTGGTGATCAGGGACCAGCCGCGGTTTTCTTCCCCCACCAGGGCGTTGCTGGGTACACGGACGTCCTGGTAGTACGTGGCGCTGGTATCGGGGCCTGCCATGGTGTGCACGGGCGTCCAGGAAAAGCCGTCGGCGTCGGTGGGGACGACGAGCATGCTGATGCCGCGGTGCTTGCGTGCATCCTGATCGGTACGGCAGGCGAGCCACACGTAGTCGGCGTACTGGATCAGGGACGTCCACATCTTCTGACCGTTGATGACGAAGTCGTCGCCGTCGTGCACCGCGGTGGTTCGTAGCGACGCCAGGTCGGTACCGGCCTCGGGTTCGGAATAGCCGATCGCAAAGTGAAGCTCACCTGCGGCGATGCGGGGCAAGAAGAAGGACTTCTGCTCCTCGGTGCCGAACGCCATGATCGTGGGGGCAACGCTGTTGATGGTCAGGAACGGCACCGGTGCGCCTGCGATGGCTGCCTCGTCGGTGAAGATGAGTTGATCCATCGCCGAGCGCGCCTGACCGCCGAACTCGGTGGGCCAGCCGAGTGCCAGCCACCCGTCCTGGCCCATCTGGCGAACCACGTCGCGGTAGACAGTGCCTTCGCCGTACTCACCCGAGGTCGAACTCAACGCCTCGCGCCGTTCGGGGGTGATCAGTTGCGCGAAATACAAGCGCAGCTCCTCGCGCAGCGCTGCCTGCTTCTCGGTGTACGCGATGTGCATTGGTGGCCTCGTTTCTGGAACACGTTCCATGCTGGTGGAATCATTGCACACGAGGTGGAACAGGTTCTAGTATTACGACTGATATCCCCCGGTGAGTGCGTAGTTACGCCCTGGTGTCACTACGCACGCACGGGGGCGAAGCCCCCACCGAGAGGAGCGGACATGGTCGAGGTCGACTTCGATCTCTGCGAGGCCAACGGCGTATGCGTTGGCCTGGCTCCCGATGTGTTCGAGCTCGACGACGACGATCAGTTGATCGTCACCGACGCGGCCGACCTGCCAGAGAACAAGGCCGCGATCGACGACGCCATCGCGGGGTGCCCGCGCGCAGCGCTTCGCTGGCGGCCATAGCCTCCTTGCTATAAACAAGAACACGTTCTACATTCGAGCCGTGAACGACGAACAAGTACGACTGGACGGACGGGTCGCCCTCGTCACCGGCGCGGCATCGGGGCTCGGCAGGGCCGAAGCGATCGGGCTCGCTCGGTCGGGCGCGAACATCGTCCTCGGCGACTTATCCGCAGGCCCGGCGGCCGACGAGGCGATCGACCTCGTCAAGGAGGCTGGTGTCGAGGTCGCATTCGTTCCGGGCGACATCGGCGACCGCTCGACGGCCGATGCGATGTTCGCCGTGGCGCAGGAGCGATTCGGCCGCGTCGACATTGTCGTCAACAACGCGGGGATCGTCCGAGATCGCATGTTGTTCAACATGTCCGACGAGGATTGGGACGCCGTCGTCAGAGTTCACCTTCGTGGGCACTTCTTGATGACCCGCAACGCCGGGGCCTACTGGCGTGCGGAATCCAAGGCCGCAAGCGGGCCGGTGTACGGACGGATCGTCAATACCTCCTCGGAGGCAGGGCTTCTCGGACCAGAGGGTCAGGCCAACTACGGCGCAGCGAAGGCGGGGATCACCGCACTCACGTTGTCTGCGTCGCGGGCCCTGTCGCGGTACGGCGTGCGTGCCAACGTGATCTGCCCTCGTGCGCGAACGTCGATGACGGAGTCGGTGTTCGGCGCGGCACCGGAGAGCGCACCGGATCCTCTGTCGCCCGAGCATGTCGCGGCGTTGGTGAGCTACCTGGCGTCCCCTGCGGCCGAGCAGGTCAACGGCCAGGTCTTCGTCGTCTACGGTCCGATGGTCGCGCTCATGGCAGCGCCGACCGTCGAGGAGCGGTTCGACGCGTCCGGAGATTCCTGGACTCCCGACGGACTCGCGGAACGGATCGGTTCTCACTTCTCGGGACGGGATCCGTCGAGAACCTTCTCAGCGTCGGCTGCACTCGACCTGGGAGAACCCCAGGTCACGGCCGGTTCGTAGTCATTTCGAGTTTCCGCCACACGTGAGTGGGGTGGAGTACGAAGATGGTGACGTCCGGGTCGATATTCGACGCCTTCCGACAAACTGGATCACGTTCCAGTCTTAATCCGTATTGGAACCGTATTCAATTGTTACACAACATCTTATGGCTGAAGCAGCTTCTTCTTTGACTACCGAACACGTTCTAGTTAATATGACCTGAGTCACACGACGCAAGTAGGGAGGGTGCATGAACGACCTCCTTCTCGTACCGCTGCGGGCCATCGGCGCATTCTTCGACATGTCCTGGTACACGTTGCGCGCGGTCTTCTCCAGGCCGTTCCAGCGGCGCGAGTTCGTGGATCAGGCGTGGTTCATCGCTCGCGTCTCCATGGTCCCGACGGTTCTCGTCGCGGTGCCGTTCACCGTTCTGGTCAGCTTCACGATCAACATCCTGCTGCGGGAGATCGGTGCGGCAGACCTCAGCGGGGCGGGCGCGGCACTGGGCGCAGTCACTCAGGTCGGGCCGATCGTCACCGTTCTCATTGTTGCGGGAGCCGGCGCAACGGCTATCTGCGCCGACCTCGCCGCGCGGACCATTCGCGAGGAGATCGACGCCATGCGGGTGCTCGGTATCAATCCGATTCACCGCCTCGTCGTTCCCCGGGTGCTCGCGTCCACGGTGATAGCGCTGTTGCTCAACGGGCTCGTCTGCACCATCGGGATCCTCGGAGGATTCGTGTTCTCGGTGTTCTTGCAGGGCGTCAACCCCGGTTCGTTCGTCAGCGGAATCACCTTGCTCACCGGTTTCGGTGAACTCGTCGTATCCCAGGTCAAAGCAGGACTGTTCGGCATGATCGCCGGGCTGGTCGCGTGTTTCCTCGGCTTGAACGTCAAAGGCGGAGCCAAAAGCGTCGGTAATGCGGTGAACCAGACCGTGGTGTTCGCGTTCATGGCACTGTTCGTCGTCAACGTCGTCGTCACGGCCGTCGGTATCAAGTTGACGGCCGGATGAGGCGGCGCTGAATGGCTCTCGCTGCAGCAGGCCGATTCCCATTGACGCGCAGGCGCATTGCCCGTGTGTCGCGTTCGACCGATCGTCTGGGCGAGCAGGCGATCTTCTATCTCCAGGCCCTCGCATCGGTTCCGCGCGCAGCGGTGCGGTACAAGAAGGAAACGTTGCGTCTCGTCGCCGAGATCAGCATGGGGTCAGGTGCTCTCGCGGTCATCGGCGGCACCGTCGTCATCGTCGGATTTCTGACGCTCTTCGCCGGTGGAACCATTGCGGTGCAGGGCTTCTCCTCACTGGGGAACATCGGCGTCGAAGCCCTCACCGGATTCTTCGCCGCGTTCATCAACGTCCGCATCGCGGCTCCGGTCATCGCGGGTATCGGTCTCGCGGCCACTATCGGTGCCGGGTCGACGGCGCAGCTCGGTGCCATGCGTGTCTCGGAGGAGATCGACGCACTGGAATCGATGGCCATTCCGTCGATTCCGTATCTGGTCAGCACTCGGGTGCTCGCCGGCATGGTGGCGATCGTGCCGCTGTATTCGCTCGCCGTCATCGCGTCGTTCATCGCGAGCCGCTTTGCGACAGTGGTGATCTACGGGCAATCGCCTGGTGTGTACGACCACTACTTCGACACCTTCCTGATCCCGACGGACATTCTGTGGTCGTTCGCGCAGGCAATCGTGATGGCGCTGGCCGTCATGCTGATCCACACCTACTACGGCTACACCGCCAGCGGCGGTCCGGTCGGCGTCGGCGTGGCGGTGGGCAATGCCGTCCGAGCATCGTTGATCGCTGTCGTAACCGTGACCCTGTTGATTTCGCTTGCCATCTACGGCAGCTCCGGCAACTTCAACCTGTCGGGGTAGAGATGAAGAAACTTGCCGCTGCCGGCCTCGTTCTCGGTCTCGTCGTCATCGTGGCGTTTGCGCTGACGACGTTCGCGGGTGGATTCACCGACACGGTTCGAGTCACCGTCACCTCCGAACGCGCCGGACTGGTCATGGATCCGCAGGCGAAGGTGAAGCTCCGCGGCGTCGAAGTGGGGAGGGTCGCGACCATCACGCAGGACGGCGGGACGGCCGAGATTCACCTGGATCTGAACCCGGCGACGCTGTCGATGATTCCAGCGAACGCCGGCGTCGATATCAAGTCGACGACGGTGTTCGGGTCCAAGTACGTCAACTTCCTCGTCCCTCCCGACCCGTCGCCGCAGACTCTCCAAGCGGGCGCGGTCATTTCGGCCGACAGTGTGACCGTCGAGTTCAACACCTTGTTCCAACATCTGTCCGAGGTGCTGCAGAAGCTGGAGCCGGAGAAGCTGAACGCGACCCTCGGGGCCGTGTCGTCGGCGCTGCGCGGTCGCGGAAACGAGCTGGGCGAACTGCTGGAGGACACCGACGCATACCTGACGACTATGAACCCGTCTCTTCCTGCGCTGCAACGGGATCTGTCGGCGGCTGCCATCGTGACCAACGTCTACGCCGATGCGACGCCCGATCTGATGCGGGTACTGGACAACGCCACCACGACATCGGAAACCGTCGTGTCCGAGCAAGCGAACCTGGATCTTCTTCTGATGAATGTCACCGGCCTGGCCGATACCGCGAACGGGGTACTGACCGAGAACGAGCAACCGCTCGAAACCGCACTCGGAACCCTCACCGACACAACGACTCTGCTCGACGAGTACTCGCCCGCCCTGACGTGCTTCCTCGTCGGGCTCAACAAGGGACGGCTTGCGTTCGGCCCACTTGCGGGTGCAGGGGACAAAGCGTCGATTCAGTTGAGCTCGAGCTTCCTACTGGGAGATCCGGCATACACGGTGGAGAAGGACCTACCCAAGATCGCAGCGTCCGGCGGGCCCAATTGTTACGGTCTGCCCGATTTCGACCCGAAGCAGGGGCCGGCGCCGTTCGTCGTCGCCGACACCGGGACGCAGCCGTACATTCCCTCGACCCAACCCGCCGTCAACGTCCCGACGATCTTTCAGTTCCTCTTCGCCGGAGCGTGGCCGTGAAAACACCAGCCATGAGAAGCAACACCGTCAAGTTGTCGATTTTCGCCCTCGTCATGGTGTTGATCTTCGCGGCGTTGGCGCTGGTGTTCAGCCAGTACCGCTTCGGTAGCGCCGATCGATACCATGCAGTCTTCGTCGACGCCTCGGGTCTGAAATCGGGCGACAAGGTCCGGATCGCAGGAGTCCCGGTCGGGTCGGTGAAGGGCGTCGAAATCGCCGACGGCACCGTAGCGCAGGTCGACTTCGACGTCGATGCCAAGTATCGACTGCTGACGACGACGGGTGCGACGGTGCGTTACGAGAACCTCGTCGGGGATCGCTACCTGGAACTGCTCGAAGGGCCGGGCGGTACGGACGAACTGGCCGACGGCGGAACCATTCCCATCGATCGGACCGCCCCCGCACTCGACCTGGACATGCTCCTCGGTGGATTCAAGCCATTGCTCAGGGGGCTCGATCCGCAGCAGGTGAACGACCTGTCGGCCGCGCTGTTGCACGTACTGCAAGGTCAGGGAGGAACGCTGGTCTCGCTGCTCGGCAACACGAGCTCGTTCACCAACTCACTCGCCGACCGTGACCAGTTGATCGGCGACGTCATCACCAACCTGAACACGATGCTGGGCACCATCGACAGTCAAGGCCAGCAGTTCGAGACCACCATCGACTCACTGCAGCAGCTCGTCAGCGGGCTTGCGCAAGACCGCGATCCCATCGGCGCGGCAATTCCGAAAATCGACGGTGCGACGGCCGATCTCGCGGGTCTTCTGCAGGCGTCGCGGCCCGACATCCAATCCATGATCGCCGAAGCAGGCCGTACAGCAACGCAACTCGATCTGGGGAAAGACAACATCGACCGCGTCCTGACGCGCTTGCCGAGCGATTACAAGAAGCTCATCCGCGTCGGTTCCTACGGGAGCTTCTTCCAGTTCTATCTATGCTCCAACACGTTCAAACTCTCCGGTCCCGACGGCCGCACACTTCTCGTCCCGACAGCGAAGCAAGACACGGGGAGGTGTGCAAACATAAATGGAGCGAACTGAAAGTGACACAGCGAAACACCTCGCCCATGTAGGTGTCATCGGCATCGTCCTCGCCGTGTGCATCGTTCTCGCGACACTGCAGTACGACCGACTGCCGTTCCTGTCCAGCGGGACGAATTACTCGGCGAATTTCCTCGATGCGGGAGGGCTTGCTGTCGGTGATGACGTCATGGTCGCCGGAGTTGCCGTCGGGAAGGTCGAGACCATCGGCCTCGACGAGCAAGAGGTACGCGTCGAATTCACGGTGCAGGAGAACATAGTTCTCGGGGACGCAACGACGGTCGACATCAAGACCAACACGATTCTGGGTCGAAAGTCGCTGAAGGTCGACCCGTCCGGCGACGGCGCGATCGGGGTGCGGCAGACAATACCGTCGAGCAGGACCAATTCGCCGTACTCGCTGACCGAAGCGCTCGGGGATCTGGGAACTACCGTGTCCGAACTGGACACCCAGCAGCTGGGCGACGCCATGAACGTGGTGTCGGATACCTTCACCGACACCCCGCCCGATCTGAAGGCCGCCCTGAACGGTGTGTCCCGACTGTCTGAGAGCATCAACTCTCGCGACGAATCTCTCCAACAGCTCCTGGAGAGAGCCGAAAGCGTCACCGGCATCCTGGCGGATCGCAGTGGACAGATCGATCAACTGATAGTCGACGGCAACGAGCTCTTCGGTGAACTCGATCGGCGCCGCACCGCGATCAGCCAACTGATCACCAACATCTCCGCCGTATCGCGTCAGCTGACGGCCTTGGTGCAGGAGAATCGGACGCAACTCGGGCCGACCCTCGAGAAGCTCAATTCCGTAGTGGCAGTGTTGCAGAAGAACAACGACAACATCGCCGGTGCGCTCGACGGACTCGGCCCGTACATCAGCGCACTGGGCGAATCCGTGGCGAGCGGGCCGTTCTTCAACGCATACATCCAGAACATCCTGCCGAGTTCGTGGTGGAAGACCGTCGTCGACAGTGTCGTTGCGCCGGAACAATTGCCGGGCACACTGGCTGACCTGCTCCCGAAGAACGCCCCGCCGATCCTGAAACCGCCGGGGGAGTGAGATGAAGAGAATATCGATCGTGGTCGTGCTTGCGGTGGTTCTGGCCGTGGCGGGGTACTTCGTGTACAACAGTGCAACCCAGAAGACTGTCGTTGCGGAGTTCTCCTCGACTACAGGCCTTTACGCCGGGGACGACGTGCGGGTGCTCGGAGTGAACGTCGGAAAGGTGCGTTCCATCGATCCGAACGGTGAGAACGCGACGGTGACGATGGACGTCGAGGCCAACCTGAACATCCCAGCCGATGCGCAGGCGGTGATCATCGCGCAAAGCCTCGTGTCGGCTCGTTTCGTCCAGCTCACTCCCGTGTTCGCGGGTGGACCTTCCCTGTCCGACGGTGCGGTGATCCCACTGGAGCGGACTGCGGTTCCCGTCGAGTGGGATGAGATCAAGACCGAACTGACCAAGCTCTCGACTGCTCTCGGCCCGGATGGGGTCGACGGGAAAGGCCCTGCGGGACGATTCATCGACACCGCGGCCGACAACCTGGACGGCAACGGAGATTCGCTGAGAGCCACACTGACCGAACTGTCCGACACGATGCGTGTGCTCTCGGACGGCAGGACCGACTTGTTCGCAACGATCCGCAATTTGCAGGCTTTCGTGACGGCACTGTCGAACAGCAACGAGCAGATCGTGCAGTTCGGCGGCCGTCTGGCGTCGGTGTCGCAGATGCTCGCGCAGAGTTCCGACGAATTCGGCACGGCCATGACCGATCTGAACGTCGCAGTGGGAGAGGTGCAGCGCTTCGTGGCCGACAATCAAGCAGGACTCGTCGAAGGTGTCGCACGGCTGGCCGACGCCACGCAGGTGCTCACCACCAAGCGCCCCGAGATCGAACGCATCCTCCACGCCGGACCCAACGCGTTGGCCAACTTCAACAACATCTATCAACCTGCACAGGGCACCTTGACGGGCGCCATCGCTGCCAACAACTTCGGCAATCCGATCAACTTCGTGTGCGGCGCCGTCGCCGGAATCGAGAACACGACCTCGGAGCGTAGTGCGGACTTGTGCAAGCAGTACCTCGGGCCGGTGCTCAGTTCGTTGGTGTTCAATTATCCAGCGTTCCTGGCCAATCCGATCATGGGCGTCGACGCTTTCGAGAACCAGATCGTCTACACCGAACCAGGCCTGAAGCCGGCCCCAGCTCCAGCCCCAGCCCCGGCACCTTCTCCTGTTGCGGACATGCCGACCGTTCAGGTACCGAGTCTCGGGGATCTGTTGGGAGGCGGGCGATGAAGAAGGTACTACTCGCGACCCTGCTGATTCTCACGCTCGCCGGTTGTCAGTGGGACGGCCTCAACTCCCTACCGCTTCCCGGGACCGAGGGACGCGGCGAGGGCGCCTACCAGGTACAGATTCAGATGCCCAACGTCACGACGCTGTCACAGAATTCACCCGTCATGGTCGACGATGTCACCGTCGGAACTGTCGACTCCATCGAGGTGCAGGACTGGCACGCGCTGGTGACGGTGTCGGTGAACGATGGCGTCGAACTGCCGGAGAACGTGAGCGCCAAGATCGGCCAGACGTCTCTGCTCGGGTCGCAGCACCTGGCGCTGGTGCCGCCGGAGGACCCCGAAGGCCGGCTCGAGAACGGCGACACCATTCCGATCGAGCGGGCAGGGGCGTATCCGACGACCGAGCAGACGCTCTCGTCGTTGTCGGTGGTGCTCAACGGTGGCGGGCTCGCACAGATCCAGGACATCACGACCGAGCTGAACAACGCAATCGGTGGTCGCGAGGATTCGGTGCGTGACCTTCTTCCCCGACTCGACGAGCTGGTCTCGAGCTTGGACGATCAACGCGGCGACATCATCGACGCCATGAGCGGTATCGATCGACTGGCGGTGAACGTACAGAACCAGAACGCAACGTTGACCAAGGCGCTGAACGAGATTCCGCCCGCACTCGACGTGTTGATCGCGGAGAGGCCCAACATCACCGCTGCGTTCACGTCGCTGGGCAACATGAGCGACGTGGTGTCGCGGCTGATCGAGACGTCGGGCGAAAACCTGCAGATCAACATCGCGAGCTTGACGCCGGTGCTGAAAGCGTTGGCAGACTCCGGAAATGCTCTCACCGACGTGTTGTCGGTGCTGCTGACCTACCCGTTCCCGCAGGAAGGCATCGACAATGCGATTCGCGGGGACTACGCGAACCTTGCCATGACGATCGACCTGTCGCTTCCTCGTCTCGACGCCAATTTTCTGACGGGTACTCCGTTGGCGGGCAGGATGGGTGGGCTCGAAGGAGCGCTCGGCACGCAGGCTGCGCCCACGGCGTCGTCGGCGGGTGACCCGTTGCGTGGTCCTGTCATGCCGCCCACCTTGAACATTCCCGGTCTACCGCCGATCGAGATCCCTGTCATTCCGGGTCTGCCCGGGCTAGGGGTGCCCGCGCCATGATGCTCACCAGATTTGTTCGCGCACAGTTGATCATCTTCTCCATTCTGACAGTCATCGGGCTCGTCATGATGGCCACCCAGTACGTGGGTGCACCCGCCCTCGTCGGCATCGGACGCTACGGTGTCACCGTGGAGCTCCCGACGACGGGCGGTCTGTACCGGAACGCGAACGTCACCTACCGCGGCACGACCGTGGGAGAGGTGGATTCGGTGCGGCTCACCCCGGACGGCGTCGACGCCCAACTGTCGATCGACAGTTCGTACTCGATCCCAGCCGACGTCGACGCGCAGGTCAAAAGTGTCTCCGCGATCGGTGAGCAATACGTCGACCTGATTCCGCGTAGCAGTTCCGAACCCAATCTTGCAGGCGGTGACGTCATACCCGTCGACCGTACTTCGGTGCCTCAGGACGTCGGTCCGATGCTGGATCAGGCCGATGTGCTGTTGAAGAGCATCTCCGACACCAGGCTGCAGACCGTCGTCGACGAATCCTTCAAGGCGTTCAACGGAACCGGGCCCGAGTTGCAGCAGCTGATCGATTCGTCGCGTCTGTTCGTCCAAGAAGCACAGGCGAATTCGGAGCATACCACACTGCTGCTCGACCAAGCCGGCCCGCTGCTCGACGGGCAAGTGGTCAGCAGTGATGCGATACGTACGTGGACGAGCAGTCTCGCGACGTTCACCGACCAGCTCAGGGCCAGTGATCCGGACCTACGGGCAGTGATCGAGAAGGGCCCGGGCGCTGCGGCGGAGGCCAATCAGCTGTTCCAGAACCTGCGCCCGACGCTTCCGCTTCTGGTCGCCAACCTTGTCAGCATCGGCGAGGTGGGCGTCATCTACCACGCAGGAATCGAACAGATCCTGGTGTTGTATCCACCGGTCACGGCTGCGCTGGTCACGGCGGCCGGCAGTGGTCCGGCCGACGAGGGAGCTATCGTCGACTTCCAGCTCGAGGTCAACGACCCACCCGCCTGCACAACAGGATTCCTCACCCCGGAGCAACGCCGCGACCCGAACGAACTCTCGATACCCGACACCCCGGCAGACCTGTTCTGCAAGGTCGATCAGAACGACAGCACTGCCGTTCGTGGATCGCGCAACCTACCGTGCATGGAAGTGCCTGGCCGACGAGCGCCAACGCCCGAGATCTGTCGCAGCGCCGAAGGATACGTGCCACTCGGCAACAATCCACCCTGGGGGCCCGTCGAACAAGGCGTCCCGTCGTACACCGAAATCCCCAGTGGGGAGTCGAGTGTGGCCCCAGCATCGGCAGCACGGCCGTACAACCCGCAGACCGGTACGTACGTCGCACCCGACGGAACCGCCTATCACCAACCAGGTCTCAGCCCCGTACAGGGAATCGAGGGCTTGATGACCGGGCAGCAGGCCATCGGGCCCTAGAGGTTGCGAGCGGCGAATGCGACAGCGAGGTCCAGGAGAGCCCTGGCCTCCGGTATCGCCCCGGCGAGGACCGGGAAGGCATGAACCTGTCCCTTCCACACGTGGGTCTCGACGGTTCGGCCCGCGTCGACCAGTTTGGCCGTCATGGCTTCCACGTCGGGACGCATGAGCTCGTACTCCGCCGTGGAGAGGAACACCGGTGGGAATATCGACGGATCGACGTCGATCGGCGAACTCGACCCGGGGATGGCGTCGGGACCGTTCATCCAACGATCCTCCAGCGCCAGAACCTGTTTCATCGGAAGGTAGGCGTCCTTCTTCATGAACTTCGGTGGATGGCTCTTCAGGTCGAGATTGAGCAGCGGGGAGAATCCGATGACCGCAGCCGGAGGCGTGAGGCCCTCCAGCACAGCGAGTTCGGCAACCTTCATGGCAAGGTATCCGCCGGCCGAGTCGCCTGCGACGATGATCTTCGAGGGGTCGGCAACGACGTCCAGGGCCGCCCGATAGGACACCATGGCGTCGGCGATCGATGTTCCGATGCCGCCGTACGGAATCTGGCGATATTCGACGGAGTACACGGGCACGCCCGCGCGCGCAGCGAAGGTTGCGCAGGCGCTGCGGTGGGTGGCGAGGCCGCAGAACACGAATCCGCCGCCGTGGAAGTACAGCACCGTGGCGCCGTCGAGAGATCCCGTCGCGATGCGTGGGTGGGTCGTTTTCTCGCACGGAACTCCGCCGAGGGTCACCTGCTCGATGGTCACACGCTTCGGCTTGGGCAGTCTGTCCACTGCGCGATCGAAATGGCCGATTGCCTTGATGCCGCCGTCGGTGAGCGGCCAGACGCGCAATGTCGGCTTCAGAGTCAGTCTCATGGCGCAGGCCAAGAACTTTGCCTGACGGCTGACGTCGTGATGCCACGTGAGGGGGTGGGTCATGGCCCGAGGTTAGCAGCAGGAACGAGTTCCAGTTATGGTGTGTCGGGCATCGGCTGGCATGCATTCGAGCGATTGGGGTCCCCCGGAAATCGGTTCTAGTTAGCATGGCCGTGTACCGCTGGTACGAGGAAGGGTGTCATGGAAGACGGTGTCACTGAAGACGGTGTTGGCTCAGGCAGTGTCGGCGCAGGCACTGTTGGGGGAGATCCCGAGGGCGTGACGCCCAGGCGTCCGCGCCGTCGGGCTGTGCGCGCAGCAGGACCCGTGGCTGGGGAGGATTCGGCTCCGGTTCTGGACAAGACCCCCGCCGCCCGGGCCGAGGACCCCGAGGCCCCGCAGCAGGAGGCCCTGAAGCCCGACGAGGCCCCGAAGCCCGACGAGGCCCTGAAGCCCGACGAGGCCGTGAAGCCCGACGAGGCCGTGAAGCCAGCCGAGGCCCCGAATCCAGAAGCCCCACAGCATGACGAGGCTCCGCCGAAGATCGAATCCCGCCGACGCGGCGTTGTTCTGACGGCAGCGTTCGTCGTCGTGGTGGTCGCTTTGGTTGCAGCGGGGGTGTATCTGTTTCTCGGTCTTCGTGGGGCGAGCGCCGATGATGCACGAGCGGAACGTTTCGTGCAGACCGCACGCCAGACGGTGCTGAATCTGACGACGATTCATCCGGATTCGGCTCAGGCCGATGTCGATCGGTTGCTCGCCGGTGCGAGCGGGGACTTCAAGGCGGAGTTCGAAGGCCGTGAGGGTCCGTTCGTCGAGGTCGTGCAGCAAGCCCGCGTCGACTCGAACGGAGAGATCGTCGAAGCGGGAATCGAGAGCAGCGGAGACGATTACGCCGAGGTTTTGGTGGCAGCGCGGGCGATGGTGCAGAACTCCGACGTCGAGGAAGCGCAACCCCGTGACTTCAGGCTGCGCGTCAGAATCGCCGATGACGACGGTGTCATGACCGCATCGAGAGTGGAGTTCGTGCCGTGAGGAAAGTGCTCGCAGTGTTGGTCGTTCTCGCGTTGGCCGCGGGAGTGAGCGTGCTCTATTACCAGTATCACCGGACCGAGCAGACCGAGCAGGCGCGTTCGGAGGCAGTGACGGCAGCGAGTGAGCAGGCGAAAAAGATGTTGGCCTACGACTTCGGCGGTGTCGATCAGCAATTGAACTCTGCGGCAGACGGTTTGACCGGCGACTTCAGGGACGAATACCTGGGGCTGGTGACCGAGGTGATCGCCCCCGCAGCGAAGGAGAAGTCGCTGACCGTCCAGGTCACCGTGCAGGGAACGGCCGTAGTGTCCGCCGAACCCGATGCGGCAACAGTCCTGCTGTTCCTCAACCAGATCACCACGAGTTCCGACGCCCCCGACGCGGCGAGCAGCGGCAGCCGGGTTCGGATGAGTCTCGAGAAGGTCGACGGGCGCTGGCTGACGAGCAATCTCGAGCCCATCTAGGCCGCCCTAGTGGAACGAATAGGTGCCCCAGAGGGCACTTATTCATGCCACTGGCGCGGAGCGCCCAACGCTCACATGCGCGAAGCGCCCACCGACGGACCATCCTGCGGCGGGTTGGACAAAGCGTCGAGAAACGCCCTGGCCCAACGGTCCACGTCGTGGGCGAGGACCTGGCGTCGCATGGCACGCATGTGCCGTCGACCCTCCTCGGCCGGCTGCTCGAGCGCGGACACGATTGCATCCTTGACGCTGTCGAGGTCGTGGGGGTTGCACAGGTACGCCTGTCGGAGTTCGGCTGCAGCACCGGTGAATTCGCTGAGCACGAGGGATCCGCCCAGGTCGCTGCGTGACGCGATGTACTCCTTGGCGACCAGGTTCATGCCGTCGCGTAGCGGGGTCACGAGCATGACGTCGGCGGCGACGAAGTAGGCGATGAGGTCGTCACGCGGGATCGGTCGGTGCAGGTAGTGAACGACGGGATGGCCGACCTGGCCGTATTCGCCGTTGATCCGTCCCACCTGCTGCTCGATCTCTCCGCGCATCGCTTTGTAGCTCTCGACGCGTTCACGGCTCGGCGTCGCAAGCTGCACGATGATGTTCTCTGCCGGGTCGACGCGGTCCTCTTCGAGCAGTTCACGGAACGCGTTGAGGCGCACGTCGATGCCCTTGGTGTAATCGAGACGGTCGACTCCGAGCATGATCCGCTTCGGGTTGCCCAACTCCTTGCGAATCTGTTTGGCGCGATCCCGTACGGCCTTGGACCGCGACTTCTCGTCGAGATCGCCCGAGTCGATCGAGATGGGGAATGCGCCGACGCGTACCGTCCGGAATCCCACCTGAACCGAGCCCAGCCGCGACCGGACTCCGACGCTGCCGCGTGAGGTCACTTGCCCAGCCAGGCGCCGAGCCAGGAACAGGAAGTTCTGGGCTCCTCCGGGTAGATGGAAGCCGATCAGGTCGGCGCCCAGAAGACCGTCGATGATCTCGGCACGCCACGGCATCTGCATGAACAGTTCGACCGGCGGGAACGGGATGTGCAGGAAGAAGCCGATGGTGAGATCGGGGCGCAGCATCCTCAACATCTTCGGAACCAACTGAAGTTGGTAGTCCTGGATCCAGACCGTCGCACCCTGGGCGGCCGCGGCGGACGTGGTCTCGGCGAAGCGGCGATTGACCTCGACGTAGGCATTCCACCAGGCCCTGTCGTAGACAGGTTTGACGATGACGTCGTGGTAGAGCGGCCACAGCGTGGCGTTGGAGAAGCCCTCGTAGTAGTCCGCGACTTCTTTCTCGCTGAGCGTCACCGGGCACAGTTCGAGCTCGTCCTCCACGAACGGTTCGACCTCGACGTCGGGAACACCCGGCCAGCCGACCCACGCCCCGTTGTTGGCGCGGAGGATCGGCTCCAATGCAGTGACCAGACCTCCGGGGCTGCGCTTCCAGCGGGTAGTGCCGTCGGGAAGCGTCTCCAGGTCCACGGGCAGCCTGTTGGCCACGACGACAAAATCCGAGCCCTGCGAGGCGTCAGCCACTGCTGTCCTTTTCGTTCGTCGATCTCAGGTGGCGCGAGGTCAGTCGACTTTCGCTGTGGGTTCAATACCCAACATCGCCAGAAGCATGCGGCACTCGTCGGCATCGGTGGCGTATGCAGCGACGACGCGCTGTGCTTGGCTGGCGGTCTCGTCGGCGAGTGGGACCAAGTCCTCGTCGGCGATGTCGTTTTCCTCGGTCGTCTTGGCGGCCATGATCGTCTCCGTCTTCGTCGGCTGAATGATGAAACCTGCGAGGAATGTGCTCGTCGCGCCACGACTCTATGAGAATTCGACGCCCTCTCGCCACTTTCGCCGTGTGTGAGCCTTCACTGCTCGATCTAGCAGGCCAGCGAGAAGGGCAAATGGAATAGGGTTCGGCAATGCCTTTTACCTTCCGGGCGGCGTGATGGCCGTTCCCGTTGCTGCTCCTACCCCGCTGACCGGTAGCTCGATTCTGAGACGCACGGTCATGCGTCAACGAGCACGGATGATCATCTCGTCGCTGTTCTTCTGCGTGCATCAGTTCTGCGAGACCATGGTCCCGGTCGCGATCGGCCTCATCGTCGGCCGCGCCATCGACACAGGCGACGGCCGGGCAATGATCATCTCGTTGATCGCGCTGGCGGGACTGTTCGTCGTGCTGTCCTACGCGTACCGCTTCGGCGCCCGCATCATCGTGGTCGCCATCGAACGTGAGGCGCACATGATGCGCGTCGAGGTCGCGGGACGAGTCCTGGATCCGCGTGGCGTCCGCACCGACCTGGTCTCGGGTGAACTGCTGACGGTGTCCACCTCGGACGCCGAGAAGACCTCCTGGATTCTCGACGTCATCGCTCGCACCGTCGCCGCGATCACCGCGACGGTGGTCTGCGCGGTTGCTCTCCTGATCATCGACATCCCCCTCGGTATCGCGGTTCTCGTCGGCACTCCGGTCATCATGTATCTGCTTCAACGGGCAGCGCCGCTGCTGACCCGCACGGCGACGACGCAGCAGGCCGAGGTCGCCCGCGTGTCCGGGATGGCTACCGACTTGGTCAGCGGCGTGCGGCCCTTGCGCGGGATCGGGGCGGAGACGGCGGCGTCGGTGCGCTTCCACGAATCCAGCCGCACGGCGCTGGGTGCCACCATGAAGATGGCCAAGGCCAACAGTGTGTACGTCGGATTCTCGACGACGGTCAGCGCTTTGCTGTCGGTCGGGATCGCCGGTACGGCAGGCCTGTTCGCGCTTCAGGGTCGAATTTCGGTGGGTGAGTTGATCACGGTCGTCGGCCTGTCGCAGTTCGTCATCGAGCCGCTCACCACGATGTCGCGTCTGCCCGGGGTCGCCGCGATCGTGCGTGGATCGGCTGACCGACTCGCGCTGGTTCTCGGTGCCGATCACGTACTGAACGACAGTGGTACCGGCGCGCCGACGAGCACCGAGGTGGCCGTCAGCGGCGTCACGTACCGCTCGCTCGACGGGTTCGACATGTCGGCGGCGCCGGGTGAACTGCTCGGCGTCGTTGCCCTGCGCGCGCAGGACGGGGAAGCGCTGGCTGCGGTGCTGTCGGGGCAGATCGGTGCCGACGACTACCTCGGCACCGTAACGATCGGTGGACGCGCTTTCGGTGATCTCGCATTGCACGAGGTGCGCCGGACCGTATTGGTCGAGCCGCACAACACCGATCTGTTCGCGGGCACCGTCCGCACCAATGTCACGGCCGGCCGCGACCGAGAGGACCACGAACTGGACCGCATCCTCGTCGCCTCGGCAGCGACCGATGTCGTCGAATTGCACGAGCGGGGTCTCGATCACGCCGTCACCGATCGCGGGGCGTCGCTGTCCGGTGGTCAGCGTCAGCGTGTGGCGCTCGCGCGTGCTCTGTCGGTCGCCGCGCCCGTGCTGGTCCTTCACGATCCGACGACGGCGGTCGACGCGGTCACCGAGCACTCCATCGCCACCGGAATCAAGGATCTTCGACACGTCGTGGAGCATGCCCAGACGACTGTGCTGATCACGACCAGTCCCGCGCTCCTCGCGGTGACGCACCGGGTGCTCGTGGTCGACGACGGCCGCGTCGTCGCCGAGGGCACACACCACGATCTTGCTCTGAACGACGAGCGCTACAGGGAAACGGTTCTGCGATGACAACGGCGAACACTTGGGAGCCAGAACTCCTTCCCATCGCGACGGGAAAGCGGTCGTGGGCCTTCCTGTCCGGCGAGCTGAAGGGCCGAATGGGCCTGGCGCTGGTGACGTTGGCCATTTCGGCTGTCGCTGCGGCGATGTCGCTGATTCCCGTCTACGTTTTCGGTGTGCTGGTCGACCGAGTGACCGATGGTGCGCCGACGTCGACGATCGTCTCCGTCGTCGCGATCATCACGGTCGCGGCCGTCGTCGGTGGCGTGTTCACGGCGCTGAGTGGCTTCATGATCAGCAAGCTCGGCGAGGGCATCCTCGCGTCGCTTCGTGAGCGCGTACTCGGCCGTGCACTGCATCTTCCGGTGGGAACGCTGGAACGAGTGGGCAAGGGAGACTTGCTGTCCCGGGTCGGCGACGACGTCGCGGTCATGGCCAAGTCGATCGGCGAGGTCATCCCCAACATCGTCTCGGCGCTGTTGCTCGTCTCGCTCAGCGTCGTCGCCATGCTGAGCCTGGACTGGAGACTCGGTCTCGCAGGAATGGTCGCCATCCCGATGTACGTGATGGCACTGCGCTGGTACCTCCCCAAATCCGCGCCCCTGTACGCCGCCGAACGTGTGGCCATGGGTGAGCGTTCGCAGGCACTCATCAGCAGCATGCAGGGCGCCCGAACCGTTCGCGCCTACGGACTCGAGGAAGCGCACCTGGCCGAGATCGACAAGGCGTCGGGCAAGGCGCGGGACATCGGCATCGATGTCTTCCGGCTCTTCACTCGCTTCGGTTCGCGCAGCAACCGCGCGGAATGCGTTGGTCTGTCGGTGATTCTCGCTGCCGGCTTCCTGTTCGTGCAGGACGGCCACGTGACGGTCGGTGAAGTAACCGCGGCCGCACTACTGTTCCATCGATTGTTCAATCCCATCGGCATGCTGATGTTCTCGTTCGACGACATCCAGTCCGCCGGTGCATCTCTCGCGCGTCTCGTCGGCGTCATCGATATTCCCGACGAGCGTGCCGTCGGAACCGGGGCGAGCCCCGTCGACAGTCGGCTGGAGGTCACGGGACTTCGGCATTCGTACGAATCCGGGCACGAGGTGCTGCACGGAATCGATCTGACGGTCGGAGCGGGGGAGACTGTTGCACTCGTGGGTTCGACGGGCGCAGGCAAGTCCACAATCGCCGCGATCGCAGCAGGATCCATCGACGCGAGCGCCGGTGAGGTACGCATCGGCGGTGCGACACTGCAGGATCTGGGCGCCGACGGTCTGCGCAGGCACATCGCGATCGTCAGCCAGGAAGTGCACGTGTTCTCGGGTTCGTTGATCGACGATCTGCGTCTGGCGGCTCCCGACGCGAGCGCCGAGGACGTGCGAGCTGCATTGGTCACCGTAGGCGCACACACGTGGGTGGATGCGCTCGACGACGGTCTCGACACTCAGGTAGGAGAGGGCGGGCGCGAGCTGACTTCGGCTCAGTCCCAACAGCTTGCGCTCGCCAGGCTCGTGCTCTCCGACCCTGCCGTCGCCGTCCTCGACGAGGCGACTGCCGAAGCCGGAAGTTCCGGTGCGCGTGACCTCGAGGCCGCTGCCGAAGCCGCAACGCGCGGCCGAAGCACGTTGATCGTTGCGCACCGACTCACCCAGGCCGCTGCGGCCGACCGGGTCATCGTCCTCGAACACGGCCGAATCCTCGAGCAGGGCCCGCACGACGAACTCGTCGCCGCCGGTGGGCGATATGCGGAGCTGTGGTCGGCGTGGAGTGCGCGCTAGCGCGCCGGTGAGTGCGTGATTACCGCCGAACGTAACTACGCGCTCACGACCCCTGACCAGGTCGTGAGCGCGTAATTACCGCGGGGCGTCATTATTCGCGCACGGGTGGCGGAGCCACATGGACCCGCAGGCCGGATTCCCCGGGTGAGAGCTCGGGCTCGAGCACGAAGCGGGCATCGTAATCTCCGCCGTTCTGATGGCGGAACGCTATCGGTTCATCGGTGAACAGCTGGTCGAGTCTGCGTGCGACCAGTTTTTCGGCGACGGTATATCCCTGTTCTGTCATCCGGTCGGCACTCGGAATCAGCACGGGCGGTAGGACAGACATGCCTGTGTACCAGAAGAATCCGTGCTGAATCGGGAACAGTAGCTCGTCGAGGCTGCCGTTGATTCCTCGCGGCGCAACGGTGTGTTCGCTGCCGCCCATGGTGGTGACGATCAGAGCCCGCTTACCTGCCATCAGGCCGTCACCGTAGCGCCGGGTTCCGCCTTCGGGGTTGCGGATTCCGTAACCGAACCCCTCGATGAACACCCGGTCCACCCAGCCCTTGAGAATCGCAGGCATCGAGAACCACCACAGCGGAAACTGCAGTACGACGGCATCTGCGCGTCGCAGTTTTTCCTGTTCGGTGGCTAAGTCGTCGGCGAGCGTCCCGCTTCGAAGGGCAGTCGACGACGCCGTCGCGACGAGCATGCGATCGGCGAGGTTGTGGCCGTAGTCGGCAGCGTCGACGACGGGGTTCCAGCCCATCGCGTACAGGTCGGATTCTTCGACGGTGTGGCCCGCGTCGGCGAGGCTTTTGAGTGCGGTGTCACGGAGGGATCCGCTCAGGGATCGTGGTTCGGGATGCGCGAATACCCACAAAATGTTCATACGACGAGCCTGCGCGAGTTCCGGAGCTGGAACCAGTGGCCTAGACGACAACATGTGAAAGAATTCGGCCATGCACAAGGTTGTCGTGTTCGTTCGTGACGGTCTGCTTGCGATGGAGTTCGGTTCGGTGCACCGACTCTTCGGCCAGGCCAGGTCCGAGGACGGTGTACCGCTGTACGACGTCGTGACCTGCACGTCGACGCCCGGTCCTGTGCGAACCGACGCCGACGTGGACATCTATGTCACGAGGGGTGTCGAGGAGCTGGAGAGCGCAGACACCGTGATCGTGCCTGCGTCGGACCTCGACTACGGGCCCTCCCGGCACGACGTAGGTGGCCTTCTCGACGCTGTGCCGGCACACGCGCGCATTGCCTCGATCTGCACCGGGTCGTTCGTGCTCGCGGCGGCGGGTCTGCTCGACGGCAAACGCGCGACGACGCATTGGAACTCGGCGGATCAGTTCCGCGCTCAGTACCCACGGGTGTTGCTCGAGCCGAACGTGCTCTACACACACGAGGGCAACATCCTGACCGCCGCAGGCGAGGCGTCGGGAATCGATCTGTGCCTGTACATGATTCGATGCGATCACGGCTCTTCCGTCGCCAATCGAGTTGCGCGGGGTACCGTCGTTCCGCCCCACCGAAGTGGAGGTCAAGCTCAATACATCGACAGCCCGGTCCCGCGGACGACTGCCACATCCACCGCCGACGCACAGGCTTGGGCGGTCGCCAACCTGAGTGAGCCGTTGAGTCTCGAGATGTTGGCATCGAAGCAGTCTATGAGTGTGCGTACGTTCACGAGGCGCTTCACCGCAGAGGTGGGAATGTCGCCCGCGAAATGGATTGTGCAGCAGCGTCTCCACCGCGCGAGAGAGTTGCTGGAGAACACCGACTACACCATCGACCGCGTCGCCGCCGAGGCAGGTTTCGGGACAGCCACCTCGATGCGTCAGCAGTTGATGGCGGACATCGGGGTATCGCCGAGTGCGTATCGGTCGACGTTCAGGGTTGTGCACTGAGCGCTTCGAGGTTCTTGTCGGTGCCCTCGTGCAGTATATGCATCGGTCGACAGTCTGATCGGAAAGCCGAATGGGGTTCGGGATGTACGAAACACGGAGTGGTACAAAACTGGCGATACCGAATGGCGTGTTCGGAGCGCTGTTGGGTGGAGCGTTCGCTGGTGCGGTCATGGTCGTGGCGGCACTCGTATCCATTGCCTCGATGTGGGGGTTGGTGGCGGGTTACGATGCTGGCTGGATCAACGTCGTTCGGGACTGGGCGTGGCTCGTGGCCACAATGTCCTATACCACGGCGTTTCTCGTCTACATCGCGGTGTACTTTGCGTCGATTCCCGTTGTATCCAACAGCGACATCTCGGTGCCGACGTGGCTCGGAATGTTGGTTCGATCGGTGTGGGGATCCGCGACCGTAGTGTGGTTTCTCGCCTCCCTTGCGTTGTTCACGGCAGTGAAGTTCGTCGACTCAACGGTCTGGGGCGGAGGTCTGTATGTAGGTGTGTGCACAGTGCTGGTGGCCGTGGTCGTGACTGCAACGACGATAGCGACGAAGGAGGTCGCTCGTGTCATTCGTAAGGCTGCTGGTAGTCCACTCATCACCGATGGCGTCGATCCGGATTACCGTGAACACGAAGCGTTTTCCATCGATAGTGCTTGGAGGTCGGCGGGATCGGATTGGGTGGCACCAGGATCGATTCGTGAGATGTCGACGGCCCTCCGTTACGGTCGGATGGCGCAGTCACGGTCGACTGCCCTTCACTATGTAGGCAAAGGCATGACGCTGGTCTTCGGGTCTCTCCTCATCTATGCGCTGGTGTGGTCGTTCAACGAGAGTCGACACCCCATAGCAACTATTGTTCCTACTATGGTCGCATTGCCACTTCTGGCGGGATTGGCAATGGAACGAAGAGTAGCGAATCTGAAGGTTCTGTGCGCGGACTACTCCGACGCTGCGCGCCGTTTGCTATCCGAGACCGAAGAGGTCGCTCCGCCGAGAGTATCTGCGGGCCAACGATTCTTGCAGATGCTAGGACTGTCGCGGGTGTAGCGCGTACCTATCCGGTCGTGAAACCGCCGTTGCTGTACAAGATCTGCCCGTTGATCCACGACCCCTGATCCGAGAACAAGAACCGCACCAGATCGGTTGTGTCGTCGGCTGTTCCGAGCCTTCCGGTTGGGGTTGCGCGGATGGCGTGCGCGCGCGTGGCATCGTCCATCCAACCCGTGTCGACAGGTCCGGGGTTGATGACGTTTGCCCTGACGCCCCGATCGGCGAGTTCGATTGCAGCTGCGGTGACGATTCGGTCCAGCGCACCCTTGCTCGCACCGTAGGGGAGATTGTGAGCGGTGTGATCACTGGTCAATGCGACGATTCTGGCGGCCGTATCGACCGAAGGAGGGAGCTCGGAGGCGAACGCTTTGATCAACAGCCACGTCGCACGGGCATTGACGGCGAAGTGACGGTCCCAGCTGTCGATGTCGGTGGTGAGGATGCTGCTGTCCACCGACTCACAGTGCGACAGAACGAGTCCTGTCACCGGTCCCAGTTGCCGTGCCCGACGGAGAATGTCAGCTGGCACGGTCGGATCGCCCAGATCGCCGGGCACCAGCGTGACCTCGGCACCGGCGTCACGGCATAGATCCGCAGTCAGCTCAGGGTCGTCGACGCGGCGTTCGTATCCGATGCGGTCGTCGTACGGAGTCCAGTAGTTCAGCGCGAGATTCCAGCCGTCTCGGGCAAGACCGACCGCGAGGTGCGAACCGATCGAGCGACCCCTGCCGACGCCGGTCACCACAGCAACCCTTGGACCCATCCTTCGACGGTAAATCCTGCAGCCAGGCCCCGCCAGCCAATTTCTGGCCTTCCCCCGGGCGTCGGCAGCCTTCCCGCGCGTGTTTCAGCGAGCGCGCGGGTTGCAACAGGTGTTTGGGCTGCAACCCGCGCGCCCAGCGAACTAGGTGACCGAATGAGTCATTCGGTCACCCCTTAAGCGGAGCAAACCCGCGCTAGTCCGCTTCCTTCTCCGCCAGGAACAGTTTTTCGATACGAGCTGCCTCGGCCTTTTTGTCCTCGGCGTCCTCCTGGTGCTCGGCGGCGTCGGCGAGTTCCGCTTCGGCTGGCGCGGATGCGGCCTTCTCGACCTTGTCGATCTGCTGCTTCTGAGCTTCCTCGGCTTTACGAGCCGATGCGGCACGCGACGCCGCGAGCTCGTCCGCCTTCTTCTTCTCGGCCGCTGCCTTCTCCTCGGCCTCACGGGCGGCGGTCTTCTTGCGCTCTTCGGCTTCGGCGCGAGCCTTTTCGGTCGCTTCCTCGGCGGCCTTGGCTGCTGCCTTGCGCTCGTTCTCGGCAGCTTCGCGCGATGCCTTCAGCTTCTGGTCGGCTTCGGCTTCCTTCGCGTCTGCCTCGGCTTCCAACTTCACAGCCTTGGCCATCTCGTCCGCGTGGTGGACCTGTGAAGCTCCGCGCTGCTGGGCGTCTTTGTCGCCGAGGATGGCGCCGATTTTCAGATCGAGCGTGCCAACGGTCTTTTCGTACGCCAGGCGCGCGGGGGCGTCGGGACTCCACGTCTGCACGACGTTGCTCTCGAACAATCCGAGCGGAACCCGGGCGAGCTTGTAATTGAATCGGAGGATGGTGATCGGGATGGTGATGAGGTTCACTGCGAATGTGCTCCTAGCTAGTAACGAGAATCAAGCATTACGACGTGCGCGCTCGGCCTCGGCGCGGGCGGCGTCGGCGGCGGCTACTTCCTCACGGTGACGGGCAGCCGCGGCGGCCTCTTCTTCGGTGGCGGCCCTGGCGTCGGCGTTGCCCTCGGTGACCGCCTCGATCTGTTCGGCACGGGCGTCGACCTCGGCATCGGCCACTTCCGCTGCAACCGTTTGAGTCTTTTCACGCTCGGCGGCGAGCTTCTGTGCCTGCGCGGTCAGCCGTGCCTCGTCCTCGGATGCGCGTGCGCTTTCCTCGGCTGCCGCTCGCTGATCGTCCGCGGCGTTCTTCGTTTCGGCCAGCTCTTCGCCTGCCTGCGCGGCCTGCGTCTCAGCAGCAAGCTCCGACGCCTTGGCTTCCTTCTTCTCGCGGGCCTGTGCGGCTTGGAGCTGTCCCTCGGTGGTGAGCGAGTCGTTTCCCGTCACCGCGCCGACAACCTCTTTCGCCTTGCCCTTGATGCCGTCGAGCAGGCCTTTTCTGGCTTCGGAAGATGCATTGTCGTCAGTCATGTGCTGTGGCTCCTAGCGCATATGTCGTTCGGTCCGCCGGACGGCGATGTGCCCTACTCGCGAGTACCCCCGCGCAAGCCCTGGAAACACCGCAGAAACCCGCCGGTCGGCTCCGTGTCGGACGCCGGTCGTAAACTCTTGCGAGCAGTTGCAACAGAAGAGGAGTCTCATGCCCACCGCCACGGTGAACGGGATATCGCTGAACTACCAGGTCAAGGGCGCCGGTCCGCTGGTCGTGCTCATCATGGGTACCGGCAGTCCAGGCCGAGTCTGGGACCTTCACCAGGTTCCGGCCTTGGTGAAGGCCGGCTACCGGGTGTGTTTTTTCGACAACCGCGGAATCGCGCCGTCCTCCGAGAGCGTTCACGGGATGACCATCGACGACCTCGTCGCAGACACCGCCGCCCTCATCGAGTTGGTCCGAACGGGTGAGGAGAAGACTGTCGTCGTCGGCACGTCGATGGGAGCGCGCGTCGCGCAGGAGCTTGCGCTGCGACGCCCCGAGCTGCTCGACAAGGCAATTTTCCTCGCCGGTCACGCGCGGCTCGACGAGTTTCAGAAGACGCTCGGCGAGGGCGAAAGGGCCCTGGCCGATGCCAAGACCGATCTTCCGCCCAAATACGCCGCAGCAATTACCGCGGCGATGAACCTGTCGCCGACGACGCTGGCCGATCCTCGGCAGGCCCGCGACTGGCTCGACCTTCTCGAGTTCTCCGTCGGACCTACCTCCGCAGGCGTGCGTGCACAGTTGGGAATGGACGAGAACTTCGACCGTGGCGCCGCCTACGGCAAGATCGGCATCCCGTGCTTGTCGGTGGGGTTCGAGCACGACCGGATGATTCCGGCGTACCTCAGCGCGGAGCTGGCGAAAGCGATTCCCGACGCCAAATACGTGGAGATTCCGGATGTCGGCCACTACGGCTACCTCGAACGGCCCGAGGCGATCAACGAGGCAGTGCTGGCATTTCTCCGGACGTGACCCACTACTGCGATACTGTGCGTTGCTAGGGTCAGGGGGCACTTCTTCCAAGAAGACTGCCTGTATACGTATGCGACGAGTGAGGCGAGATGAGTACCAATCCATTCGATGACGAAGACGGACGCTTCTTCGTGCTGGTCAACGACGAAGATCAGCACTCGCTGTGGCCGACGTTCTCCGAGGTTCCGCAGGGTTGGCGCGTTGTCTTCGGTGAAGACACCCGCGCGGCAGCTCTGAAGTACGTAGAGGAGAACTGGACCGACATGCGTCCCCGCAGCCTCCGTGAGGCCATGGAGGCCGACGCGGCTGCACGCCAGTCCGCTGAGGGAACTACTGAGTCCTGAGCCGGGGTCCTGACTAGGGCCTAGCCTTTCTTCTTCTTGAGATCGACAGAACCGCGTCGCCGACGAACAGTCGGGCGGCGCGGTTCTTCTCTGCGCCGAAGGGTGGGTCGTAGGAGCTCCTCGGTGCGGGCAAGGATCCGCGGCCGACGCAGCGTACGAGCTCCCCACTCACCCAGGACGACGCCTGCAGCCAACCCGACGCCGATACCGAACGCGGCGAACAGCGAGCTGATGCCGATCAGCAGTTGGTCGTTGATGATGGCGTATAGCCCCCGGTAGAGAGACAAGCCTGGCAGCAGCGGGGTGATTCCGGCGACCGCGACAATCAGTGGCGGAATCAGTGCGCGACGTGCCATGAGACCACCGGCGAAACCAACGACCGTGGCCGCGAACGCCGACGCGATGATCGGGCCAGTGTCGACCGTCTGCACCATCAGATACACGAGGGCACCGGCGAAGCCGCCGAAGAACGCAGCGGTCAGAGCCCGTTTTTCCGCGTAGCAGGCGAGCGCGTAGAACAGTGATGCGGCCGCACCTGCCAGCACTTTCGTCGGGACCTCGGTGATGTCCGGTGGTGGAGTGTTGCTGATGAGCGGCAGGTTGCTGCCGAGGATCGATGCAATTTTCAGGGACGTAGCGACGCCGGCGATGATGCCGCCCGTCATCATCAGAACTTCGAAAAACCTGGCCGACGCCGTGATCGGCGCCCCTGTGATGGCGTCCTGCACCGAGCCGACGAGCGAGAGCCCCGACAGCAACACCGTCACACCTGCGGCGATGATCAACGACGGTGACACGGACACGCCCAGTTGGTCCTGGAAGTTGTAGAGCGTGATGGCGGGGGTGGCAGCTACGAAGCCGCCGACTACCTGCTGGAAGAAGAACGGCAGCCCGGCGCGGTTGAGGATTCGGCCGATGCGGTCGATGACCATCGTCGTCAAGAAGCTAACGACGGCTACCAACGCGCCGCCGCCGAGAAGGACACCGATGGACGCCGCCAGCCCCGACCACGCAAATGTGGCCACCCAGCGGTTGTAAGGGTGCGGAGCCGTCGTGATCCGGTCCAGCGTCTCGCGAGCGGTCGCGGGCGGGATCAGTTTCAAGCGGACGCCGCGGATCAAGCGGTCGACGGCTGCGAGCCGGGTGAAGTCCATCGAGCGGTAGTGGACGATGCGCATCGTCGTCGACGGCGGACGCGTCGGGCCGCGGTGGGCGCTGATGGTGATGGAGTTGTACGTGACGTCCACGTCGCAGCGCGCCAAACCGTAGGTTGCGGCGATGTACTGCACCTGTGTGGTCGTATCCATGGCCGACGTTCCCGACGCCAGCAGAACCTCGCCGACGCGGACCGCCAGATCCAGCACCTCAGCGACGACGGCATCGTCCGCGAGGTCGATTGGCCGCAGCGGTGACGGCGCTGCAGTCGGTGTATCGATGGTGGCCCGACGCTCACCGGTGAGACGACTCAAAGACGTCGTCAAGTCTTGCAGGAAAGTCATGATCGTTTTCTGTAGCTGGGGTGATCCACCGACAAGGTACCTGTTTGGACTGTGAGTTCGGTGTGCGGATATGCTGGGTCCCGCACAACGCCTCCTTAGCTCAGCGGTAGAGCACTCGCCTTGTAAGCGAGCGGTCAACGGTTCAATCCCGTTAGGAGGCTCGTCGAGAAGGCTCTGGCCAGTGAAAATGGTTGGGGCCTTTTCTTTTTGGTCTGTAGTGGCCGCTCGTTTCAGCTGCGAGCCCGGTTCGTCCACCTGGGTTCAAGCGGTGTTTGCGACCTGGAGAATCGCCAGCTGATCGGCAGACAGACCGGGTTACCTTCCGAATGTGCTCGCCTTCCGATGCGAATGGTGCGGGCGCGACAGCAGCTTAGGTCTACGCGCACCCGCGGGCCGAACTCACGCGGCTGACGGACTTGGGTCCGCTGCATCGAGTGGCATTTACGTGGCCATGCCCGACGATCAGATCGGTACTCCATGACGTGACCACCCCGACGGGCGATTTCGAGGGATACCCTAACTCGGTGAAAAACGATGAGTCGGCGTTCGGCCGTTGGCGCCTCGGTGCTGTAGCAATCTTGTGCGCCGTGGCGGTGACCGCGTGCAGTCAGGACGCCACCCCTACCGGCGGCGACAGTGATGTTCGGGTGGTGCAGCACGCGTTCGGGGAGACGAGCGTCCCGACAGATCCGACGCGTGTCGCCGTCCTCGACGGTGACCGCACCATGGAGGCAGTCGTAGCGTTGGGTGTCGAGCCTGTTGCCGCTGTGAAACCCCCGCTGACCGGTGACTACGCCCCGGTGGTACGCGCCCGGCTCGCTGCCGAACCGACCGACATCGGCTCGGCCGACGTCGAGGTCAACGTCGAGGCGCTCATCGCAACCGCACCGGATTTGATCGTGATGCGTACGTCGGGTGAGGACAACCGGGACCTCTACGACCAGGTCAGCGCCGTCGCGCCCACTGTTGTGGTCGAATACACCCCGGCGTCGTGGCAGAGCACTCTCGAGCAAGTGGCTGGCTTCCTCGACGAAGAGGAAAGGGCCGACAGCTTGATTGCCGACTACCAGCGAGTGGTCGACGAATCCAGCGCACGTGCACCGCAAGAGGGCCGAACACTGACGGTTGCGAGGGTGCGCGCCGATGCGCTGCGATACATGACGCAGGACGGGTCCTTTCCCTACTCGGTTCTTGCCGACCTGGGCTATCGCGCTCCTGAACAGCAGGACCGTGGGTCGGATGCTGTGCAGACCGTCGATGTCAGCCCCGAATTGATCGATGTGCTCGCCGCCGACGACATCGTCTTGCTGACCGACGCCGGGACGGAGGACGCGGTGGCGCAACTGCGGCAAAACCCGCTCTTCACCGCGCTCGGTGCCCGTGTGACGGAGCTGCCGTCGAAGGACTTCCTTTTCGGCAACGTTCTGACCGCGCAGGCTCTGGTGGAGACTGCGTCCGAAATCGGTGAGTGAGATGTCGGTGTCGGGCCGCTGGGACGGGTGCGCGGTGCTGGCGCGTGAGAGCGAGGAATCGCTGCGGGGGACCGCAGCCAGAGCCGACGGATGGCTGCTGATCGAACACCGAGGTCCATGGGGCCTCGAACCGCTCGGCCCGGACGGACCGCTGGGGCGGACCGGTGTCGAGCTCGTACGGCGGTGCGCCGCTTCGGGTGTGCGGCCCCAGCTTGTTCGCGATCCGCACCGAACTCGTGAACATTCGGATGTGAGAAAAGCGTTCCTGGTTCATTCGGGTCGTAGTGGGCCGTGGATCGAGCAGTACACATTCGACAGTGTCGATCAGTTGCTGGAGCTCAATGTGGAGTCGGCGTCGACGAGCACGGCACCTGGACACGGAACGCCGGTCGAACTGCCCCTCTATCTTGTGTGCACGCACGGAAAGAAGGATCCGTGCTGCGCGGTGTTCGGGCGTCCGGTTGCGTTGTCCCTGAACCGACACCGCGGACGGGTGTGGGAATCCACGCACCTCGGTGGGGACCGCTTCGCAGCTGGGATGGTGGCGTTACCGGAGGGAAGTTACTACGGCAATCTCACCCCGACCAATGCCCAGGCCGTGGTGGATCGGCACGACTGCGGGCAGCTGACGATGGAGCACTACCGAGGCCGGTGCAGCGACCCGCCGGCCGTCCAGATTGCCGAACATGCCGTACGTACCAGGTACGGCATCACCGGGATCGACGACGTGCGCCCGACAGCGGTCACCTCGTCCGGAGTCGGGCAGGATGTCGTCGTCTCGACCGCATCGGGCCTAGTGCACGTGCATGTGGCTCCAGCACCCGAGGCTGCGCGCCGTACGACGTGCCGTTCGCTCACGTCTACGGTTCCCGACCACGGCATCGTCACTTTCTCCGATTCCGCCTTCGACGCCGCGCCAACCTACTGATCGCCCGACCTGCGGCGCCGACATCGACATCGGATCCGACTCGATTTATCACACTCCGTGGCCGACCTACCGACCGGCCGTTCGCTCGAAACCACACCGCCGCAGGGTTGTACGGGGTTTGCGCAAATTATCATCGCAGCGAATGACCACTGCGGTTCCCGTGCATCGCAGGCTACTGCTCACCAGGCGGTGTAGCCGCCGTCGACCAGCAACGTGTGCCCGGTGATCATCTTCGCGGCATCACCGGCCAGGAAGGCGACGGCGCCGACGATGTCTTCCGGTTCCCCGAAGCGTCCGGCAGGGATGCGGGAGAGCAGTGTCTGCCCCCATCCCGGTCGGTCGAGGGTGGAGGCGGTGAGCTCGGTGCGCACGAACGTTGGGGCAACGGTGTTGACTCGGATGCCGTGAGGTGCCCACTCGATGGCGAGTACCTTGGTGAGCTGATCGAGTCCGCCCTTGCTGGCGCAGTACGCCGCGCGTTCTTCGATGCCGACCGTGCCGGCTTGGGATCCGATGTTCACAACCACCGCACCCGCTGCGGCAGCCACCCAGGTCCGTGCCAGGGCCTGGGTAAGAAAGAATGTGCCCTTCAGATTGGTGCTCGCGACCGCGTCCCACTGTTGCTCGGTCACGTCGAGGGCAGGGGCTGGATGGTTGACACCAGCATTGTTGATCAAAATGTCGATTCCGCCCCCGATGCGTTCGGCCAGCGAGTCCACGAACCGCGCGATCGATGCCGTGTTCTGGACATCGAGAACCAACCCCGGAGTGGCTAGGTCCGACTCGATTTGCGCAGCCCCCGCCTCCGTCCGGGACGTTCCGTACACAGTGGCGCCGAGACTGGATAGGGTGCGGGCGATTGACTGCCCAAGACCTCTGTTGGCGCCAGTGACCAGCGCGCGTTTGCCGTCTAGCGTGAACGTGACCATGGCGGCCCTTCGGAGTGTGTGATGGGCGGGGGTGCGAGCCGACGACTCAGCCGCGATGAAGCATCCATCGGGTGCGTTGTGGCCGTTCTCATCGACGAGTCGTGGAGTCGTGCGGCGCCCATACCAGGGGTGCGCCGGCATACTTTGCGGCGCGCACGTCGCCGGAGCGGGCGTGTCCTTCGAAGAACTCGACTCGCGCTGCGCGCCCACACAGCTTGCCGAGTTCGGCGCTCGCCGATTCGGATGTGACTTCCTGGTAGGTGACCGTCTTGAGGTACTTGCCCACCCACAGTCCTCCGGTGTAGCGCGCACTACCGCGGGTCGGCAGGGTGTGGTTGGTTCCAATTACTTTGTCGCCGTAGGAGACACAAGTCTTCTCACCGAGGAAGAGGGCACCGTAGTTGTTCATCACCTCGAGGGCTCGGCGTGGGGTGTCGGTGAGAATCTGAACGTGTTCGGAGGCAAAGGTGTCTGCCAACGCGTAAGCAGCCTCGATATCCTCGACCACGATGATCTGGCCGTGGTCCCGCCACGCCGGACCGGCAAAGTCGCGGGTCGGCATTTCCGGGAGAATCGCGTCGATGTGATCGAGCGCGGCCCGGGCAAGAGCCTCGGACTCGGTAATCAGGACAGCAGGTGAGTCCGGTCCATGCTCTGCCTGACTCAACAGGTCCACGGCCACGATGAACGGGTCGGCATGCTCGTCGGCTACCACCAAAACCTCAGTCGGCCCGGCGAACAGATCGATGCCGACCTCGCCGAACAGCTGCCGTTTCGCCTCTGCGACGAATGCGTTGCCCGGTCCGGCGAGCATGTCCACCTTGCGAATGGTCTCGGTCCCCAGTGCCATGCTGGCAACAGCTTGGACGCCTCCGAGAAGATAGATTTCATCAGCTCCGGCCAGGTGAAATGCCGCTACGGTGGCAGCAGGGATCTCACCGCGGATCGGTGGGGTGCAGGCTGTTATGTGCGGAACCCCGGCGACCTTTGCGGTAACAGTAGTCATGTGCGCAGACGCAACCAGGGGGTAACGGCCGCCCGGCGCGTAGGCACCCGCGGCGGCTATGGGTACATTGCGCTGCCCGAGGTGCACCCCGGGGGCCGTCTCCACCTCGAAGTCGGTCAGGGAATCACGCTGGTGCTGCGCGAACACCCGCACATTCTGCTGGACCGTCTTGATGTCGTCGACAACCGACTGTGGCACCTGCGCAACGATCTCTTCAATCTTGGCGTGACTCAACTTGAAGCTCTCCGGCGTCCATTTGTCGAACTTCTCGGAGTACTCCCGAACAGCGGCGTCGCCGCGCTCACGGATGTCGGCGATCACCTGGGCGACTGTGTCGGCGACAGCCGGATCGCCCGTGGGCGTGGGCGCGGTGATGGCGGATTTGAGATAGAACGGCTTGGACATGTGAAGCTCCTTTGCGAGGGGTAGGACATGGATTGACGATTCGCGGTCTCGAGCGACGGATCGCGGTCTATGAAAACTCTTCAACGTGGACGTTATTGCGATATTTTCCAGACCCGGAGATAGGAAGGGCGTCTGATCCGGGTCAGTCTAGTGTGCGAAATAAACTGCTGCTGAACAACTTTGGACATATTTTGTGCTAGATGCGAGGTGGCGTCGACTCCGCATGCACTGCTGGACTAAATGCCCGCTCAGAAACGGCATTCGGCGCGAATTCAATTCGCATGAAGGGTCGATCGCCCGAAGGCTCTATCGGCATCACGCAGCCCTCTTCCATCCGCAGTACGAACCGAGCAGCCCCGGAACCGTAGGGGGAGGGCGTCCAGCCCCTTGCTACCGCTCGGTTCACAGTACGTTCCCGTTCCCCAGCAGATATCTATGTACATCTGTAAGATCTTAACCTATGTTTGTGAGAATACTAACCCTCTCGCACCGCCAGCAAGGATTGGAGAAGTATGTACGACCGCCTACCTACCCTCGAGCTCTGGGAACGGGCCGCCGCACGGCGCGTCGCCGGTCAGGACATCGTGCCCATGCAGGGAGTCCCGACTCTTCCGATGCCTGAGCACGTGGTCAAAGCCGTGTCGGAATCCGCTGGGAAAGCCTTCCCTCGCGCCCCACGTGGCCTGATGGTGTTGAAAGCGGCTATCGCCGAACACCTAAACGCGCGGTTTGGTCTCAGGTCGGAGCCGGACACCGAGCTACTTGTGACACACGGTGCGCAACATGGCATGAGCATCGCGCTTCGTGCACTACTCGCCCCGGGCGATGAGGTACTCATTCCAGCGCCCACCTACTTCTACGATGCGCTGGTGCGAATGGCCGGCGCACGGCCTCGTTACGTCCAAGCGTGTGCCGACGAAGGATGGGCACTACCTTTCGAAGGTTTGGAAGCTGCTATCACGCCAGCTACACGGGCGATCATCTTGTGCAATCCGAACAACCCCACCGGCTACGTCCCCAGCAAATCTGAACTCGCATCCGTGCTGTCTTTTGCCAAACGACATGGCCTGTATGTCTTTTCAGACGAGTCTTACGAGGACTACGTGCACGACGCTCACGGGTACACACCACAGATGACACTGTCCGGAATTCACGATCGATTGGTCACGGTGACCAGCTTCAGCAAGAACTACGCCTTCTCCAGCTGGCGCGTGGGTTACATTCACGCCCCAGCGGACCTCCTTGTCGCTATTCAGCGAGCCTTCGAGTGCGACTCCATCAACGTAGGCGATATTCCACAGTTGGCTGCTCACGCTGCACTTATCGGCTCCAGGGACTGGCTCGACGTCGAGTTCGGTACCTTCCGAGACCGTCGCGACATCCTGCTCGAGGCAACCCGCAACGCGGGATTCGATGCGGTGACGCCCGGCGCTGGCGTCTTCTGCTACGTCGATTTCGCGAAGACTGGACTGGCCGGCCGAGAACTCGAAGAGGCTCTGCTCGATGTCGGGGTACCGGCGTCGACCGGTGACCGTTTCGCAGGCCGGGACTCGCACTACGCACGAATCATGTACGGCGGGAAGGAGGAAAACATACGTCGAGCGGCCGAGCGTTTCGCCCTTCTGCCTAGATTGTGAGGCACGCAGGGCCACACCCTTCCGGTGCAGACGGTGAAAACGGTACAAATATATTTCTCTCCCGGCATAATATCTTTCGCACGTGGACCAGTCGGAGTCGATCAACGACGTTCCGACTGCAGTGCATCAATCTCATTAAGGAATACATATGACAAACACATCTGGGTTCACTCGAGGAGTGGAGGGTCCTGGCTGGCTGATCGCCGCTGACATCGGAGGAACGTTCACCGACGTCATCGCGCTTGGTCCGCACGCAAGTGTCATCCCGGTGAAAGTTCTTTCTACGCCGCCGGATTTCGGAACCGGAGTCATCGACGGAGCCGTTGACGCGCTGGCCGCAGGCGCTGTGCAGCCGCACGATGTGGCCGCCGTCCTGCATGCAACGACCGTGGCCACCAACGCGATCCTTGAACGCCAAGGCGCTCGAACCGCTGTGGTGACGACCAAGGGCTTCAAAGATGTCCTCGAGATCGGTCGAATGCGGCGCCCCCTGCTGTATGACCTGTCATGGAAGAAGCCCGAGCCCCTCGTCAAGCGGCGCGATCGCCACGAACTCACTCAGCGGATCGGTTTCGACGGGGCGGTCGTGACGCAAATTGTGGACAGCGACCTCGACACCTTGGCCGCACAGTTGACGGCGGACGGAATCGAAGCGGTAGCAGTGTGTCTCGTCAACTCCCATGTCAACCCTGAAGAGGAGCGATCGGTCGCTGGAAAGCTTCGGAAGCTGCTTCCCGGCGTATATATCACCGCATCGGTGGACATCTCGCCCGAGCAAGGAGAGTTCGAGCGCACGAGTACAGCAGCTGTCAACGCGTATGTGGGACCGGTGGTGCACAACTACGTGACAGAGCTGAGTCGAAATCTTCACGACCGGGGCATCGACTGCCCGTTCTCGATCATGCAGTCCTCTGGGGGCTTGCTCGACGCAGAGGCTGTTGCCGAAAAGCCGGTACAGATCATCGAATCCGGCCCCGCAGCGGGCGTCATTGCGGTGCAGAAGCTCGCTCAGCTGCTCGACCTCGACAACGTGGTTGCCTTCGATATGGGAGGAACCACCGCGAAGGCGTCGTTGATCGAGAATGGGCGACCATTCGTGGCGAGTGATTACGAGGTCGGTGGTGGCATGAACATCACTCGCAGCATGGGGAAGGGTGCCGGATACACAATCCGGGTGCCCTCTATCGACATCGCTGAGGTCGGCGCCGGCGGAGGCAGCATCATCAACATCGACACTGCGGGCGCGATGCACGTGGGCCCCCAGAGTGCGGGGTCGCGACCAGGTCCCGCGTGCTACGGGCAGGGCGGCGAACGCCCCACATTGACCGACGCCAATGTAGTGCTCGGATACCTCAATCCAGAGTCGATCGCCGGTGGCCGAGTCGGCATCAGTCCCGACCTCGCAGTCAAGGCGCTCTCGCAAATCGCCGATCAGGTGAACAAAGATGTTCGCGAAACAGCACGTGGCGCATACGAAATCGCAGTGTCGAACATGACGTCCGCGGTAAAAGCTGTAACAAGCGAGCGTGGGAGAGATCCCCGTGATTCTGTTATGGTCGCGTTCGGCGGTGCCGGCCCACTCTACGGTGCTGCACTAGCGCGGGAACTGGGAATCAAGACGGTCATCGTTCCGGTTCACACAGGCCTGTTCAGTAGCCTAGGGCTTCTTGTTGCGGATACCGAGTATCAAGTAGTCGCCCCTTACACCTCGATCTTCGACAACGTCGCGATTCTGGCCGATCAGTTCGACTCGTTGGAGAAAGAGGTCGTCGATCGTTTGTCTTCGTCCACGACGAAGGATGTCTCTATCGAGCGACTCCTCGACATGCGGTACCGCGGCCAGCGTTTCGAGTTGCGGATTTCTCTTCCGGACGGCACTGTCGACACAGATCTAATTGCTGCTGCGTTCGCTCGCTTCCACGCCGAGCACTTCAAGACCTACGGTCGCGCGAGCGGCGACGATCTCGTCGAGATCGTCAATCTGCGAATCCGAGGATCGATCGTCAATCCCATCGGCATCGACAAGGCACTGATGCTTCCGCCAACGGATCCCGGCCAGCAGTCGACTAGAACCTGCCGCTTCGCTGAAGATATCGAGACCCCGATTCTGCGGCGTGCACATCTGACAGCAGACCCGGTGAGTGGACCATTCGTCGTGGAGGACATGGACTCCACGACTCTCGTTCCTCCGGGCGCGACAGCACACCTAGACAAGTTCAACAACATTGTTATCAACTGGGACAACGCCGAGGTATCCAAATGACCAAGCGAATTCTACGAGACGCAGCGACCTTCGAAGTATTCCGCAACGCCGTATCGGGGCTTGCGGACGAACTGGCCATCACTATTCTGCGGACAGCGCACTCCCAAATCGTCGCGTCCAGTATGGACTTTTCCGCCGCTCTGTGTGATGCGTCCGGTCGGACCATTGCCCAGGCAAATACCTGTCCGGTACACCTTGGATCAATTCCTGACGCAATGGACGCGGTCCTGAGAGTGTTCGGTGATGAGATCACCGACGGGGACGTCTACATTCTCAACGATCCAAGTCAGGGCGGTATGCACCTGCCCGATATCTTTATCATCGCACCGATCTTCTACGAAGCAGCACTCCTGGGCTACGTAGTCACAGTGGTCAATCACAGCGATGTAGGCGGATGGTCCGCGGGGTCCATGGCATCCCAATCGACCAGCATCTTTGCTGAAGGTATTCAGATCCCACCATCTCGTTTGATTGCAGCAGGAACGGTCAACGAGACCTTTTACGACATTATTCTGCGCAATGTGCGCGAGCCGTCGATGTTGCGTGGGGATTTGGAATCGCAGATGGCAGCGTGTCACGCGGGTGGCGCTGGCTTGATCGAACTAGCGACCCGATACGGAGTCCCCGAGTACGAGGTCTTGATCGACGAATTGCTGGACTACTCCGAAGCCCTGGTCAGAGCTGCGCTCGAGGACGCACCAGACGGCGTCTATCGGTTCGAAGATCAGATCGACGAAGATGGTCTCGGGTCGGGACCGATTCCCTTCAAAGTCGAGATCACGATCACCGGAACCGACATTCATTTCGACTACACCGGGTCGTCTCCCCAGGTCGCCTCAGCGCTGAACGCCACAGAATCTTTCACACGATCGGCTTCCTATGCGTCACTTCAGGGCGCACTGGGATCGAACATCCCCGCCAACAGCGGCTTCTATCGTCCGTTCACCTTCACCATCCCGGAAGCATCGATTCTCAACGGCCAACGACCCTCTGCGCGCGGAGCCCGCGGTCTGGTTGCCTACCGTCTCGTCGATCTGGTGCTTGGCGCCCTTGCCCCGGCTCTGCCGGACCACGTCCCGGCTGCAGGTGACGGAGGTCCCGGTTCGATCGCGCTCGGCATCACTGAGCCGGATGGGTCCCAGGTGGTCATCTGGGACTTCATGATGGGCTCATGGGGCGCTACACGTTCTGGCGATGGAAACGACGGCATCAGCCCACTCGGGGCGAACATGGCGAACATTCCGGTAGAGGAAGTGGAATCCTCGGGCCATGTAAGGATCGATGCGTACGGTTTCGTGCCAGATTCCGGCGGTGCCGGTCAGTTCCGCGGCGGCCTGTCTCTGTTCCGCGATATGACGCTCCTCTGTGATGAGGCCACGATGCAGATCCGGTCCGACCGTCGCACATCGCAGCCGTACGGCCTCCATGGAGGGCACCAAGGTGCACCGTCACTGAACCTCCTCGACCGCGATACCGATCACCAGAAGATCCTGGACACCAAACCGTTCCTGGTCATCGAACAAGACACAACACATAGACACATCACCGCCGCCGGCGGCGGCTACGGGCATCCGTACGACAGAGAACCCAGGCTGGTTCTCGACGACGTTCTCGAAGGAAAAGTGACAGTCGAAGGCGCACTGCGAGACTACGGCGTCGCCATAGAGGTACAGAAAGGCAAACCGGTCCTGCTCGACGCAGAAACCAAGCGCGCCAGAAGCAAGTAACACCGCCCACCTCACTCATACGAGTCCCCACTAGCCCGAAAGGCCTCCGCCATGACTGATGGCAAGGTTCTTCCCCATTTCACACCAACCGAAGAGCGCCGAATGTGGCGCAAAGTGAGCTTTCGCATTATGCCGCTCGTCGGTTTGGCTTTTGTTGTCAGCTACATCGATCGAGCCAACCTCGGCTACATCGCGAAACCGCTCTCAGCTGATCTTGGCTTGACCTCAGCTGCGTTAGGGCTGGCAGGCAGCTTGTTCTTCGTCGGTTACATACTGATGGAAGTACCCAGTAATATGATGCTCGAACGATTCGGGGGGCGAATCTGGATTTCACGCATCATCATCAGCTGGGGCCTCGTAACCGTCGTAACCGCAGCCGTACACTCTCAGACGCAACTTTTCATCGCCCGCATATTATTGGGAATTGCAGAAGCTGGACTTTCAGCCGGAATCATTCTGTACCTGACCTTTTGGTTTCCCAAGAAGCAGCGAGCTTGGGCAATGTCGACCTTCTTCCTGATGATTCCGATCTCCAACATTGTTGGTGCCCCCATCGCTGCCACATTCCTGAAATGGGGCGAACAATTAATGGGAATATCTGGCTGGCGGTCATTGTTCGTCGTCGAGGGGATTCTGACTGTTGTTGTTGGAATCGTTATCCTGATCCTCCTACCAAGCCGTCCGTCCGATGCGAAGTGGCTGAACCCGAACGAACGTGCCTACATTGCCGGCACGATCAAACTCGAGAACGAACAACATTCGGCTCACGGGGCTTTGACCGGAATGCGTCAAGCGCTTACCAGCGGCCGGATCTGGGCATTGGCCGTGGCATTTTTTGCAGTCGTCTTCGGCATATACCCTTTCGCTTTCTTCCTTCCCACGATGATCGACTCCCTCAACAAGACTCTCGGGTCTGACGGAGACGTTTCAGGTGTACTGCTAGCTGCAATCCCGTACTTCTTCGCCCTGGTTGCAATGATCATCTGGGGACGGGTCGGAACCAATCGATCAGCGGTATTCTCGACGACGGTACCGATGGGCGTAGGAGTCGCGGGTCTTGTAGCCGCAACGTTCGCGGAGAACGGGATTTTGTTCATCATCGCGGTGTGCGTAAGCATCTCCGGAATTTACTCAGCTTTTGCGCAGTTCTGGCGAATTCCTGCAATTGCGCTCAGCGGGGCAGCGGCAGCCGCTGGTATTGCCCTGATCAACTCGGTCAGCAACACCAGTGGACTGGTTGCGCCCTACGTCACCGGGTTCATCGAAGACCGGACCGGCAGCTACAACTACGCCCTGTTGCTGATAGCCGCGGTTATGGTCGGTGGAATTGGAATCCTCCTGACCGTGGGTCGACGAGCGGAGGGAATCGGTGCAGAACCTTCGAATGCCTCAACTGCAATCAAACTAGATTGACCACCCAGGCCTGTCGTCCGAGTACGCCGACCGGACGACAGGCTTGGCTACGAGGCTGTCCACACAATTACCCGGGAGCTGCTCCTGAGTTTGCCGGCAGCACCGGCACGGATATCTGCGCTGTCGATACTTCCGGGCTCCTACTCAAAGCATCGAGCATCTCTCGCTTGCCGGACTCCGTTCGACTCTGCATCGCCAGTCTCGCAGCATCCGGGTCCCGACCTGCTATTGCATCCACGATCGCCTTACGCTCGGCGCTTCGCCAAGGTGGCATGTCTGGCTCCAGCTGGACGGTAATTCGAGCCACGCGCTCGATCTCGTCGAAAATTCTGGCAATTGCCTCTGCCAACCGCTCGTTTCTCGAGCCATTGGCGATTATCGACTCGAACTCGAAATTGGCTCGCAATCGTTCGGCCATCAGAGGTCCCGCCAACTGGCCGTACCCATCATCGGACCCCAGCTCGCGCAGATGCGCGAGACGATCTGGGCTCAAGCCGTTGTAAGCGCACCTCGCGGCGGCCTCGCCCTGTAACAGCGTTCTCATGTCACATAAGTTCGATACATCCCTAAGCGTCACCGGCGCCACCACATACCCCGACCGCGCGATCGGTTCCACCAACCCGTCGCGGTGCAACCGGGCCAGAGCTTCTCGGACGGGCGTCTTACTCAAGCCCCATGCGGACGCCACCTCCTGCTCGGTAAATTGGTCACCAGGCGGTCGTCGCAGTTCGATGATGTCCCGCTTCAAACGGTGATACGCCTGATCCATCAATGTCTGCCCTTTGATGGGCTCGACCAACTCAGGGAATTTTTCCATTTTCTCCTCGATCGAGATGCGACGAAAAGTTCCGCACCAAAAGATATCAGCTAGCCGATCCCGCCGAGCACGACCGCGACTCTCCACGTGTGTGCGAGCGAGGGGGTCTCCTGGTCGAGGCTGGGTCCGGCTTAGTCGAAGCCTTCGCAATATTGCATATACGAATAAACCGGTCGTAGTATCTTTGTATAAGCCTCGTGAGATCTGAACCCACTCATCTTCCTAACTAAGGAGCAAACTCGATGACTGCCACACCGACGTCGCCCTTCGGCACCTGGTCCAGTGAGCAATTGATCTTGTGCCGCGACGACAGTCTCGGCCTCCGTGCTGCAATTGCGATCGACGACACGACCCTGGGCAACGGCTTCGGAGGCGTTCGCTTCAAATCGTATCCATCGGCGGAGGCCGGTATAACCGAAGCGCAGCGACTCGCACGAGCCATGACCTACAAAAACGCGGCCGCCGGTTTGAACTACGGGGGCGCAAAGTCCGTTCTTTTCGCAGGACCCGAACCGGTATCCGATCGTCCGGCCTTCATGAGACGGTACGGGCAGTTCATCGCGCGTACCGGTTCCGCGTACATGCCCGGAGTCGACATGGGTACAACCACGGACGACTTGAAATGGATGATCGAGGGCGGAGCCGAGGTTCTATGGGTTGACGATGATCCTTCGCCTGCCACCGCGACAGGAGTTCTGCACGCTATCCGGGCAGCTGTAGCCTCCGTGCAGCTGTGTGAAAGCCTCACGGACGTCCACGTCTTCATTCAGGGCGTCGGTCATGTCGGTGAGGGCCTCGCGCGGGATCTAGCGAAAGCGGGCGCACGACTGTCGCTGGCAGACACCGACCGCGATCGAGTAGAAACCCTCGCGGCCGAGTTGGGAGCAAAGGTCATCGTGGACTCGATTCCAGCTGAGGTCGACTGTGATGTTTTTGCGCCGTGCGCAATTGCGCGCGTGGTTGACCAGAGAACGGCCGAACGCATCAAATGTCGAGTCATTGCCGGAGCAGCGAACGATACATTGTCCGACGATTCCGTCGCCCAGACGCTGAAGGACCGCGGAATTGTCTACGTACCAGACTTCTTGGCCAACGCCGGGGGAGTAATAGACGTAGACGGTCGGCATCGTGGAAGGACCGATGCTGAAAGGCGAGCAGCGTTGGCCGGCATCGGTGAACGAGTGAGGGATATCCTTGGAACGGCGCGTGATTCGACGTTGACGACTGTCCAAGCTGCGCAACAGTATGCATTGAGTAGAATCGAAGCCGGCCGAGTTCAACGCGAAATCGCAGCCCGCACGTGATCGAGAGCAGGCCTGCGCACATGGCATCTACCGATGGTGGTCACCGACACGAACATGCTGCAGGGAGCGGCGCACCACTCCCAGCTCATGCAACACCCTTTGATAATCACTCGGTAGAACACGGTCCCGAATCTGTGGTTCGCTCGTACTACGAGCTAGTCGATGCAAACCGTGTCGAGGACATGCTCGCTCTCTTCGACGACCAGGCAATCTACCGCCGACCGGGCTACGAACCTCTGAATGGAAAGTCCATGCTCAGGTCGTTTTACAACGGCGTAAGGGTAATCGAACACGGAAGCCACCAGATCACATGCGTGATAAAACAAGATCGCTCCGCAGCAGTAGTGGGGTGCTTCGAAGGAAAACTGAAATCTGGATCGCAAGTCAACGTCAGATTCTCTGATTTCTTTTCTCTCAATGAGCAAGGCCTCATTACCGAGCGAGATACATTCTTCTTCACGCCGTCCATTTAGGGGCAGTCGACTATTTGGTATCGACAAGTGATACAGCCTTCGCGTTGAGCATCGATCTTGGACGCGGAGAGGTTCCACAGGTAGAGGCCTACATAGGGAAGAAGTGACCATGAAGATTACACATATCGGGATCTCTCTGGCGACAGTCCTGACGATAGTTTTTTCTGCCGCGGGGTGTACGTCCGAACAGTCTGACAGAGAGTTCAGCAACGGGCCGGAGGCGAGTGCGCTTGATAGCGGCTCGGACGTCGAAAATGGCGAGAGCCACATCGTACATTCTTTCGATTATGCTCGGGGCGACACCCCGGAGAACATCGTTACAACCGATAGCTCCAGCCGTGAGTTCGTTGCGACTCTTCTGAACAATACTGTGTGGTGGTCCGATGGACATACCGAAAAAGTTGTTCCCGGAAGCTCGGATGCAGTCACTCTGGGAGTAGCCCAGGACGTCGAAGGCCGCTTGTACGTAGCTGTTCGGAGTAAAGACGAGTCGGTGGCGGGAGTATGGCGCCGAGCCGCAGACGGCGCCTGGACTCGATACGCGGCCGCCGCACCCGATGCCGGTTTGAACGGTATTACTTTCGGCAATGATGGGACTTTGTTCGCCGCCGACTCCGTCAACGGGAAGATACTGAGTGTCAGTCCGGGTCAACCGTCTTTCAACATCTGGCTCGATGACCCAACACTCGAGCCGACATCCTCAGCAGACCCGATCGCGGCATCAGGCGTCAACGGTCTCAAAGTCTTCGACAACCACCTATACGCATCCAATACAGCACAGAGAACTCTACTTCGGATTCCGCTTTCGGAGCGAGGATCCAGCTCCCCAGAAGTGCTTGTATCTGGTCACGCAATAGACGATTTCGCAATCGACAGCAGCGGTGCCTTCTACCTCGCCGTTCATCCCGACAATGCCGTGATCCGTGTCGATGCAACGGGAGAGCACACCGCACTCGGGACATCCGCCGACGGTCTCGACGGACCGACCGCAATAGCGATTACTCAGTCAGGCGTCTTGACAACCAACCTCGGACTTCTGGGCACAGAACACCACCCTGCCATCGTCTTCCTTGAAAGCGAGGTAACGACCAGGGCGCATCCCTGACTGCCGTAGTAGTCGGTGTCGACCGCACACTCACAATCACGGACTCCACCGCCCCTGATGCGTCCGACCCCAAACCTGCCCATCACTGCGTGCCCGTGATCCGGAGCTGACACTTCGAGCGCAGAACTCCGGCGAGCAGCAGGTGCTGACGTGTTCGATCAGAGCCAAAACCCTTGCTCCGGGTCGCCGAGGTATCTTTACCGAGCGTCTACTCGGCTGACGATACGGCAGCGACCGGTGCATACTCAGAGCACGAGTATCCAGGAGGACGGCATGCAGATCCGAGCGATGCTCCCGGCCATGGTTGCGCCAGGTGATGTCCAGACGGCGCGGCCGGAAGATTCCGGTAGACGTGCTGACGCCGCGATGCGCGTTCTACGTGATCTGATTCCGTGGGATGGTTATGCGTTGACTGCCTGGGACGCAGGATCGGGAACCCATCGGCACGCCACCTTGGCCAGCGAAGGCTACACAGCAGCACTCGACGAACACATGAACGATGCATTCGTAGACGGCAATCCGGGGTTCCAGTTGTTGCATACCCAGGTACCCCACGCACTTCGTTGGTTGGATTTGCAACGAGATTGGCACATACCGTTCGCAGAGACCCAGTCAGCCGAAGGGTTCCTGATTCCCGCGGGGTTCAGGGAGGGCGCAACCATGTGCCTGAGATTGCCCAGCGGCCGGTACACCGGCGCACTTCACGTGAGCTGGGCGCACGCCAAGGACGCAAGTGACGAGGCTCTGCGGGTGATCGAGAGTTTTCGGCCGCTACTCGCGGACATTTGCGATCTGTTGGGAAGCGCGCATGGCGCTGCCCAGCGTGCTGGAAGTGCATCGCATGCCGTGCTTGTTACCGATACTGGCGCGTTGTCCGAGCTGCCCGGCTACACGGCAGGACAGATTCTCGGGGAACGGGCGCGCCCGTGGTTAGCGTCGGTAGCACTGAGGTGGGCCGGCCGTCCTGCGCAGTATTTGTGGGCAGAACCGGACGGTTCCTGTCATCGGATCGAACTGTCGGTCGGATCCGGAACCAGCGTGGTGGTCGTAGAACGCCAGACGCAGTGGCCGCTTGGACTGAGCTGTCGAGAAGTGCAGATCCTTCACTGGGTCACCAAGGGCTACTCGAACCCACAGATTGCAAAACAGTTGTTCATCAGCCCCCGAACCGTCTCGACCCATGTCGAGCATCTCCTCGTGAAACTCGGCAGCCAGTCGCGGGTGCAGCTTGCCGCCATTGCAGTCGAGGCAGGTCTGTTGCTCGCCAGCGAGATGTGACGACCGCTGAGCGCGGTTCCCGACAGTGGAGCGTTGCTCTGCGTTCGGTGGCGAAGCTTCGCCTGCCTGGATGATCCCGCCAGTATCCTTGTTAGGGAATAGTTTTGGTCCTGTGATGCCCTTTTCGACGGGTGGAATCTCATCCGTACTCATTTGCAGGATACGTCAACTGACCGATGTTCAGAGTGCCTCTGCAGTTCATACGCTCTTCACCTAGCCGTACACGACGGTCGCCATGACAACGACCCGCTGAGACGAAGAGGTAGAAGTGAAACGCACCGATATGTTCCGGCGGTCCTTACCTGAGAACGGCGTGTTCATTGCGTTGTTCGCTGTGGTAAATGCGATCGCGCTATTGCCCCCTGTTTACATCGCATTGTCACGCCAGCACGGTTTGGTGTTCGGGCTGCCAGTGTCGGTGTGGTATTTGATCTTGGTGTCTGCCGCTGCAATCGCGGCGACCACAGGGCTCTGGGTCTCCGAGTGTCGACGAGGGGTTGTCGACTGATGATCATCACGTTCGGCGCCTTGAGCGTCTTTTTCCTACTGATCGTGGGTGTCCTTCATGTCTCCAAGACCCGGCGAAGTGTTGCAACGTTCAGTAACTATGCAGTCGGGGAGCGTTCGTTCAGTAGTTGGTTCGTTTCGATGGCGTACACCAATTCTTGGTGGCCTGGATCGACATTCACGGCGGTGTTCGGCCTGACAGTTGCCAGCGGGGTGATCGGTTTGTACTTTCTCGTCTACTCCGTCCTCGGTGTTCTCGCGATGTACTTCATCGCGCGGCCAGTATGGAAGTGGGGCAAAAAGTTCGATCTTCGCACCCAGGCCGACCTTCTGGACCTGCGGTACGACAGCCGGGCTCTGAAGCTGATCGGAAGTGCCATCAGCGTCGTCGCTCTCGTCCCTTGGCTGGTCCTGGGTCTCATAGCAATGGGGGCGGTAATTCAGTGGGCATCGCTTGGGAAACTTTCCGATGCCGATTCCATCCTGATCGGGATCGCGGTGCTGGTCGTGCGTCAGTTCTGGACGGTCCAGATGGGCATGAGAGGTCTCATAGTTACCGACATGGTCCAAGGCGTTGTTGCCTACATCGGCTCAGCTGTTCTGTGCCTGGGTCTGCTGTTCTTCTACTTCGGCGGCGTGTCGAACATCGGGCAGTTGACCGACTCGCAACTGAGTTTGCCCGGCTTCGGTTCAGCCGAAGGCGGCCTCTACTACTTCGGCATCGTGGCGGCCGGAATCATCGGAAGCCTATGCTGGCCGATGATTTTCACCCGTATCTACACGGCGGCAAGTGTCCGTGAGGTCAAGAAGGGTTCACTTCAGACGATGGCGATAGGCTTCGTATTCTGTGTGCTCCTCATGCTCGTCGCGCTGTGCGCCGCACCGCTTTCGTTCGCCGCGGCGAACCCGGTCTCGTCATTTTTCGCGTTGTCGCAGAACGCCGGTGGTACGTGGTTGCTGGCCGCTGCGCTCGTCATAGTGTTCGCCGCAGGAATGGGCTTCGTCGACGGCGTCACCCAAGCCATCGGCACTCAAGTTGCGAACGACATCGTCGCCGTCGTTCATCCACTGAGGGACAAGCAGGAGCTCTATCTCGCGAAGGCCGCGATGGCTGTCACCGCAGTGATCGCCGCAGTGATCGCTTACAGAATCTATGATTCGCCCAACCTGGCGGGCGTTACACAATTGGCCTACCAAGCCATCATCCAATTGGCGGTGCCGATTTTCGGCGGACTTGTCTGGCGCCGGGGCAACCGAGACGGCGCCATAGCGGGCCTGCTCGTCGGTGCGGCGATCGCGCTCGCGCTGACTGTTCCCTACATGGACAACGGCGGCGCAGTGCCGTGGCTCGAAGGACTGGGTTCCGGCCTCGTCGGTCTGGTCGTCAATCTGCTGGTCTTCGTGATCGTCAGCCTTGTTCGACCGAGCGACCGGACAGAGTTGGACCGAGTCGATCAGCTCTTCCGGTCGGCGCGCGAGCAAGCTCCGGACCCGGTTCCTGCGGTCAGAGCGCCGTCGCTGTAGCCCATCTTTACCCGAACTGCTTCTGCAACAAAAGGATAGATTCGATGAGTGCGTCAGAACAAACCATAGCCGTACCCCACCTGGGTGGTTCGCTGATAGGGGCGACCTTCGGGCGCCCGTACAACCCGGAGCTGCCGACCGTGGTCATGATTAATTCGTACACGACATCCGCAGAGCTCTATCGCCCTCAGTTTTCCGATTCCGCATTGAACGACGCCGTCAATCTGTTGGCGTTGGAACCTTACGGTCACGGCCGAACACGATCGACATACCAGCACTTCACCTACTGGGACAGCGCAATCGCGAACCTACAGGTACTTGCTGCGCTGGACATTTCCTCGGCATTCGTGCTGGGCACTTCGCAGGGCGGTTGGATTGCCACGCGCATGGCTCTGTTAGCACCTGAGGTGGTGCAGGGGCTGATCCCCTTGGGCACATCCATGGATATCGAAAGTCAGCGCAGCCGCGACCTCGGATGCTGGGACGGGCCCGCGTTCTGCTCGCCGTACATCGACTCCTACGCGGAAACTGTCGACGATAACTGGTTGGTACCTGATGATTTCGTGGACTCGACATTCGACGCTGCGTTGGGCGGCTTGTCCCCGGAAGAGCGAGCGTCGTGGCTCGAGATCTACCGAACAAACTATGCTGGGGATGCCGGCCGGCATCGGTTGCGGCTGTGCACGGTCAATCTCCGTGATCGCGACGGGCTGTACGGACGGCTCGACGAAGTGACGCAACCAGTCCTCTGGCTGCACGGCACCTCCGACCAGGTTTACTCGGTCGCAAACGCGGAGCAGGAGATCAAACTGCTCACTCGTTCGAGAGAAGCCCGTCTCGAGACCATCTCGGGCGGACACCACTTCTTGAGTGCCTCCAAGCCCGCCGAGGTCAACGCTGCCGTACTCGATTTCATCGGTCAGTGGTCATGACGTCTGCGACCAACGACCAGCAGGTGACGACCGTGCAAGAACTACTGTTCGACAAGAGAACCGAAGCCAACGACATCTCGCTGAAGGCGATGCTGAATGCCGATCCTGTTCTGATCGATGTGGTTCCGGCACTCGACGCACTTCCTGGCATGACTCGTCGAACGATTCTCACTTCTGGAGCGCCCCTGCCTTGGTCTGCCTACGAAGGGGGTCAGCGTCGGGCGATACTCGGAGCGGCACTGTTCGAGGGGCTCGCCGACTCGTTCGAGGAGGCAGATGCCCGACTGACCGACGGAGATATCCTCGTCAGGCCCTGTCACGACTTCGGGTGCGTGGGCTCGGTGACCGGGGTGACTTCGGCGTCGATGCCCGTCCTCGTCGTCGAAGACAAGGTGTCGGGATCACGTGGTCATTGCGTTCTCTACGAAGGAGGCGCTCGAGAGAGGCTGACCTACGGGGTCTGGAACGAGGCCGTGCACCGACAACTCGTGTGGATCAAGGATGTGCTCGGTCCCATCCTGTCTGCGGCGTTGCGGTATGGAGGCGGGGTACGAGTCAGTCCGATCATTCGTCGTGCGCTCGGGATGGGGGATGATCTGCACAGTCGTAACACGGCGGCGACAGCCGTTCTCTTCCAACAGTTGTACGGGCCCATTTTGGATGCCGAGGGTTCGAGCGGGGCCGCGCGCGAGGTACTCGACTTCCTGAGCCGAAACGACCTGTTCTTCTTGCATGTTGCCATGGCGACAGGCAAGAGCATCGCCGACGCTGCGGTCGGTACGCCGCACAGCAGCATTGTGACCGCAATGGCGCTGAACGAGAGAGAGTTCGCGATTCGAACTGCCGGAACCGGCAAGCGATGGTTCCGCGCACCGATTCCACCCTTGCGCGCCAAATATTTCGACGGAATCACCGCCGAGGACACGGCGTTCATGGGTGGAGAGAGCTTGATCACCGAGACCGTTGGGCTCGGAGGGCTCTCCGCGGCCGCCGCTTTCTCTCTGCAGGACTACAGCGGGGGATCAGCGGAATCCATGGTCGAGACCACGCTGGCCATGTACGGAATAACACACACCGAGCATCCTCAGTGGCGGATTCCTTCGCTCGCATTCCGAGGTGCCCCATTCGGAATCGACGCGGCGCGTGTGGCGTCCACGTCGGTGACTCCGAGAATCCACATGGGTGCTGCTTTACGCGGCGGCGGACACGCGGGCGCTGGTTTGCTCATTGCGCCTGTCGAACCTTTCCTCGAGGCCCTCGAGGCCCTCGATGCCCAGGCAGCGACGGCACCGTGACGGACGGTCCGCGTTCGGCCAGCCGGGAAAGACTCGTCGACGGCTACTTTGCCCGAAGGACCATAGCGGATCTTGCTGCGGATCTTCGGGCTCGCCGGGTTTCCTCCCGCGACCTGGTCGGCATCGCGCTCGAGGAGGCGGAGCGCTCGCAGTCGGCGATCAACGCCTTCGTCACCATCGATCGTGACGGTGCTTGTGCTACTGCCGCCGAGGCGGATCGAGAGCTGGCTTACGGCGTCGATCGTGGTGTGCTGCACGGCGTGCCCATGGCGGTGAAGGACATGATCGATGTTCGAGGCCAGCCGACAACGGCCGGTTCGCGTCACTTCGCGAATCGAATTGCAGATCGAGACGCCGGATCTGTCGCACGCCTTAGGCGCGCGGGTGCGATTCCGATTGGAAAGACGACAACTCACGAATTCGCGAATGGTCCGACGGGGGACCGTTCGTCCACCGGGCCGACGAGAAATCCACATGCGTTGGGGTACATCGCAGGCGGGTCGAGCAGCGGTTCAGCGGCAGCGGTAGCCGCTGGCATCGTCCCGTTCGCCCTGGGTACCGACACCGGCGGTTCCGTGCGCATTCCGGCAGCATGTTGCGGAGTGGTCGGTGTTCGTCCGACTCAGGGTGCCATCGAGTCGAGCGGTGTCTATCCACTGGCGGAATCGATGGACACCGTCGGCGTTCTGGCCGGTGCAGTTGCTGACGCCCGCGCTGTGCTGTCGGCGTTGATCGACGGCTTTACGGCTCGCACTGAGATGACTGCCGTCGCGCGTGTCGGTTGGCTGTCGCCGCAGGCCTTTCATCCCGCGCAGGACTCGGTCGTCAGATCAACGCGGGATCTGGTCGCATCGTTGGTCACCGACGAAGTGGATCTTCCCGGTGCTGACGAGCTACTGCACACTTACCGTGTCATTCAGGGGCGCGAGGCTCACGGCGTTCACGCCGAGCGGCTCGACAGTGCACCTGAGCTGTACGGCTCGGAGGTTCGCGCGCGTCTGGAGATGGGCGGCGCGTATACGAACGCGCAACTGTCCCAGGCACTCTCTGTCCGTGAACAAGTACGTGTACGCGCCGCTCAACTGCTGGCGACGGTCGACTTCCTGGTACTGCCGACGATTCCGTTCTCGGTGCCGGCGCTGTTCAGCCGTAGGGCGATCATCGGCGATCGAGAGGTCGATGTCCCTGCTGGCTTGCTTGCGCTCACCGCACCGTGGAGCCTTCTCGGTCTGCCGGCAGTGTCCATTCCGGCAGCCGATGTCGACGGTGTTCCTGTTGGACTCCAGATCGTTGGGCGTGCGCATGCCGAAGCCGAGCTCTTGTCGTTCGCCGCGCACCTGGAGACTCAGCGACCTGAACGTGGTTGAGACTTGAAGGACAACGAGATGAACAGTGCCGACGCGATCAAGACAATGCCGAACACCGTGAAGACGGTTGTGACTCCACCGATACCGAAGGTCGCACCCCCGGCGGCGGCACCCGCAGCGATACCAGACTGGACGCCGACAACAACGATTCCCCCGGCGCGTTCGGCTTTGTCCGGCACTGTGCGTGTGGCCCAGTTCGACCAAGCTACCGACACTCCGCCGAACGCGAGGCCCCAGAGAATAACCAGAGATATAGACAAGCCCTGAATTTCGGGTAGTAGTGCAAGACCGAGGGCAGCTATCCCGATCAAGAGGGGTGTCAGTGTCAACGTCAGACGCAGACTGTGTTCGATGAGCCATCCGGCGAGCAGTGTGCCTACGAGGTTCGCGACGCCGAAGGCGAACAACAGCACTGCCAGAGTGGACGACTCGACGTCGACGAGTGTTTCGAGCGCAGGGCGGATGTAGGTGAACAGTGCGTAGTGTCCGACGTGGACGAGCAGCATGCCGACAATTCCGATCGAAAATCCCGGGTGTGCGAGTACAGCCCACAGGGTTCTCAACTGCGCGGCTCCTTGCGGTCGCATCCGCGGCAACGCGAACAGTTGGAAGACGAAGGTCGCGAGCCCGAGGGCGGTCGTTGCCCAGAAGGCGCTACGCCACCCAGACAGTTCACCGAGATAGCTGCCGAGGGGAACAGCCACGATGGTCGCTACGGCTATACCGCTGAAAATGATGGACACGGCGCGAGGTACCAACGTTGGCGGTACGAGCCGCATCGCTGTAGCTGCCGCCATGCTCCAGAATCCACCCAACGCTATACCGAGCAAGATCCGCATCGCCAAGAGTGTCGCCATATTCGGTGCCAGGGCCGCAAACGCATTGGAGACGGTCATCAACCCCGTGAATCCCAGCAGAACGATTCGCCGATCTACTCTGTTGGTCAAGCTCGCCGTCAGAAGCCCGGAGAGCATTGCTGCTACAGCCGTGACTGTGACAGCCTGGCCCACCAACGCTTCCGAGACTCGCAGGTCATCGGCAATCGGGGTCAACAGACGCAGATTCCAGCACCGTACTCGACCTCCTCGATGACGATCAGATCAGTCGGTACCGAGCCGTCGCGGGACGGGGCGTTGTGCAGACGTTTCGGGATTCGCGCGAATATCTTTGAGCGGCACTAGGTCTCGCGAAGTGGTAGAGCACGGCCGCAGCGGGTGAATCCGAGTCGGACGCAAACTTCACGGACGTGACGAGGTCCGCGTCAGCCGTTCTTGTCTGCGGAACCGATCGAGCCCATTTCGACCGCGAACTCGGTGGCCATCCTCTTCGAAAGTGCCTGTGCCGCCGACAGGGGACGCACCATCACGGTGAAGTCGTCGATCAGGCCCTCGGAGTTCAGGTGGAGGATGTCGCAGCCGTGGATGGTCACGTCGTCGATGCGGGCCTCGAAAAACAGGACGTGATCACTGCCGCCGATGTCCTCGACGGTTCGGACGTAGCGGAAGTCCTCGAAGACGCGCGTGACGGCGCGCAGTATCGCCGCGGTCGTTTGTTTTCCGTGATACGGCTTGAAGGCAACGGGGGAGCTGAAGACGACGTCCTCGGCGAGGGTGGAGGCTATGGTCTCGTGGTCGTTGGCCTCGACGGCTTGTCGGAACAGTTGCACGCGTCATCTCCTGAGTGAGGCCGGGACCGGGGCGGCCCATGATCGAGTTGCTACCGGCGAACGATACACAACTTTGTGACTATCGATCAGGTTTTGCGGCGTTCAGCGCGCGCGGCGAGCACGTCGAGGACGCGGGCACCCCAGCGAAGCGACTCTTCCTCGAACATCCGTCCCCGCATCAGAGTGAGGTACGGGCCGATGCGATCGGCGGTCGCCAGGAAGTCGGTCTCGGTACGTCCGTCGAGCAGGCGGTGCGCCAATCTGTCGTACCGAGCGAGCTTGTCCCGCGAGAGCTGTATTCGTTCTCTGATCGCGTCGGTCATCGGCTCGAGGTCGCCGGCTTCGAGGGCGTGAATTGCCACCAGATGCTCGTCCCGAATGGCAGGGAGTTTCGACTTCCTGTGACTGACCAGGCGCAGTGCCGCCCAACCCTTGTCGGTGAGGCTGAACAGTTTCTTGTTGGGTCGGCCGTCCTGCTCGACGAGTCTCGCCGAGATCACCTCGTCTCGATCCATTCGGTCGAGCTCGCGGTAGAGCTGTTGGGGAGTGGCGGTCCAGAAGTTGGCGACGGTTGCGTCGAACGCTTTGGACAGGTCGTAACCCGACATCTCCCCGTCGACCAGCGCAGCGAGCACGGCATCACGTAGCGACATGATCCGGACAGTACCCGTCGCCAGGCGACTCAACGTCCTCGTAATAGTCAATTTGTTGTATATTAAACTTTCGCGAAAGGGAGTGGACTGAGTGAAGCAAGAGGATCAGGTGCGGTATGTAGCCCTCGGGGACAGTCAGACGGAGGGGCTGAACGACGGCGACGACACATCGGGCTTTCGTGGATGGGCCGATCGGCTCGCCGAGCACATGGCCGAGGGCGCGGACGGGGCTGTTTATGCCAACCTCGCGGTGCGTGGACGTAAGGCCGCGGAGGTCAGGGCCGAGCAGTTGCCGGCTGCTTTGGCGTTGAAGCCGACGGTCGCGTCCGTCGCTGCCGGGGTCAACGACATTTTGCGTCCGCAGTTCGATGCGCGGACCGTGGCAAGTGAAGTGGGCGCAATGTTCGCCGCGTTGAGGTCGGCCGACTGCACCGTGATCACCATGACGTTTCCGCGTCTTGCTCACCCGGTCCCCGGTAGGACGGTCATCGCGCGGCGTATGACCGAGCTGAACGCCGAAATCCGCAAGGTTGCAGAAGAATTCGGTGTCGTGGTGATCGACCTCGAGCGGCACGACGTGGCGTCGGATCCTCGGCTGTGGAGTTGGGACCGTCTGCATCTGAACGAGACGGGACACGCGCGGCTTGGCGCGGCCGCCGCCTACGCGCTCGGTCTGCCGGGTGCCACCGACGCATGGAATCACCCCCTGGCACCGCTGGCCCGGCCACGCCGGCTGTCGCGCGTTCGTGCCGACCTCACCTGGGCCGGGATGTTCCTCGCGCCGTGGTTGACTCGCCGAGTCCGCAGACGCTCGTCAGGCGACAGTCGCACAGCCAAGCGGCCGGAGCTGACCTCGGTACTCGGGTAGAGCCCGAATCAGAACGCCGGGCCGAGATCGGAATCTCTGCCGACCAAGGTGCGCCGCATCCAGCCGTACACCCTCTCGTCGTTGAGGAGGGTGAAGTGGTGCGCACTGTTGATCGCCAGACCGTCATCGGGCTGAAGTCCGATGTTGCGCAGTTTGTTCAGACCGCCTGCGCTGTCGGTGCGAACCAGCCCGTCGCCCACGAACACTCCGACCGGGTTACGCGGATTTCCGGTGACGACCGCGGATGCGTGGTGATGACGCACCTTGTCGGGGACCGAGATATCCATGGCTGCACCGACATCGAAGCTGTCGGCGTAGCGAGCATGGCCATCGTCGTCGGTGATGGATCCGTGGATCAGGTCGCGGATTCCGGCACTGCGACGCGCCAACAGATTGGCGAACGGCCGGGTCTCGGGCGCGAGCGCCATCGCGGCTGCGGCGACATGCACACCGTGAGCAAGTGGCGCACCCAGATGTGGTGTCCCGAGCGTGAATACGTCCGTCAGCAGGTCGACCCATCGGCGACCGCTCTCGGCTGCGTGGTGAGCGGCGCTGCGTGAGACCAGCCCACCCATGGAGTGTCCGACCAGTGTGACTCGGTGGACCCTGACGGGCCAGGCCGGTAGGAGCTGCTCGAGCAAGTCCGACAGGTCGGCACCGTTCGCCGCAATGCGCCGTCCGGTGTTATAGCGCAAAAAGATCGAGGTTGTTCCGGCTTCCGAATCCAACCGCTCCCCATACGTGGGCCGCCCACCGAGCCGCCAGGCCGATTCGGTTTCGACCAGCCCATGGAGGAACACCACGAGGTGCGCCCCTGCGGTGGGAAACCCCGCGGCCAGCGCGCGGTACTTCAGGGGGACAGGGCGTCCGTCGACGCGAATCGACATCGGATGGGCCAGGACCCGTGCTGTTTTCTCCATGTCGTCGCCGATGAGACCGTTCAGAACGGCGATGGTCTGCGCGCCGCGGCTGGTGTGTGAGGGTGCGCGCCGCGTGTCGTCCTCGGACATGTCGTCGCTTCGGGTCAGTGCGCCGACCGTCTTGGCTGCGCCGGTGCAGGCCGCCGCGATGCTCGCATACGTTCCGGCGGCGATGGCGTCGTGCATGAGCTGTGTCGGCAGGACGGAGGGGCCGATGCCGCGCCGCACGGCAGCGAACGTGCGTCGTGCGATGGCCGAGTGGACTGCGCGCACACCGCCCGCAGCCGAAGCCAACTCGCGCAGCGTGAGCTCGCCGAGCTCACCCAACTCTTGTGTGCGCTGAGATTTCTTCCCCACGAGTTTCAGTGTACGCATGTCCACTGAAACTGCTGTCGCTGCAGCAGGCCGGCTCAGTCCAGGCGGCCGACCACCGGGTTGAGCTCGGAGTTTGCGAGCCCGCCGGGCTCGATGCCGGGGAGGAACTCGCGCCACGTGCCGCTGATCAGAGTCGGCGACTCCACGACGCGGGTCCCGTCGGCGAAGTAGGTGGTGGCCAGTGCCCGCCGAGGCTGTGTCGTCCGGTTCGGTCCTGCGGTGTGAAAGCACAGCGCGGAGTGGAAGGACACGTCACCCACCGCGAACGGCTCGGACTCCACCGCGACATTGCGCGCGACGAAGCGCTGGGTGACTGCCTCGTCGTACGAGGTTCCTACCTTGTCGAATTTCAGGTCGGCGACCTCGCTCAGCACGTCCCGTCCGCGCGCGAAGGACAGTGGACCCATCCGGCCCGGAATGGCCGACATCGGCATCCAGGCGGTGACGGCGTCGGTGGTCTGCAACGGGAAGTGCTCGGCGTCGTGGTGCCACGGCGTACGTCCGCAGCCGGGCTCCTTGGACAGCGCATTGTCGTGATAGAGCCGAACACCGGGCACGTCGAGAAGAGCCGCGGCCAGACCGCCGATTCGGGGTGACAGCGCCACGGCACGCATCAGTTCGTCGTGGAGCCACATCTGCTCGAGCGCGGTGAACCGGCCGGCGACGTCGTCTCCGTGCTCGGCGCGCAGCAGCTCGTCGAGCCGCTCGGCGAGGCGTCGTACAACGGCAGGAGAGAACACCGCGGGCAGCCGCACGAAGGCGTTCCGCGCGAATGCGTCGACAGCGGCAGGGTCGAGATCGTAGGGCTCGGCGAGTTCACGCTCGACCTGTTCGTCCGTGGCAGCCCCGATGTTCGGCAGGCCAGGGCCGTCTACCAGTTCTGCGGGCGCCGCGTCGTTGGCGGCCAGGGTGACGTACCAGTCCCACCAGTCCTGATCGTTTCCCGCCCAGTCCTGGTCGATTCCGCCCTCGCGATTACGTTCGGGGAGAAGCTCATTGGTGGAAGGGTCGTTCAGAGCCACAGCAGCGCCGCCTCGTGCGAGAAAGTGTAGGAACCGGACGCGTCACGGCACGAAGCGAGGTAGTCGCCCAGCACGGGTGCCGCCTCCATCTCGTCGAGGGACACCGAGTCGTCGAAGGCGCACCGCTGCAGAAAGCCTTCGGCGACAGCGCGATCGGTCGTTCCGGTGGTGTACGAGACGCGCTGATCGCGCACCTCTGCACCCGCGCGGATCAGCGCGTCGCGCACCTGCTCGGCCGTCGTGTACGGCGTTGCTTCACGGACGCCGGTGCGGAAGGCGTCGTAGAACGCGATGTAGTGGGAGGCTTCCGTAGCCTGCGCCACCAGGCCGAGACCGCCGGGAGCCAGTGCGGCCACGAATCTTTCGGCTGCGGCGTCCAACTCGGCGGGAGGAAGGGCATAGAGCGCGTGGGTGGCCCAGACGACGTCGTAGCCGACGTGATCGCTCGGCAGATCCTGCAGCGTCATCACCAAATCGTTCCGGGCGACGAACGGCGCACCTAGAGCTCCGCGTGCCTCGGCCACCGAGAATTCCGACGGGTCGAGCAAGTCGTAGGCCACTTCGGGTACCGCGGAGAGGTCTGTGTAACGGCGGAGCGCAGTGGGGAATTTGCCGCTGCCGCAGGCTACGTCGAGGAGCGACCAGTTCTCGTGGGCCTGGCCGGCGAGTAGCGTCGGCCAATCGGCTGCCAACGCCAGCTGGTGATAGTCCTCGGTGGCCAGGGCGTAGAACGCCTCCATGCCCGTGCGGCCCGCCTCGCTCCAGTGCTCGAGACTGCGTTCGGCTGTGTCTCCGCTGCTCACGAGATTCCTCCTAGGAAGCCGACTACGACGCACCGGCCGGGGCGCCGTGGTTGACTCGGTCCAATGTCCAACATAGCTCCGAATTCGCCGACCGACACTGCCGTCGTGCTCATCGATGGATTGCGGGCGATGCGGCGCGGGGCCGAGGCACTGGCGGGCCTGCCGCCCGAGTCCTACGCCGAGCACCACGCCACCTTCGAGATGCTCTCCGATCAGCGCGGTCTGATCGCCACGCACTTCGCAGATCGGCTGGCCAGGATGGGGAACGGGCCGCTCTCGGTACTGTCGGTGGGTTGCGGAGACGGCTCGCTCGATGCCCGGCTCGCAGCGGGTCTGGTGCAGCGGGTCCCGCGCCGCCCGGTTCGGTACGTCGGCATCGACCCCTGGATCGGCAGCGCCGAGCTCTTCACGGCCAGGATGGCGGCGCTCGAGGCCACCGAACTCGACGCTCGCGCATACGTCGCGTCGTTCGACGACGCACCCATCGACGAGGCTTTCGACGTCGTGACGTTCGTGCACTCGATGTACTACGTCGCAGACTTACGAGCAACGCTGCGTGCCGCGCTCGGCCTGCTACGACCCGGAGGTCAGCTGTGGGTGGCGATTGCGCCGACCGCCGCGCTCAACGCGCTCGTCGAAGTCCTTGCCCCTCCGCTGCAGGGCCATCGGCAATGGTTCAGCGCCGACGTGGAAAAAGCGTTCGTCGACGCTGCGATCGACCTCGACGACACGGTCACTCTCGATGCGCTGGTCGACCTCTCCGCCGCGAGCACCGAAGTGCTGGACTTCGCGGTGCAGGCCCGGCTGACCCCCGAGCTGCGCGAGCCAGTGCGGGCCTACCTCGCAGCCGTGTCGGTGCCCGGTGCCGACGGCCGCCTTCGAGTCCCGCACCCGGTGGACGTATTCAGCGCGACTCGTCGCTGACCTCACTCCCGGGCAACAATTTTGCACCAGCTCGGTGAGAGACCCGTCCGCAGCAAGCAAGTCCGTCAGACCGCCTCGATGACACGCAGACGATCTTCGGTGGACCGACGACTCATCGCCGCGTCGGGCGCGATCCACTCGAAGGCGTGCGGGGCACCCGTTCTCACGTGCAGTTCGCACGACACTCCGGCACGAAGTAAGCGCAGCGCGTAGTCGATGCATTCGTCCCGAAAGATGTCGAGGTCTCCGACGTCGATGAACGTCGGCGCCAAATCCGAGAAGTCGTCGAGCTGCGAGGGAGAGGAGAGCGACGACACCTGTACTCCCTCGGGTAGCAACGCGTTCCATCCGGTGTAGTTGTCGTCGTACGTCCATGTCGCGGTCGCGCTCAAATGAGGATCCGGTACGAGAGTGCGACAATCGAGCATGGGATAGATCAGGATTTGTCGAGCCAACGCAATGCCGTTGTCCCGTGCGAGGATTGCGGCCCCCGCCGCCAGACCGGCTCCGGCGCTGTCGCCCATGATCGCGATGTGTTCGGGGTCGACTCCTAGATTGTCTGCCTCGAGCACCAGCCAGGTGAGCGCGGCGTAGACATCTTTCACAGGAGTATCGCCGGTCACCTCCGGCGCGAGACGATAGTCGACGGAGAGAAAGGCCACGCCGGTGAGCTGGGCATAATGAGCGACGACCTTGTCGTACAGTTCGAGCGAGCCGCTTATCATTCCACCTCCGTGCGCGTAGACGACTGCACTGCTGCTCACCCTGTTGTCCGGCAGGTACCAGCGAATGGCGACAGCGCATCCGTCGTCCGCTTCGACCACGAAATCCGCTCTGCTCACAGAAGTGCTGTCCGGAAGTGCGCCGTGGTCGATGGCGAGCGTGGCGTCGACGACAGCGCGCAGCGTCGCGACATCGCCTCGCTCGGTTGCGATCGGAACGCCCGCCGCGGCGACGGCGGAGTGCAGCGCCGCCTCCACCTCACTGTCGAGCGCAATAGCCATCGTCTGGTCTCCTGTCGGTTGTCGAGTCGGCTTCGAGAACAGGTCAGTCGGCTCGGTGCGAGTCCAGCGTCGTCGGTGGTTGCAGATCGGAGAGGTCGCCCTCGTGCCGTAGAGCCGTGGTGTCCCGATCCAGCGTTTTGCCGTGGAAGAACGCCGGACTGCGGAATCTCATCACGATCATCAGGACAGCGCCGAAGAGCAGCACGCCGAATCCCAGGAAGAACACCAATCCGATCCCGCCGATGGACGCTCCGCTGGCATTGTCCGGGTCCATGCTTTCGTCCAAGGAGAAGACGAATACGGCAAGGAGTATCAGACCGCCTATCAGGGGGAACACGAAACGGAAGAATGTGTTGCGCACGCTGTCGAACAGTTCACCGCGGAAATACCAGATGCAGGCGAACGCCGTGATGCCGTAGTACCAGCAGATCATGATGCCCAGCGCCGCAATGGTATCGATCAGTATTCGTTCGGAGAGGAAGGTCACCACGGTGTAGAACACTGCGGTCACGACACCTGCAACGAGTGTGGCGTACGACGGCACGAGAAAACGGGGGGACACCTCTGCGAACTTTTTCGGGAACGCGCCGTACACACCCATAGCGAGCATCGTGCGCGCTGCGGGGAGGAACGTGGTTTGCAGGCTTGCCACCGAGGAAACGAACACGGCGAGGAACAGCATCAGCCCGCCCCACTTACCGAGAACCGGGTCGGCAAGCGCGCCGAACACGTTCTCCGAGTTGTCGGGGTTTCCGAGTCCGAGGCCGGTGTCGCCCACTCCCGCGTACATCATCGCGGCGACCGACACGAGCAAGTACGTGAGGAGAACCGTCAATACACAGAGCAGTCCAGCGCGGCCGGGCGTTCTCTTCGGGTCCTTGGATTCCTCGCCCAGCGTCAGGCAGGTGTCCCAACCCCAGAAGGCGAAGATCGACCCCGTCAGACCGATCACGAATGCACCGGCAGTCACTCCGGTGAACGGATCGAACCAATCGAGATCGAAGGTCAGTCCGGCCGGGGAGTCGCCCGCGCCGACTTCGACGAGGGCAACTACGGCGAAGACGGCAAGCAGAATCATCTGAAAACCGACGAGTGCGACCTGCAACTTCTCGCTTGTCGTGATTCCTCGACTGGCGACCCACGTCGCGATACCGAGAAACACTAACGTAGTGCCGACGTTGACCAGTTTGTTGCCGGGAAGGTCTGCAATGGATGGACTTTCGAACAGATTTGCAATGAACAAGTAGAAGAACTGGACGCCGATCGCAGCAAGGTTGGACAACACGATGATCGTGGCGATCACCATGCCCCACCCACACATCCACCCGACGTACGGCCCGAACGCCTTCGTCGACCAGGTGAACGACGCGCCGCAGTCCGGTGACGCCGAATTCAGTTCGCGGTACGCATACGCGGTGAGGAACATCGGAATGAAACCCGCGATGAATATAGCGGGCATCTTCAGGCCAACGGCCGCCACGATCAGCCCGATACTGGCGGTCAGGGTGCACCCCGGCGCCACCGACGAAATCCCCAGAATAGCTCCGGAAATAGTGCCGACAGTGCCTGTAGCAAGGCCTTTGGCGCTCACGGTACTCGTCGGATCGACCGGCCCGCTTGCAGTGCTCGTCATATCTGATCCTTCGTTCGTTCGCTTCGTGATTCGAAGTCCTGCTTGGGTACGATCACCAGTTGACGAGGTTGCGCGAGTCGACTCCAACCCGCCATGACCAGGTCGTGCACGAGCGAGAACGATGCCGGGCACGTGGACGGTGAACAGTTGTCAGCGCACGAGCAGTTCCAGCTCCGCCTCGACGGCACACATGTGCGCTAAATCGACGGTGCCGCCTCGCCTCGATCGAGACATCGATGCGGTGAAACGAGATGCTCTGTCGGAGTTTTCGGTCAGCCACATCGATACGGGCTCCGGGGAATCGGAGAAGTTGTCCAACACCTGGCCGACCAGCTCCGAGAACGTATCGCCGATGCGTGCGTGAACCGATGCGCAGCCCATCATGTCCCAATGCGACGTGGACGCGGTGTCGCCGGTGCCTACGAGGAGGGACGTGAGATCGAGACGGCGCGCCAGATCGTGGTGAACTTTCGACACGAGTTCCACCGACGTGTTTCCCTGGATCGCGGCGTCCGCCAGTCCGAGCGCACCGAACAGTGACTCGATTCTGCCCTGAACCGAATCGGATGCGGCGAGAACGGTCACCGGCGGCCGCCAACGGGCAATATCTGCGCTCGAATCGATGGCGAGCCGCCTCGTCACGCCGGGACGCCGCAATACCCACACCATTTCGGACTCGATGAGCTGCTGAAGTTTGACCATCGAGTCCAACATGTCCGACGCAGGAAGCCCGGAAGCGAGGATGTCGTCGCGAAGCTGGTCCGTCGGTAGCACGGCGCACACCAGGCCGTAGGCAAGCGCTCCGAGCGGACTCTTGACCCCGAGTCTCTCCTCCAATCTGTAGAACACTCCGGGACCGAGACGGTTCACGAGCTCGTCTGCGATGGACGTGGCCGCGATCTCACGACCGAGTCGATGCTGGACGAGGCTGTCGCCGGCGGCATTTCGAACCGATTCCGGGAAGTACTCCGCCAGCCGTCCGGAGAAGATCACGTTCTCGGGAACGCTGGATGCGAGTAGCTCGGATGCCAGTATGTTCTTCGACTGTGCCACCAGGACCGCAACTTCCGGCCGCACCAGTCCCAGACCGGCCGCGGCCCGCGCGGCGAGTGTCGTCTCGTCCGGGAGTACCTCCGAGTGTCGGTCCAGAACTCCAGTGGCGCAGAGGTCTTCGATGAGGCGGTCGTGCTGGTCGAGTAGCGATGGTGCGCGACGCTCGGCCACGCTGATCGCCAGAGTTTGGTCGCGGCTCGAGCGCAGCACCGCTTCGGCGACCTCGTCGGTGACGGAGGACAGTAGCGTGTCCCGCTCGTCGTTCGCTACGGTGCCGAGCGAGATCTTGAGATTGACTTCGAGATCCGAGGTGGCAACGCCCGCCGCGTTGTCGATGAAGTCCGCGTTGATTCGACCGCCGCGCGTTGCATATTCGATACGTGCCCGTTGAGTGAAGCCGAGATTGCCGCCCTCGCCGACGACCGTTGTACGCAGCGCGGCTGCAGCTACTCGCACAGCATCGTTCGCCGGATCGGCTGCGTCGGCGTTGCTCTCGTCGGAGGCTCGGACGTAAGTGCCGACGCCACCGTTCCACAGTAGGTCCACCGGCGCACACAGAATGGCTTTGATCAAGTCGTGAGGAGTCAGCGTCGTGTCGTCGATCCCCAATGCCGCGCGAGCGGGACCGGACAGTGTGATCGATTTGGCGGTACGGGGCCAGACGCCGCCGCCCTCCGAAATCAATTCTCGGTCGTAATCGGACCAGGTCGATCGTGGCAGGTCGAAGAGTCTTCTGCGCTCGACGAACGAGCGTTCGGCATTCGGCAACGGATCGATGAAGATGTGGCGATGATCGAACGCCGCAACGAGCTTGATGCTGCGAGACAACAGCATTCCGTTCCCGAACACGTCTCCGGACATGTCTCCGATGCCGACGACGTCGAATTCGTCCGTGTCGACGTCGAGATCTCGTTCGAGGAAGTGTCGCCGCACGGCCACCCAGGCTCCCCGAGCAGTGATGCCCATGGCTTTGTGGTCGTAGCCGACGGATCCTCCCGATGCGAAGGCGTCACCGAGCCAGTATCGATATTCACGCGCAATGGCGTTCGCAGTGTCGGAGAAACTTGCGGTGCCTTTGTCTGCGGCCACTACGAGGTACGCGTCCTCGTCGTCGTATGCGATCGTGTTCGGGGGCCGTACAATTTGCCCGTCGACGATGTTGTCGGTGACGTCCAGAATCCCTCGTACGAATGTCGAATACGCTCGGACGGCGGCAGTGTCGCGATCCTCCCCGGGTCCGATCGTCACGAATGCGCCCTTGGCCCCGCCCGGGACGATCGGCGCATTCTTGACGCTCTGAGTCTTCATCAGGCTCAGCGCCTCGGTACGGAAATCCTCGGGGCGGTCCGACCATCGAAGGCCGCCGCGAGCAACGAGGGAGCTGCGCAAGTGCACACCCTCGACGTGGCGGGCATGGACGTATATCTCGCGGAACGGCACGACTGGCCCTGTCGCGGTGAGCAGTCTCGAATCCAGTTTGAAGGATGCCCACGGTTTGACGCGCCCGAGGTCGTCGCGCTGATACCAGTTGGTGCGCAGCGTGGCGAGGACAAAAGATCTGAGGGCGCGCAGGATTCGATCCTGATCGAGTGTTCGTGCTTCGTCCACGTGCGTGTCCACTGCGGTGAGCGCGGCAGCCGTGGTCCGGTCTCGGTCGACGGTGATCGGATCGAACCTTGAGGCGAACAGAGCGATGAGGCCGGCGACGAACGCGGGCTGCTGCTCGAGGGTATCGACGATGTAGTTCTCGGAGAAACCGATGTCGGCCTGGAGCAGGAAGCGGCACAACGCACGGATCAGCGCGGCTTCTCGCCAGCCGACGTCTGCGGTCGCGATGAGGCGGGAGTAGATGTCGAGCTGTGTCTCGCCTGCAGCCTTCGCGTCGAACGCCGCCGCCAGCTTCGTCAACGCCGTATCGGGGAAGGAAACAGGTTCGAAGGTGAACATGTGCATCGATCCGGAGGACCCGCCGGCGGGTGGCAACGGCCGGTGTGTCAGAGGCCGCAGGCCCAGATCCGCGAAGCTCTCGGTGAGTTCGGCCAGCGAAGGCTCGCCCTCAGGCCACGTGATGATGCATGAATTCCGGCCGTCGAACTGCATTTTTCGGGCAGTGACCGTGGTCGCGTTCGGCATCGAACGCCCTTTCTGTGAGGTGTGTGATCGGTCCAACGCGGACCCAGTCGGGCCGGTTGATCACCAACCGGTCGTCAGGACTCTGTCCAACGAGTCGACGAAGTAGTCGACCGAATCCTTCGAAACACACAGCGGTGGTTTGATCTTGAGCACGTTCTGGAAGTCACCGGTGGGTTGCATGACGACTCCCAATTCGAGCAGCCGATTGCAGATGGCCTCGGTTTCCTCGGTGGCGGGTTCGAGTGTGGTGTGGTCGCGGATGAACTCGAGTCCCAGATACAGACCCGAGCCGTGCACCGTGCCCACGATGGGGTGCTCGGTAGCGAGCGCCTGTAGTCGAGACTTCAGGTGGCCGCCCACCTCGCGGGCGTTCTCCTGCAGGCCTTCCTGTTGGATTACGTCGAGCACGGCGAGGCCGATCATCGACGACACCGGGGACCCGCCCGTGGACGAGAAGAAGTAGCCGCCGGTGCGGTAGCGATCGGCGATCTTTCTGGTCGTGACGACGACGCCGACGGGTTGGCCGCTACCGATGGATTTCGCAACTGCCACAACGTCGGGAATGGCCTTCTGCTGCTCGAACCCCCAGAACCATTCGCCGAGTCGGCCGTACCCCACCTGCACTTCATCGGAGATCGTGACGCCTCCGTGCTTGCGGATCGCGGCGTACACCTGCTGAAGGTAGCCGTCGGGAAGCGCGACACCTCCGGCATTACCGAAATAGGACTCGCAGATGAACCCGGCGGGCAGCGTTCCTGCCGCGGCCAGATCGTCGATGAACTGCACGGCCTCGGGGGCGTATCGGGCGGCGTCATCACCTCGGTGCAGTCCGCGGTACGAGTTCGCTGCGTCGACGGTATGTACCCAGTCCGGTCGGGTGGCCAGGGCATTGGGGTTGTCGGCTATCGAGGTCGACACGGCGTCGCTGGCGAAGGTCCACCCGTGGTAGGCCTCCCTCATGGCCACGATATCGGTCCGTCCGGTCGCGGCCATCGCGATTCGGATGGCCAGATCGGTTGCCTCCGAACCGGAGTTCACGAAGAACACGGTGTCGAGTTCGTCGGGAAGTGTCGCAGTGATTCGTTCCGCGAACTCGGTGATCGCGCGATAATTGAAGCGCGAGTTGGTGTTGAGCAGGTGCATCTGTCGATGGGCGGCCGCCACCACCTTCGGGTGGGCATGGCCGACGGACGCGACATTGTTGACCATGTCGAGGTAGACCCGACCATCGACATCTACGAGGTACTCACGCCAACCCCGCTCGATGCGTGGTGGATCCGCGTAGTAGTGCTCCTGCACCTCTGCTAGCAGCCGTTCGCGGCGCTCCAGAGTGTCGTCGTCTGCGTCGACGATCGTTGCAGGCAGCCCGAGAATCGGCGCAGGGTCACCGGCGAGTACGAACCAACCACGGGCGTACGACGGTTCCACGCGCAGTGGCACTGCCTCCGACCCCGCTCGCGTGAGCTGAATGTCGATCGGTGTACGTCCAGGCAGCACAACGGTATTCGCCGAGACGGGCATGCCGACGAAGTGGATGAGGTCTTCCCCCGACATGACGGTGATGCCGTTGTCGTCCTGAGTGATCACCCCGTCCGCAGGCAAGTCGAGAGCGGTGTCCTGGGCGAGCCAGAGCGTCAGGGCGGTGGAGACGGTGGCAGGTTCGGCGGGAGTACGGCTGGGGGCACCGGTCAGTCGAGCGGACCACGCCGGTACCACCACGGCGGGAGCGCCCGCGTCCAGAGCCGTGAATGCAGCGTCCTCGAGGGTCTGCTGGTCCAGCCAGCACCCCTCGTCGTTGATAGTCGAGGTGGTACTCGCGTCGATGGTCACCGCGTCGGCCACACCGCCGATCAAGGGCGTTCCTCGCCATGTCGGCCGTGATCGAGGAGCGAAACCCAGTGCGCACCGAATGGTTTCGGTCATGACGGCACAGGGCACCGACACTGCCTGGCGGAGGATCCGAAATTCGCGGTCAAGTGCGGCGTCGGCGTACGAATTGCCGGCGTCGAGCCGAACTTGCTGACGACCGCTGAGGACCAGGACTACTCCGCGGAGGACGACGAGCGGCCAGAGTGCGTCGATCTCGCCCTCGCTCAGCGGACGTGCCGAATGGAACGCACGGATGGCGGGCATGGCATCGACCGGAGTGAAACCGTCGTGGTGCAGCAACGAGGAGACGGTCACCGCGATCTCGTTGACCGCCCACGACTCGCTGACGTCGCCGAAATCGATGACGGCGTCGGGTAGCGACCCGGGTGTAGTCGCCGCGAGAACGTTGTCGTCGGTGATGTCGAAGTGGCCGAGCTGACGAGGCAGAGCCGACGCGACCGTATTCAACTGTCGGCCGGCCGACTCCGTGGCGGCAGCGATGAAGCGGCTGACGTCGACGTCCGGCTCGTCGGGCAGTAGCGTGGCGATGACGCGGTCCGCGTAGCGCAGGTCCCATTGCAGCACCCGGCCCGAAGCGGGGTGGTCGACCTCGGAGAGTGCCACGCTCACCTTGCCGGCGAGCTCGCCCATTCGTGCCACCGTCGCGGGGGATAGGTAGCTCGAACCCATCAGTGTTGTGCCCGAGATGAATTCGATCATGCGGCCGTGGATGCGTCCCTGGGAGGTGTCCCACCACGCAGACATCGGTCCGCGGGGACCGGCGACCACCTGCGGAGTCCGCAACGTCGGCTCCCGTTCGGCAACGATTCGAGCGGCAAGATCCTGCAGTTCGATCTCGGACTCGCTGAAGACAGGGTTACTGAGTTTGAGGACGCCGACCGGTGCGGAACTGTCGAGGTCCCGGACCACGAAGTTCTGATCCTGCTGGCTGCCGAGTTCGGTAACAGCGCACGTCAGCCCGAAGGTCTCGTACATCAGTTGCCGAACCTCGTCGACGTCGAGTGTCGGGGTGGGCAGCTCGGGCTGCGCGAAGAAGTCGAACACTCTGTCAGCCATGGGTTTCGATCTGCTCTTTCTCGAAAACGGTGACGCCGCCGACGATGGTGCGCACCACGGATACTTGTAGGAGATTGCCGCCGAGGAAGTCGCCGTCCAACACCACGAGGTCGGCGAACATGCCCGATCGCACCCGACCGATCCGCAAATCGGCGTCGAACGAGGCCGCGGAATCGAACGTGGCGTGGCGGAGTGCGGCGTCGACAGACACGGTGAACCGCGGCTCGTTCGGAGGCAGAGAGTGGTCGGTGGCCGAGCGTCGCGTGGTGGCGATGTAGAGATTCGTCAACGCTTCATGGGGTGCTGTCGGTGCATCGGTTCCGAATGCCAGGCGAGCCCCTGCCGCAGTGAACTCGGTCCACGGGTAACCCCGCTCGACCCGGTCGTCGCCCAGTTGAGCGCGCCAGTTCGGTTGAATGGCGGGATCGGAGTGCACAGGCTGAACCGATGCGGTGATTCCCAGCCGCGCCATCCGGGCCGGTGTCAGATCGCTGACGACTTCCAGGTGTTCGAGCCGTGGTCGCCTGTCCCACTGCGGATTCACTCGAATTACCTCTTCGAGGACGTCAAGGGCCATGTCACTGGCCAGATCGCCGATCGCATGGATGGCCAGACGCAGTCGAGCAGCGTCGGCGGCCACGAGAACGGGAAGAAGGGCCTCGGGACTCCACAGCAGATCACCGTTCGATCCATCGGCGTAGGGGTAGGACATCGCGGCGGTGCACGCGTCGATAACGCCGTCGAGTACGAGCTTGATGCCTACGAGTTCGAGCCAGGGCGTCGGATCGCCGCACAGCTTCAGAACCCGTTCCACCTGAGCGAGATTGGCGGCTCGATCGCCTGCGTCGACAACGAGCCAATGCGCTGACACGCGCACGGGCAGACGTCCGCCGAGGCGTTTCGCGTACCCGAGCAGGGCTCGCCAACCGTCTTCGTCCATCCCCATGTCGACGACCGAGGTGACGCCGGCGGCGGCGAAGGTCTCGAGCGCACGGCCAATGTGTCCCTCCCTATCCTGGTCCGAAGTGACGGAGGAAAGGTACGCCCAGCCCAGGTCGTGAGCGGCCCGCTCGTAGAGCATCCCGGCAGGAGAGCCGTCCGGCAGACGAGACAGCCGACCACCGGCCGGATCCGCCGTCGACGCGTCGAGCCCCATTGCCTTCAGTGCCGCGCTGTTGACCCAGATCGAGTGCATGTCGTTGGAGTCGAGGAAGACCGGGATGTCGGAGACCGCCTCGTCGATCATGGCTGCGGTGGGTTCACCGTCGACGGCGTCGAAAAGCCATCCTCGGCCGCGCAGCATGGTCGCGTCGGCGCCTAGTGCCCTTCGTGCGTCTCGCAGGCGCTGCTGAATCTCTGTGAGCTCGCCTGCGTCGGTAAGGGCGACGCTGCTCAGCCCAGCGCCGAGCCACAACAGGTGCACGTGCGAGTCGACGAATCCGGGGACGACGAACCGTCCTTCGAGATCCATCGTGAGATCGGCGGTCGGATTGCGCGCAGCGTCGACCGAGTGCACCTCGGCGATACGGTCACCCTCGATCACTACGCAGTCCGCTTCCTCGATTGCGCCGTCGGCCACTGCCTCCAGGGAACCGGAGGAACTGATGATCCTGGCGTGCACCAGTGCGGTTCGTACGGTGTCGGTAGTCATCGATGTGTCTCCTGCTGTTGCGAAACCGACTGACGTGTGGCGCTTTCCGCGTGTTCGATTCGGGTGGACAGTCTCGCGACCAGCACGACCGGGAGGACGAGCGCCCAGCTCATAGCCCCGACGACCCAGCCGAATGTGCTGTACCCGAAGGCCTCGACCAGCCAGCCGCCGAACACGGGTGCAAAGCTGGTACCGACGAGGTACACCCCGAGCGAGGGGCCGGAGAACCGGCCGTTGGCGTCCAATGCGGCTGCCGTGGCGATGAACAGCAAGAAGGCGGCCAGGTACACCGAGTTCCAAGTGACCAGAAGCACGCCGTACACGGTGGGATCGGTCGCGAGCGACGTGCCGAGTTTGAGGGCTCCGCCGAGAACGAGGAGGACGGCCAACGGAAGCGCGCGGCCCAATCGGTCGCCGAGGAGGATCAACGCGAGTGCGGCAACGAAGCCTCCGGCGCTGGAGGCGCTGAGTACGACGCCCAGGGAGGTGTCGGTGAGCTGTGCATTGTCGGTTCCCATGGTGCCCGCGATCGCCCAAAGCGAGTCCTCGCTGATCGCCCACACCGCATACATCGCCAGCAAGGCAATTCCGGCAATGGTGGTGTCTCGGTTGTCAGCTGGAGCGGAAGTGGCCTGGCGAACCAGGTAGGGCTTGTCGACGATCGGTGCTGCGGGGAGCCATCGGGATGTCACCAGCAGTACGATCGCAAGACCGGCGACGAATCCGTACACGCTTCCCAACGTGACCCCCACGAGGGGGATTATCGCGAGCACAACGGTTACCACCGCACGGTTGACGAGCCCGCTGGCCGCGGACATGCGGTTGGGGTTACGCAGTGCGGCAAGGGCCGCCCCGCTTGCGGCCAATGCGCCACCGGCTCCAGCGCCGCCCACGATCACCCCGGCGATCGTCGTGAACGCGCCTAGGGGCAGCGCCGCGAGGGCGAAACCCACTGCGGTCACGACGAGACCGGCCCGGGCTACCACCATTCGTCGGTGCCCTTCCGCAAGGCGGGTGACGGCGATACAGACGAGGGCGGTCGCCAGCAGCGATCCCGTCATGATGGTTCCGGCTTCGCCGACGCTGACGCCGAGCGAATCCTGTAGCGCGATCACCATGAAGGGCAACAGATTCGCGGTCAGCAGCCCGAGTACGGACATCCCGAAAACCGATGTTGCGCGCCGGGTGTTCAACGGCAGTCGGGTGCTGTCGGGCGTGAAGGGGATCGTCATGAACTACCTCGCTTCGGCGGGCGCGGAAGGCCCGAATGCTCTAAAACATACACCGTATGTTTTAGAGTTGCAGGCCCTTCGGCGGATGATTTTGGGAGCGACTTCCGCTGTACTCGCTACAGCGGTGATCCGTCGGTCGTTGCGAGTGCTCCGGACACCCCGCCCTGTGCGGAACGCGCGACGACGACGATGAGCGGCCCGTATGGAGTCCGCCATTCGCTGTGTGCCGCGCTGTGGGCGCCCTCCGGTACCGAAACGGACCCGCTCACAACGCCTCCCGTCGTCCGGAGCGGTACGCGCACTCCGTCGACGAACGCCTGAATTTCCTCGGCGGGACCGTCGGTGACCTCGACGACGAAGCCGAGTTCGTCGCCTGCCGGACCGGGTCTGAGTAGTACATCGCCGATGGCAACGGAGAGATCGCCTTCCGCGGCCGTGCCGGGGTGCGCGAAGATCTGCTCGTCCGGCAGTACGGGGGTGCGTGCCGGGGCAGGCCTTCGAACCCCGGTTGCTTCGACCGACCGGGCCAGACGCAACAGCGTGGAGTCCGAATACGCGGCACCGGCCAGTGTCAGACCGACCGGCATTGCACTGTCCTCCATTATGCCCATCGGGACTGTGACGGTGGGGATCCCGAGGTGGCGGGGAACGAGGTTGCCGTTGGACACCCACACTCCGTTGTTCCAGGCAATCGCGGCGGCGGAAGCGTCCACGTCGGCGTCGGCGGGGCCCACGTCTGCAGCAGCAGGAAAGACGACTGCATCGAATCCGTTGGTCTGCAGCCAATTCTCGAAGTCGACGCGCCGGGTCTCCTCCAGTCCGCGCATCCCCGCCTCCACATACGAAATGTGGTCGAAGGGCGTCACTCCGGCCGCCGCTCGCGGGACGTAGTCCGCAAGGTCGTAGGCAACGTCGAAGGGGAGGACGCCGTACTGATCGGGCAGCGCACCGGTGGGGTGGGGAAAAATGAGGGCGGGGTCTGTATCGGCCAAGCGGCTGAGGCCGGGCTGAGCGTTCGCGGCCAGAAAGCTGTCCAATGCCCAGATGGACAGCTCGTCCAATTCTCGTTCGAGGAACTCGGGGGGAACGAAGCCGCGGTCGACCATGGTCCGAGACTCGGGATGCAGACCTTCGTAGTTCTCCACGACAGGGAAGTCGGTCTCGACGACCTCCGCGCCTGCGGCCTCGAGATCGTCACGCATGTGCTGCCAGAGCGACATCACGGATGCGCGAGTGTGGATCGGATTGGCGCTGGCGGGGTCGCCGTTGATGTAGAGGCGGGGTACAGCCAGTCGGAGGCCCTTCAGCGGTAACGGGGGCAGATCGACGTAGGACGCCGGCCGCACTGCGGAAGCCTGCGGTAGTTCGATCCATTGTTGCTGACGCCAGAGGTCGCCCTCGGCAACCTGATCGTCGGCGACGACGACGTCGAGCAGACGTAGTAGGTCGTCGACCGAGCGTGCGTGCGGCACCACGACGTCCATCGTGGGGACCAACGGCCAGTTCCCCCGCACCGAGATCACACCACGGGACGGGGTGTACGCGACGAGTGCATTGTTCGACGCGGGAGCGCGGCCGGAGGACCACGTCTCCTCGGCCAGGCCGAAGGCGGCGAAGCTCGCCGCCGTGGACGTGCCCGAGCCGTTCGACGATCCCGACCCGAAAGCGGCCGTGAGAAACTCCGCGGAATATGGACTCTCGGCGCGACCGTAGAGTCCGCGTTGCATTCCGCCGGCGGCCATCGGGGGCATGTTGGTCATACCTAGGCAGATCGCTCCCGCTGCCCGCAGTCGCCCCACGGCGAACGCGTCGTCGTTCGCAACGAGGTCCGCATAGGCGGGCGAGCCTGCGGTGACCGGCAAGCCGCGCACCTTGTAGCTGGCCTTCGCTGTGTACGGGATTCCGTCCAACGGGCCTCGAGCCTGTCCGAGGGCGCGGCGTCGGTCCGACGCGCGCGCTTCCTCGAAAGCATTCGGATTCAACACCGGGACCGAGTTGAGCAGGATTCCCGATCGGTCGTAGTGGCCGATTCGGTTCAGGTAGCGCGCCACGATCTCGACGCTCGTGACCGTGCCATCCGCGAGGGCTGTGGCCAGGCACTCGATGTCGGCCTCGGCGACGCTGAATGAGGAGGAAGTCATGATTGAACTAAAACACACACTGTCGGTTTTTGGAAGACTTCGGCCGCGTCGATGTTCGGTCGAAAATGCTGCCTGTAGGCTCGTGCTGGCCTGAGAGGAGACGACCATCGCACGACCATCCCGCGCAATTCTCAGTCGCGACCTCATCGCCCGGACTGCCTTGGCCTTGGTCGACCGGCATGGCGCCGAGGGCGCCAGCATGCGAGGCGTGGCACAGAAGCTGGGCGTCAACCCCACCTCGCTGTACAACCACGTTGCCGACCGCGCGGCCATGATCGAAGACCTCCGGGCGTTGGTGTCGAATCGAATCGACTCGGCACCGCTACGCCAATTGCCCTGGGAAGAAGGCCTTCTCGCTTGGGCAAGGTCCTACCGGCTGGCCTTTGCTCGGCATCACCGGGCGGTACCCCTGCTCATGACGACACGCGCATCCTCACCGGTGCTGCTCGCGGAGTACGAAGACTTCGCCGTCGCGGCCGAGGCGGTCGGGTGGGCGAGCTCGGAAGTGCTCCCACTGTTGACTGCGTTCGAGTCCTTCATCCTGGGTAGCGTGCTCGACATGTCGGGTCCGACTGTGGTGTTCGATCCGGTAGGGCAGGAGGAGCGCTTTCCGCGATTGGCCGCGGCCTACGAGACGCTCCAAGACGAGGATGCCGACGATCCGATCGCGACCCGAGCTTTCGAGTTGGGTCTGAAAATGCTCATCGCATCGGCACGGCCGCCGCGCTGACATCAGCGGCCGGCCCGCCGTTGTGTCTACTTCGGCTGAACGAGCGGCTGGTTCTGTGTGATGCAGTGAATGCCGCCCCCGCGGGCGAAGAGTGGACGAGCGTCGACGGTGACGACAGTCCGGCCCGGGTAGGCCGCCGAGAGTAGTGCGACGGCCTCGTCGTCCGCGGGATCATCGAAGCTGCAGGCGATCACGCCGTCATTGACGACGTAATGATTGATGTAGCTGTAATCGACATAGCCTTCGGCGTCGCGCAGTACCTCGGGAGCCGGGACCTTCACGATGGTCCACTTCTCGCCTCGCGCGTCAGTGCTGTTCTCGAAAATCTCGACGATGGTCTTGCTGACGGCGTAGTCGGGATGTTCGGGATTGCGTTGATCGTGTACGAGAACTACGCCGGGCGATGCGATAGCGGCGACGATGTCGACATGGCCACGCGTTCCGTAGGTGTCGGCATCACGAGTAAGCCCACGAGGCAGCCAAATTACCTTGGTGGCACCGATCGTCCGGGCCAGCTCTGCCTCGATATCAGCTTTGGACAGCGTGGGATTGCGGCCGGGGTCGAGTTGCACTGTCTCGGTCACCAGAACGGTACCCAGTCCGTCGACCTGAATACCGCCGCCCTCGTTGACGATCGGTGAGTCGATCAGTTCGGCCCCGGAGGCATCGACGACCAGTGCTCCGATCTTCGAGTCCTTGTCCCAGCGGGCCCAGTCCTGTCCGCCCCAGCCGTTGAACACCCAGTCGACGCCGCCCAGACGGCCGCCCTCGGACAGCACGAATGTCGGTCCGATGTCGCGCATCCAGGCGTCGTTCAGGGGCGCCTCGACGATGTCGATGTCAGCCGACAGATAAGTGCGGGCGACCTCGACCTCGTTGGGATCGACGGCGACGGTGACCGGTTCGAACCGGGCGACCGCGTGCGCCACTGCGGCCCACGTGGCACGAGCCTCGTGGTGTTCTTCGGCCGTGTCGCCGAGGGAGTACCCGGCAGAGGGATAGGCCATCCAGGTGCGTTCGTGCCGAGCGCCTTCGGCCGGCATCCGCCACCCGGTCACGGCCCGACCGCCTGGCGTGGTGCTCGGGAGTGCGTCGGAGGTCTGCGCGGTGTTCGTCGACATTGTCTTTCCTCGGTTGTCAGGGCACAAGCAGGTGATGAATTGTGTGCAGCTCGGTGAAGCGTCGAATCTCGGGTGTCCGGCTACTGGCCGTCGACCAACTGGCTTTCGTCGCGTAGCGCGGAGGTGCTGCGGTCGAGCGTCTTTCCCTGGAAGAAGGCCGGACTGTGGAATCTCCTGAAGATCATCAACGCTGCGCCGAACATCAGAGTCCCGAACCCCAGGAAGAACACGAGACCGATCCCGCCGATGGACGCCCCACTGGCATTGTCCGGGTTCATGCTCTCTTGTATCGAGACGACGAACACGGCAAGCAGCGTGAGTCCGCCCAGGAGGGGAAAGAGGAATCGGAACACAGCATTGCGTGCGCTCGTGAAGAGACTGGCGCGGAAATACCAGATGCAGGCGAAGGCGGTGATGCCGTAGTACCAACAGATCATGATGCCCAGTGCCGCAATGGTATCGATCAGGGTGCGCTCGGACAAGAAGGTCACGACGGTGTAGAACACCGCGGTCACGACGCCTGCGACGAGGGTTGCGAAGGTCGGCACCAGAAAACGCGGTGATACTTCCGCGAATTTCTTGGGAAACGCGCCGTAGGCACCCATGGCCAACATCGTTCGCGCAGCGGGCAGGAACGTGGTCTGCAAACTCGCGAGTGAGGAGACCAGAACAGCCAGGAACAACAGCATCCCGCCCCACTTTCCGAGTACCGGGTCTGCAAGAGTGCCGAACACGTTCTCCGCGTTGTCCGGATTGCCCAATCCGAGCCCGCTCTCGCCCACTCCGGCGTACATCATCGCAGCAACCGACACCAGCAAATATGTGAGAAGAATGGTTGCAACGCAGAGCAATCCGGCGCGGCCGGGTGTCCGTTTCGGATCCTTCGACTCCTCGCCGAGGGTCAGGCACGTATCCCAACCCCAGAAGGCGAAGATGGATCCGGTGAGACCGATCACGAACGCACCGAAGGCGACGCCTGTGAACGGGTTGAACCAATCCAGCTCGAAGGTGAGGCCGGCGGGGGAGTCTCCTGCTCCGACATGGACGAGCGCGACGACGGCGAATGCGACGAGAAGCACCATCTGAAATCCGACCAGTGCGAGCTGTAACTTCTCGCTCGTGGTGATACCTCTACTGGCAATCCAGGTGGCAAGGGCTATGAACACCAACGTGGTTCCCACGTTGACCAACTTGTTGCCGGGCAGATCGGCAATGGACGGGGTGTCGGTCAGCTTGGCGATGAACAGGTAGAAGAATTGAACGGCAATGGCTGCGAGGTTCGACAGCACGATGATGGTCGCGATGACCATTCCCCACCCGCACATCCATCCGACGTACGGGCCGAAGGCCTTGGTCGACCAGGTGAAGGATGCTCCGCAATCCGGTGATTCGGAATTGAGTTCCCGGTAGGCGTACGCGGTGAGAAACATCGGGATGAAGCCGGCGATGAGGATCGCAGGCATCTTCAATCCCACGGCCGCCACGATCAGGCCGATGCTGGCCGTCAGTGTGTAACCCGGTGCCACCGAGGAGATTCCCAGGACTGCACCGGAGAACGTGCCCACGGTTCCGGTAGCGAGGCCTTTGGCGCTGACGGCACCCGTTGTCGATACGTCTGCGCCCTCGTTGTTCGCCATGCTCGCTCCTCCGGTCGGCCTGGTCACGAGTCGAATTCCTGCTTGGGGACTACCACCATGGGGACCGGCAGCACGCGGAGCATCTTGGTGGCCGTCGATCCCAGGAAGAGTCGACGGGGTTGAGCGAGTCGACTGGACCCCACCATCACCAGATCGCCGTCCTGCCAGTCCAGTGTGCGCACCGCAGACTCCACCGAGGACCCGTCGGCGATGGTGACCGATACCGGAAAGTCCGGCGGTAGTGCCGATCTTGCTTCGTCGAGAGTCTCGGCCGCATGTCGTACGGAACGTTCGCGAACGGTGTCGGATGTGTCATGTTCGTCGCGAAGGTCGTTCTGCGGATCGAGCGATACGAGAGATATCAGCCGGAGCGGAGTGTGCATCCTCTCGGCCGTCCGCACTGCAGTGCGCAGCAGTACGTCGGCTCCGATCCGAGTGCCGAGCGCGCACGTGACTTCTCGAATCTTCGATGCCGACGAATGCCGTGTACCGCGCGGTGCGAGCGCAAGCGGAACGTGCGCCGAATGCAGCAACTCCGTCGACACCGATCCGACCGAATGTCGGCCGAGCAGACCGTCCCCGGACGCTCCGACGACGATCGCCTGGGCGTCCAACCGCTCCACCTCGTCGAGCAGACCCTGGGCGAACGATTCATGGAAGCTCAGATGAACCTCGACGTCGATGTCGTCGGCCACCATGTGCCGTGCCTCGTCCAGCCATTTCTGCGCGCGGGAGGCGAGTATGTCCTCGAACCCGGACTCCGCAGGAACCCGGGTCGGGACTCGGCGGTCCGGCGGGAGCACCATACAGATGTCCAGCCGCGCACCCAAACTCCGCGCGAGCTGAGCCCCCAGGACGAGGCCGTCCTCACCACTCGGGGTAGCGAGATATCCAACGATCAAACGCATGACGACGGCTCCTCTTGTAACGGGCGGGGGAGGGATTGGCAAGCAGCTCAGGCGAAACCGATGTATTTGGTTTCCAGATACTCCTCGATGCCTTCGGTACCCCCTTCGCTACCGAGGCCGGACTGCTTCATCCCACCGAATGGCGCCGCGACGTCGGAGATCACGCCTCGGTTGACGCCGACCATGCCGCTGTCGATCTTGTCGGCGACGCGGAAAGCACGATCGACGCTCTGCGTGTAAATATAGGCAGCGAGACCGTATTCGGTGGCGTTTGCGGCCGCAATACCCTCGGCTTCGGTATCGAACCCGGTGATGGCGGCGACGGGTCCGAATATCTCTTGCGTCGTGATGAGGGAGTTCGCGGGCACATTGTCGAGAACCGTGGGCTCGAAAAAGTAACCGGGACCGTCGACACTGTGTCCGCCGGTGCGTACCCGTGCCCCTGCCGCGACCGCGTCGTCGACGAGGGTGGCAACGTTGCGGCGCTGTTTCTCGTTGACGAGAGGGCCGATATCGGTCTCGGCGTCTGTGCCGGGTCCCAGCGTGAGTGCGGAAATTCTGGCTGTCAGCTTGCTCGTGAATTCCTCCCGCACCGAGTTTGCAACGATCAGGCGATTGGCGGCAGTGCAGGCCTCACCGCCGTTGCGCATCTTGGCGGCCATGGCTCCGTCCACGGCCGCGTCGACGTCGGCGTCGTCGAACACCACGAAGGGTGCGTTGCCGCCGAGTTCCATCGAGGTGCGTAGAACGTTCTCGGCCGACGCTCCGATCAGGATCTTGCCGACTCGAGTGGAACCGGTGAAGGTGACCTTTCGCAGACGCGGATCGGCGAGCAACGGCTCGGTCACGGCAACGGCATCGGACGCGGGAAGCACCGACAGCACGCCCGGCGGTAGTCCAGCTTCGGCGAAGACCTCCGCAAGCAGCAGCATCGTCAGAGGGGTGTCCTCCGCAGGCTTGACGATGATGGTGCACCCCGCTGCCAGAGCCGGGCCGATCTTGCGGGTGCCCATCGCGAGTGGGAAGTTCCACGGTGTCACCGCCAGGGTGGGACCGACTGGAACCTTGGTAACCAGAATCCTTCCGTTCCCCGACGGAGAGGTGGTGTAGCGGCCCTGAATGCGGACGGCTTCCTCGCTGAACCAGCGTAGGAACTCGGCACCGTAGGCGACCTCGCCGCGACTCTCCGCCAGGGCCTTGCCCATTTCCATCGTCATCAGCAGAGCGAAGTCCTCCGTGCGATCGATGACCCGCTCCCATGCCGCACGCAAGATGGTCGATCGCTGTCGCGGCGCGGTTGCAGCCCACTCCTCCTGCACTCGTTCTGCGGAATCGAGGGCACGCACGGCGTCTTTCACGCGCGCGTCGGCGACATCGGCGATGTGCGCACCGGTAGCCGGATCCTGCACTGCGAAGACGCCGCCGTCTACTGCTGCGGTCTGTTCGCCGTCGATCCACAGCCCGGTGGGCAGAGTGCGTCGGAGGTCGTCGAAGTTGTTCATACCAAGCTCTTTTCGCGGACCAGGGACCGCACCGTTTCCTCGATGACGGTCAACGCGTCGTCCAGTAGTTCGTCGCCGATCACCAGTGGGGGGAGGAGGCGGATGACGTTGCCGTAGGTTCCGCAGGTCAGCACGATCACGCCCTGCGTGAGCGCACCCGCGGCGATCGCCTTGGTCAGCTCCGGGTCGGGCTTGTCGGTCCCGGGTTGCACGAACTCCATAGCCAGCATCGCCCCGCGACCTCGAATGTCTCCGATGACACCGACCTCGTCGGCCAGTGCGCGCAATCGTGGCAGTACGAGGCCTTCGATCCGGCGCGCGCGGGCAGGCAGATCGTATTCGCGCATGGTGTCGATCGCGGCAAGCGCCGCGGCACAGGCCACGGGATTGCCGCCGTAGGTGCCGCCGAGTCCGCCGGGATGCACCTTGTCGAGCAGGTCGGCTCGACCGGTGATGGCGGACAGTGGCATACCGCCCGCCATCCCCTTGGCCATGGTGATGATGTCCGGGACGATGCCTTCGTGATCGGACGCGAACCACGAACCGGTGCGGCAGAAGCCGGTCTGGACCTCGTCCGCTATGAACACGACGCCGTGCTCACGCGCCCATGTCGCCAGAGTCGGCAAGAACCCGTCGGCCGGAACGATGAATCCGCCCTCGCCCTGGATTGGTTCGATGATGATGGCCGCCAGCGAATCTGCGCCGATCTGCTTCTCCATCTGATCGATGGCGCGCTGCGCTGCCTGTTCGCCGGAGAGACCGTCCGCGTCGCGGTAGGGGTACGACATCGGAAGCCGGTACACCTCGGGGGCGAACGGTCCGAAATGTGCTTTGTACGGCATCGACTTCGCGGTAAGCGCCATCGTCAGGTTGGTGCGTCCGTGGTAGGCGTGATCGAAGGCCACGATCGCATCTCGGCCGGTGGCTAGGCGGGCCACCTTGACTGCGTTCTCGACAGCTTCGGCGCCGGAGTTGAACAGCACCGTGCGCTTCTCGTGGTCGCCGGGGGTCAGGGCGGCGAGCTCCTCCGCGACACGAACGTACCCTTCGTACGGGGTCACCATGAAGCACGTGTGGGTGAAATGCCCGACCTGCTCTCGAACCGCTTCGACAACAGCGGGATCGGACGCACCGACGCTGGTGACCGCGATGCCCGAACCCAAGTCGACCAGAGAATTACCGTCGACGTCGACGATCACGCCGCCGTCGGCATCGGCGGTGTACACCGGGACGCTCGAGCCGACGCCCGCAGCCACCGCCGCACGGCGGCGAGCAGTGAGGGCGGTCGAAGCGGGGCCGGGAAGTTCGGTGACCAGTGCACGGTGTTGCGGCAACCGGTAGTGAATGTCTTTCATGTGGATGCTGTCCTCGGTGGTGTGTCGAAGTTGATCGGTACGCGAAGCCGTACGTGCAGTGAGGTTCAGTGTGCGCTCCTGCATAGAGGTGCGGGAGCTGACAAAACGTCTATCGGCCCACCGCCGACCTGACCAACTTGTCCAGTACGCCGGTGGGGTGCACTCTGTAGCAGATAAGACCTACCGTGGGAGCTGACATGACCGTCTCTGTTCGTTGGTTGCTGACGCAGCCGGACTTGGCGCTCGAGTTGGCAGGCGGGCGAGAGGGACTCGACAACGAGATCACCTTTGCGCACACAACCGAGCTACGAGACCCCGTCCGGTGGTTGTCCGGCGGCGAACTGCTGCTGACCACGGGCCTCCGGTTGCCCTCGGCAATAGCGGACCGAGCCACCTATCTGCGCGCCCTGAGCGAAGCCGGGGTCGCTGCCATCGGTTTCGGTACCGGCCTATCCCACACCGAGGTGCCGGCGGACCTCATCGTCGCTGCAGACGAGATCGGTGTTCCGCTGCTGGAAGTCCCGTTGCCGACCCCGTTCGCCGCGGTGGTGAAACGCGTGATGAGTCGTCTCGCGGAGCAGGAGTACGAGGCGGTGCTCCGGGCCTCGCGTGCGCAGACGAGGATGACCCGAGCTGTAGTCGTCGGGGGCACCGGCGCGACGGTTCGCGAATTGGCACTTGCTACCTCCGCGTCGGTGATACTTCTCGATGAATCCGGACGAGTCCTGGAATCTCACCCGGCGCAGCCTTCCGATACCGAGCTCACCGAGGTGCGTGAAGTGCTCGGAGCCGGCACCGGCGGGTCGTCGAGCAGTGTGTCGCTGGTGCGATCCGGGGCTTCCATCACGGTGCAACAGATCAAGGTGGGCAGCACGTCGCACGGACACCTGGTTGTCATCAGTCCGGTCACGCTCGGCTATGTGGATCAAATTTTGCTGGGCCACGCGAACTCGTTGTTGGCGTTGGACTTCGAGAAACCGGTCCGGCTCAGGGTTGCGCAGAACCAGCTCAATTCGCACGCCTTGGGTCTCTTGCTCGCCGACGACCGCGATCTGACTCCGGCCTGGTCTCAGGTGCGGCAAGCGGCGGATGCGAACGGAATGCTCCGCGGTATGACCATCGTGGCCGACAGCTCGGAGTTCGCCGAACGCGTGCAGGACGTCGTCGATGCGGCGTTGGCCAAGGCTGGAAGGCAGGTCTTCACACGGCGTCACGAATCGCGCGTCACCGTGCTGCTTAGGGGAACCGACGACGTCGAATTCGCGCGTTCGTTGCTCAGCGCCCTATCCGTGTCGGCGCGCAAAGTCCTGCGGGTAGGCCTCGGCGGGAAGCGGGAGGTGGCTGATGTGGTGGCGTCCATCGAGCAGTCACGGCTGGCCGCGTCGGTAGCAGAATCCGGGGCGGAGCCGGTGGATTTCGCGACGCTGACGGGACGCGCACTGTTGACCTTTGCGTCGACGCGCGAAGTTCTCAATTCGTTGGCAGACAACGTGATCACGCCGATCGATCAGCATGACGTCGCGCATGGTACCGACCTACTCAGATCGCTCCGAGCATTCCTCGAAGCCAACGGTCACTGGGAGTCCGCTGCGGCCGTGGTCGGGGTTCATCGCCACACGTTGCGGAGCCGAATCTCGCGAATCGAATCGCTGATCGAGTGCGATCTGGACAACGCGAGGGTGCGTGCGGAACTGCTGCTCGCGATCCACGCCCGGCAGTCGTGACCGCCGGGCACAGACCGAAAGAACTAACTGCCGACAGCCGCGGCGATTGCCGCGGCGGTGCGGTGCCCCATTCGCACGGCGCCGTCGACGTGTTGATATCCCTCAGCGGCAATATCGGAGCAGGAGAAGTGGATCGGCCCGACCGGGGTGCGGCTGTCCTTGCCGTAGCGGTGTAATCCGCCGAGGTCGAAGCTGGCTGCGTACGCGCCGCGGGTCCATTCCTCCGAACCCCAGTCGGATTCGTAATAGACCTCGGGCTCAGCGGCTTTCGGTCCGAGGTAGCGTGCGAACGAGCCGAGAATCTTTGCGCGACGTTGCTGTTCGTCCAACTCGAACATCGCGTCGGCTTTGGCGTCCGACACGAAACCGACGAGGGTGCCGCGGTTGTCCTGGTAGTTGGTGTTGTCGTAGACCTCTTGGACGATTTCGGAGGCGCCGAAGCCGGTTCCCGACAGGCCGTCCTCGCGCCAGAAGGGCGTGTTGTAGACGGCGTGGACCTTGATGACGAGTCCGAGCGATTGGTGTTGGTGCATCTGGTGTTGACGCCGCGGCAACGGGGGGTCGTACGAAATGCGGGAGTAGAGGTTCGGTGGAACGGCGAGAATCACGCGCGACGCGTGCACTTCGATGTCGCCGTCGGCGATCACCACTGCTCCCTCGGGGTTCCATCGAACGGTTCTGACCGGGGCGCCGAGAAAGACGTCGTCGCCGAGGGCGGCTGCCATACGGATCGACACCTGTTGCATGCCGCCGACGACGCGTTTGTCGAGGATGAAGTTCTCGTCCACCAAATGCGAGAACGAGCCGGCCGAGGCGGCCATCAGCACGGCCTGCAGGGCGGAGAACGCGTGCGCGGGTTTGGTCAGCATGCCGCCGGCGATGAACATGCCGATGTTGCCGCGGGCCTCGGAGTCGTCGGATTGGCCGATCAACCATTGCTCGAACGAGATCGTGTCCAGTTCGCGGGCAAGTGGGTGCGCCCACGGCTCCTCCGGCCCGATCTGCGCGGCCAAATCGTCGAGGACGGCGACGAGGCGATCCATTTCCTTCTCGGTAGTGCCGTCGACGGGAAACGAGTCACCCGAATACCGAGTTCGCTCACCTGCGGACGAGATGTAGACCGATTCGCCCTCGCGGTACCTGTCGAACGTCTCCAGCCCGAGTTCGTCGATCAGTGCGATGAGGGACTCCTGATCGGGGGAGACCCATTGGCCCCCGATTTCCAGACTCGCGCCGTCGATGGTGTCGGTCCAGGTGCGTCCGCCGACGCGATCACGAGCCTCGAGGACGGCGACCGAGAGTCCCGCCTTGCGGAGTTCGGTTGCCGCGGCCAGGCCGGAGGGACCGGCGCCGACGATGGCGACGTCACGTTCGAGGGTGGGCACTGTCGAGCTCCTTTGGCCAGCGGTACATCGGCATCTTTCCGATCGCAACCCGAATTCTTCCCGCTGGCGTCGCACGACGCATGCGACGATGTGGCTAATCCGATGTCCGCTTACGCTCCGTTTCGGACCCCCGGGTGCGCTCGCGAATCGAGAAACCTACGGTTTTTCGAGGCATTCGAACCGAGCGGGGATGAGGTGCTCGTGAATTGGATCTGCCGACGATCATTGGGTCAGAAGGTTGCCGTATCTACCTCGATGGAAAAGCAGTGGATTGCGATCGTCCGAGTGCACGTGGTGCACCCGCGAGACCACGATCATGTGATCGCCTGCCTCGTGTTGGGCTTCGACTTCGACTTCGAGCCAGGCCGCAGCCTCGGCGAAGATCGGCGCGCCACCCGGGGAGGGGGTCCAGGATAAGTTCTCGAACTTGTCCGCGCTGCGACGGGAGAGTTGCCTTCCAATCGATTCCTGACCGTCGGAGAGAATATTGATCGCGATTCTGCGCGCCTTCATCACGCTCGGCCACGATGTACTGGTGTGGGCAACGCAGAATGCGACCAGCGGAGGTTCCAGCGATACCGAGGTGAACGAGTTGGCTGCCAGGCCGACCGGAACGCCGCTGTCGGGTTCGAGGGCCGTGATCGCAACGACTCCGGTCGCGAAGTGGCCGAGTACCGACCGCAGAGCGTCCGGGGAGATCGCAGCAGAGGCGTCAGTGATGTTCGATGGCTGGTTCACTTGTGCGAGACCGCCTTCCGGGTCGGGGTGGGCGGCGAGTCCGTCCTCACCGCAGCAGCATACCAAGCGATCGCTTGGTTGCTCGCTTCATGTGAGTCCACCGCAGACTTCCGTCGCCGCGAAGCGTGCTGATGCGAGCGCACAGATCTCGGCCATTGCGACGCGGGCACGCGGAACGGTTGCCGTGTGCATGAGGAATCCGTGGGCGAGACCCGGGTATCGGATCATCGCAGTGGGGACGTGCGCGTCCTGTAATCGGCGACCGTATTCTTCGACGCCGTCTCGAATGGGATCGCCATGGGCAGAGACGACGATTGCAGGCGGAAGGCCGGAGAGATCGCTGGCCTTGGCTGGGGTGCCGTATTCGTCGTCGGCGGCTGGATCATCGCCGAGATAGAGGGCTTTCATCCAATCGATGTCTCCAGCGCTCAGCAGCGGGCTGTCCCCGAACTGCCGCATCGACGGGCGGTCTTGCCTGCGTTCGACCCCCGGGTACACCAGAATCTGCTGCACTAAATGTGGACCAGCGGTGTTTCGGGCCCGCAGAGAGGTGGCAGCGGCAAGGCCGCCGCCCGCGCTGTCACCCCCCACGGCGACCCGGCTCGCCGAGACGCCCCAGTTCTTTGCGTGCGCCACCACCCATTCGGTCGCTGCGTAGGCCTCGTCATTTGCAACAGGAAAAGTAAACTCAGGAGCGAGTCGGTAATCGACATTCACCACCACAGCACCCGTTCCCGCTGATATCTCCCGCGCCATCCTGTCGAACGAATCCAATGTGCCCATGATCATTCCGCCACCGTGGAACCACACCAGCGCGGGTGCGTCGGTCGCTGGGGCGCAATGGGGTCTGTAGATCCGGATCGGAATCGAGCCATGTGGACCGTCGATCGTGAGGCGGTCCACCGAATTCATATCCGGACCCGGTGGGCGCTGAATCGATTCCAACTTTGCGCGTGCCGAGTGCACACCCGAGAGATGCATAGGCGGTACGGCGTTGTCACGCATGAGGTCGACGCGCGCTTGAACCTCTGGGTCGTAGCGGTAGTCGGTGGTGCCGTCGAGTGACGGATTCACGAAGGTACCTGATCACTTGCGGGTGTCGTCCGAGTCGAAGCGGCGGCACTCTTCCCCGCGCGACGACCGAAGAAGCTGCCGTCACCCAAGCTGGCGCCGCTGGCGTAACCGCCGGCACACACCCCGGACGTACACCGACCCGCCGCGAACAATCCGGGTATCGGTTCTCCCGAGACGTGCAGAACCTCGGAATCGACCGTCGTCTTGAGGCCTCCGAGCGTGAACCCGCCCGTCATCCCTCGCAGATCGTACGCTGCGATCGGTGTCCCCAACGTGCGTACCCATTCGGGCTTCTTTCCCAGGAACGGGTCGGACTCCGAGACTGCGTGACGGTTGTACACTTCTACGGTCGACGTCAGTCCACCGGCAGGGATTCCCATCTCGGACTCAAGTTCGGCGACGCTCTCGCACACCCATTTCGGTGCCGAACGCATGATGGAACTTGTAGACACGGTCGCCGACGCCTCTTCGTAGGATGCCTCGTCGATGACGAGGAATGCATCGCCGCCCTGACGTAGCAGCACTTCCTGCCCGATGCGCCCCGGATACGTGTCCTCCGCGACGAAGCGTTGACCTCGACCGTTGACGAGGATTCCGCGTGCCATCAGTTGTGGATCGCTGAATATTGCGATTTCCGTTGCGTCCATATGGGCGGTCGCTGCACCTAGCGCCTGCGCCATCCGAATCGACCGTCCGTCATGGCTTTCGATCGACGCGGCGGGCCGGCCCAGGATGTGGGGCGCGCTGTCGGTGAGCATGTCGTTGTCGTATGCGAAACTCCCTGTGGCCAGCACGACCCCGCGTTCGGCGCGAACTGCGAAATCGGATCCGTATCGGCGAACCATCACTCCGGTGACCAGTCCGTCGTCGTTGACGATCAAAGACTTGGCACGGCAGTCGTAGAGTACGTCCACTCCGAGCGACCTGGCCGTCTCGATGAGCGGTTGCATGAGCATGTGGCCGCCGGGGAGTTGTTGTCCCTCCGCCGATTCCGACTTCTTGGGCAGGTGCCCACGAGGAGCCGGCGGAATCGTTGCATTGAACGGGGCGGCATTTTCACCACCGGAATACATGAGTCCTTCACCGTGTGGAGGTTCCCAGCCTGGCTCACCCCAGAAGGATTCTTCGAACTCGACGCCGGCATCGACGAGCCAGTTGTAGTGGTTCACACTGCCTTCGCAGTACTCCTCGATTTTGGCGACATCGACGCCAGGCCCCAGAGCGGCTTTCATGAAAGCCTTCATGTGGTCGACGGAGTCCTCGAAACCGAGGGACTTCTGCAGTGGGGTGCCCCCGCCCAGATAGATGAAACCGCCGGACATCGCCGCTGCGCCACCACCGCCGCCAAGTAGCTCGAGAACAAGAACGCGTGCGCCTGCCCGCGCAGCTTCGATCGCCGCAGTGACACCGGCGATACCGAAGCCCGCAACGACTACGTCTGCTCGATGGGACCAGTCAGCGACGGCCATGTCACGTACAGGTTTGATGGTCGGATCGATCATGGTGACCTCCGTAGTGGTTGTGCGGAACTGTCAGTACAGTCGGCCGGTGGTCCGGACAACAGTCGACTTCCCGCCCAGCGAGACTTCGGACGGAACGAATCGGCAGTGGGCCGGACGACCACGGGGGACTGTCGACCGTCGTTTCGGGACGGGTGCTAGCCGTTGTCCTCTACGGGGGGAACGGTAATCGCGGATATCCCGGTGATGAAGTCTGCGACTACTCGGCGCTCGGAGATCCGCCAGACCCCGTCGCCACCACGAGCGAATCGGTCGATGTACTTACCGTGTCCGACATAGTTTCTCGCAGGATCGTCGAACGGCTCCTGCCAGTGGTAGGCGAGCACGTAGGACTCTGCCGTAGCTACATCCCCGTCCACTTCGGACAGGTGATTCGCAAGCACATGCCTGGTGCCGTTCAGCTGTTCGAGCGCCGGCCAACACCACGCGATGAACTCGTCCACCGTTCCGGTGAAACCGAGGTGATAGTCGAGAGCCCCGTCCTGATAGCAGCTGCGCACGAGATCGGCATCGACCTGGTCGATAGCTTTGCAGTAGCGCAAGACCACATCGTGGATAGCGCGGCGATCGATCAAGATCTGCAGCTCGGGATGCAGACTCGACTCCGTGCCCGGTGCGCCGGAGTTGTCGATCGAGGTCATAGTTCGAACCTCGTGGCGATCTCGTCGAGCGTTGTCATTGCCTCGGCTTCGGAACCGTCTCCAACGCCCCAGCACGCGTCCGTGACTCCAGCGGCCTCGTACTCGTCGAGACGCTCGGGATCGGGGGCCAACGCTCGAATGATCGGTGCGCCACTGCGGCCGGCGGCAGCCCAGCTGTCGACGAGTTCGCTCGAACGCGCGACCACATCATCGGTGCGGGGCGTACTCATCCATCCGTCAGCGTGCGCGGCGATCCATGCGAGTGTCTTCGGACCTGCCTCGGCTCCGATGATCAGAGGTATGTGGTGCTGAGGTTTCGGCCATGCCCAGGACGGGCCGAAGGAGACGAATTCACCCTCGTAGGAGGCCTCTTCCTGGGTCCACAGCGCACGCATCGCTTCGATGTGTTCCTTCAGGACGGTACGCCGCCGGTTGAACGGGACACCGTGGTGGGCCAATTCGTCTGCGTTCCAACCGAATCCGGCACATATGCTCACCCGTCCGCCGGATAGGAAGTCGAGTGTTGCGAGGGTTTTCGCCAGAGCGATCGGGTCATGCTGTGCAGGCAGCGACACAGCCGTCGACAGTTCGATCCTCTCGGTGACTGCGGCCGCTGTGGCGAGTGCAATCCACGGATCCAGGGTGCGCATGTATCGATCGTCCGGCAGAGTCGCGTCGCCGGTTCCCGGGTGCGGAGCCTCGCGTTTCACCGGGATGTGAGTGTGCTCGGGTACATAAATTGCGTCGAATCCCCGCTCCTCCGCTGCTTGTGCCAGCTGCGCCGGCATGATTCCTCGGTCACTGGTGAACAACACCACTCCATGTCGCATCCACCGACGGTCACAGTAGGCGCTCGGACAATCAAGCGTATGTCCCGACAGGTGGTCATCGGATATTCTTTTGCACGCAAACGGCTTTGGGAGATGCTGCCGAGACAGCCAGTTCGTCGCGAGTTGACGGCCTATTCACTAGATTTTGATCTCGGCTACGAGATTGTTGCCTCTTGGCTCTTTCAGTATTGCGAGTGCTGTCAGGGTGATGCAGGCGGTGCCGACCATGATGAGCACGAGTGGAACACTCGACCCGTCCGAAGCCAGGACGAGGATGGCGGCAATCATCGGCGTGAACCCGGCTCCGATCAAACTGGCCAACTGGTAGCCGAGCGAGACGCCTGTGTACCGGACCTCGGTCTCGAACATCTCTGACAGCATCGGAGCCATGGGCGAATACATGAGATTTTGCATGACCTGGCCGATCATCATCGCGAGCGTCAACTGCAGGATGGACCCGCTGCCGACCATCGTGTACATCGGCCATGCCCAGAGGGCCGCGCCGATCGCGCCTACCAAGACGACGGGTTTGCGTCCGACGAAGTCGGACAGTGCAGAGAACGCTGGAATGCAGACCATGGCAACGAGGGTCGTGTAAAAGAGAGCACCCACCACATCGGAGCGACTGAATCCGATTTCGGTGCCGTAGGCGACCATGTGCGAACTGATCAGTGCGGTCAACGCAAATGGGCCGATCCCCACGGCGCAGGCGAGGAAGAGCGCCTTCTTCTGTCTTGCAAAGATTTCCACGACTGGCATCCGAGGAGGAGCCTTGTCGTCGGCAAGTTGTGCAGCTGCTTTGAAGATGGGACTCTCTGCGACACTCATGCGGATGTAAAGGCCGATGATCAGCAGAAGGGCGCTGGCGAGGAACGGAATACGCCAACCCCAGCTTTCGAAGTCGTCCTCCGGCAACCTGGTGACTACAGCGATCGCACCAATGGCTACGAGGTTTCCGAGAGGTGAGCCCAACTGCATGATTCCGACCCAGCTGCCCCGTCGGCGAGTGCCTGCGTGCTCGATGACCATCAGTGCGGCACCGCCGTACTCGCCGCCGACCGCGATGCCCTGGATGGTGCGGAGCAGAATCAACAGGATCGGAGCGGCAATGCCGATTGTGCTGTAGCCCGGCAGCACGCCGATCAGCGTACTTGCGACCCCCATGAGCATCATCGAGGCTACGAGCGTCCGCTTGCGTCCGAGCCGATCGCCGAAGTGGCCGAAGACCAGACCACCGAGCGGGCGTGCGACGTACCCTGCCGCCAAAGTTCCGAACGCAGCGATGGTGGCAACTCCGCTACTCGAGTCCGGGAAGAACACCGAGCCGAAGATCAGAGCCGCCATCGTGCTGTACAGCAAGAAGTCGTAGTACTCGATAGTGGTCCCCAGCAAGCTGGACAGCGCGACCCGGAGTATTCCGCGTTGGCGTGGGACGATCTCGTCACCTGCCGACGGCGTGGTGCCGAAGGCATCGTCTCTTTCTGCTTCGCGGCTAGTCATCGGTGAGGCTCCATTCGTCGTTGCCTGCCTACCAAGCAAGCGCTTGGCAGTTTGGTGCACGACTGTAGTATGGAAGTGGCGGATTGGGAAGATGTGTGGATGGTGTATCGGTATGAGACACCTGATCGTGCGGTTAGCCTGCGGCGTCGATCATTTCGATGACCTCGATAAGGTTTCCGTGTGGGTCGGCGAGGAAGACGACCTTCACCCCGTGCCGTTCCATCGACTGCAGCGGCATCTCGACCGACGCCCCTGCGGAGAGGGCGTGCTCGATGGTTGCCTGGACGTCCGCGACCTTCATTCCCAAAATGACCCCGCCGGCAGGATTGGGGCGCTCCAGGAACTTGAGGAGTACCAGGCTGCACCCGGTGTCATCGCTGGAGTGGAGGATTATCTCTTCGATCCCGAAGTCCGTGCCCGGATTCGGCTCTACAACACGGGTGACGACGTAAAAGCCGAACACATCTTCGTAGAACGACAGAAGCTCTTCCGGATCATGGGTGATCAGTTTGACGAACGGCATGGTGGGCTGCACGGGACCTTTGGCGTTCATTGTTTTCTCTTCCTAGTTGACTTCAGGTGCGTGTTGATTGGGCTGACTGGCATGCCTTATGGGTGGTTGTCATCCGGCACCTGGCGGCCAGTACTGGTGGCGAGCGACATTTGCCCTTCTTCGACGCGAAACGAAAGACCAATTCAGGCTAGGTGCATGCTGCAGTTTTGAGAATGAAGGTGTCCGCCCAGCGGGCACAAACAGCAACGTAGGCACTCGATTTCGACCCCGAGTGAAGATCGCGAATCCACTGTTGCCAATGGGGAGGTCAGACCGGCCGGCCGCCTGTCGTCGTTCGAAACGGACAAATGGCCCGGTTTGTTGGATTGTTCCCACCTAGCGGGAGATGTTGCCAACCCACGTTGATGCCAGGTGTGAGATCAGGCACTTATTCGGTGCTCGTCGGGAGCGCCTTCAGTGAAGGGAACCAGGAATGAAGGTCGATTCTCCGCGGGCGCACAGAACTGCCGACGACGACGCGGGGTGGACCCTGCCCGGGGTGCTCTCGCTCGCGTCCATCGTGATCGTTCTGGAGGCGCTCACGCTCAGCTACGCGATGATGGCGATTGCATTGCCTGCCATGTCGATTCACTACGGGACCACCCAGGGAGCGTGGGTTTTCGCTGCATTTCTTCTGGTAGGCGCAGTGGCTAGTCCGGTGGTCGGCAAGCTTGCCGATACACATGGCAAGCGTCGGCTCCTGATGCTGTGTGTGGGATTCGGAATTGTGGGTTCCGTCGTGTCTGCGGTGGCTCCCACCTTTACTGTCCTCGTCGTGGGTCGGGCAATTTCCGGATTGCTCGTGGCCTCGCTTTTCCTGAGCTATTCGTTGATCCGTGACGTATTTCCGCCCAGGACAGTCGCATTGGCGGTGAGTATCGCCACCACAGGAATGGGTTTGATCGCTATCCCGACGCCCTTTCTCGCCGGATGGCTATTGGACGGGTTTGGCTTTCGGAGCATCTTCTGGTTCCTGGCTGCAGTGCTCGCCGTCGGCGCTGTCCTGATTTTGCTCACAACTCCGGAATCGGCAGTTAGGCTTCGTTCCACGATCGATCCCATCGGTGCAGTTCTTCTCGGCAGTGGGCTCGGAGGGGTTCTCGTCGCAGTCAGTTTCGGCTCGACGTGGGGTTGGACCGCCACCTCGACGCTGTTCTTCTTACTGGGCGGTATCGCTGCACTCGCGGCGTGGGTCGTCTCATCACGAATCATCAAAGACCCGTTGGTGGACCTCCGACTGTTTGCGCACCGGCCGGTGCTGCTGATATCCATCGCTGCTGGGTTCGTGTATGGCATCTCGGCTCTGATCTCGATCATGCTGCCGTTGATGATCATGACGCCTGACCTCGGACTGGGCTATGGGTTCGGGGCAAGCGCGGAACAGTTCGCCTTCTACGGCGCGCCGATGGGAGCTCTCGCCGTCGTCGGTGGATTGGCTGTGGGCCTGGTGGTCGGCCGGAAGCTCGTCAAACCCCGAACGATGATCATCCTCGGACTGGCGACCAGCGTAGTAGGGGCATCCGCGATGGCCTTCTCGCACGACGGAAAGCTGCTTGTTGTCGTGCTGATCGGAGTTTTCGGACTCGGTCAGGGCATTGCGTACGCAACGATTCCCAACCTTCAGATCGAAGCTGTGCCGCCGCAGCTCCAGGCCTCCACCGCCAGCATCGTTGCCGTCTTCCAGAGCACGTTCGCTGCATCTCTGCCAGTGATCATGTACGCCGTACTCAATGCGAACGTCGCCTTTGCTTCCGAGGGGGCGGTCGTGTACTCCGACAACGGAATCAAGTATGCGTTCCTCTTCGCTGGGGCGTGCGCTCTGGTTGGGGTGCTTGCCTCGATCCTCATGCCGCGACGGGTGAAAAGACTCGCCGTGCCGTCGGAGCAGACCGATATCGTGGCCGCCGAACCGTCTTCTCGATCTTCGGTGTCCTAGCTTTGTCTCATCCAAATCCTCGGTGGGTGGTTCGTCAGCCATCCACCGGGTATTTGGTGATCTTCAGCCAGACTGACCTGAGGTGAGTCGATCGATCAGACGGGTCATCATGTGACGATCGGTGCGGGGGCCACCAGGGGTGTAAGCACCATACTGTGCAATTTCGGCGCCGATGTCGAGAGGACGCGTGGGCGCAACTCCTGGTATCAGTTCGTCACAGACCAACGCGTCCGGCACCAACCATGTGAGCTCGAATTCGATTCCGTCCGGGTCCGAGCCGTACAGAGCTTTGGTGGACGCGTGATTGGCGGCCCCGGACAACGCGCCATGCTCGTCGAGACGGATCTTGGCCTCGGCGAGGTCGTGTAACGTTTCGACCTCCCAAGCCAAATGGAACAGTCCCACTGCCCCTTGTGCGGCCCCTGGGGTCGAGGCCTGGAACAATCCGAGATCGTGATCGTTCCCGGATCTGGTTCCGCGAAGAAACACCCGCCTGCGAAGTCCGGTCCGATCTGCTCGAAACCCAATACCGTGCAATAGAATTGAGCGCTTCGTGTGACGTCGGACACGAACAGAACTGCGTGGTTCAGACTACGAACGGCCACAGCGAACTCCCTCTTCGAATGAACGGCCAGTGACCACCTCCGCACTCGGAGACGTACGCGTGCGTATCCTCGCAGCGCCGCGCGAACGTACGTGGTTCTCTCGCCCGGCGGTGGGCGTCATCCCGTCTGGCGGAATGCGGGACTCGAGCGGGCCAACGAAATCGACACTGATTCACATCGCCTCGAGCACGAAGCCGTTCTCGTGTGGGTTCAGCGGCAGGAGCGTGACGCCGTCTGCTACGTCGGCGGCAGTGATGTCGTCGATCAAGCCGCGCAGTCCGGTTCGAGTACCCACATACCGGACCGATCCGGAACGGGAGGGCGAAGTGAATTCCGAGGCTTCCCTGCGTGCTGTTCGGGCGTCGTCTGCAACGTGATACAGAATGTCGAGGAACACTGCTGGACGTGTGCCTTCGCTCGACGCATGTGCTCGAATCCGTGCCGTTGCGGCTTGTGCTTCCTGCAGGTCCGAGGCGGCAATTCTGATTACGTCCTGTGAACGTTCGGAGGTCGACTCCTGGCCGGGGCGCAGTTCCGCCCAATGTCCTCCGGATATCCGGGCAAGCCGACGCTCTCGTACGCTCATGTTCATCATCCTCGAATAGTTGTCCGTGTCAGTGGTGAATTGGTGAATTGGTGAAGGGAGGCATTACGCATTGCCCTGCGCCATTGCCGTCAACGAACGGTCGACCCGGCGTCGACGGGCAAGAGCACTCCGGTGACGTACCGGGCTGCATCGGAGATGAGATAGCTCAGCGCGCCGAACACATCGGCTGGCTCGATCCGATCGACGGGGAGACTGTTGGTGAATATGCCGGCGAGATCCGGTCGTTCTTCCAGTAGCCGCGGCAATACGGACGAGTGTCCCTGTGGGGTGTCGACGCCGGTCGGGAGTATCGCATTCACGCGAATATTCATGTTGGACAGTTCGAGTGCGAGCGATCGACACATGCCCACGAGCGCGTGTTTGGAGACTGTGTATGGCAAGTAGAAGGGTAGGCCGACGACGCTACCGCTGGATCCGATCATCACGATGCTGCCACCGCCGCGCCGCACTAGATGGGGGATGGCGGCGGCGCACGTGTTCCAGACCCCGCCGACGTTGATATCCATGGTGGTCTTCCAGATGTCCGCGGTCACCTCGTCGTACGTCTGTACCGAGCACACCGACGCATTCGCCACTACGACGTCGAGGCCGCCGAACTCGAGGACTGCGGAATCGACCACGGTTCGTAGGCCGTGCGCGTCGCGAACATCGCATACGGCCGCGTGGATTCTTCCGCCGAGTTGCTCGACGAGGCGCACGGTCTCGTCGAGGCCCGCTTCGTCTCCCATCCGATACGGTACGAAGTCGATCTGACGGCAGATATCGACAGCGATGATGTCCGCTCCCCGCGCGGCAAGCGACAGTGCGTGATGCCTTCCCTGACTCTGTGCTGCTCCGGTGATCAGCGCGACCTTGCCCGACAGATCCATCCATGCTCCGTCCGAAATCCGATTACTATCTACTGCAACACATTAGACCCGAATTCGCTTTCGGCCATCCATGTGAAGAAGCTTCCCGTCCAGTGGGATCGGTGCGATTATCGCCTCTGACGAGGCGATATGGTGCGATCGACAGCGCTTGTTTTCCGGACATACAGGGGTACCTTCCACATGTACGATCATCTCGGCTCGGCCTCCCCATCGGAGGTGCAGCGGTGAATCCGTCGTCGGAACATCTTCCACGGAAGGTTCGAGTCGTCGGATTGGTCGAGGAGACTTACGATGCTCGATCTGTCCTCGTCGAGCCCCTGGCTGATTTCGCGCACGAGTTCGGCTACACGCCAGGCCAATTCATCACCGTTCGGGTCCCGGATCATGGCCGTGGGGCGGCGCGCTGCTACTCGCTGTCGAGTTCCCCTCTGGTCGATTCGACCCTGAAGTTCACGGTCAAGCGCGTACACGACGGGCATGGGTCGAACTGGCTCTGCGGCGATCTGTCGATCGGTGACGAACTCGAGGTTCTGCCCCCCGCAGGGGTCTTCACGGTGCACTCTCTTGATCAGTCGGTGGTGCTGGTCGCAGGCGGCAGCGGGGTCACCCCGATCATCTCCATCGCCAAGACCGTACTTTTCGGCGGTACGGGCAGCGTATTCATCGTGTATGCCAACCGCGACGAGAAGTCCGTCATTTTTGCTGCGGAACTCCGTGAGCTGACCGAGAAGTTCGCCGATCGGCTCACGGTGGTCCACGTGCTCGAGTCGGTGCAGGGATACCCCACGTTCGACGGTCTCCGCGATCTGATTGCGCCGTTCGCGGATCGCACCATGTACGTGTGCGGACCTGTGCCGTTGATGGATCTTTCGCGTTCGGTGTTCTCGGCCTTGGGCGTCGATCATTCGCGTGTGCACGTCGAACGTTTCGTGTCCCTCAGCTCGAACCCGTTCGAGACTGCCACCGCAACCGTGAACCCATCACAGGACGGTTCGGTCGGCGCCGTGTCCGTCCAGGTGAGTATCGATGGCGATCAGAAGACAGTCACGTGGCCCAGATCCAAGCGTCTGCTGGACGCCTTGCTCGACGCCGGCATCGACGCTCCCTATTCGTGCAGGGAGGGCGCTTGTAGCGCGTGCGTGTGTGCGCTCACCTCGGGCAAGGTCGAATTGGCCCACAATGAAGTACTCGAGCAACAGGACATCGACGACGGCTACATCCTGGCCTGCCAGGCGGAAGCCGTCAGCGACGACATCGCCATCGAGTACTGACGACAAAAGCTAGTGCACTGAAGTTCGTGAAGTACCGAGTCGAGGAGTCCGTCAGTGAGTTCCGAATCCGCTCGTATTGCAGTCGTCACCGGTGCCAGCCGTGGTGCGGGGAAGGGGATCGCGCTGGCGCTGGGGTCGACCGGCGCGACCGTGTACGTGACGGGTCGAACCTCGGCCGAGGGCGACTCTGCGCTACCCGGCTCGGTGTTCGCCACAGCCCAGGAGATATCCGACCGTGGAGGGGTTGGAATTCCCGTCGTGGTCGATCACTCGGTCGACGGGCAGGTCGAGTCACTGTTCGAACGAGTAGGTGCCGAAAGCGGCGCTGTGGATATCCTGGTCAACAATGCATTCGCGGTTCCGGACGCTCTCGCCACAGAGGGACCGTTCTGGAAGAAGCCTCTGTCGCTACTCGACTTGTTCGATGTCGGAATGCGTTCGAGTTACATTTCGAGTTACTACGCCGCTCCGTTGATGCGACGCGGTTCATTGGTGGTCAACACCTCCAGCTTCGGTGGTAGCTGCTATATGCACGGGCCCGCGTACGGCGCTGGCAAGGCTGCCGTGGACAAGATGGCCCACGACATGGCGGTCGACTTCCGCCCGTTCGACGTTGCCGTCATCTCGATCTGGATGGGCTTGTTGAAAACCGAACGCACCCTGGCCGGTCTCGCCGAGGCCCCGGACTCGTATGCGGAGTTGGTGGCAACTGCCGAGTCTCCTGAGTTCACCGGGCGGGTGATCGATGCGCTCTGGCGCGATCGAAATCTGATGCACCGAAGTGGCAGTGTGCTCATCGGTGCCGAAATCGCCGCTGAAATGGGCATACTCGATGTCGACGGACGGCAGCCGCCGTCCCATCGAGAGTTTCTGGGTGACCCGCCGACGTACAGCGCGGCGGTCATAAGTTGACCCGCGGCAGACGGTCGTCCGGTCTGCCCGACCGAAAGGCGCGACATGACAGCACGTTCCGTAGAGCAGCGTCTGAACGACATCGAGCGAATCGATGCCATCAAGGCGCTGAAGCATCGGTACCTTCGTGCGTGCGACGCGAAGGACCCCGTCGCGTTCCGCGCGTGTTTCATCGACCGTGGCGCGGTGATGGACTACGGGGAACTCGGCAAGTACGAGGACGCAGATCCGATCGTCGAGATATTTCGAAATGTGGCCCTGCACAAAGTCGCTGGCGCCTACGTGGTGTTGGACATGCACCATGCGTTCCACTCCGACATCACACTTACCGGAGCCGGCGAGGCTACGGGAAAGTGGACCCTCGCATTCCGCCAGCTCGATCTGTCTGCACGCACGGAGACCGTGGCGTCGATGGAGTACGAGGACGAATACGTCGTAGAGGACGGCACGTGGAAGATTTCGTCCTGCCGTGCGATCCCTCTGTGGTCGATGAGACGGCCGCTCGGCGACGGGGTCGAGGTCGTTCCCGGATGGGGTTTGTCGCCATGATCGTGTGATCCTCGAACCCTCGAAGCCGATAGCTCACCATACCAAGCAATCGCTTGCTATGGTGAGTTATCGGCTTCGTCGCGTTCGACGAGCCCCGAAGTCAGGAGACTTACCGATGCCGGAAGCAGTGATCGTCGCAGCAGCTCGATCGCCCATCGGGCGCGCCAAGAAGGGCTCACTGCGCGAACTGCGTGGTGACGACCTGGGTGCGACGATCGTCAGGGCGGCACTGGACAAGGTGCCCGAACTGGACCCTTCGGAGCTGACCGACATGATGGTCGGATGCGCTCAACCCGCTGGCGAGCAAGGATATGGACTCGCGCGGGCTATGGCCGTACTGCTCGGCTTGGATGCCCTACCTGGGACAACCGTCCAGAGGTACTGCGCGTCGAGCCTGCAGACAACACGCATGGCATTTCACGCCATCAAAGCCGGTGAGGGTCACGCGTTCGTATCTGCCGGTGTGGAGATGGTCTCGCGCTTCACGCAGGGCAAGTCCGACTACATGCCCGGTTCGAAGAACCCCATTTTCGACTTGGCTGATACTCGCGCAACCGACGTCGCTGGGCCCTCGTGGACGGATCCGCGTGCCGAAGGACTGATGCCGAGCCTCTACATGTCGATGGGACTGACCGCCGAGAACGTTGCCTCCGGGTGGAACGTGAGCCGCCGCGACCAGGACGAGTTCGCCGCGTTGAGCCAGAACCGCGCCGAGGCGGCTCGCGCCGCTGGGTTCTTCGATCGTGAGATCACGCCGGTGACCACTCCGGACGGAACGGTAGTCACCGCAGATGACAGTCCACGGGCTGGCGTAACTGCGCAGGCGCTGGGCGAACTGAAGCCGGTCTTCCTGCCCGACGGTTCGGTCACCGCAGGCAACTGCTGCCCGATGAACGACGGAGCTGCAGCGTTGGTGATCATGTCCGACGATCGCGCTCGAGAGTTGGGTCTGACGCCGCTGGCGCGAATCGTGTCCACCGCGGTGTCTGCGCTCTCTCCCGAGGTGATGGGAATGAGTCCCGTCGAGGCCACGCGTCGCGCGGTATCCGCCGCAGGTATGACCGTCGACGACATCGATCTTGTCGAACTCAACGAGGCATTCGCTGCCCAGGTCGTCCCTACCGTCCGTGAGCTCGGCCTCGACTACGAGAAGGTCAACGTGCACGGCGGTGCCATTGCGCTCGGTCATCCCTACGGAATGACCGGCGCTCGCATGACCGCGACTCTTCTCAACGCCTTGCAGTGGAACGACAAAGAGTTCGGTGTGGAGACCATGTGCGCTGCAGGCGGTCAAGGAATGGCGATGGTTGTCCAACGCCTTGCGTAGTCGTATTGCGGCCCGGCCGAGGTGTCTCGGTCGGGTACCGCTGTACGTTACCGATGGTAAGAACGCCAACTATCGTGACGGCGGCCCGTTACCGAGTTGCTGACCGAAGCCGAGTCGGGTAGACCGGCGAGATCGGAGAAGGGGAAGTCCATGGGTTCGACCAGTGTGGGAGGTGCCGAGAGCCGGCGCAAGGCGAGCGCGACGTCGACCAGACGGACTGAGCTTCTCGCGATCGCGGCTCGGTTGTTCGCGCGGCGCGGCTACTCGCAGACCACCGTCCGGGACATCGCGGACGAGGCGGGGATCCTGTCGGGAAGTCTCTACCATCACTTCGATTCCAAGGAAGCGATGCTGACCGAGATTCTCCGCCAGTTCATGGACGATCTCCGTACCCAATTTGCCGTCATCGTGGAGGAAAGCACCTCGCCGCAAGAAGCCCTCGAGGGTCTCATTCGCGATACATTCGCACGCATCGATGCGACACCGGACGAGGTGGCGCTCTACCAGAACGAGGCCGGTCTCTTCATGACCGCATCGGAATTCGGATTCGTCGCCGACGCCAGTATCGAAATCGCGACGGTATGGCGTGGTGTTCTGGACTCCGGCCGCGAATCGGGGGACTTCCGTCCTGATCTCGACACGGGCCTGGTGTACCGCTTCATTCGCGACGCTGTGTGGTCGACGGTCCGCTGGTATCAGCCGGGTGGCCGGTTGCACCACGAGGCGGTGGCCGACCAGTACATCTCGATGCTGCGGTCGGGGCTACTCGTCAGTCCTGCCAGCAGAAGTGAGTGATCTTTCGAGAAGACCGACCTGTGGTCTCGATCAACGGGGAAGCTCCACGAGTTCTACACGCACCCTGTCGGGGTCCAGCACATAGACCACGCGGCACCCAGTCAACGGCGGGCTCGCCTCGATCGGGTCGGACAGCGCACTGACCCCCTGCGACCGCAGCCGGTTCAGTGCCGCGTCGATGTCGTCGACTGTGACGGCAATGTGCACTGCGCCCACGTGACTGTTGTCCGGTTCTATGACGGTCTCGGGTCCGCCTGTGTAGCTCAGTAGTTCAACCATGGTCCGGCCGTTGGTGGCAGTCACGAACATCTGCTCGACGACGACTCCTCGATGCCCGGTGACAGCATCGATTCGGGGTCCGCAGCGTCGATACGGACCGAAAAGGTCACCACCGAGCAGTCGACCGTAGAACCGCGCCGAGGCGTCGATGTCGCTGACAGTGATCCCCACGTGGTGGACGATCGTTCCATCGGGTGCGGTAGTCATGGGCAAAAAGGGCGCCGATGCACTCATCGGCCGGTGGGTGTGACTGTGCCACCGGTGATTTGACGACGGTGCTCGTGAGGCGATCCGAGTAGTTGGGCCGTGGAATGCGCACGCTTGAAATACAGGTGGGCATCGTGCTCCCAGGTGATGGCAATGCCGCCGTGGAGTTGGACCATTTCTGCGGCTACGTAGGAGAAGGCTTCACTGCACCACGAGGACGCCATAGCCGCGTGCCATCGCAGGTCCGGTGTGCGTTCGGCGGCTGCCCACGCGGCTGCCCACGAAATCGATCGGGCGGTTTCGACGGCCACCATCATGTCGGCACAACGATGTTTGAGTGCCTGGAAAGAGGCCAACGGACGTCCGAACTGACGTCGATCCGCAAGATACGAGACCGTGCGATCCAAAGCGGCTTGTGCTCCGCCGACCTGCAAAGCAGTCAGTGCGATAGCTGCGGCGGCGTACAGGTCCGGGAGCGAATCGCCGAACGACCCCAGAAGTTCCGCGTCGGTGTCTACGAGCTCGACCGAGGCGAACCGCAGAGTCGGATCGACTCCAGGGGTACTTCTGCGAGCCAGGGTCTTGTCATGCGGATCAACCTCGAACAGAGCTGGTCCGACGCCGCTGTTCGCGACCACCAATAGCCGATCGGCTTCCATTCCGTCGATCACCAACGTCGCAGTTCCGGTGAGCAGCCATCGCTGGCCGGCGGAACGAGCGTCGACGCCGCTACCGTCCGTTCGCCACCGACCGCTGCGATCGGCCCAGCACAGTGCACCGATCGCGGTGCCCTCGGCGAGTTCTGGAAGAAGTCGGCTCTTCGACTTCTCGTCGGCGCCGTACAGAAGGGCCTGGACGCTCAGTACGCCGGAGCCGAACAGCGGAGTCGGACTCAGACTGCGGCCGAGTTCCTCGAGTACGATGTGAGTCTCGAACGACGAATAACCCATCCCGCCCATAGTTTCGGGTACCGCGAGTGCACACACGCCGACCTGCTCGCGCAGCGCCGTCCACAATGCTCTGTCGTACCCGAACTCGGACGACAATGCGTCGCGAAGGGTGGTCGACGATTGTCGTCGAGCAACGACAGCCCTCACGGTGTCGACCAGTGCCTGCTGTTCCTCGCTGAGGCCGAAATGCATGATCAGTTCTCCTGGGTCAGTGCTGTGGCGATACGATCGCGATGGTGGGCGGTTGTGCCCCAGGCGGTTACGAGTGCTTGCACTCGGAGAATCCAGAGGCTCAGATCAAGTTCCATGGTGTATCCGACGGCGCCGTGCAATTGAAGTGCTGCGCGCGCAGCGCGGTACGCAGCCTTGTTCGCTGCAACCTTCGCTGCCGACGCATCGCGTGAGGCCACAGCCGACTGTGCCGAGAGTTCGTGTGCTGCGCCGATGACCAACGGTCGTGCGAAATCCAGAGCCACCTTGACATCTGCCAGTGCGTGTTTGACGGCCTGGTAACTTCCGACCACGCGCCCGAACTGCTTGCGTTGCACCACGTACGCGACGGTATCGTCCAACAGCCTTTCGCCTGCCCCGATGAGCGAGCTCGCGCAGGCCAATGCGGCCGAATCGTATGCTCTCGTGAAGATTTCGGGATCCAGGTCCGCGATCGCAGTACCGGCCTGCACGTCGAACAACGTGCGGACCGGGTCCACCGACCGCAACTTTTTCGAAGGTGTTCCCTCGTACAGCCGGTGTCCAGCTACGACGAAGGTATTCGCAGCGACGTGCGAGTCGAGCGCGCGACTCCCATCGGGCTCGGTGATGCTGGCGCACTGCGTTCCATCGCTGAGATCGGTGAGAATCTCCGGCTTGTCGGAGTTCGCGAGAATCAGCGGGACGACAACGGCAGATTCGATCCACGGTCCCGGAGCGCCGTGGTACCCGAGTCTTTCGAATGCGACAGCTACGTCCAGGTGTGAACCGCCGACGCCGCCGAGGTCCTCGGGGATCAGCAACCCGGTGACCCCAGCCTCGGCGAGCTTGCGCCAGAGGTCGGTGCCGGGGCCGGTGTCCGAGCGCGCCCATGCACGAGAAGCCGAGACGGTGTCGAAGTCACCGAGTAGTGCATCGAGCGACTTCGCAAAATCTTGTTGCTCTGCGGACAGTGAGAACTTCATGGCTTCTTCCTTGCATCGATTTCCCGCGGAAGGCCGAGTATTCGTTCGGCGACGATGTTGCGTTGAATCTCGTTGGTGCCGGCGTAGATCGGACCTGCAAGAGAGAACAGATAGTCGTCGGCCCAAGCGCCATCCGCGGGTGCGCCCTCGCCCCGCAGTTCTGCGTCGGGCCCGAGGAGTTCGAGTGCGGTCTCGTGCAAGCCGATGTCGAGTTGGGACCAGAAAAGCTTGTTGACACTTCCGTAGGCGCCGATATCGCCTCCACCGGAAAGGTTCTCGACCGTTCCCCAGGTGTACAGCCGATATGCCTGTGCCGCGATCCATGAGTCGACGACGCCGCTCGTCGCTGCGCTGTCGGCGTCCCGCTCGTTCCACAGCGCGACCAATCGGTCCACCGCGGCGCAGAACCGTCCTGGTGAACGCAACGACAGCCCACGTTCGTTGCCCGCAGTGCTCATAGCTACACGCCAGCCATCCCCGGGGGCGCCGAGAACATCGTCGTCGGACACGAACACGTCATCGAAGAAGATCTCGCCGAACCCTGCGTCGCCGTCCAGCTGACCGATGGGGCGAACCGTTACGCCCTCGGCGTCGAGCGGAAACAGGAAGTACGTCAACCCGCGATGGCGTTCCGCCTGCGGGTCGGTGCGGAACAGACCGAACCCGCGGTCAGCCCACGGAGCCCTCGAGCTCCAGGTCTTCTGTCCACTGAGAATCCAGCCGCCACGTTCGTCGTCACGGGATGCACGGCTGCGAATCGATGCCAGATCGCTCCCCGCTTCGGGTTCGGACCACGCCTGTGCCCAGACCTCGCTACCGTCGGTCATGGGTTGCAGGTATCGCGCCTGTTGATCGGCGGTTCCGTGCTGGAACAGAATCGGTGCCAGCAGTGATATCCCGTTTTGAGAGATTCTGGTCGGTGCACCGCTGCGGTAATACTCCTCCTCGAAGATGACCCACTCGGTGAGGCTGGCATCGCGGCCGCCGAGGTCCTCCGGCCAGGCAACGACCGACCACCGTGACGCCGCCAGCGTCCGTTCCCACTGCCGATGCGCACGCGCGCCGTTCTCGGTGTCCATCGACGGTAGGCGTCCGGGAGAATTCTCACCCAGCCACTGTCGGGCCTCGGCTCGGAACGCCGATTCGTCGGCGGTGAATTTCATGCTCACGCCTGCTCGGCTTTCGAATTGGCAGCCGCCATCGAACGGGCATCGAGGCCACCCAGCGAATCGACATCGACTTCTCCGTTGTGCGCGTGTGCTGCGTGATGGAGACCGAACACCGAATCCATGCCCGCACGTTGGCCCATCAGGTCCTCGCACTGATTGACAGCCTTCTTGGTGAGAGCCAGACCGAACCGCGGCATCTTGGCGATACGTCCGGCCATGGCAAACGTGAACTCCGTCAGTTCGTCGCGGGGGACCACATGATTGACCATTCCGAGTCGCAGAGCTCGTTCTGCGTCGAATCGGTCACCGGTGTAGAGGAACTCCTTGGCCGCGCGCGGATTCATCACCCAGGGGTGGGCGAAGTACTCGACGCCGGGGATCCCCATACGCACGACGGGATCGGAGAAGAAGGCGTCGTCCGACGCGACTATGAAGTCGCACGACCATGCCAGCATCAAGCCACCGGCGATGCACGCTCCCTGAACCATGGCAATCATCGGTTTGGGAATCTCGCGCCAACGGCGGCACATGCCCAGGTACACCTCCGACTCGCGTGCGATGCGCGAGTCGGCGCCAGCTTTGTCGGTGTGGTCCCACATGATCACAGCCTTGCGATCGAAGCTCTGATCGATGTCACGGCCCGGTGTGCCGATATCATGTCCACCACTGAAGTGCTTGCCGTTGCCGGCGAGAACGATCACTTTGACTGCGTCGTCGTCGACCGCCCTCACGAACGCGGCGTCGAGCGCATACGTCACCTTGGAGTTTTGAGCGTTGCTGTACTGCGGTCGATTCAGCGTCACCACGGCCACATGTCCACGCACCTCGTACGTCACGACATCCTGCTCGACCTGCTCTGACATTGCTCCTCCAAATACGCGTTCTTGTCGGGCGTAGCCGCCCCTGGAGCCAGGGTACCAAACAAGTGCTTGGTGGGGTAGGGTCGTGCGTGACAAGGTGTGCAGCGCCGGTCGCGCCAGTTCGAGAAGGAGCAAGTAATGGACCTCACGTTCTCCGCGGAGGACGAGGACTTTCGGGCCGAGGCCCGTCAGTGGCTCGCGGACAACCTCGCGGGAGACTTCGCCGAGCTGAAGGGGCTCGGCGGATCCGGCCGCGAGCATGAAGCGTTCTCCGAACGCCTGGAGTGGAACCGTCATCTCGGTGCGGCCGGCTACACCTGCCTCGGATGGCCGGTGGAGTTCGGCGGCCGAGGGCTGAGCCTGTCCCAGCAGATGATCTTTCACGAGGAGTACGCGCGTTCCAATGCGCCGGCGCGTGTCAACCACCTCGGTGAGGAGTTGCTCGGGCCGACGTTGATTGCGTGGGGTACCGACGAGCAACGAGCGCGATTCCTTCAGCCGATCGTCAAGGTCGAAGAATTGTGGTGCCAAGGCTATTCGGAGCCGGGAGCCGGCTCCGACCTCGCGGCGGTGCGCACTCGCGCTCGGCTCGAAGGTGACTCGTGGATCATCGACGGACAGAAGGTGTGGACTTCCCTGGCACATCATTCCGACTGGTGCTTCGTAGTTGCACGCACCGATCCCGGTTCGACGCGGCATGCTGGGTTGTCCTATCTGCTGGTACCCATGGATCAGCCGGGTGTGCAGGTGCGGCCCATCGTTCAGCTCACCGGTACATCGGAATTCAACGAGGTCTTCTTCGACGGCGCTGTCACGGATGTGTCCATGGTTGTCGGTGACCCGGGTGCGGGGTGGGGCGTGGCCATGGGGACGCTCGGTTTCGAACGTGGCGTGTCGACCGTCGGCCAGCAGGTCGGCTTCGCCCGCGAGCTGGCGGTAGTCACCGAGCGGGCGAAGTCCACCGGCATGATCGACGATCCGGTCATCGCGGATCGACTGACCCAGGCGCGGATCGGTCTGGAGGTGATGAGATTTCACGCACTTCGGACGCTCAGCGCATACGAATCCGGATCCGTCGGGCCGGAAGCGTCGGTGTCCAAACTCGTCTGGGCGCGGTGGCATCGTGAACTAGGCGAATTGGCGATGGACATCCTCGGTGGCTCGGCCCTCACGGTCGGCCCCGACTATGCCCTCGATGACTTGCAGTCGCTCTTTCTGTTCAGTCGCGCGGACACCATCTACGGCGGTTCGGACGAAATTCAGAGAAACATCATCGCAGAACGAGTACTGGGAATGCCCAAGGAGCAGCGACCGTGAGCAAGATCGAACAATCAGCACCCGAATACGTTCCAGGACACAGTCTTCTGGCTGGCAAGACTGTTGTGGTGACGGCAGGTGCAGGAGCGGGGATCGGGGCCGCGGTGGTACGCAGGGCTCTCGAGGAAGGGGCTCGTGCGGTTGTTGTCGGAGATACACACGAACGCAGACTGACCGAGGCCCGGACGGAATGGTCCAACGAATTCGGCGCCGACAGGGTGTCGACGTTGGTGTGCGACGTGACCAAGGAAGCCGACGTCACGGCGTTGATCGACGCGGCCGAGCCGTTCGGCGGAGTCGACGTCATGGTCAACAATGCAGGACTCGGTGGGTCGGTCTCGCTGCTGGAGATGACCGACGAGCAGTGGTCTCTGGTTCTCGACGTGACCCTGACCGGCACGTTTCGCTGTGTTCGTGCGGCGAGTCGCCGCATGATCGCGAATGGGACTCGCGGAGTGATCGTGAACAATGCCTCGGTCATCGGATGGCGTGCCCAGGAGGATCAAGCGCACTACGCTGCTGCAAAAGCCGGTGTCATGGCGCTCACTCGGTCGGCGGCCATCGATGTTGCCTCGCATGGTATTCGGGTGAACGCGGTGGCTCCGAGCTTGGCGATGCATCCGTTTCTCGAGAAGGTGACCACACCGGAACTTCTCGAGGAGCTCAAGGGCCGCGAGGCGTTCGGACGCGCAGCGCAGCCGTGGGAGGTCGCGAACGTGATGGTCTTTCTCGCCAGCGACTACGCCTCGTACATGACAGGTGAGGTCGTCGCCGTCAGTTCCCAGCATGCGTGAGTGCACATTTACAGCTACGCACTAGATTTTAGGAGGATTCATGCCTGAGGCATACATAGTAGAAGCCGTCCGTACGCCGGTCGGCCGTAAAGGTGGAGGCCTGGCGTCGGTGCACTCCGCCGATCTCGGGGCGCACGTGTTGAATGCGCTTGTCGAACGTAGCGGCGTCGACCCCGCTGCCGTGGATGACGTCATCATGGGGTGCACCGATACACTCGGTTCACAATCGGGTGACGTAGCCCGCACAGCCTGGCTTGCAGCTGGTCTGCCCGAGCACGTTCCGGGCGTGACCATCGATCGTCAGTGCGGATCGAGCCAGCAGGCAGTGCATTTTGCCGCGCAGGGCGTGATGTCTGGTACGGCGGATTTGATCGTTGCGGGCGGAGTTCAGAACATGTCCGCCATCCCCATCTCTTCCGCGATGATCGTCGGACAGCAGTTCGGATTCACGACGCCCTTCGCCGAGTCCGAGGGGTGGCGCAAGCGTTACGGTGATCAGGAGGTCTCGCAGTTCCGAGCTGCCGAGATGATCGCCGAGAAGTGGGGTCTCACCCGCCTACAAATGGAAGAGTTCGCGCTCGAAAGCCACCGGCGCGCGTTGGCGGCTGTCGACGCGGGATATTTCGATCGTGAGATCACTCCGCTGGCCGGTGTAACAGCTGACGAAGGTCCACGACGAGATACCACCCTCGAGAAGATGTCCGGTCTGCGGACATTGACCGACGGCGGCGTCCTGACCGCCGCGATGGCCTCACAGATCTCCGATGCCGCGAGTGCATTGCTCATTGCATCGGAATCTGCTGTCAGGGAACATAATCTGACGGTTCGGGCTCGCATCCATCACATCAGTGTCTATGCCGACGACCCAGTTTGGATGTTGACCGGGCCGATCTCGGCAACAGCTAGAGCGTTGAAGCGCACAGGTCTTTCCCTGGACGATATCGACCTCATCGAGATGAACGAGGCTTTCGCGCCGGTCGTCCTCGCCTGGGCGCACGAAACCGGAGCCGATCTGAGGAAGGTCAATGTCAACGGTGGCGGTATCGCGCTCGGGCATCCCATCGGAGCGACGGGTACCCGGCTGATGACCACCCTGCTGCACGAGCTCGAACGCACCGGCGGCAGATACGGTCTGCAGACGATGTGCGAAGGTGGCGGACAAGCCAACGTGACGATCATCGAGCGACTCGGATGACCCGGACGATGCACCTTGCGCTCTTTGCGCAGGGAGTCGGAGTGTCCCAATCGGTGTGGCGTTCGCCGCGTACCGATCCCGCAATGGTGGACACGTTGAAGCATTGGGCACATCTTGCGCAGACCGCAGAGCGCGGTTGCTTCGACGCCTTCTTCGTGGCTGATCAACTCAATCTTGCTCCGACGATCGCAAAGGACGCGACCGACCGTCTCGATCCGGTAGTAATTCTGTCGGCGCTGGCAGCGGTGACCTCCAGGATTGGATTGGTCGGCACAAGCTCCACGACATACAACGATCCGTACACAGTCGCGCGGCAATTCGCCTCGCTCGATCATCTGAGCAATGGTCGTGCAGGGTGGAACGTAGTCACCACCGCGATAGCGACCGCGGCGGCCAACTACGGTTCGGCGGGACTCCCCGATCACACGGCGCGGTACGAACGCGGCGAGGAATTTGTCGATGTCGTACGTGCTCTCTGGGAGGCATGGGAGGCCGACGCGATCGTCGGTGACGTGAAGACGGGCGAATGGGCGGATCTGAGCAAGATTCACTCGATCGAGCACGAGGGCACCCATTTTCAGGTCAAGGGGCCACTAACGGTTCCGCGTTCGCCCCAGGGTCGTATTCCGTTGGCGCAGGCAGGATCTTCTCCTGTCGGTGTCAGACTTGGCGCACGTGTGGCAGACATGGTGTTCACCACCCAACACGACCTCGACGCAGCGCGCGGTTTCGCCGAGGCAATGCGCACCGAAGCCGCGTCGTTCGGCAGAGACTCCAATGCGGTCCGGGTGCTTCCTGGCATCACGCCCATCGTCGGGCGGACCGAGCAAGACGCGTCGGAACTCGCCAGGGAACTCGGTTCTCTGATCAGCGAAGAATCGACTCTCGGATTTCTGCAGCAATCGTTCGGGGGTCTCGATCTCACGAAGTACGACCTGGACGAGAAATTCCCCGACATAAGGGCCGAATTGCCCGATCATGCCGGAGTTTCTCGGCCGGCGCTCTTCATCGGCATGGCTCTCGACGAAGGTCTGACGGTGCGTGAGTTGGCACAACGGGTGGGGATTAGTATCGGTCACCGACCTTTGGTAGGAACGCCGGACTCCATCGCGGACGAAATGGAACTCTGGTTCACAGCAGGGGCCGCGGACGGCTTCATCGTCCTTCCCGCCGATCTTCCGGTGGGGTTGGAAGAATTCGTGGAACTCGTGGTGCCTAGGTTGCAGGACCGCGGTCTGCTGCGTACGTCCTATACGGGTTCTACGTTGCGCGAGCATCTCGACGAATAGTGCCACCGTGCTGTCGAGAGGGTCGGGTCACCGCAGCAGCGAACGTCCTCTCGACCACGCGTCCAGGTGTTCGTGCAGGACCGCCGGAATGTCGACCGAGTTGCCCTCCGGCGCCACGGTGACGAGTGTTATGCGTGCCCGTGCGACCACGACACCGTCGGCATCACGGTTGAACTCGAAGTCCATGTCGAACGATCGACGCCCCACCCGGCCGAGGCGAAGCGCGGAGTTCACACGGTCGAACAGCCGCGCCTGAACAAGGTAGTCGCATTCGGTATGGCAGGTGACCAGCCAGAATCCGAGTTCGTCTCTGAGGCGGTCCTGACGCAGGCCATGCGCCAGGAACCATTGGCTCTGCAGCCTCTCCATCCAAGGAAATATTGCTCCGTAGTACAGGATGCCGGCAGGGTCGGTGTCGGCGTAGCTGAGTACGAAGGTCGAGCCGGTCAATGCCGGACCATCACTCTGGTGCATTACTGCCATCTTGTTCTCCGGTGAATCTGGTTGCCGGACAGGGCGTGAGCCTAGTGGTGGTAGGGACGCGTCCCGAACGGTTCGGGAGTGGGAATTGCGCACGTACGGAACGAACATAGGCGTCTCGTCCAATGACATCCTTAAAGCTAGCACTTGCTTGGTATCATTGCGATGTTCAATCAGTGAGAGGCGGACCGAACATGTCGTTCGAAATTGACCTGACCGGTCGAATTGTCGTGGTGACCGGAGGGGGCCGAGGAGTTGGTGCCGGGATAGTTGACGTATTCGTCGAAGCCGGTGCGTATGTGGAGATGTGTGGCCGTAGTGCTTCTTCCTCCGACACCGAGCGCCACGCAGGGAGAACCACCATGAGTCGTGTCGATGTTCGTGATGCCGATGCCGTGGAGCAGTGGATCGACGGGATTGCGGAGCGTCACGGGCGGATCGATGTTGTGGTCAACAATGCCGGGGGAGCGCCGTTTGCACAGTTCAACGACAGTTCAAGTCGATTTTTCGACAAGGTGCTCGCATTGAACTTCACGTCCGCTGTATATGTATGTCGTTCTGCTGCGAAGATTCTTGCAGCGACACCCGATTCGAGTGTCGTCAACATCACCTCGATATCCGCGCGGCGTCCGAGTCCGGGCACGGCGGTGTATGGGGCAGCCAAAGCGGCGTTGGAGAGCCTGACACAGAGTTTGGCCGTGGAATGGGCGCCGGATGTGCGTGTCAACGCCGTCAGCTGCGGGCTGGTGGCCACTCCGGGTTCGGTGGAGCACTACGGTGACGCCGAACAGTATGCGAAGGTCGCTGCCACCATTCCCCGTGGGCAACTGGCCACGCCCCAAGAGATCGGTCAGGCGTGCCTGATGCTCGCTTCCCCTCTCGCCTCACACATCACGGGGGCCGTGTTGAATGTCGACGGTGGGGGTGAATGGCCTGCATTTCTTCAGCACACTCCGAATGCGTGAGCGACGAATCGGGTGAAACGCTGGGAGCGTCCCACCCGATTCGTCGCCGCGGATACCGTTCGGATCTTCAGATATCCTGTTGCAGTTCCCGTTTGAGTATCTTTCCACTGGCATTGCGCGGGAAGGCGTCCACTACGAGGAACTCTCTCGGTACCTTGAAGTTGGCGAGCCGCACGGTGCACCACTGCGTGAGTTCGGTTTCGCTCACCGTCGTGCCGTGGCGCGGCACCACGAACGCGCGTGCGACCGTTCCGAGCCGTGCGTCGGGTATGCCGACAACGGCCGCCTCGGCGACATCGGGATGCGTCGAGATGGCATTTTCCACCTCTGCTGGATAGACATTGAAACCACCGACGATGAACATGTCCTTCATGCGATCGGTGATCTTCAAGCAGCCGTGCTCGTCCAGTCGGCCAACATCACCGGTGTGCAACCACCCGTCGGAATCGATTGCGGCGGCGGTTGCTTCGGGATCTTCGAAGTAGCCGATCATCACGGTCTTTCCCCGCAGCCATACTTCGCCGTCCTCACCGGTGCCGACATCGTTCGACGCTGCATCGACCACGCGAATCTCGATTCCATCCACCGCAGGACCCGTCGTCTGAGCTATGTGGAGTGGATCATCATCGGGACGTGATTGTGTTGCAACCATGCATTCCGTGAGTCCGTACGCCTGGGCGGCGGTGTCGAACCCCAATACATCCCGCATTTGCTGAAATAGGTTGTCGGGCACCGATGTGGCGCCTGCGGTGGCGTATCGCAGTGACGAGAGATCGAATTCGGCTAGTCGTGGGTGATCGATCAACGTGAGGAAGATCGTCGGCGCACCCGGCATTACGGTGATGCTCTCGGCCTCGACCAAGTGCATAACCGCGACGGGGTCGAAGGTCAGAACCGGGTAGATCGTACTTCCGCTCGTCAGCGCGGCCATGATTCCAGCCTTGTAGCCGAAACCGTGAAAGAACGGACTGATGATTGCGTACCGATCCGAGGGCGACAGGCTCGCGCGTCGGGCCCACGTTCTCCCGATCAGAATTGTCTGGGCTTGGGTGGTCACGACGCCCTTCGGCGACCCGGTCGTTCCAGAGGTGAAGAGGATGTCGCTTACCGCCGATTCTTCGACAGCAGCGGCGCACCGGTCCGCCTCGTCCAGCGCGGCCTCGTCGACGTCGGTGAACTCACGCCATGGTGTCGTGTCCGAGTTGCCGCTGGCCATGATGTCGATGATGACCCGCAGATGCGGCAATCCGGGAACGATTGGCCCCTCGCGGTCTTCACCGGCTTCTTGCAGCATCGTGACGTAGTCGGTGCCGAGAAACCCGTCGGCGACGACGAGTGCGGTTGCTCGTGATCGCGCGAGTATGGAGTGTGCTTCGTATCCGCGGTATCGGCTGTTCAGGGGAACAACCGCCGCGCCGATTCGCTGGGCACCGAGTAGCGCGACGATGAACTCGAGTTTGTTCGGTGCCCAGATTGCAATCCGATCGCCCGGCTCGACTCCGCGTCCGACGAATCCGGCACTTGCTGTCCGGACGGCGTCCTCCAGGCCTCGATAGGTCAGGCGACGGTCGCCGTCGACCACAGCGAGGTGGTCGCCGAAACGCTGTGTCCCTTCGGCGAGAAGTTCAGGAATGGTGTTCGTGTCCATTGTCGGATCCCTGTTCGTTTCTCATCTTGCTTTGACTTCTTTGTCGCGGAGGTTCTTCGGGTCTATTACCTCACGGATGAGCCGTAGTTCTTCGTCGGTCGGGTTGCGGGTAGTCGCCGCACCCGCGACGTCGATGTCGAATCCGGTGTTCGCGCGAACGTCGTCTGCCGTGACCCCTGGGTGTATCGATCGCACCTTGATCTTGCCGTCGTCACCGTAGTCGAGAACGGCGAGGTCGGTTACAATCACGCCGAGATCGTGAAAGCGAAGTGCCTTTCCTTCATATGCTTTCGCACGGTCGTTGCCGACACCCGACACGACGTCGACCTTCTCCACGAAGACACGTGAGGAGTGCCGCGACACCCAATAGTCCACGCGGTGATTGACGGTGTTGCCCGGCGCACCGCGTACACCGATCAACTGGCGAGTCGGACGGCGCCAATCGCCGATGGCCGAGATGTTCTGATTGCCGTAGATGTCGATCTGGCTTGCGCCCATCATGCTGTGGCGTCGGCCGGTATTGAGAATTGCGAAGATATTCCTGAACGGCACCCAGCCTTCGATGGTCCCACCACCCTGACTTGCTGTCTTGCCCAGCGGCGGCGGGTCGCTGACGAAATAGCATTCGCCGTCGCTCAGGACCAGGTCCGGTTCGAACGTCAGACGAGCCAGGCGTGCCGATATGGCGGGTACGGTACCCACCGCGTGAGCGAGAGTCTCTCCGACACCGCGCCATGCGTCGGCGCATGCGGTCACGCAGATCTCTGCGCGGGTGATGTCGATTGTCATGCTGATTCCTTGTTCGAGGTTGATTGCGTGAACCGTTCGACGGCCTCGTGGTACCCGGCCTCGTCGACGGTCAGGAATTGCTTCTCGAACGCTGACCACGACTCTGGCTGCGCTGCAGAAGTCGCGTAGTGCGACTGGAACGCTTCGTCTCGTCCGTAGTCGGGTTCGCACGAGGTGAAATGCGCTCCGCGAGGTGCCTCGACTACGCCGGAAACAAACATCCTGTTGATCAGGAGAGATTGCGGCGGCGCGGTTGCCGTCAGCTCAGTCGTTGCAACGATCTTCTCCACACTCATGATGCACCGATCGGATGCCATCGAGATCAGATCGTCGAAGTACGGATCCGGGCCGAGGTACTGTCCATTTCCCTGCGCATCGCCGCGGTTGAGGTGAATCAATCCCAGATCCATTCTGACGCCGGGAACTGCGACGTACTCTTCGTCGTCGTACGGAGATTCAACCGTCCGTAGATCCGGATTCATGGTCAGGACATCACTTGCGAGGCCTGCGCGGGTGGGCAGGAACGACATCCGGCTCGCGCCTGCTTGGATTGCAGTGACGAACATGCCCTCGTCGTATTCGGTGATGTCGATCGATCCCGATTCACGTGCGGCACGGAAATGTGGGTCCAACGCGATGCTGTCGAGGGAGACGAACCCGTAGACCACACGCTTGACCTTTCCTGCTGCGCAGAGAAGCCCAACCTCCGGTCCGCCGAACGTCACCACGGTGAGATCTGTAGCGTCCGAACGCAATATCTCACGAATCAAGGCCATGGGCTTCCGGCGTGACCCCCAACCGCCCACTCCGATGGTCATGCCCGACTTCACGTGTCCAGCGACATCGCTCAGGGACATCGTTTTGTCTGTCATACAACTCCTTAACCTAGCGCTTGTTTGGTACTCTAACTGTTGAATGGGCATGGTGCCACCCCTTCTCGGGCAATGCGGTGCCGGTTCAGTGACAGCCCAGTAGCTCGAGGCCTTCGTCAGGAGTGAGTGTGAAACACGCAATTGTCACCGGCGGCGCCAGCGGTATCGGCCGTGCGGTGGTCATCCGGCTCGTCGACCGCGGATATCACGTGACGGTGTTCGATCTGACGGTTGCAGGTGCAGCCGAGGAGCACGTCACGAGTATCGGCGTCGACGTGACCGACGCTGCAGCAGTTTCGGAGGCGGTGGCCAGTGCAATCGAGCAGCGAGGCTCGGTAACTGTGCTTGTGACGTGCCACGGCATTCGAGGGGCGTTCGTGCCTGCGCTGGAACTCGACGCCGACCATGTGCGTCGAATGTTCGATGTCCACGTCGTCGGAACATTGTTGGTCGCGAGCGCTGTTGCCCGGGATTTGATTGACGTCGGTACAGAAGGATCGGTCGTAGCGATTTCTTCGACGACTGCGTTCCGGGGGTGGCGGCGTCAGTCGGATTACGGGGTCGCAAAAGCCGCAGTCAGACAGCTGACCGAGAACCTGGCGATCGAGTGGGCAGAGCATGGGATCCGAGTCAACAGTGTGGCGCCGGGCCACACCCGGACGCCCATGGTTCAAGACCTTATCGACAACGGATACGACATTGCTGCCACCGAAGCCCGCATACCGTTGGGGCGATTGGCGACCCCGGACGAGATGGCGAGGGCAATCGAGCACCTTGCGGTCGACGCCTCGTATACGACGGGTGTGTGTGTCCCGGTCGACGGTGGCTGGACGGCGGTCGGCAAGTGACCGGGTCGATGCCGGCGAGGAGCCTCGGTGATCTTACCGTGTCGGCAATCGGACTGGGGTCGATGACCATCACTCAGGTGGCCGGGTACGATGTCGAGCGAGGCCGACGGACCGTCCACGCCGCTCTGGATGCCGGGGTAACTCTTTTCGACACAGCCGACAGTTATGGACCCACCGACGAGTACGGGGTCAACGAGCGCGCGCTTTCCGACGCTTTGAGGTCCTGGCCGGGGCCCACGGACGATGTCGTCGTGATTACCAAAGGTGGGCACACTCGCCACGGGGACAATTGGTGGATCGACGGCAGTGCAGAGCATTTGCGCCGGGCATGTCAGGATTCGATCGTACGACTGGGTCTGGATCCTCTACCTCTATATCAGCACCATCGCCCCGATCCCTTTCGGCCGTATGAGGAGTCGATGGTAGCGCTGCGTGCACTCGTCGACGACGGGTTGGCTCGTCGGGTCGGAATCTCGAATGCCAATCCCGATCAGATCAGGGTTGCCCGGTCGATTATCGGTGACGCGCTCGTCTCGGTTCAGAACCAATATTCGCCAGGTTTTCGATCGAGTGAACCGGAGGTCGTTCTGTGTGGTGAGATCGGCCTTGCATTTCTTTCCTGGAGTCCGCTCGGCGGAATGCGTGCGGCCAAGGACCTCGGGTCTCAGTTCGCCGCGTTCACCGAAGTTGCACTTGCACATGCAGTGTCGGTCCAACAAGTGGCAATTGCATGGCAGTTGCAGCGGTGGCCCCATGTGATCCCCATCCCGGGAGCGTCTCGACCGGAATCGGTACGCGACTCGATACGCGCCGTCGATCTCGTGCTTGATCATCGGGAACTGGCGTTACTCGACGCTCCGATCGTTGGCGTCGACTGACCGAAGAACCTGCAGGCCCGGGCAACCGAATTGCCCGGGCCTGCAGGTTCTATGTTGGCGAAATCCGGGAAGTAGCGTGCGTTAGTTGACGATGCGCATCGTCAACAATCGTTGTTACTACCTCGTCGCATGTGGGCAGGCTGTTGATGAGCCCGACGACTTGGCCGGACGCCAACATCCCTGCCGAGGTGTCCCCCTCCACGAGACCGGCCTTGAGCAGCATCGGGGTATTCGCGGCCTGCGTCATCTGAGACCAACTGCGGTCGCTCGCACTTTTCATCTGGCGTCCGTCGACCAGAAGCTGGCGCCACGTCATATCGCTCATCTTCTTGAACGCAATTGTGCGCCTGGCAGTTCCGATTATGCGATGGGCCAGGCCGTCGGACTCGAGATTCTCCACGTACTCGGTGCGGAGGAGACGATGCGGCATACCGTCGGCCTTGCGCGTTACGACGGTGCCGTCGAGGCCGAATGTCAGGTACTGCTCTTTGATCGACTGGGGAACGGCGCTGTCGCTGGTCAGGAGGAATCGCGTGCCCATTCCGATGCCTGCAGCACCGTATGCGAGCGCGGCGGCGAGGCCTCGACCGTCGTAGAATCCCCCGCCCGCGACGACGGGAATGTCGACCGCATCGAGCACGGACGGGAGCAGGAGAGTGGTGGGGACCGCACCGGTGTGGCCTCCTCCTTCCCCGCCCTGAATCATTACCATGTCAGCGCCCCACGCTGCGACTTTTTCGGCGTGACGAGCGGCACCGATCGACGGCATCACTACGATGCCATGGTCTTTCAGCCGTGAGATGAGATCCTTCTTCGGAGCGAGCGCAAAGGACGCGACACGAACGCCTTGGTCGATCAGCAGCTGAGATCGCTCGACTGCATCACTCGCGTCGGCGCGAAGGTTGACGCCGAACGGATTTCGGGTACGTGACTTCACGTCGATGATGGCCTTTTCCAGCTCCTCCAGGCTCATCGTGGCGGAAGCAAGAATGCCCAACCCTCCGGCCTCGGCGGTCGCAGAGACAAGGCGCGCGCCGGCAACCCATCCCATTCCGGTCTGGACGATCGGGTGTCGAACACCGGTGAGATCGGTGAGTGGGGTGCGAATGCGCGCGGTCGTGGTCACGATTCTCCTTCAGGGTGCGCTGTCTCGAGGTTCGAAAGGGAGTTCAGGTAGTCAGATTCGAGCCGGTGTGCACGAACTCGTCGCGGTGCTCGTCGGCCACCCCGGCCAAATTGAGCTCGAAGGTGAATCCTTGCTCGAATCGATAGCTCTTGTTGACGTCGATGGGATCGATGCCGTTCAGTGCGGCTTTGGCGGCGCGGAGGACCCGCGGATCTTTCGCGGTGATCTCACCGGCGAGCGCCAGGGCGGCGTCGTCGAGCTGTGCACGCGGAACTACCTCCAACACAGATCCGTGCCCCACGAGTTCGTTGGCCGGGATGGTGCGGCTGGTGAAGTAGAGCGTGCGCATCAAGTGCTGCGGCACGAGACGCGACAGATGTGTTGCTGCGCCGAGGGCGCCCCGGTCGACTTCGGGCACTCCGAAGTACGCATCGTCACTCGCGATGATGGTGTCGCAATTCCCGACCAGGCCGACGCCACCTCCGAGGCAGAATCCGTTGACCGCTGCAATAACCGGTACTTCGCACTCGTAGATTGCCTTGAAAGCTTCGTAGCAGCCGCGATTTGCTCCAACCAATGCGTCGAAGCCGACTGTCTTCTGCATCTCTTTGATATCCACGCCTGCGTTGAACCCGCGGCCCTCCGCTCGCAGTAGAACTGCGCGGATCTGCGGGTCTCGGGCGGCTTCTTTCATCGCATCTGCGACGGCGAACCATCCTGAGACTGGGAGTGCGTTGACTGGTGGGTAGTCCATGGTGACGACAGTGAGTCTGCCGTTCAAGACCTCTGTGGAGACGCTCATGTCGGTTCCTAACCTAGCGATTGCTTGGTATCGTAACAGCCACCAGGGATGGGCAGTCAACAACAAGACGTACAAGTTGCGCATCGCCGCAGGCAAGGCAAAGGAACAAGGAATGTCGAATCTTCTCGAAGGACGCGTTGCAATTGTGACGGGAGCAGGTCGTGGCCTAGGGCGTGAGCATGCGCTGGAACTGGCGCGGCTCGGAGCCGCGGTGGTGGTGAACGATTTCGGTGTCACCTTGGCCGGCGATGGCACGGGCGAGACACCCGCGCAGGAGGTGGTCTCGACGATCACAGCTGCGGGAGGCCGAGCGGTGGTCAATACCGCAGACGTAGCCGACTTCGAGGCTGCGGAAGCGATGGTTCGTCAGGCGATCGACACCTTTGGTCACCTCGACATTCTGGTCAACAACGCCGGGTTCGTGCGAGACCGGATGTTGGTCAACACCAGCGAAGAGGAGTGGGACTCGGTGATCCGTGTACACCTGAAAGGTCATTTCGCGCCACTGCGTCACGCCGCTGCCTATTGGCGGGCGGAATCGAAAGCGGGCCGTACGCGCGCAGCGCGAGTGATCAACACGTCCTCGGGTGCAGGACTTCAGGGGTCGGTCGGTCAGGCTACCTACTCCGCCGCAAAAGCCGGGATTGCCGGGCTCACCATCGTAGCCGCGGAGGAGCTCGCCCCGTACGGAGTCACCGTCAATGCAATCGCACCGTCGGCTCGCACTCGAATGACGGAGGGCCCGTTCGCCGAAGCGATGGCAGCACCCGTCGATGGTTTCGACGCGATGGCGCCCGCGAATGTCTCACCCATCGTGGCGTGGTTGGCCAGTGAGGAGAGTGCGGATGTGACCGGTCGAGTCGTCGAGATCGAGGGCGGACGACTCACGGTCGAAGAAGGCTGGGTCCACGGGCCCTCGCTCGACGTGTCGCGTAGGTGGGATCCGCGCGAGGTCGGTGGCGAGCTTCGGGGCCTGTTGCAGAAAGCGCGTACCCCCGAAGCGGTCTACGGCGCGCGGTCGTGACAGCGCAGGATGCCTCATCCTGGATCGGACGCGAACTCGGGAGTCGCCGCGTCGCATGGGACGAGCGCGATGTCATGCTGTTCGCGCTCGCAGTCGGTGCACGCCCCGATCAGCTCGATCTCGTCTTCGAACGCGACCTGCGCGTGTTGCCCACGTTCGGGCTCAGTCTGGCGCAGTGGGCACCCGACGTGCTCGGCGACGCAGGTGCATTCGACGTCGGAAAAGCGTTGCACGGTTCCCAGCGGATGAATGTTCGAGCGCCACTGCCCCCGTCGGGCGGCGTGACGTTGAATTCCCGAGTCTCTGCAGTGTGGGACAAGGGACGTGCGGCCATCTTCGACGTCACGGTCGACTGTGAGTTGTTCGAGGCAACCTGGTCGATTTTCGCTCCAGGGCAGGGCGGATTCGGTGGCGATCGTGGGCCGTCTTCGGTTGCGCAGGACGGCGGCGACCCGTCCGACCGTCGTCAGCTGCCTATCGCGTCGAACAGTGCGCTGCTCTACAGGCTTTCGGGCGATCGGCACCACATCCACGTCGATCCAGAGGCAGCGCGGGGTATCGGCCAGCCGCGACCAATTCTGCACGGCCTCGCGACCCTGTCCGCGGCCACTCTCGTTCTGGCCGACATTGCCGGCGCGCATCCGTGCGATTTGATGGAGTTGGGCGGACGTTTCAGTTCCCCGGTGTTCCCCGGTGAATCGGTCGATGTCCTGAGTTGGCCGGATGGCGCGTTTCGAGTCGAGACACCCCGTGGCGTGGCAATCGACGGCGGCAGAGCTGTGTTCGCAACGCCCTGAATCTACAACACACGTCCGAATTACGTTCGAGGAGATACAGACATGTTCGATTTGCACGGTCGGGTTGCTCTGGTGACAGGCGCGGGCCAGAGCGTAGGGGCGGGGATTGCGACAGTGCTTGCCAGGCAAGGTGCTGCGGTCGTCGTCAACGATCTGTACGCGGATCGAGCCGAGCAGGTCTCGAAAGCGATAGTCGCAGAAGGCGGACGGGCAATTGCGGCGGCCTTCGACATCACCGATCTGGACTCGGTTGTCGAGCATGTGGACAGGGCTGCAGAAAAATTCGACCATCACATCGACATCCTGGTCAATAATGCCGGCATCGCCGAGGGACGCGTGAATCTGCCCTTCAGGCAGCTGACACCGGATCAGTGGCGGGCGCCGATCGACCTCAACATCTATGGCGCACTTAATTGCACCAAAGCGGTACTCGACAAGATGTGCGACGCCGGATGGGGGCGAATAGTGCAAATCTCGTCAGGATCGGCCCGGGCCGGTCAGAACATCGGTGTATCGATGTACGCAACTGGGAAGAGTGGCGTCGAGGGATTCATTCGGCACCTGGCAGCGGAGACCGGCCAGTTCGGTGTCACCGCCAACATACTTGCCTTGGGGCACCAAAAGAATCTCGAGAGCAAGATGACCGAACAGATGATTCGTGACATTCTTGCGACCATTCCTATCGGCAGGCTTGGGGACTCCATCGAAATCGGAGCTGCCTGCGCTTATTTGGCCTCGGATGAATCGGGTGGCATGACCGGACAGACCATCGACTTCAACGGCGGGTCGCAGACGCGATAGATGCCCGCCCCGCGGGCAGCGCGAATCCGCTGAACGGGATTGTCGCTTCACAAGCCACCCACACTGTTCGTAGCGTGACGGAGCGACCGTCGACACCGTGCTGTGTCGTGATGGAGAGGTATTGAAATGAAATTTGATGTCGATGTGGTGGTTGTCGGAGCGGGAATTGCGGGGATCTATGCGATTCATGCACTTCGCAAAGCTGGGTTCACCGTTCAGGGCCTCGAAGCGGCGTCGGGCGTAGGTGGTACGTGGTTTCACAACCGGTATCCAGGCGCTCGGTGTGATATCGAGAGTTTGGACTACTCCTACTCGTTCTCAGGCGAGCTGCAAAGTGAATGGGAATGGAGCGAGCGCTACGCTACCCAGCCCGAGATCCTGCGGTACCTCGAGCACGTGGTGGATCGGTTCGACATCGCCCGACATTTCCGATTCGAGACTCGAGTCGTGGCCGCGGAATACGACGAAGCGGACGGGGTGTGGAATGTCACGACCGACGCCGGCGACGTCGTCGTTTCGCGATTCTGCATGTTCGCCACCGGGTGTCTGTCGGCGACGAACATGCCGGCGATAGAGGGTCGCCGTTTGTTCGAGGGCGAGTCCTATCACACAGGCGAGTGGCCTCATGGCGGCGTCGATTTCACGAACAAGAGAGTCGGAGTCATCGGGACCGGTTCATCGGGGATTCAATCGATTCCACTCATCGCTGAGGACGCCGAGTCGGTGTACGTCTTTCAACGAAGTCCCAACTATTCGATTCCCGCGGGCAATCGACCGTTGGACGAGCGCGACCGCAGACTGTCCGCGAGCGAGTATGCCGAACGCCGCCGCCTGTCGTGGGAGAGTGGCGGCGGGTCGCCATTCATCCCGAACCCTCGGAAGGCCATGGACGTCGACGAAGACGAACGCAGGCGGGTATACGAGGAGTGGTGGACGCGTGGAGGTGTGCTGTTCAGCAAGGCATTTCCCGACCAGATGATCGACCCAGCAGCGAACGAGACGGCCAGGGAGTTCGCGGAGGCAAAGATTCGGGACCTGGTCGACGACCCTGCCACGGCTGAACAACTGATTCCCGTCGATCACCCCATCGGCACGAAGCGCATCGTCACCGATGACGGCTACTACGAGACGTTCAATCGCCCCAACGTCAACCTGGTCAATTTGCGCGCAGAGCCGATCGACGGCATCTCCGGATCCGGAGTGCGGACATCGGCCCGAGAATACGAACTCGACATCATCGTCTACGCGACCGGCTTCGACGCGATGACCGGTGCTCTGAACAAGATCGACATTCGCGGACGCGGCGGACGGACCCTGCGCGAGGAGTGGGCAGCGGGACCGCTCACGTACCTAGGACTTGGTGTACACGGTTTCCCGAACATGTTCATCATCACCGGTCCGGGAAGCCCAAGTGTGCTGTCGAACATGGTTTTGGCATCGGAACAGCATGTGAACTGGGTGGTGGACTGCCTGCAGCACATGCGGAATAACAATGTCTCATCGATCGAGGCGGACGCGTCCGCCGCTTCGTCCTGGGTCGCGGAATGCAACCGACAGGCCAGTGGAACACTGTTTCCGCAAGCCAATTCGTGGTACATGGGTGCGAACATCCCCGGGAAGCCCCGCGTGTTCATGCCGTATATCGGAGGCTTCGCCGTCTACGGACGCAGGCTTGCCGAGGTCGCAGCCAGCGAGTACGAGGGTTTCACCCTCCTGCGCTCCGAGGACCGTGAAACTACGGGATCGGTGGTCTGATGACGGCTCACGACTCCGACGGCCCGGGCCGGACAGCCGTAGCCATAGCACCGGACGTGGCGGCCATGCTCGATGCACTCGACAAGGGATTCCCGGATGTCACGAAGGTGCCGGTTCCGGAATTGCGTGAGTTGATTCGCAGCAGACGGGCACCGTTGACTCGACGACCTGACATGGTTTCGGTAACCGACATCGAGATCACCGGACCAGGTGGGCCCATTCCGTTACGGATTTTCAGACCGCACAGCGCGAGCAGTGCGCTACCGGTGGTGGTCTTCGCGCACGGCGGTGGCTTCGTGTTCTGCGACCTGGATAGTCACGACGAGTTGTGCCGGTCGATGGCGGACGGCGTAGGCGCCGTAGTGGTTGCCGTCGACTACCGATTGGCGCCCGAGCATCCTGCCCCTGCCGCACACGACGATGTCTACGCGGCTCTGGAATGGGCTTCGACGAATGCGGCGCAGTACGGTGGCGATTCGAGCCGGATCGCACTCGCGGGTGACAGCGCAGGCGGCAACCTCACAGCTACCGTTGCCATCGCGGCCAGAGACCGTGGAGCGCCACATCTGATCGCTCAGGTCATGATGTATCCGGTCATAGACGACGACTTCGATACCGAGTCCTATCGGCAGTTCGGCACCGGCTTCTACAACACGACGTCGGCGATGAAGTGGTATTGGCAGCAATACGCCCCGTCAGGGACCGACGATCCTCGCCTCGTCCCCACCAGGGCGAAGTCCTTGAAGGGCTTGCCCCCGGCCGTCGTGATCACCGCGCAGTTGGACCCCCCGTGCTCGTCCGGAGACGACTATGCGCAGAAGCTCCGAGCGGCGGGGGGTCGACGTTCGACACCGAAGGTTCGACGGCTTGTTCCATGGTTTTCTGACGTTCCCCTCTTTGTCGCAAACAGGTCCTGCGCGCGAAACGATATGGGCGATGATGCGGGAGTTCACAGACTGAGTTCCCCGCCTCGGCGAGGAGCCGTGTCCCGCTCTTCGGGAACACCTGGTCTCAACCGACGGTGGGAATGAGATGGTGATCACACCAGCGGCCCACTGGACAACATTCGGCCGAAACGATGAGGAGAACCATCAATGGCTTCGACAGCAGCGACTTCCGAGGACTACCGCGTCATCGAGAAGGGAGCCCCGCCAGAGCGTTTCGCTCGCGGATGGCACTGCCTCGGTCTCTTGCGTGATTTCCGTGACGGAGTGCCCCACCAGATTTCAGCCTTCGGCACCGAGCTCGTCGTGTTCCAGGGCGAAAGCGGAACGCTCAGCGTGCTGAATGCGTTTTGCCCACACATGGGAGGCAACCTCGCCCGCGGAACGGTCAAGGGCGACAGCATCGCGTGCCCATTCCACGATTGGCGGTGGAACGGAAAGGGCAAATGTACCGACATTCCATACGCGCGCCGTGTGCCCCCACTCGCCCGCACCAAATCGTGGCCGACGCTCGAGCGCAATGGGCAGTTGTATGTGTGGCACGACCCGCAGGGTTCCCAGCCCACCGACGACATCACCATCCCCCTGGTCGCAGAGTACGGAAACCCCGACTGGACGGACTGGACCTGGAAGACCGTTCTCGTCGAGGGTGCGAACTGCCGCGAGTTGGTCGACAACGTTGTCGACATGGCGCATTTCTTCTACGTGCACTACGGGATGCCCCAGTTCTTCCACAATGTATTCGAGGGACACGTGGCCACTCAGGTCATGCGAAGCAGGCCCCGTGCCGATGCCGTCGACGCCTCGATCGGCAGCAGCTACGACAACGAAAGCCAGTCGGATGCTTCGTACTTCGGCCCTGCATACATGATCGACAAGTTGTGGACCGGAGACCTTTCCGGCGAACACAACATCGTGTTGATCAACTGCCATTACCCGATTTCGTCGTCGTCGTTTCTCCTGCAATACGGGGTCATCGCCAAGAAGCCGGACAATGTTCCGCCTGAGGTCGGCGACCAGATCGCTGATGCCGTCGCTGCCGGGGTGGCGATCGGTTTCGAGCAGGACGTCGAGATCTGGAAGAACAAGTCGCGCATCGAGAATCCGCTGCTGTCGGAGGAGGACGGTCCGGTCTACCAGCTCCGCCGGTGGTACAACCAGTTCTATGTAGATATCGAAGACGTGCAACCAGACATGGTCAACCGGTTCGAGTACGAGATCGACACCGAGCGCGCGAACAAGAGTTGGCAGGCAGAGGTCGACGCGAATATGGCCGCAGGCCGCAGCGCGATTCCGGTCCCGCAGTAGCTATTTCCGCATCAGTCAAGGAGTTTAGATGAGTCACGAAGTTCTCGACAACATTATTGCCATGGCTGAGGATCTGCGCGCGCGCGCCGACGAGGCCGAATCCCTCGGCCGGCTCCCGGACGACATGGCCAAGGGAATCAGACATGCCGGCACCATGAGGATGCTGGCTCGCAAGGAGTACGGCGGCTTCGAGGCGCATCCTCGCGATTTCGCGCAGGTCGTCATGAAAACCGGAAGCATCTACGGTTCTGCCGGATGGGTATCGGGCATTGTGGGAGTGCACCCCTGGCAGCTCGCATTCGCGGACCCCAAGGTCCAAGAAGAGGTGCTCGGTAGCGATTCCGACACGTGGCAGGCTTCGCCCTACATGCCAGGCGGAGTCGCTGTTCCGGTCGAGGGTGGCTATGTACTGTCGGGGCGATGGCAGTTCTCCTCGGGGACCGACCATTGCGACTGGATCTTTCTCGGTGCCATGGTCGGAGACAAGAACGGCATACCGATCATGCCGCCACAGAGTTTGCATGTCATCATGCCCCGCGCCGACTACTCGATCATCGAGGACAGCTGGGACGTGGTGGGACTGCGCGGCACGGGAAGCAAGGACATCGTGGTCACCGAGCAGTTCATCCCCGATTACCGGGTGATGGATGGCGGCAAAGTCATCGACGGAACCGCCGCTGAAGAGTACGGCGTGACCGAGACGCTGTACAAGATGCCGTGGTCGACGATGTTCCCTCTCGGCATCACGTCGGCCACCATCGGTATCGCGGAAGGTGTCCTCGCAGCAGGCGTGGCATATCAGCGCGAGCGTGTGGGTGCCACAGGTACTGCCATCAAGGACGACCCGTACACGCTGCACGCACTCGGCGAAGCGGCCGCCGAGATCGATGCATCCCGGCAGCAGGTGTTGACCAACGTCGACCGTATGTGGGACAGGATCGAAGCGGGAGAAACGATCACCTTCGAGCAGCGCGCCGAGGGCCGTCGAAATCAGACGCGCGCCGCGTGGCGCGCAGTGCGCGCCGCCGACGAGATCTTCGATCGCTCCGGCGGAAATGCCCTACGGATGGACAACCCGTTGCAGCGGTTCTGGCGCGATGCACACGCGGGCCTTCACCACGCCATTCACGTCTCCAGTATTCCGTATCACTCGTCGGCATTGAGTTCGTTGGGAGCCGATCCACAGGGCACTCTGCGAATCATGATCTGACTGTCAATTTCCAAACCCTTGTCGGTTTTCGGCAAACAATTTATGCGAGGTGTCATGAGCGAGATCAAAGGCCTGGGTTACGTGCGGGTGGACGCAACCGACTTGGAGCGGTGGCGTGAGCTGGCGTTCGAGGTTCTAGGATTCGGGGAAGGTGCTGGGCCGGAGGAAGGTGCACTACATCTGCGAGTCGACGAACGTGCTGCGCGGCTGATTGTCGTGCCGGCAGCGGTGGACCGAGTCACCGCCGTAGGGTGGGAGGTGCGGGACCAACTCGCGTTGGCCCGTCTGCGCGACAAGCTCGAGCGAGCCGGCCACGTCGTCAAGCCGATGTCTCAGGATGAGGCAGACGCCAGGCGCGTGGAAGAGGCATTCGTCATGGATGATCCGGGCGGCACGCCACTCGAGTTCTTCCACGGACCGGTCCTCGATCACACACCGTTACCGAACAAGTATGCGGACAAATTCGTCACCGGCGATCAGGGCCTCGGCCACGTGGTGGTCCCGTCCGTCAACTTCGACGAGACCTATCAGTTCTACACCGAGACACTGGGATTCCTCCCGCGCGGAGCGATGCGTATGCCGGCCCCACCGGAGTACGGGCCCCAGCGCATCCGGTTCCTCGGTGTAAACCAGCGCCACCACAGTTTGGCCTTGATGCCGGTTCCCGAGGGCAAAGATCCAGGCCTGGTCCATATCATGGTCGAGGTCGAGAAGCTCGACACCGTCGGTCGTGCTCTGGACGAGGTCGTGAAGCGCGACTTCCCGGTTTCCTCGACGTTGGGTCGACACACCAACGACAAGATGATTTCTTTCTACGTTCAGGTGCCTGGCGGCTGGGACATCGAGTTCGGTACCGAAGGCGAATTGGTCGACGAGTCGTTCTACACCTCCGAGGAGATCACAGCAGACAGTTACTGGGGTCACGAATGGGCGTGGGCAAAGCAAATGAAAGAGGCAATGGAACAGCAGGCCAAGGCCGAAGCAAAGGCCTAGGCTGCGCCGCGATTCGATGAAACCCGTTCGGACCGTTTCGGTTCGGGCGGGTTTTTTCGCAGACAAGACCCGAACATAGGAGTACTCATGCCCGGCAAAGTGATTCCCGATATCTTCTCGCCTTCCAAGCTCGGTCCACTCGAACTCAAGAACAGAACGATCAAGGCCGCGACCTACGAGAACATGGCCCGCGAGGGACTTGTGACGCAACCACTCATTGACTTTCATGTCGAACACGCCCAAGGCGGAGTCGCTATGACTACCGTTGCCTACTGTGCGGTGGCACCGGATGGTCGCACGGACGGTAACCAGATCGTCTGGCGCGACGCGGCCGAGCCAGGACTGCGTCGTCTGACGGATGCGGTGCACGATGCGGGTGCGGCGATCTCCGCACAGATCGGCCATTCAGGTCCGGTCAACAACGCTCAGGCAACCGGTACCCGTGCCATTGCCCCCAGTCGCCATTTCAACAAGCAATTCATGCGGGTGGTCGGAGCAGCGGGACGCGACGACATCGAAAGAATCGTTGCAGCGCACGGTGATGCGGCGCGTATGGCCATCGAGACCGGATTCGACGCGGTTGAGGTTCATTTGGGGCACAACTACCTCGCAAGCTCGTTTCTCAGCCCGAAGCTCAACCGTCGCGACGACGAATACGGTGGTTCTCTGCAAAATCGAGCACGGCTCGCGCTCCGAATTCTCGACGCAGTGCGTGACGCGGCCGGGGACCGGCTGGCGATCATCACCAAACTCAACATGGATGACGGTGTACCCGGCGGGTTCTGGCTCGACGAGGCGTGCCAGGTCGCTCAATGGATCGAGCAGACAGGCGCTGTGGACGCGCTCGAGATGACAGCGGGGAGCTCCCTGCTCAACCCCATGTACCTCTTCAAGGGTGACTCTCCGATCGCCGAGTTCGCCGCGATGATGAAGGAGCCGATTCGCACTGGAATAAAGTTGGTCGGAAAGCATGTTTTGCGGGAGTACCCCTACTACGACGGCTATTTGCTCGAGGATTCTTTGCAGATCCGATCGGCGGTGAACCTGCCGATGATTTTGCTGGGCGGGGTGACCAATCGCACCACCATGGATCGTGCTATGGCTGAGGGCTTCCAGTACGTCGCAATGGGTCGGGCGCTGTTGCGTGAACCGGATCTGATCAACCGAATCCAAGCCGACTCGTCGACTCGGTCTTTGTGCAATCACAACAACAAGTGCATGACGACGATCTTCACTGGAACGCGATGTGTTCTGATTCCCGAGGATACAGCTGGACCCACCGAGGAGACCGAGCATGCTGCCATCAGCCTGGTTCTGCCCACCCGCTGAGAATTGTCGGGCTCGGCGCCGGAACGTGCGTGGTGCGCGATCTTCTGTTGATCGACAAGCGCTGACGCCCAGCAGGTACTGACGGCAAGACGGCAATTCAGCCCTGGCGAACAACTGACTGGCAAGGCTCGGCGAGCGAGGTATGCCAGTCGGTTGTCGTTGCCGAATCCAGGAGCGGGGTGTCGATGCCGCAGAAGGTGTGGCACACGCGGTCCCGAATGATCATCTCCGGGCATTCCGGGTCGAACCACCTGTCGACGATTCCCCAGTGCACCGGATGGTCCATGTACTCTCCGAGCAAACCATCGACGTCGGTGAATTCCTGTTCCCAGACGTGCGTCCACTCTGTGGGTCCGAATGCTTCGGACACCGGGGACAGTCGCCACCGCACGATCGACGAGATGTAGTTCGGCATGGACAGTGTGTCGTGTTCGAATCGGCGCAGGTGTGCCGGATCGGCGTCCGGTGAGACTCTGACCAGGAGCGCGCGATAGACCGTTGCGAGACGTCTCCGGCCATTGGTGGATGACGGCTGTGAGTCAGTCGATCGATAGTCGGCACCGTGCATCAGTTCGACAACCGAAGACGCAGAAGCGATGTCATGGAGCGTCCGAGCAGTCATGTGTGCCGCGGACTCGTCCATGAACCGTAGACGCAGGATAAGATCTCCACCGTTGATCGTCCCTGGCAGCGTCGGTGCGATCAACGTACGAGTCGCCCGGCTGGACTCCGAAACCGAGGTCAACGTGTCGACAGTAGTAGCCCACAGGGTTGGGTCCGCGTCTGGAACGGCGTGGACTACACGCACCATCTCAAACACCGACGAGTCCGTCGACGTCTGTCGCGCTCACGGCCATCGATCGGTGGCGCTCGAGGACCAACGAGTCCGCCGTGTTCCACCACTGTCTCACGTCGCTGTCCGCACGACTCGTTCTGGCCATGTTCCACCACCCCGTCGTTCCGCGCACCGTCCAAGTGACCGTGATTTCGTTCGATTGGTCGTTCAACCACATGGGAGGACTGACAATGATGCTCTCGAGAACCATGTGCCGTCTCCGTGCGCCGGGCGCATAGTTGGCTAGATAGGCCTCGACGAATTGCTTTGCGAGACCTGGTCGGGCGACAATACGGTCGACCACATAGACTTTCGGATCTGTCATCGGAAGAGCCTAGATCCTTTCGGCAGTGTCGACGAACAGTTCTCTCGTGGAGTGGGATCGACGACGAGACGTCAGCGGCCCTGTCGACTCCCGCAGGGCCGCTGACCGAATCATCGTGCCGGTCGCGGAATATCGAGCGGCGCCACGTCTGGATACTCGCTCGGGGCCATTGCGTAAACCGATGTCAGCGTTGCCATGAATGCGGGGTCGTTCAACGGATCCGAGGGGTCCTCTATCGAAACTCCCCGGGCGCGAACATCGCTGACCAGCATGCCGATCGCTTGCTCGACCGTGAGATCGTCCGTGTGGTCCAGATACGCCTTAACCTCGGATCGATCGTTGAAAACGTATGCGCTGTAGTGGAATAGCATGCGCATGTCTGCGTCGTCGTATCGAGCGATGTCCTCGTCCCCGTTGCGCACGACCCAGCCGTCGCCGTCGCCGGTGATGACGGAATCGAGTTGAAGCTTCGGTATTGTGCGTCGGTCCCGAGGGCCGTTCGCTTCACCTCGATGAAACATCTTCTCGTTGTTGGTGAGCAAACCGCTGTTCCAGAACGGTGCGGCGAAGCGTTGCGGAGGCATGTCAGGTCCGTCCGGCCAGTAGGTGAATCCGCCATCGACGTCGCTGTCGTAGAAGTAGGCAATGACCTGGCCCGTCTTGACCTCCCAACGCTCGAATAATCCTGACTTGGCCATCACGCTGACCAACCACAGTGGGGCATTGTTCATGCTGACGCCACGCCACGATGCTCCGTCGAAGTGGCCGGCATCGAAGCTGTGGGCAGGTGTTCGGATGTTGAAGAGGTAGCTGCTGGGAATCGCGAATTCCGCGCCGTGAATGCCTTTGATCATGTCCATGAACTTGCGGTTGTAGTACAGGTCGTGCGCCGCTGGTTCGTACACGATCCCGCCGTCTCCGAGATAGCTCCGAAACGTCGGTGTAAGCAGATCCGAAAGTTGCAGAGGAGTCTCCGCGTCACGGGACTTTGCTCCTGAAACAGCCAGGTACTCTTCGGCATTCTTGAAGTGGTGGGCCGCGACAAGTCGCCAAGGTCCGTTGTTGCGAACGATGTCGGTCAATAGCTCGACTTCGTCGCGGGTGTAGATGTCTTGGATCAACTGCGGCGGCACAGCTGGGGTCATAGGGTGACGTGCAACGGTGGTCATGAAAGAGGTCCTTTCTCGGGGGTCGAGGGGAAGTGGCAAGCGACGAAGTGACTGTCCGCTACCTCTCGGATCGTCGGTTCGACACTGGCGCAGATACTTTGCGCACGCAGGCAACGGGTGCGGAACCTGCAACCGCTGGGTGGACTGTGTGGTGAGGGCAGTTCGCCCTGCAAGGGTAACTCTGTGAGGGTGACAGATGGATCGGGGTCCGGAATCGATGCCAGCAGTGCTTCCGTATAAGGATGCTTGGGAGTCGAGTACAAGGCATCGGGATCGGCGATCTCGCAAATCTTGCCGAGGTACATCACCACTACCCTGTCGCTGATGTTTTTCACCACGGCCAAATCGTGGGCGATGAACAACAAGGTGAGCTGATACTGCTCTTTCATATCCTCTAACAGGTTGAGGATCTGGGCCTGCACCGACACATCGAGTGCCGATACCGGTTCGTCGCACACGACCAACTGCGGATCGACAACCATTGCCCGAGCTATCGATATTCTTTGACACTGACCGCCCGAGAACTCGTGCGGTCGCCTGTCACCGACAGTGTCGGGGTCGAGACCGACAGTCGCAAGCATCGCGTCGACCTTCGCCTCGCGATCGGATCGAGAGCCCTCGGCAATGATGTCCAGACCCTCGGACACGATGCGGCGAACACGTCGTAGGGGATTCAGCGAAGAGATGGGGTCTTGAAAGATCATCTGCAGGCGCCGTCGGCTGCTGCGTAGCTCGGATTTGCCTGCGGCAGAAAGATCGCGACCATCGAAAGTCACCACTCCGGACGTCGGGCGCGGCAATTGCATGATTGCCTTCGCGACGGTCGACTTGCCGCACCCGGACTCGCCGACGAGTCCCACGGTCTCGCCGCGGACGATATCGAGATTCACGTCGGATACTGCGGCGAATGTGCGACCGCCTCCAGTCGGATACTCGACGGTGAGATCGCGGACCGACAGCAGTACATCGTGATCGTCTGCCGATCGCATATGGGCAGTTCCTGATCCGGCCATGTCAGTTCGCGTCCCTCGAGTCGATCGGAAGTCCCGCAGCCGTGCGGCCGTCCCGTAGATTGTCGGCGAATGCGACGGCTGCAGCCGGTGTGCCGGGGGGAAAGTGACATGCAGAAGTGTGTCGGTTGATGTCTCCTTCGACATGAGTCAATGTCGGTGTCTCGACGAGACAACGTGGCCGGGCATACGTGCATCGCGGGGCGAACGCACATCCGGGCGCAGGTTCGACGACGGACGGAGGTCGTCCTGGGATCGACTGCAGCCTTGTGTGACTGGGATTCGCGAGCCGGGGAATAGATCGGAGGAGCGATAGGGTGTACGGATGCCGAGTATGGCTGAACAGTGCTCGGGTCGGCGCGTATTCCACGATTTTTCCCGCGTACATGACCGCAATGTGGTCCGTTCGTCCCGCTACCACGCCGAGATCGTGTGTGATCAGGACCATCGCCATATGGTTCGTTTTCTGTAGTCGGGCGAGCAGATCGAGTATCTGATGTTGCACCGTGACGTCGAGGGCCGTTGTGGGTTCGTCGGCGATCAAGAGCTGGGGTGAGCATGCGATCGCGAGCGCGATGACGACTCGCTGTCGCATGCCACCGGACAAGTTGTGTGGGTACTGGCGTAGCCGCGAGTTCGGGTCCGGGATTCCGACCCATCTCAGGAGCTCCTCGGCGCGCGCAAGCGCATCCGACTTTCCGAGGTCGGTGTGCTGCCTGAGTGTTTCGGTTAACTGCTTCCCGATGGTAAGGACCGGGGTGAGCGCGGTCATTGGATCCTGGAATACCATCGCCGCGCGGGCTCCCCACATCGAACGAGCCTGTGCGCGAGAGAGTGTGGCTGTGTCGACACCGTCGATCTCGATTCGCGAACCCGGTCGAAGTTGTCCAGCCGGTGGCAAGATGTTCATGACGGCGCGTGACAGGATGGACTTTCCCGAGCCGGATTCACCGACTATGCCGAGTGTTTGCCCTACGGCGACCTCGAGATCGACTCCGTCCACCGCGCGAACCATTCCACGCGGCGTGTCGATCCAGACCCGAAGGGAATCGATGCTCAACGCGGGTGATCTCACATCGTCGTCTATCGCGAGTGCCGTATCCATGTGAAGTGCCTCTGGTCTCGAGGGCGGTTGAGTGGTCTCGAACTGGGCTGTCACAGCGCTGACTCTCGTCCAATATTCGATCGGGCCCAGTCTCCGATTCGATTCAGGGAGAAAACAGTGAGAAAGAAGAATGCGCCGGGTACCAGCACCAAGAAAGGAGTTTCGTACAGTGTCGAGCGGCCTGCTGCAATCATGCCTCCCCAGCTCGGTGTCGGCGGCGGAACTCCCAGCCCGAGAAAGCTCAACGATCCCTCCGCCACAACCAAACCGGCTGCCACGACAGTCGCGAACGATACGACGGGCAGCAGAACATTGGGCAGAAGCTCGCGGAGCAGTATTCGGAAGTCGCTCGCACCCATCGCACCAGCTGCAATGACGAACTCTCGATGGGTGAAGGCGATCGTGTTGGCACGGGCGATCCGCGCGAAGGTGGGCATGCCAACCAGGCCGAGACCGAGTACGAGAGTCCAGACACTCGACTCCATGACCGCAACCAGTGCAATCAGTAGAATCAGAGGCGGGAAGGCAAGCACGACATCGGTGCCGATTCCAGTGACTTTGTCGACGGCTCCCCGGTAGTAACCGGCCAGAACACCGATCGTGGTGCCGACGACAAGCGCCAACAATGTAGCGCCCAGCCCAACCGATAGTGAGATGCGTGCGCCGTAGAGCGCGCGGCTGAGCTGGTCGCGTCCAAGCTGATCGGTGCCTAGCATGTGCCCGAGGCTGGAGAACGGCGGCAGCGAGTATTCGCTACCGATCGCGTCGTAACCGGGGATCGGCAGAATCGATGCGGCCGCTGCGGCCACGACGATGGTGACGACCCAGATCGCTCCGAGAAGAGCGCCGACGTCGCGCTTGCGACGTCGGCCGTTCGGCGAGCGCAGTATGTCCGCGGGCGCGGCAGTCAATTCGTCCGAAATGCGCTCGGTCGGATCGAATCTGGACGCATCGAGCTTTTCAGGTGTGCTCATGTCGCGCTCACTCTCGGATCGAGCAGGGGATAGGCGATATCGACGAGCGCGTTGATAAGCACGTAGCCCACCGCGACGACCAGCACGATGCCTTGAATCATGAACAGATCGCGCCCCGTAATCGAGGTGATGACGAGCGAACCCAGCCCGGGCAGCGAGAAGATCGATTCCACGATCACGGTTCCACCGATGAGGCGGCCAAGAGCCACGCCCATAACAGTGAGAAGTGAGAATCCGGACGGGCGCAATGCGTGGCCGAACAAGATTCTGCGGATCGGTAGACCACGTGCTCGCGCAGAAAGGACGAAATCCTGCTGCAGGGTCGACACCATGTCGTTGCGAAGGAGTCGAATGAACGCGACAGCCTCGAGAGCTGCGAGGGTCGTGACAGGAAGCACCAGAGACTGAAGGTGTGGAACCAATCCTGCCGACAACGGGGTCCAACCGGTGACCGGGAACGCGCCCAGCGACACCGCGAAGATGAACACGAGAAGTACACCGAGAAGAAAACTAGGGATCGAGAGGGTCACCGAGCACAGAACCGTGACGATCCGATCTACCACGCCGCCGGACCGGTAGGCCGAGTAGACACCGACCGGCACCGCGATCAACAATGCGACGACGATCGACGTCGCGGCGAGTTCCAGTGTCACCGCGAGCCGGTCGAGAATTGCTTCGGTGACCGGAATGTCACTGATCATCGATCTACCGAGATCCCCGTGAAGAGCGCTCCACAACCAGGCGAGGTAACGCTCGGGCAGCGATCCGTCCAATCCGAAGCGCACAGTGGCTGCGGCACGCATCTCGTCGGTTGCCCCGTCCGGCAGCAACCCGTCGACTGGATCGCCTGGGACGAGCTCGAGCAGCAGGAATGTCGCGAGACTGACCAGGAACAGCACCGTAACCAGCGTTGCAGAATAGCGTAGGGCCGATCGCAGTTTCGTCATACTTGCCGCCTTGTGTCCAGGGCGGTCACTGGTTCACCCAGGCCAGATCAGGACGGAACCAGTACTGGTACGCCACTTCGAGTCCACCCACGTTGGAGGGGCTCAGGAGACGGGTTGTGGCAGGCTGCCAAAACTTGTATGCGCCTGTGTTCATCAACTCGCGGATGGCCGTCTTGTATGCAGCGTTGACTTCATCCGGGTCGTTCGAACTATGCGTCGTGTCGAGTGCGGCATCGACGACGGGGTTGGAATAGCCACTGTTGTTGGCAGTGCCGTTGGTGTGGAACACGCGATAGAGACGTTCGCCGTTCGCGCCGCCGAGCCCACTGACTATCAGATCCCAGTCGCCTGCGTTCAGGGCCGAAGCAAACGCAGCACCGTCCAACGCAGCAATCTCGAATTCGATGCCGTCGACTTCCTCGATCTGCGCTTGCAACATCTCGGACACCTGGGCCAACAACGGGCTGCCTGCGACCGTCACGTACCGCAGGCGAATCGGCTCGCCGCCGTTGCGGGCGCGATAGTCATCGATTGTCTTCTGCGCCTGAGCCACGTCGCGTTTCGGCCATGTCGCCTCTGGGTCGTACAGCTCAGTGCCCTCGGCTGCGAAGGTGGCTGCCGTCTTTTCACCGGGGAAGACGGCAGCGATCATCTGGTCGTTGTCGATCAGCGTCGAGACCGCACGCCGAACGTCGGGATCGGCCAAAGCGCCGCGCTGGGCGAGGCGAACACCGCCGCCACCCAAGAGATCTGCTTGGGTGACGCTCATTCCCGCATCCCTCGCGCGGTCTGCGTACTTTCCAAGGGTGACTGTCATGACGTCGACTTCACCGGCCTGCAACGCGTTGAACCGTTGATCGTCGGCGCCTATCGTCTTCATCACGACGCGATCGACGTAGGGGCGCGGTTGATCCCAGTAGTTCGGATTTCGGTCGAGGACCATCTCGGTTCCACGTGCCCACGAGGTGAACGTGAACGGCCCGGCACCGACTGGCGAGTTCCCGAAATCTCGGCCCATCTGCTGTAGCGCAGTCGGCGAGGCGATGAACGCAAGTTCCTCGGTGAACGCGAGTTCCAACCGGTAGTTGACTTCGGCGGATGTAATTTCGACAGTGAGTGGATCGATAACTGCCCACTTCAGCCTGCTTGCAGTCGCTGCCCCCGGAGAGAGGTTCGCGGGGTCGAGAATTCGATTCCAGTTGTATTCGACTGCCGCTGCGTCGAAGGGGGTGCCGTCGGTGAAGGTCATTCCTGGGCGGAGTTTCAAGGTCCAGACCTTCCCGTCCGCGCTCGTCACGGATTCGGCCATGCCTGGCTCGAATTCGTTGTTCGCAACGTCGAGGTAGAGCAGGGCACCGTAGATTGCCTGACACGGTGCGAGGCCGATGCCGACAGCGCACGTTGCTGGGTCGACGGATTGTGCATCGGTGTTGTACGAGTACACGATCTCGCCCCCGCGGACGGGGTCACCGGCATCGGCCGCTGTAGGGCTGGCGGCACCGCCGGAGCACGACGTCACAACGATCAGACACATGGTCGACGCGGCGAGAGTCTTGACGAAACGACGAATAGGCAAGGCTGAGCTCCTGATCAGGGTTTGGCGTGTGGTCGCGGGGGCTGGAGCGATGCCCGGTGGGCGATTGGTGGAGGGATCACTCAACGGCTGACTGAGTGTGAGCTGCGTTACAACAAATAAACCGTGGTGAGCTTATGCGGTCAACGAGGACTCCCACTGCGTGGGATCTTCGGTGCCCCGGACTTAGCACAGCAGGATTTCGGGTTTTGTCGTCTCACTGGGCGGGAGTGAGAAGGACTGCATTGGCTGTCAGGCCTGAGAGTTGGATACCAACACCATCGACTCAGGAGGAATGGATGAAGCAGATTCTGATCGGAAAGACTGCGCTGGTTACCGGGAGTAGTCGCGGTATCGGGCGCGCAATTGCTCTGCGACTAGCCGCGGAGGGGGCAACCGTGGTGGTGACCGCCCGAGCGAGCGAACCGACGACCTCGGTCCGCGACGGCGAGGCTGTGGTGTTGGAGGGCAGTTTGACGCAGACGGTGTCGCTCATCGAGAAGGCGGGCGGCAGGGCGGTCGCCATTACAGCGGATCTGGAAGATGCGAACGCGCGTGAGTATCTCGTAGCCGAGGCTATCCGGCGTTGCGGTTCGGTCGACATCCTGGTCAACAACGCAGGTTTCGCCGAGTACAGCGCGGTGGCGGACATGTCGATGGCCACGTTCGACCGAACTGTTGAGCACTACATTCGTGCGCCCTTCGCGTTGATTCAGTCGGTGATTCCGGCTATGAAGGAGCGGGGAGCCGGTTGGATCGTCAACATCGGGTCGTCGACGGGATTGAGTCCTATCCGGCCGTTCCGCGAGTACAACAAGACCTCCGGCGACGTCGTGTACGCGTCGATGAAAGCCGCGCTGCACCGGCTCACTGAAGGCTTGGCTGCCGAACTGGTCGACGTCGACATAGCTGTCAACGCCGTAGGACCTTCTACCGCCATCAGAACCCCGGGCGCTGAGGCGCTACTTCCGGAGGGCTACGAAGCCGAACCCGTCGAGTACCTGGCCGAGACCGTCCTTGCAATGTGTACGGTACCGGCTGCAGAGAGGACAGGACTCGTCGCCTTCAGCCTCCACTATCCGTGGAGCCAGAGGATCGACGTGAAATCTCTGGACGGAGCTTCCGTGTTGCCTCGGCTGGAACCTCCTACATGGGCCAATCCGAACATTCGGCCTGCAGGTTTGTAGCCGCGCTGCCGCTGAATGGAACAACTACTCCTCCGGTGACTGTGCTCACACTACGTTGTCGTAAATGATGGATCGAATGCAGAACGGGGCACTGAGAGTGGATCTTTCGAGGACGAGCGCGCGGCATCACGTGAGGATGTCTCGATCCTCGGCGCCGCAACTAACCGATGAAGCCAGCCGTGTCGTGGACCGCATGATCGATCGATTCGGTGGTGCGATGAGCGAGCTGTCGGTCGTCGAGCTGCGGCGCTTGTTGGATGAGAACACACGCCCGGTGGTGTCCCCGATCCATTCTCAGGAAGACGCTCTGGTCCCGACTGCTGAGGTTGACGTTCCGGTCCGGGTCTATCGACCGCACGGGGGTGAAGGATTGGGCGTCGTGCAGTGGATGCACGGTGGCGGATTCACCGTGGGAAGTTTGAACCAAAACGACGAGTACCTGAGAAAGCTGAGTGTTGCCACGAACGCTGTTGTGGTCTCGGTCGACTACCGGCTCGCACCGGAACACCCTCATCCGGCGGCAATGGACGATTGCGCAGCAGTATGGAAATGGATCGCTCGAGGCCCGGACGCGCTCGACGGTGTCGATGTCGCGCGGTGTGTGCTGGCGGGGGAGAGTGCTGGCGGAACCATGGCCATGGTGCTCGCTCATCGGGCAGCCGAGCGAGAATTGAAAACTCCTGTGGCCGTGGTGAATATCTACGGGCCGCCGGACATGATTGTATCCAACCCGGAATGCGCTACGGGTGCGCTCACCGTCGAAGACTGTAGGTTCTTCTGGGACATGTATTCCGACCCGGCTCAGCGCACCGATCCCCGTGTGTGCCCAGCTCGTGCCGTCCGCGTCGATCACCTTCCGCCGCACTACTTCGCAGTTCCGGAAGTGGATGTCATGCGGGAATCGATCGAGAAATACGCTGCGCGATTGGCGGCGGCGGGTGTTGACGTCAGGACGCGAACTTACCGAGGAATGATGCACGGATTCGCGACGATGACAGCCGAATTGCAACCGGCGAGAGTGCTGTTCGACGACCTGAGCGCTTACGTTCGCGCGTCGCTCGAAACCGAGTCTCCGTCCGAGGGAACCGATGAGGTGAGCGCGCGTGCACAGTGACAGGTTCACCAGGGGCGTCGCAGTGGTCACCGGCGCTGCCGCTGGAATCGGTGAAGGGTTCGTCCGACATCTGGCATCGCGGGGAATGACCGTCGTCGTCGCCGACATCGACGCGGATGGCGGGGAACGCGTCGCTGCCGACATCCGAGCGGCAGGCCAGAGCGCGAGCGCCTACGCAGTCGACGTGACCGATTACGGTGCCGTCGATAACATGGCGCAGCGACTGTTCGACGAATACGGCGCAGTCGATCTGCTGATCAACAATGCCGGTATCGAAACGGCCGGTCTGACGTGGGAAATCGAATTGCCCCGGTGGAAGCGTGTCATGGAGATCAACGTCGACGGCGTCTTTCATGCGGTCAAGGCCTTCGTGCCGAGAATGATCGACGCACAGCAGAGTGCATGTGTGGCCAACATGTCGTCCGTCGGCGGAATCAACAGCGTCGCCGTGCAAGGCCCCTACATCGTCAGCAAGTTCGCGGTACTCGCGCTGACGGAGAGTCTGCACCAGGACATGTCTTTGTGCGACGCCGATATTCAGATTTCGGTCATCGTTCCACACTCGATCCGCAGCGACATCTTCAACGCAGCCCGTCGTGATGCCCCGACCACGAACCGGATCGCCAATGCCGCTTTCGATGCAATGCAGCGCGACAACGTGCGTTCCGGACTGGATCCGGTCGAAGCCGCATCGCACATGACCGAGAGTCTGGCGCGAGGCGACTTCTGGGTCTTCTCGCACGACGAGCTGTGCGCGCAAGCTCTCGACCGCCGGGCTGCACAGTTGATCGATCGGCGTCCGCCAGTGGATCCGCGAGCGATGTTGGACCGTATGGGTGTCGACCTCGGGTCCGAACCCCTGAACTCAGAAAACATTATGGGAGTTGACGAATGACCAGCACAACAACAGGGCCGACTTACGAACTGTCGGGCAACGATGTGACGCTCGACGACGTGATCGAATCCTGCAACCCGGGTGCGTTACTTCTCTCGATGGTGCACATCACAGGCGATCTCGGACTGGTGGACGAGTTCGAAGCATTGATCAAGGCTGCCAAGTCGGATGCGACGTCCGCCGTGGGTACGCACTACGTTGCGTCGGGTTCGACGACGTTGCCCTACGGCACCTACCCTGATTCGGTTGCAAGTGCCGTTCGTGAACGTGCGCGCGAGATACTGGCCGGTGACCTCGATCCGCGGCTGATGGAGCTGGACGAAGACCTGTTCAAGAGACTCGCGTCTCTGTGCAGCGCGACCGAGGTGACTGACGAGTTCGTCCCGATACTGATGGAGCAGGCTGGATTTCGGCTTGCGCAGCGGGTGGTTCCGGTCACCAGGAGACCACCTGCTGCCATGGATGTCATTGTTGTCGGCGCCGGAATGATCGGTCTCAACGCTGCCGTCAAACTACAGGATGCCGGATTCGCATTTCGTGTCTTCGAGGCTCGTGACGACATCGGTGGCACCTGGTCGCGAAACACCTACCCGGGCGCCGCAGTAGACACCCCGAGTCACTACTACTCGTACTCGTTCGAGCTCAACCCCGACTGGTCTCGCTACTACCCCTCGGGACCGGAATATTTGAAGTACATGAAAGCAGTCGTCCACAAGTACGACCTGGCACGTCATATTCAACTGTCGACCGCTGTGGACGGTGCTCGTTGGATAGAGCAGGACCAGCAATGGGAGGTCGTCACCCGCGCTGCCGACGGATCGATGGAAACACACCGAAGTCGAGCTTTGGTAACCGCTCTCGGGGTTCTCAGTGCACCGAACGTACCGGATGTTCCTGGCTTGGATACGTTCGCAGGTGACCTGGTGCACAGCGCAGAGTGGCGTGATGTCGATCTGAGTGGCAAGCGTGTCGTCGTGTTGGGAACAGGATGCACCTCGGTGCAGTTGGTCACCAACATCGTCGACGAGGTGGGCTCACTCGACGTTGTAGTGCGCACGCCACACTGGATCGTTCCCGAGAAGGCCGTGGAGAACGACGTTCCTGCCGGCGAACTATGGGCGATGCGGTATCTCCCGTTCTACCAGCAGTGGTTCCGTTTTCGAGCGTTCTGGCTGGCGTCGGACAACCTGTACCCAATACCGCGAATCGACCCTGAGTGGGCCAAGGATCACCTGTCCGTATCGAAGGTCAACGACAACGTCATGCAGGTATCGCTACGCTACCTGCAAGATTCGTTCAGCGATCGGCCCGACTTGATCGAGAAGCTGACACCGGACTTCCGGCCGTACGCCAAGCGCATCGTCAAGGACCCGGGATTCTTCGCGGCGTTGAAGCGCGACAACGTGACGCTCCACCGGGCCTCGTTCGAGAGCGTTCGGCCAGACGGAGTCGTCACGACGGAGGGGACTTTCATTCCCGCCGATGTCATCCTGTTGGCCACCGGATTCACCGTGGAATACGCTACCTCCTTGGACATTGTCGGCCGCGATGACAAGCGACTTGCCGACGTGTGGAGGAACGGCGACGACCCGCGGGCGTACCTCGGCATACAGGTTCCGCACTTTCCCAACCTGTTCGTCACCGCTGGGCCGAATGCGGCCCCCAATCACGGTGGTGGACACAACATCACCAGTGAAGAGCATGTGCACTACATCGTGGAGTGCTTGCAGTATCTCGTCGAGAACGAATACGAATCGATGGACGTCGGCGTCGAAGCTATGGATCGGTACAACGACGCGGTCGATGACGCGTTGGACAAGACCGTGTGGGCTCATCCGGGCAAGGAGGTCACCGGTTACTACCGCAACACCGCCGGACGGCCGATCGTCCCGTGTCCTTGGCGGATTGTCGACTACTGGACCATGCTGCGCGAACCCGATCCGAGCAAGTTTTCTTTCACTGCACGCGCATCCGCCGAGCCCTCGGCGGATAGTCGGTCTCGTCAGCTCTGAAACAGTCGGGGAACCACGACTGTTTCCGAAGGACATTCCCTTACAAAGTCAATTCAGTCTCAGAGGAGAACCGTATGGCAAAGAACAAGAAGCCGCTGCAGCAGACGGCCGTACAGGATATAGAGGTCGATCTTCTCGTCATCGGATCCGGTACAGGTATGGCTGCAGCCCTGACGGCCCACGAACTCGGATTGTCCGCTTTGGTCGTGGAGAAGACCCAGTACGTCGGTGGGTCGACCGCCCGATCGGGCGGAGCCTTCTGGTTGCCTGCCAACAAATTGCTCACAGGTGCTGCAGGAGATTCACGCGCTCGTGCAGGCGATTACCTGCGCGCGGTGGTCGGCGATACTGCTCCAGCTGATCGGAGTGAAGCTTTTCTCGACAGCGCATCGGCCACGATGGACATGCTGTCGCGAACAACTCCTATGAAGTTCTTCTGGGCGGAGGGTTACTCGGACTATCACCCTGAGCTCGACGGCGGATCGGCTGTTGGAAGGACCTGCGAATGCAAGCCTTTCGACCTTTCGGTTCTGGGATCGGAACTCGAACGCTTGCGTCCGGGGCTGATGGAGGCGGGTCTACCGATGCCCGTCACGGGTGCCGACTACAAATGGATGAACTTGCTCACGCGTAAGCCCGCCAAAGCATTTCCGAGAATCCTGAAGCGATTGGCGACCGGCGTCGGAGGACTCCTCATCGGCCGTCGCTACGTGGCGGGTGGGCAGGCGCTCGCTGCGGGTCTGTACGCCGGAGTTCTGACGGCCGGTATTCCCGTATGGACGAACACCACCCTCGTTCGACTTGTCGAGTCCGGGGATCGGGTGACCGGAGCTGTTGTAGCCCAGGACGGCCGTGAAGTCACGGTCACTGCTAGGCGTGGTGTGGTTTTGGCGACCGGCGGGTTCGATCACGACATGACGATGCGCCGAAAGTTCCAGTCCGAGAATTTGGTCGACGACATCAGTCTGGGCGCCGATGGAAACACCGGGGATGGAATCAGGGTCGGGCAGGACGTCGGAGCAGACATCGATTTGATGGACCAGTCGTGGTGGTTTCCCGCTGTTGCGCCACTGCCGGGCAAAGCGCCAGGGGTGCTGCTCGCGGAACGATCGCTGCCGGGATCGTTCATCGTCGACCAGAACGGCAAGCGGTTCATCAACGAGTCCCAGGATTACATGTCGTTCGGTCAACGCCTGTTGGAATTGGAGCGCCTGGGAGAGCGCGTGGAATCGATGTGGTTGGTGTTCGATCAGCGCTACCGAAACAGCTACATTCTGGCAGCCGAGCTCTTCCCGCGAATGCCACTTCCTGCGAGCTGGTTCTCGGCCGGAATCGCACACAAAGCACCGGATGCCGACGGGCTTGCCCGGTCGGTCGGACTGCCGGTCGAGGCGTTCCGAAACACTCTAGAGGTGTTCAACGACTCGGCCCGGACAGGTTCCGATCACGAATTCCTCAGAGGAAACAGCGCTTACGATCGTTACTACGGTGACCCGACGATCGGCCCGAATCCCAACCTACGTCCACTGACCGACGGTCCATTCTATGCGGTGAAGGTGGTCCTCAGCGATCTAGGCACGTGTGGCGGACTCCGTGCCGACGAACGCGCGCGAGTTCTCCGTGAAGATCGGAGCGTCGTGAACGGCCTGTACGCGATCGGCAATACCGCTGCGAACGCCTTCGGTCATTCGTACCCCGGGGCAGGAGCCACCATCGGTCAAGGTTTGGTGTTCGGCTATCTCGCCGCACATGCGGCGGCGGAAAGCTGAGCATTGTTTTCCCGAAGTAAGATCAACCGTCTGAAGTAAGATCAACCGTCCCGCCGCGTCGATCGATTCGATGCGGCGGGACGTGTCTCGATGGAGTCAGGCGTGGGTGCCGCCGTCGACCCGCACCTCGGTGCCGGTGATGAAGGCGCCGTCGGCGCTCGCGAGCATTGCGACAACCCCAGCCACCGATTCAGGACCGGCGAAGCCTGATCCGAGAATGGGCTGCAATTTCGTGAACAAGCTCCAGTCGGCATCCTCGGGCAGCCCGGGACCGACACTTTGCCCGCTCTGTCCGCTGCCGTCGGTCATTCCGGACGAGATCGATCCGGGCTGAACACAATTGAATCGAATACCGCGCTTCGAGTATTCCGCAGCCAGTGCATGCGTCATCGACTGGATGCCGCCTTTGCTGGCTGCGTATGCGGCCATGTAGGGATGCGCGAATCCGGCCGAAGTCGAGCTGAAGTTGACCACTGCAGGACCGTCGCCGGCTGACAGAGCGGGAATTGCCTCACGAACCATCAAGAACGTTCCGGTCAAGTTGACGCGGATGACCGTTTCGAAAAGTTCGAGCGGAGTGTCCTCGGTATGCGACGAGCGCAGGATTCCCGCAGCGTTGACCAACACATCGAGGCCGCCGAGAGTGGACACCGCAGAGCCGACCGCCTCGCGGACAGATGCCTCGGACGAGATGTCGACCACCACAGTGGTCAACCGGCCCCCGACTTCGCCCGCCCTAGTGAGGGTGTCGTGCAGGCCGGCTTCGCTGATGTCCGCAGCAACGACGGACCCACCCTCGGCGAGAAGTCGAAGGACCGTGGCTTGCCCGATACCCGAACCGCCCCCGGTAATCAGTGCGCGCCTGCCTATGTAGCGGTTCATCCCTGTGACTCTCCTGTCGATGTTGCGGCTGCGCGTCCGCGCGGCTGACGGTCCGTAAGCTACTCAGTCGAAACAACATCGAGGTCGGCACCTCCCGGTCATTGGGAACTCGTGTGGTGGCTCCACCTGTGCGATGGCACGGTTAAGTGTATGACGAGTGAACTGGATCACGATTCGACGTTGCGGGAAGTCGACACCGAGTTGGGTGTATTGCGTTACCACGAGGCCGGAGATGGTCCCCCATTGCTCCTGCTACACGGTTCAGGACCTGGGGTAACCGGTTGGCGGAACTACCGTGGCGTACTCGCAGACCTTGCGTCTCGATTCCATTGCTACGTTTTGGAATTCCCGGGTTTCGGGGTATCGGATCCAGGGCCTGGCCACCCGATGATGATGGCCCAGCAATCAGTAGGTCTGTTCCTCGACGCGCTCGATCTCGGCGCAGTCCGGGTGATCGGCAACTCGATGGGTGGCATCGTCGGGGTCAACGTCGCGAAGGACGAACCGCGTCGGGTGAGCAAGCTTGTGACTATCGGCGGCGTGGGACGTCCGGTGCTCTCGAGTGGTCCAAGTGAAGGCATCAAGCTCCTGATGGAGTTCACCGACGACCCCACCCGAGAGAATTTGATCCGCTGGCTCCGTGCCATGGTGTTCGACCCGTCGTTGGTTACCGAGTCACTGATCGAGGAGCGTTTCGCACTTGCTACGGAGCCGACAACGCTCGAAATTGCACGTCGCATGTACAGCAGCGCTGCGTTCGGAGCAGCCATGAAGGCTTCGGCCTCGGCGCCGGGTGCGCCGTACTGGTCGCAACTCGGCCGGGTGGAAGCTCCGACTCTGTTGACCTGGGGTCGCGACGACCGCGTCAGTCCGGTCGATATGGCGTTGATTCCTATGCGAGACATCCCGAACGGCGAGTTGCATGTATTCCCCAATTGCGGCCACTGGGCAATGATCGAGGCACGCGAGGCGTGGCTCGGGGCCGTGATCGAGTTCTTGGAGCGTTAGTTATTCCGAGATCAGAGTGTTCCTGACAATTTTCCGTTTGCTTCGATCAAAGGTGATGAACATGTCCGAATGGGATTCCGAATACGATGTCGTTGTCGTGGGTTCGGGAGGCGGAGCGCTCACCGGTGCCTACGCCTCGGCAGCACGTGGCGCGCGAACGGCCGTTCTGGAGAAAACCGACCGACTCGGGGGTACCTCTGCATATTCCGGTGGTGCGCTGTGGTTGCCCGGAACCAGCGTGCAGGAGCGATCCGACGCAGGCGACTCCACTGAATCGGCGCGCGTCTATCTCCGTGCTGTCGTAGGCGATTCGGAACTTCAGCGACAGGAAGCGTTCGTCACCACGGCGCAGGCCGTGGTCGACTTGCTCGAGAACGATCCGAACATGGAATTGGAATGGCGACCGTTTCCCGACTACTACGCCCGACCAGGACGCCAAGCCGTCGGCCGGGCTATCCACGCGGTGGACCTGCCAAGCGCCGTGATCGGCGATCGGAGAACATCCATTCGTGCTGAGTTGCACGTCGACCGAGTGGGCGGTGTGCACCCGGACGAGGTATTGACTGGTGGCAGGGCGTTGATCGGTCGGCTCACCATGGCCATCGAAGGCACTGGAAAGGCCGACCTGTGCCTGAACACCGCCGTGACTTCCTTGATCCTGGAGGATGGAAGGGTCGTGGGCGTCGAAGCACTGCGCGACGGCGTGCCACAACGGATCAAGGCCGCGCGAGGTGTTCTTCTGGCCGCAGGCGGTATCGAGGGGAACGTCGACCTGCGATCGGAGTCGGGTACGCCGGGGCGCGCGGAATGGAGCATGGGCCCGCAGGGCGCAAACACCGGCGACTTGCTCATTGCCGCCCGGGAGGTCGGCGCGGCCACAGCGCTGTTGGATCAGGCTTGGTTCTGCCCCGGCGTCGAACTACCCGACGGATCAGCTGCGTTCATGGTGGGCGTACGCGGCGGTGTTCTGGTCGATTCGGCCGGCGAGCGTTACCTCAATGAATCGCTGCCCTACGACCAGTTCGGTCGGGCGATGATTGCTCGAGACGAGAAAGTCCCCGCAGTGCCATCGTTCTTGATATTCGATTCACGCGAGGGCGGGCCTTCTCTTCCGGCGATGTCGATTCCGGAGGTACCTGCCCAGGACCACTTTGCCGCTGGCACGTGGGTCCAGGCGGACACCCTCGATGCGCTCGCGGCCCAGATCGGAGTCCCGATCGACGCAGTGATGTCGAGCGTGGCCCGATTCAACGACTTCGCCAAGAAGGGGATCGACGAGGACTTCGCTCGCGGCGAGGATCCGTACGATCGGTTCTTCTGTCCGCCCGCGGGACCTGATCAACCCAATGCTGCATTGCGGCCGATCGATACCGCACCCTTTTACGCTGCCCGGATCGTCACGAGCGATCTAGGAACGAAAGGCGGGGTCGAGACGGATACGGAGGGGCGCGTTCGGAACGTGAGCGGCGGGGTCATTCCTGGTCTGTACGCGGCTGGGAACACGGCAGCATCGCTCACCGGCAAGTTCTATCCGGGCCCAGGGGTTCCGCTCGGTACCGCCATGGTGTTCGCCTTTCGGGCGGTGACAGACATGCTCGAGTGAGTTCACGGCACCGCGACTGTGGTCCCCCTCTGTTGTGTGGACGTCGAGATGGAACGTTTCGACGTCCACACAACTCGCTGACCTCCCATAGTGGCGTACCACTGCCCTGTTGGTTAGGGTGGTGGAAGTCACAAGATCGGAGGCCGCGGTGAGAACGACCCGCAATGACAGCGATCCTGCTTCGGTCGTCGATCGGATCTCCTCGATAGTCGAAACATTTCGCGACGCAGGTCCGTTGACGCTGTCCGAAGTCACCCGCCGTACGGGGATGCCACGCTCGACGGCCCATCGGCTTCTGGAACAACTGACCGCGACCCACTGGCTCGCGCGAGACCGCAACACGTACGAGTTGGGTGCGCGTGCCTACGAGGTCGGCCAGTGGGCGCTGAGTCAGAACAGGTTACGGATCGCCGCGCTCCCGGTGCTGAACCGTTTGGCGCACACGACCGGTATGACAGTGCACCTTGCCAATCTCGAGGGAGATTCGGTGTTCTATGTCGACCGGATACCTGGTTCGACGCCTCTACGCTTGCCGACCCGTGTCGGTGCGCGGCTTCCAGCCCATGTGACCGGAATTGGCAAAGTAATGCTTGCCAATCGGCCGTGGGAGTCGGTGACCGAGGATCTGCAGGGCCCCATGCGTGCAGTGACCCAGTTCAGCGTCTCCAACCTGGAGCAGCTCAGTTCGGAGCTGAAGCGAACCAGAGAGCGCGGTGTCGCAATCGATCGGCAGGAGACCTTACTCGGAATCGGTTGTGTAGCTGCGTCGATCGGCCCCGCCGACCACTTCTACGGCAATCGTTCTGCCATCTCGCTGTGCGGCCCGGTTCAAGAAATGAATTTCAAGCAGTTGGGCGGGGTGGTTCGAGTGGCGGCGCGCGATGTTTGGGATGCGTGTGTGACCAACGACTTGCAGCAGGATGTCTCGCACGCTTCCGGTCGTTGATTGACAGCAATTCGCAGCGCCTCGAGCCAGCCTGGGTGACTACTTGATCTCGTAGTCACCTTCGGAGAATATTGCCTTCATCGAAGTGATGTTCCCGTCCTTGTCGAACGTCATGACGTCGATGGGGGACACGTCGACCGTGGAGTCGGGGAGTTTCGTCGAAACCCGGAAATGAAACGCAGCCGTCTGTCCGCTTTCGCGATACGTCAACAACGTTGTGGTGCAATCGAGTGCCGCGGCACCCTCGTAGAAGTCCGCGATCGCGGCTCTTCCGACCTTGGGTGGAGTGCCTGCAGGATCTTCGACGGTTGCGTCGGCGGTGTACAACGCCGCAATGGCCTCGGCCGTACCGGAGTTGATCAATTCCAGGTACCGCTCGACGGTGGCGCGCTGGATTGAAGCTGGAGCAGGTGTAAGCGTCATTCACGCAGCCTATTGGTGTGCTGTGCGTGCTGCGGTCGAGTGTCTCATCCAACGGGAACCGGTTGCCAACTTGCGGCTAGCGGGATCCCGATCCTGCGATTTCGGGCAATTCTATAGTGGTTTCGACCAATACCTTGTTACGCACAGCTTCGTCGATGGTCGAGCGAAGCGCATCGCACGTTCGGCCCGAGTCCCCGAGGCCACGCTGTGCGGATGCGATCCGTGGACAGTCGGCGGCGTCGTCTGTCCATTGCACCGTGGTGTGCGCCGCACTGAACTTTTCGACCAGCACGCCTCGCCCGCAGTGTCCGCAATCCAGCTGTTGCATCGTCATGAGAGTGCCTTCCGTTGAAATCGATTGCGCAGAATGTAAGTCTCGTTCCGCGACCTCGGAACTGCAACATATGTTCCCACTCAATCGAATTGATCGGCGCACTTGGTACCCTTTCGCGATGGCCCAGTCTGATCCGCACTCCTACCCGACTCTGCCTGCCACCAGTTGGGCGGTTCTCGGAATGCTCACATTCGGTGAGGAATTGACCGGCAGTGATCTCAAAGAATGGGCCGACTGGAGCATCGGATTTTTCTATTGGAGCCCCTCGGTGAGTCAGGTATATACAGAGTTGAAGAAACTCGAAACCCAGGGCTTCGTCTCGTACCGAGACGTCGCCGAGCATGGCGAACGCGGTCGCAGAATGTACTCCATCACCGATTCCGGCCTCCGAGCCGTCACGGCCTGGTCCAGGCTGGCGCCGGTTGAGGATCCCGTGCTCAAGCACAGCGTGCTTCTGCGAATGTGGATGGGCCATCTCCATGAGCCCGAGCACCTCAAGGTCGTACTCGAAGAGCACATCACCAACATGGAGGACAAGAAGCGGCGAGCAGCCGAACATGCCGACCATTCGAAGGACGAACCCGGGTGGGCTTACTCGCGAATGAGTCTGCTGTGGGCCGGCCGCTACTGCCAGGCTGAAATAGACCTCGCCCGTGACCTGATCGAGCTTGTCGACGACGCTGCCGAGCACTACGCACGGTCGACGGTGGATCCGATGGGGATGCCGCGTCCGATCAAGCCGGGAAGATGGAAACACCGATAACGTAATTACTCTGTAGGGCAGGGGTATTCGAGGATTTAAACCGGGTGCAACGCCCGCCCGTAGCTGCGCGAACGATGCGTTCTGTCCTGCAGGACCGGAGTTACCTGCGACCTGCAATCGCGCCATACCGCGGACGCCGCAAGCCGGACCAGATTCGACCGTTCTCGATCGAATGGTAGGTGGGTGAGCGGCCCGCAGAGCGAGATGGCAGCTTTGGCCTGACCCAGTGGGCCGACTGGTGCCGCAATACATCCATAGCCCGGAACGGACTCGGAACGCTCGAAGGCGAGCCCCACATCTCTGATCTTGTCGTGTTCTGCGCCGGCTTCGCCTGCATAGGCCTGCAGCGCTTTTCCGAGCGCAGTGCGCTCTGGAGGGCGCCGTGTACCGATGCGGGTCGGCACGGCTGCGCCGAATCGGCCGCCCAGTTTTTCCCGGTACAGCAGGGAGCCTTGGTCCAGTACCGCGAGGTGCACGACAAGGCCGGTACTTCGGTGAAGTGTCTCGAGATGCGGCCGTGCGGCCATGTGCAGCGGATCCTGTTTGAGCGCGATGTGACCCAATTCCATCAGGCGGGTACCGAGTGAGTACGACCGCTTGTCGCGGGTGACCCATCGAAGCTGAGAGAGGTGCTCGAGTATTCGGTGGGCAGACGAGCGGGGGAGCCCTGTTACCTCCACGACCTCGGCTAGCGTCATCTCTCCGCGTCCGTCGAACGCGTCCAGAACCAAAGACACCCGATCCAGCAGTGCGACCGGTGCGTCATTGTCGGTACACATCAGTTGGCTCATCGAACACCATCCCATCGCCACGAAGGTCCCTGCACCGGCCACGAAGGCTCATGCAGTGTTTTTCTAATAGGAATAGTGTCATGAACACGGACAAATGTGAAGCGAGTCACTCGATATTCTATGAGCCCCCAGGGTGGCAAGTACTCGTGCGATCGGACTGGGCGCACGCGAATCAGTCGGACAGGACTCGCACAAGCGCCGTAACGGCGTCGTGAAAGTGTGGCGTCTCGTCGACGCGGAGCCGGCTCAGGCTGCGGAAGCTGATGAGCCACTTCCCATCGACGTTGCGATACTCTTCGTGGTAATGGCCGTAACCGTGCAGATGTTCCTCTGTGCCGTCGGCCTTGGACCACCACAGCTTGTCTTCCATCGCCCAGATGCCAGTCGCCGTGGTGTCCGAGGTGAGCTCGATCTCGGGTGTATGGGCATGATGTACCGAGGTGATTTTCTTCTCGCCGTCCAAGAACGCCTCGATGGTCTTCCCCAGCCGCTCGTTACCGACGACTCGATTTGCGACACCATCCGTTTTCGGCTGGCGGTCGACGGGAATTCCACCCCATGTCTCGGATATGACGTCGGTGGTATGCAGTGTCGGGTAAACGTGCCACTGCTTGGTGTCCATGCACCGCAATCGAGCGGAAAACGTTCGCTTGATTTGTTCGATGGCGTTGAGTTGTTCGGCCACTGAAAGCGTTATGGAAGTCATCGAAGGATGATTACGTCGATCTACTGCCGATGGAAGCGCGAATCCTACTGACCGGGAGGTGATTCGAACTTATCGGGGAAGTCATGACCCTCGTCGAGCGCGATCTCGCGCAAGCGGACCATTTGCTCGCAGTAGTGATCGGCGTCGCGCGCACTGAGGCCGACTCCCGCAATCGTCGCCCCGGCCCTCGACACTTCGCGTAGAGCAGAGATCGCGCCGTCGGAATCTGCGATCGGATCGAGTTGTGCTCCAACCGAGAGCACTATCTCGAAACGTGCAGGCACGTCTGCCGTGGCCAGCATCGACCGTAGATCCGGGTGCGAGAGTCCGAACGGTACCCACCCGTCGCCGTGTTCGATTGCACGTCTGAGCGATCGGCGGGTTCGCCCGCCTACCCACAGAGGAACCCGAGGTTGGGCCGCATGGGGTTGGACGACGAAGTCCGAGAACCGATAGTAGGTGCCGTGATACTCCGGTTGCGTTCTCGACAACGCCGCGCGTAATGCAGCTAAGGCATCGTCTGCGCGGGGGCCGCGGTCCTCGAACGGTACGCCGAGCAGGTCGAACTCTTCTTTCAGGCTTCCGACGCCCAGTCCGAGGGTCAACCGGCCGCCGCTTACCACGTCCAGAGTGCCATAGCGCTTGGCGATCTCCAGGGGATGGTGGTATCCCAGTACCAGTACTTGTGTCACGAGTCGGATGCGGTCTGTCCGAGCGGCAAGGTATCCCAGCGTCGCGAGCGGATCCCAATAGGTGCCCCCGCGTTCCGCGGCGATGTCGGCGGGAACCGCAACGTGCTCGCTGCAGGTGATGTGGTTGAAGCCGAGTCGATCTGCTGTGAAGGCGATGCGAGCAATGTCGTCGATACCGGCAGTCTCTTCCCACGGGGAACATGCGCCGGGAAAGAGAGTCACTGCAGGCGTGGTGATCCCCAGATGCATGACCGAGTAGTACCACGTCGCGGCTCCAACGAACAGTAATTGTTTCGTTGGACGGATTTGTCTCTCTGGATGGAAGTTTCGGTTTCTCGTACGGGGCGTGGCCATAGTGTGTGTGACAAGACGGACCGAAAGGGAGTTCATGGAACGGCAGCAACCCGATCTCGACGCACTATTCCTGCGAGTCGAGGCAATGGAAGACAAATGGCAGATTCTGCAGTTGCTGTCGACGTATGGTCCGGCCGTCGACAGTGGTTCCGCCGATGCAGCATCCGAATTATGGCAGGAGGATGGCGTGTACGACGTCGATTCCGGAATACTCGATGGACGAGGCGATGTGAAGTCCATGATCGAGGGTGAGCTACATCAGAACTTCATCATGAACGGCTCGGCTCACATGATGAGCGTGCCGCGTATCGAGCTCTGTGGTGATCGTGCGGTAGCGACGGGTCACAGTCAGCTCGTGATCAAGATCCCTGGTACAGAAGCGGATTTCAAAGTTCTGCGTATTACGGCCAACAGATGGGAATTGGTCAGGGAGGGGAATCACTGGCGGGTGAGTCGACGCGTCGGACGTTTGCTGGACGGACGTTCGGATGCGCGAGAACTGTTGGCCGCCGGTGTGGGTACTGAGCTACGGCCGCAGGCGACGGACCCGGCACCGGGCATGTGAGTCCCGAATAAGCAGTGCGAGTCGCGACTTGGGGTCGATCGAGTGCAGATACATCAGCCGTCGACAGTGCGGTGGGGTGAGGACGTCGCGGTGGCGCCGAATTCGTTGCGAAGTGTTCGCTTGAGAATCTTGCCGCTCGGATTCTTGGGTAAGCCGTCGACGACGTGCACGATTTTGGGAACTTTGTACCCTGCCAACTGAGTTCGGCAATAGTCGATCACCATGGATTCGGTAAGATCCCGTCCCGCGCGCGGCACCACCGCCGCAGCGACGGTTTCGATCCAGCGAGGATGAGCGATCCCGAACACCGCAGCCTCGGCGACGGCGTCCATCTGATAGAGAACTTCTTCGACCTCGCGGGTTGCCACGTTCTCGCCGCCCGACTTGATCATGTCTTTTTTTCGGTCGACGACGAACAGATATCCATCCGAGTCCAGGTATCCGAGGTCGCCGGAGTGGAACCAGCCACCGCGAAATGCCTCGGCGGTCTTCTCCGGAGCACGAAAGTAGCCCGAGGTGGCCTGCGGGCTACGATGCACGATTTCGCCGACCTCACCGGAGGGGAGTGGGTGGTCGCGTTCGTCGACGATCGCCGTCTCCACGTTGAGGGCGGGTAAGCCCGCTGACCCGGCATGGGAGACCTGGTCGGCGGGTCCGAGGATCGTCGCAACGGAGGCCATCTCCGTCTGTCCGTAGAGGTTCCACAATGACACGTCGGGTAGTCGCCTGGTCATCTCGGCCAGGATTTCGACCGGCATCGGCGAGGCACCGTAGTACCCTTTGCGGAGCGAGGACAGGTCTGTGCGTTCGAACAACGGTGAACGAAGAAGGTCGATCCAGACGGTGGGAGGACCGAACAAATTGGTGACGTGCTCGGATTCGATCGTGTGCAGGAGCGCCTCGATGTTCGGCCCGTCGAGAATGATGCTCGTTGCGCCCAGAAGAATGTCGGTGCTGAGGAAATTATCCAGCTGAGCGCAGTGGTACAGCGGCAGGGCGTGAACTTCGACGTCCTCGGCGTTCATCTCTCCACTGACGATACAGCTCATGTACTGCCACATCAGTGAGCGCGAAGACAGCACAGCACCTTTGGGGCGAGACTCGGTGCCACTGGTGTACATCAACCGAACCGGATCGTCGTCCTCGACAGTCAAGTCGGGTACTGCGCCAAGACTGTCCATCCAGTCCTCTACCGCCGACCAGCCCGAAGGGGAGTCAGTGCTTCCGATTGTCGCAGTCAGCCGCACCCGGCCCTTGGACAATGCGAGCGCGCGGGCGGCGACATCGGTGAGTCCCTGTCCGACAACGAAAGTAGTTGCCTCGCTGTGGTCGAGAATGTAGGCGATCTCGTTGTCGTTGAGCATGAAGTTGATCGGAACGCACACCATCCCGATCCGTGCTGTCGCGAACGTCAGAACCGGGAACTGCCAACAATTGCGACTCAGCAGGGCGAGGGTATCGCCTTTGCCGAACCCTTCTTCTGTGAGCGCTGCTGCGGCACGGTCGATCCGCTCGTCGAATTCCGCGAAGGTCAGCCTGGTGTCACCGTCGACGATCGCGGTCTTGTTCGGAAACCGCCTTGCGGTTCTGCGTGGGATGTCCCCGATCGACTGCTGTCGGGCTCGACGTACCGTCGACATCGTGTCTTCCTCAGGCCGGTGCATGGGAACCTTTCAGCGATGTAGCGAGCCGGCCGGCGATTATTCGGGCGGCATCGGTGATGATCCTATCGATCACCTCTGCACAGGAGGCCACCTCGCCGATCAGCCCTTGAGATTGCCCGGCCCACCACATTCCGCCCTCCATGTCGCCGTCGGTGAGAACGGAGGAACGACCCCGCTTTCCGGAAGCAAGGTGTGCAACGTCTGCAAAAGTTGCACCGTCGCGAGCGGAAATTTCCGCGATCTCGTCCGAGATTCCGTTCCGTGCTACACGGGCGGTGTTGCCGAACTCGCGAAAGACGATGCGTGTTGCGCGTTCGTCGTTGGCAACGATCTGATTTTTGACGTTGTCGTGAACCGGAGCCTCGTCGGTCGCGACGAACCTGGTGCCCATATTGATCGCAGAAGCACCTAGAGCGAGAGCGGCCACGAGGCCGGAACCGTCGGCGAAACCGCCGCTGGCGATGACTGGTATTTGGAGAGCCTGGGCAGCAACGGGTATGAGCACCAGACCAGGGACGTCGTCGTTGCCTGGATGTCCTGCGCACTCGAATCCGTCGATGCTCACGGCGTCGACTCCCAGCGCCTGGGCGCGTATCGCGTGCCTCACGCTCACAGCTTTGTGAATGACCTTCACTCCCGCGGCACTGAAGGCGGGCATGTATTCAGCAGGATTCGCGCCGGCGGTTTCGACGATCTTCACCCCTGAGTCGATGATCACGTCGCGGTAAGCGGCGTAGGGTATCGGGTCCAGCGACGGAAGAATCGTCAGATTCACTCCGAACGGCCGGTCCGTCATGGTTCTGCACCTCGCTATCTCCGCAGCGAGTGCGTCGGGCGTGGGTTGAGTCAGAGCAGTGATGAATCCCAATGCTCCCGCGTTCGCGACCGCGGAAATCAGGTCTGCAGTCCCCACCCCGGTCATCCCGCCACAGACGACCGGATGGTCGATGCCGAAGAGGCGGGTGAACTCCGTAGTGATCGTAATGTCGACACTCCTGTCTCGGGTGGTCATCGCCCGGTGAACACCGGTGCACGCTTGTTGCGGAACGCATTCAACGCCTCGGTCATGTCGCTCGTGCGGGTGGCGAGCACTTGATTGCGGTTTTCGACCGAAAGAGCGGAGTCCAGCGAGGGCGCTGTCGCATTGATCCGAAGAACGTCCTTGGTCAGTCTCATCCCGATCGGGCTGTTTGCACAGATGGTGAGCGCGATGTCCAGGGCTCGGCCGAGCAGGTCCTCTGGTTCGACCAGACTGGTAACCAAGCCGATGCGATACGCATGGTGCGCGTCGACGAAGTTCCCGGTCAGCAGGATCTCGGTGGCGGGTCCGGTGCCGACGATCCGCGGCAGAAGATAGGAGCTTCCGACGTCCCCGCCGGACAGGCCGACTTTGACGAACGCTGCGTTGAATCGAGCGGCTGACGAGGCGATGCGGATGTCGGCAGCCAAGGCCAACCCCATTCCGGCTCCGGCGGCCGCACCGTTGACTGCTGCGATGACCGGTGTAGCCATGGTGTGAAATCCAGAAACCGATGCGGCCCAATGAGTTTGGCCGACGAGCATCTCCTCGGCCGACATGGCCGACAGTTCCGCGACGTGGTCGAGGTCAAGGCCGGCGCAGAAAGCACGTCCGGATCCCGTCAAGATCAGCACTCGCGCGTCGGGAGTCTCATCGACCTCCCTCTGGAGGCGTACGAACTCGTCGAACATCTCGAAGGTGATCGCGTTGGATCGGTGTGGCCGATTCAGTGTTGCCAGCACAACGCCCGGGGCGGGCTCGCTCAGTGTCAGCGTGTTGTATTTCATCGGACGACGCTCAGCACGGGCTCGGCAGCAAGTTCGGTGCGGGCGAGAGAGCGGCTGTGCACCTCGTCCGGCCCGTCTGCGATTTGCAGGAAGCGGGCTTGCGAATACATCATGGCAAGTGTGGTGTCCTGTGAAACTCCGGCACCGCCGAAAAGCTGTATTGCGTTGTCGACCACGCTCTTAGCAACGCGTGGTGTCATGATCTTGGCTGCTGCTATGTCGTGGCGGGCGGCTTTGGCACCGTTGACGTCCATGTTCCATGCGGCTCTGAGGACCAGGAGTCTGGCGGCATCGACATTGACTCGTGCTTCGCCGATCCATTGCTGTACTACGCCTTTGTCTGCAAGAGGCGTTCCGAAAGCCACGCGCTCTTGTGCGCGACGAGTCATCAGTGCGATCGCACGTTCGGCCATGCCGATCAATCGCATGCAGTGATGGATTCGTCCAGGCCCAAGCCGGGTCTGGGCGACCGAGAAACCCTCGCCCCGCGGACCGAGCAGATTCGTTTTTGGAACTCGGACGCCGTCGAACACCAGCTCGCCGTGCCCGCCTTCCTGGCGGTCGTCGTACCCCAGCACCGACGTCGATCTGAGTACTGTCAGGCCTGGCGAATCCATCGGGACCAGAACGATGCTGTGCCTGCGCCCCTGTCGAGCGTCCGGGTCGGTCACTCCCATGACCAAGTCGACTGCGCACTCTGGCCGCAATGCGCCTGTTGTCCACCACTTCCGCCCGGTGATGACCCAATCGCTGCCGGCGTCCTCGATCAGTGTGGACACGTTGTTGGCATCCGAGCTGGCGACAGCTGGTTCGGTCATCGAGAAGCATGATCGGATATCTCCAGCCAGCAGGGGCTCGAGCCATGTCGACTTCTGCTCGTCGGTGCCGAAGCGATTCAATAGTTCCATATTTCCCGTGTCGGGTGCCGAGCAGTTCAACGCCTCAGGAGCGATCAGCGGGCTCCATCCGGTGAGCTCGGCAAGTGGTGCGTACTCGAGGTTGGTCAGGCCTGGCGTGTTCTCGTCACCTGCACGAAACAGGTTCCACAGACCCATCTCGCGAGCTTCGGGCTTGAGCCGGGCCATGACTGGGGAAGGCCCCCAGTAGTCTGAATTCGACCGGAAATGCTCGGCTGCAGCGACTTCCGAAGGAATGACAGAGTTCTGCATGAAGTGGATCAGGTTCTTGCGCAGCGATTCGACTTTTGCGGTGTGTGCAAAGTCCATGGTTAGTGCCCTTCTGGATCACGGTGAGTGCGGACTCAGTAACGCAATGCCGCTATGGATGAGGTTCTGGCGGCATGCTGTGCTCGGTCGACCAGAGGACGGACCATCGCACCCACGTCGTCGAATCCGTCGCCCACGGTCTGACCCTTTTGGTACCGGGCGTGGATGCCCGCGAGGATGATTGCGATCTTCAGATCCGCGAACACGAGATACCACTCCAACGAGACCGTGTCGACATCGTGGTGCGCTCCGTAGATGGTGAGAATGTCCGTACGGCTGGGGAATCCGGGGAGGGCCGTCAACCCACCGGTGATCGGATTCGGTTCCTCGCCCGGTTGGTCCCAGAAACTCAGCATGACAGCGAGATCGGCCGTGCAGTCGCCGAGGGTCGACATCTCCCAGTCGAGCACACCGAGTACCTTGCCCGGGTCCTCGCGAGAGACCATGAGATTGTCGATCTTGAAGTCGCCGTGCACGAGACCGACGGATCGGGTCTGCGGAAGCGAGCGAGTGAGGGCTTCGAACAGGTCGTCGACGGTGGAGACCAGATCTTCCACCAAAGGTGTCCGCGATGAATCCCATTGCCCCGCCCACCGTCGGAGTTGGCGTTCGGTGTAGCCGTTCGGTCGGCCGAAATTTTCGAGTCCGACGGCGTCGGTATCGACGAGGTGTAGTTCCGAAAGTAGTTGTGCGGCAGATGCACCCAGTGACGCTCGCTGTTCGATACTCAACGATGCGGCATCCTCGGGGGAACGCAGTGTGATCCCGTCGAGTCGATCCATCAAGTAGAACGGTGCACCCAGCACGCCGCCGTCCTCGCACATGCACACGGTCGTGGGCACGGGGATGGCGGTATCTGCCAGAGCCGACATCACGCGGTACTCGCGGGACATGTCGTGAGCGCTGTCGAGAACGGTACCGAACGGTGGACGGCGCAAGATCCATGAGTGCTTCTCATCGTCCAACCGATAGGTGGGATTCGAACGTCCACCACTCAGAAGTTCGGCGGTCAACTCTCCCACGACGCCGCTGGGAAGCTCCTTCTGCAAGTACGCAGTCAGGGCGTGCACGTCGAGGCTGGCCTCGCGATTGGCTACGGGTGCACGCGCACCGGCCTGTGGGTAATTCATATGTTGCCCCTCTCGACAACCGATCGTACGTTCGGTTAACTTGAGCATGATGGAATGCTCTCGACTAGTCAAGCCGGTGATGAGCTTCGTTAATCGACCCTGTACAGAGGCGGACATCCTCGAACAATGGTTCGGGGTTAAAGGATGATTTTCATTGTTTGCCGATCGTACGTTCGTCTGGCACAGTATCGAAACTGTGACCTATATCTCCCACGAAGCTATTTCCGATGCTGAGGAGCAGCCATGACCGATCGCACGACCGCGACCACATCTTCGAACGCGCCGTGGACGAAGGCAGACCACCGCAAGGCGAGGAAAGCGGCCATAGCAGGGGGAGTCGGCACACTCATCGAGTACTACGACTTCAGCCTCTACGGCTACCTCGCGGTGGTCGTGGCACCTTTGTTCTTTCCCAGTAGTGACCCCACCACGTCCTTGCTGGCCTCTCTAGCAGTATTCGCAACCGCGTACTTGATGCGTCCGCTGGGCGGTGTGGTGTTCGGCCACGTGGGCGACAGGTTCGGACGTAAGACCGCGTTGCTGGCCACGTTGATCTGCATGGGATTTGCCAGTATGGCCATGGGGTTGTTGCCGACGCACGGGCAAGTGGGGATTTGGGCGAGTGTGTTGCTGTTGTTGGTGAGGCTGATGCAGGGGTTCTCGGCGGGCGGCGAAGTCGGTGGTTCGGCCACGTTCATCTCCGAATCTGCGCCCGCCCACCTCAAAGCGACGTATGGAGCGTTCACGCCACTCGGATCCACCGGAGGATTCGCCCTTGCTGCCGGCATCGCTGGTCTGACCAGCGCATTGACCACCGACGAGCAACTGCAGTCCTGGGGATGGCGGATTCCCTTCTTGCTGGCGCTCCCGTTGACTCTCTTCTGCTTGTGGGCTCGAACGCGAGTAGAGGAAACCCACGTCGCACACGGCCCCGGGGTCAAGGAAGATCATGCGCCGATCGTCAAATTGTTCCGACGTCAGCCCCTGGCGTTGCTGCAGGCGACCGGTATCAGCGCGGCATGCAACGGGACCGCGTACATCGGTCTTACGTACATGTCGATTCACCTCACGACACAATTGGGATATTCGCGAACAACGGCGTATTGGACCGCATTCGGGGTCATCGCGCTGGTGGCGCTCGCCATGCCTATCGGCGGCCGAATCGCCGATCGAATTGGGCGCATGCGCTTCATGGCGTGGAGCCTGGTGGGCTTCTTGGCGCTCACACTGCCGGCAATGTCGGTGATGCATCATGGAATCTTCATCGCAGCCGTGGCCTACCTACTCGTCATGGTGAACACCGTGGGGACTCAAGTCGGCGCGTACACACTGTTGCCTCTGCTCTTCGAGCGAGATCTTCGGTTCACCGGTGTGGCTATGGGATGGAATCTCGGTGTGGTGATTGCCGGAGGTACAGCACCTCTGGCAGCAGTCTGGTTGATCGACCGCACGGGGTTGGTGCTCTCTCCGGCGTTCTTCGTGATGGTTTGCGCGCTGGTAGGCCTTGCCGCACTTATGGGTGTGCGGCGGCGATCGAGAGTCGCGGATCAGCGCACATGGTGATCTCGCCGGTCCGATAGGGTTCGTATTCGGTCGGTACCTGTCACCGACCGAATACGAACCTCGGGAGAGAGTTGATGGCCGTAAACGGAAGAGACGCGATTCTCTCGTCGGCAATGAGTTTGTTCACCGAACGCGGGTACTTCGGAACCACCATGAGGGATATCGCGAAGGGAGCCGACATGACGGTGGCGTCGATTTATCACCACTTCGCGTCGAAGCAGATAATCCTTCAAGAGATAATGGTGTCCATTCTGAAGGAGACAATCTCCCTTACCCGAAATGCTGTGCTGCAGGCAGACAATGGCTCCGTCGACCGATTGCGCGCTTTGGTGACGGCGTGGGTGATCTTCCATGCGACCAGGCGGCAAGAGGGCATTATCGGTGCCAGTGAGCTCCGCAGCCTGGACCGCGAGGGCCACCGATTGGTCGTCACACTCCGAGACGAGCAGGAGATGCTCTTCCGCGACATCATTGCCCGTGGTGTCCGCAGCGGCGAATTCGACACGCCACATCCGCAAGACGCTGCCCGTGCACTTATAACCATGGGATTCACGATTTCTATGTGGTACAAGGACTCCGGCCCAGTATCACCGCAGGAAATGGCCGATCGGTACTGTGAGCTGGCGCTGGATATGGTGCGAGCCCAACATTAGTGTGGCGCATGGCGATTGCTCGTCCCGCCGTTCACTGTCGCGGGCACGTCAGGCGGTGGGTACCGTCGAGGACGGTTTCACCGGCACAGTCGACTCTCGGATTACGATTTGGGGCGCGTGCATGGGCGGCGGTTCGGCTATGCCGATGGTGACGTCTCCGATCTCCCGCAATGCGAGTGCCGCCATGTAACGGCCAACTCCACCGGTGTCGACGCGAACTGTGGACAGAGCCGGAACTGTGAGCCGGGCGAGCGGCGAGTCGTCGTGGCCTATGACGGCGAGTCTCCCTGGCACCGGCAGCCCCTGTCTGACTGCAGCACTGACGACCAGGGCTGCAATGTCGTCGTTGTATGCAGCCACGGCCGTGACCCCCTCTTCGTGCCACGTGCGCAGTGTGGCCCCGATGTTGTGGTGGTCGACTGTTTGTGTGTCGAAATCGGCGCCGAACACGGTCGATGCCTCACGTGCCGTTCGCTCTCGATCGGCAGTGAGGTCCGCCAACCGCGCATCCGACGTAGATGCGAATCGGATTTTCTTGTGGCCCAATTCGATCAGATGAGCAACTTGCAGGGCGGGACCTCGGCCGAACTCTTCGAGTATGCCGAGGGTCGCCTCATCGGCCAACTTCGGATTCAACAGGCGTGCTCCGGCGCTGCGGATCTGGGCCTCGAGTTCCGCCGAGAGCGGTGTGAGGCTCAAGACAAGGTCTGGCTGCAGCGTCTCCCACAACGGTCTCGCGTGGTCGCTTGGATGAGGTGTTGTGGGGACCAACGAATATCCCGCCTCGTCCAGCGCTTGTGTTGCCTCGTCCAAATTTGCACGCAGGTTGTGTTCTATCGGCCAGTCCGGCAGGACCATCAACACGATGTTGGTTCGTCCGCTTGCGAGTGCGCGAGCAGCGAGGTGCGGGCGATACCCCAATCTGGCTGCTTCGGCACGTACTCGATCTCTGGTAGCGCTCGAGATTGTTTGACCAGGGGTGTTGTTCAGGACAAATCCTACGGTTGCGCGCGAAATCCCCAGCGACCGCGCGATATCCGTCGCTGTCACCCGTCGTGCGATCGGCCGAGTCGTCATGATCCCCCTTGGTATCTGCTCGGTTATTCTCCTTGACTTGCGCGCGCTAGTGATCAACAATACCAGTCACCTTGATCACTAGCACGCGCTAGCTCACTGGCGCCCTGAATGCGACCTTTCCGACAATGGAGTCGATATGACTGTTCCAGGAAGCGTCCCGGACTCGCCGTCCTTGGACACAACCCTCGCGTCCCTGCCTCTCGACGGGGAGCGCACGCTGCCCGAGGTCGATTCGCGATACATCTGGCTGCAGGTATTGGGGCAGTTCGGAGTTTTCCTCGCTTTCATCACCCCTGTGGCGATTTCGCTGTCAGTCCGCGTACAAGAATTGGCACCGGGTCGAGAAGAGTATCTGGGGTACATCACCGGTAGCGGGGCCCTGGCGGTCATGCTCGCTGCGCCCCTGCTGGGTACACTCAGCGATCGCACCCGCACTCGGATCGGCAAACGACGACCGTTCATGATCGGCGGGGTGATCGTCGGGATCGTGGCTCTCATTCTGATGGCGCTCGCGCCTTCCGTGTTCCTTCTCGGGACGGGATGGATTCTGGCTCAATTGGGTTGGGGAACCACTCTGGCCAACTTGCAGATTTCGACAGCGGACCGTCTGCCGGAATCTCAACGCGGGAAGGTGGCGGGACTGACCGGGTTTGCCACCCAGGTTGCACCTGTTGTCGGCGTGATCCTCTCGGGTGGTCTGGTAGGCAACTCGCTACTGCTCTTCCTTGTGCCCGGTGCGATCGGTGTCGTGCTCGTAGCTGCTTTCGTAATGTTCGTACACGAGAATGACACCCGAGGCGCTGTTTTCCCGGAAAATCTGACTGTTCGCAACACCTTTGCGCGGTACACCTACAACCCGCTCCAATACCCGGATTACTCGCTGAATTGGCTGGCGAGGTTCTTGTTCTACCTCGGCATTGCCTTCAACACAACATTCACGGCGTTCTTTTATGCCGACCGACTCGACATGACGCTCGGGCAGGTTGCAGGTGTGATGGGAACGCTCGGCGTGGGGAGCATTGTCGCGGTCACAGCGGGAGCGCTCTCGGGTGGATTCATGTCGGACAAGTTCGGTCAACGTAAGATTTTCATCCTGGTTGGAGCGTCTCTTTTCGCAGTCGGCGTTCTGACGCAGGCGTACTCGGACGGGCTGCCTCCCCTCGTAGTGGGTTCATTGATCGCGGCCCTTGGCATCGGTATGTTCTCGGCCGTCGATCAGGCGTTGCTGCTCGACGTGCTTCCGGAGCGAGAGTTGGAGGCCGGCCGTTTCATGGGAATCACCGGCTTTGCTACATCGATCCCACAGGCAGTCGGACCGTTTGTGGCTCCGCTGTTGCTGGCGATCGGAAGTAGTGGCGATGCCAAGAACTACCCGCTGCTGTTCACGGTAGCCGCCGGCGTGACATTGCTCGGAGGGTTCGCGGTGATGCAGATTCGCTCGGTTCGATGAGCGCGGGGTCGGATCAGACGAAGTTCGGTTGTTTTGCGAAGTACGCAGGGAGTCTTCATGATTGATGGTACTACCAATTTCATCACGTCAGCTGGGTCGACAGGTGAACCTGACGCACCTGCGAGCTATTTCCGCCGCGAGTTCGATGTGCGCGTCGGTTTGATTCGAGGAACGTTGCGCGTCACTGCAATCGGGGTCGTGGAGCCACATCTGAACGGACAAGTGATTGGTGACGAGGTGCTGGTACCTGGTTGGACATCGTACCGCCACCGGCTGGCTGTCAGCAGTCACGACGTGACCCGACAATTGACCGTGGGACGCAACGTTGTCGGTGCGATCGTAGGGGAGGGTTGGGCGATCGGTCGGCTGGGTTGGGAGAACGCGCGCAATCACTATGCCAATCGACCAGCGCTGTATCTCGAGATGGTCCTCGAATACGAGAACCACACCATTGCCGTCGTGAGTGACGAGTCGTTTCGCGCCGGCACTGGCGGACTGCGCGTTAACAGCATCTACGACGGGGAGGTTTTCGACGCACGACTCGAACCCGAAAATTGGGATGTTGCTGGTTTCGACGATTCGTCATGGGGTGCGGTCGAAACATTCGACTGGCCCCTGGAGTCGCTGATGGACTCCGGTGCGGAGCCGATCCGGCGTACTCAGGAGCTTGCTCCGGTATCGATGACCTCGCACGCGGGCGGGCGGTCCATTGTGGATTTCGGTCAGAACATCTCGGGTTGGGTGCGTTTCACCGTAGAAGCCGACCGTGGTACGACCATTACTCTGCGGCATGCAGAGCTACTGACCGCGGGTGAACTCGATGTAGAAACAGTCAGGACCGCCAAGGCCACCGATGTGTTCATTGCGCGAGGCAAGGGCAAGGAGACGTTCGAACCCCGCTTCACGTTCCACGGGTTCCGCTATCTCGAAGTCGACGGTTGGCCTGGCAACCTGTGCGCCGACGACCTTCGCGCAATCGTTGTGCACAGTGACATGACACGGACAGGTTGGTTCGAGACCTCGAACGAGCTGGTGAATCGGTTGCACGAGAATGTGGTGTGGTCGATGCGTGACAACTTCGTCGGTGTGCCGACCGACTGCCCGCAACGCGACGAACGGCTCGGCTGGACCGGTGACATCAATGCATTTGCTCCGACCGCGGCTTACCTGTTCGACGTTCGCGGAGTTCTAGGCTCGTGGCTCGCAGATCTTGCAGCTGAGCAGCAGGACAAGGGGTACGTCCCGTGGGTAGTGCCGGATGTGCTGTCTACACCGTCCACACCCACCGCGCTGTGGTCCGACGTCGCCGTCAGCCTGCCGTGGGTTCTGTACCAGGAGTACGGAGAACTCGAGATTCTCCGACGTGCCTATCCGTCGATGACCGCATTCATCGACAGTGTCGAACCGCTTTTGGATGAGCATGGACTGTGGTCCCGCGGTTTTCAGTTCGGTGACTGGCTCGACCCCGATGCACCGATCGACAATCCCGCGGGCGGCAAGACAGACCGCCATCTGGTGGCAACTGCGTATCTGTGTAAGACTACGCGCGAATTGGCGCGCACTGCAGAGCTAGTCGGGAACGACGACGATGCCGTCCGGTATGCAGCACTCTCCGATCGGGTCCGTGCTGCATTTCGACGGGAGTACGTCACCGAGGCCGGACGCATCGTGAACGAATCGGCGACCGCCTACGCCCTCGCTATCGCCTTCGGCATTCTCGAGCACGAACAGCGTAGTCACGCAGGCAATCGACTCGCATCGCTCGTTGCCGAGAACGGCTTCATGATCTCGACCGGATTTGCGGGTACGCCTCTCGTAGCCGATGCGTTGTCGAGCACCGGTCACACCGTCGAGGCCTACGCGATGCTGATGGAGACACGGTGCCCGTCGTTCCTCTATCCAGTGACAATGGGCGCTACGACGATCTGGGAACGGTGGGACTCGATTCGACCCGACGGATCCATCAATCCGTCTGGCATGACTTCTCTGAACCACTACGCGCTTGGTGCGATTGCGTCGTGGTTGCACCGTGTAGTCGGCGGGATCGAACCGATAGAACCTGGCTACCGTCGTGTACGAATCGCACCGCAACCTGGTGCGGGCTTGACGTCGGCATCCACCCGGCATCGGACGGTGTACGGCAATATTGCTGTCAGCTGGCAAGTGGAGGGATCGAGTGTGCGCCTCGATGTCAGCGTGCCGACGGGTATCGACGCTGAGGTCACGCTTCCGTTGCATCCGGACGCGACACAGATTGTGGTGGGATCAGGCGACCACTCTTGGCGGTACGAACGACCGATCGCCGTTCCCGACCACACCATGCATACCAACTTGAACGTACTTGCCGCTGATCCCATCGTTTGGCAGCGCATCACCGAAGTATTCGGCAAACACTTGCCGGGCATCCCCATCGACGGGACCGCCCCCGAAGCGGCAGCAATGAGCCTGAACGTAGTGCTCCATCACATCCCCGGCGCCTCCGACGAACTGCATGCCGACCTCGAAAACGCCCTGCAGCCGAACCGATCCGAAGAAGGAACGCAATGACCGATCACGTCAGCCGACAACTGGACTCGACTACCTCCATGCAGGTTCGCCAACACGCCGCCCTGTTGTCGGGCCGAGACTTCTGGTCGTCCGTGGAGGGGGCCGGAATACGTTCGATCGTCATGGCCGACGGTCCGCACGGCGTCCGAATGCAAGGTGGTGAGGCCGACCACCTAGGGTTCAACCACAGTCAACCGGCGACGTGTTTCCCCCCTGGTGCCGGTTTGGCTTCGAGTTGGGATCCGGATTTGATGTGCGAGGTAGGCAAGGCGCTCGGGCGGGAGGCGCGCTCCCTCGGCGTCGATGTACTACTCGGGCCGGCGATCAACATCAAACGCTCACCGCTCGGCGGACGAACGTTCGAGTACTACTCCGAAGATCCTCGTCTCACCGGTGAGCTTGCCGTCGCATTCGTACGAGGCGTGCAGGGCACCGGCGTCGGAACCTCGGTCAAACACTTCGCCGTCAACAGCCAAGAGACCGATCGAATGCGTGTGAATGCGGTAGTGGACGAACGCGCGCTACGAGAGATCTATCTCTCTGCTTTCGAGTACGTCGTCAAGAACGCGTCGCCGACGTCGGTGATGAGTGCATACAACGCGATCAACGGCGAGTTCTGCTCGGAAAACCGGTGGCTACTGACCGAAATCCTTCGCGACGAATGGGGTTTCGACGGTCTTGTGGTGTCGGACTGGGGTGCGATCAAAGATCGCGTCGCGGCGCTCACGGCGGGGCTGGACCTCGAGATGCCAGGCTCCGGTGACGAGGGACCAGATGCTCTGGTTGCAGCGGTCATGGCGGGCAGCTTGGACGAGAAGCTCTTGGCTACCAGTGTCGGCCGGCTTCGCCGCCTTGCTGATCGAACTGCGATCACTACAGACTACGACCGGTCCTCGGACGTCGAAGCGCACCACCTGCTTGCCCGAAAGGCTGCCGGTGAGTCGATTGTTCTTCTCCGAAACGAGGCCGACACTCTGCCTCTACGCCGGGGTCAGAAGATTGCCGTCCTGGGCGAACTGGCAGTGGATCCGCAATTTCAAGGGGGCGGCAGCTCGCACGTCAATCCGACGAGGGTCGACCTTCCGCTCGACGAAATTCGAGACGCGTTGGGCGCCGAGCGTGTCGTGTACAGCGCCGGGTACTCCAGGACCGGCAATGTCACTGCGGCAAAGGAATTGATCGAATCCGCCTGCGAAGCAGCGTCTTCGGCAGATGTAGCGGTGATCTTCGTAGGCCTGTACGAGGAGGATCAGTCCGAGGGATTCGATCGCGAGCATTTGGACCTGCCCGCATCTCACCTCGCGTTGATCGACGCCGTCGCGAAAGTCGCAGCCCGCACGGTCGTCGTACTGTCGAACGGTGGCGTCGTGTCGCTCGAACCCTGGCACGACCAGGTGGATGCGATCGTGGAGGGTTGGGCTCTGGGGCAAGCCGTGGGAAGTGCGATCGCCGACGTGCTCACCGGCACGGTGAACCCTTCTGGACGGCTTGCCGAGACAATTCCGATGGCCCTGTCCGATACGCCGGCATTCCTCAATTTTCCGGGGGAGCAGGAAGTCGTGCGGTACGGCGAGAGTGTCTTCGTGGGCTACCGCTACTACACGAGCACGAATCGGGAGGTGCGTTATCCCTTCGGTCATGGGTTGAGCTACACGACCTTCGTCTACAGCGATCCGGACATCGTGGTGACCGCAAGTGACGCTGCTACAGCGCGAGTCACCGTACGAAACGACGGGCAGCTGGTTGGCTCCGAGGTTGTCCAGTTGTACATCGCCCCCGCACCATCGGATGTTCGGAGGCCCATCCGCGAACTCGCGGCCTTCGACAAAGTTGCGCTTCGACCGGGTGAGTCGAGAACGCTGTCGTTCGACCTCGACCGCCGGGTATTTGCACATTGGGATGCGTCGGGATCGCGATGGTGGGTGGATCCCGGCACATACGAATTACAGCTCGCCCGTTCGGCATCCGACATTGCTTACACACTGCAGTTTCGGCTCGACGGCGACGTCGAGGGCCCGTCGGACTTGACCCTCGACTCGACTGTCAAGAAGTGGTTCGAGCACCCGGTAGTCGGCCCACTGCTCCTGGACGTGATGGCAGCGAAGATGCCCGACGCCCAACGAGGTGATTCGAGTGAGAACTCAACCATGCTCAAGATGGTCGAGTCCATGTCGATGGGTCAGTTCGCTCGCTTTCCTGGAGTCGACTTGTCACACGGCGCACTCGACGATCTGCTGACCGCAGCTGGTCAGGAGACGTAACCGGGAACGATTCGCGCACGAGGTGTGCGCCTACGCCCGCGCCGCCGCCAGGTGCTCGGCCGATACTGGGACGTACACGCCGTCCAGGCCCGGAACCGCGCAGATCTCTTCGGCATCGGCTAGGCCCGTGGTGTTTCGATCATGGCGAGTACGACGGTGTCGCGGTTGGCCTCGGCGGGGTCGGGTCCGATGCGTAGTTGCGAGCGCATCGGACCGTGGGACCGGCCTCACCAGCGTGGATGAGCTCTCGTCACTGATTCAGGTGACGGCCTCGACCATCAGGCGATCTCGATCACCTCACCAAGCAGGGTCTGCTGGCCCGCACCTATGGCGGAGCCATTGCCATCGGCAGCCGCCACGAAGCGTCGGTGAAGCAGCGCTCGCTCGAAGGGTACGAGGCCCAACGACTCATCGCCGCCAAGGCCGCGGAGTACGTCCAGCCTGGGGAGAAAGTCCTTCTGGACGCCGGCACGACGGTCGGTGCCATGGCGGAGTACTTGCGCGACGCCGTCGATCTCACCGTCATCGCAGCGGGATTGACGGCGCTGGAGGCGTTGGCCGACGCCGACGCCGACGAGATGCACGTCGAATGCATCGGTGGCACCCTGCGGCACTTGAGCCAAGGCATTGTCGGTCCACTGGCCGAGGCGTCACTGCGTCGAGTGTCCTTCGACCGGGCCTTCCTCGGAGCAAACGCCGTTTCACGCGTGGGCCCCGATTCCGCCGGGCACCACCCTCATCACCGATTTCGACGCAACCCAGAAACAATGCGACGAGTTCCGGAACAGTGGTGTCGAGGTCGTTCTCGCGTAGCTGGCAATCTAGTTTGCCCGCTGGTGCAGGAGTTTGTTCACCCACGCCGCGAGGGCTGCTGCCACCAGGCCCACTGCGATACCAACCCCTGTGTCCAGAAGGCGCAGTACCGGCTGCACCCACCGAGCCGACGAACTGCCGAGGTCCGCGACGACCAGAACCACGGTCGAGGTGATCCCGGTGAGCACCGCATCCTGCGGACGACCGAGCGCCGCGGCCAGCAGGCTTCCCACTCCGATCACCACGCCGATTCCGATGGCGGTAACCGGGAAAATCAACAGGTATACAAGGCAGACAACCAGACTCATGACCGTCGCGGACAACCTGGTTCGAGCGTCGCCCAGTCCTTCGCTCACGCTCACCCGAAACACGAAGATCGTGGATACGACGGCCCACATCGCACCGATCTCTCTGGACTCCCTTGTCTCCGAAAGGATCGGGCCGACTCCGTCGACCAGGACCAGATAGGTGACGGTACAGGCGATTGCGAGCACCACCGAGCAGGCAACGTCATGTCGAGTAGGAGCTTTCGGAACACGAACGCTGTGCGGTTGGCGACTCATCGTTGCTAGTCACCCGGCGCCGACGGTTCGACGGTGCTCACCTGCGGTGGCTCCCGAAATCCGATCAGGTTTCCGAATGGGTCGAGCACCTGGCAGAGCGTTTCGCCGGTGAAGACCTTCTTGGGTCCGCGGTGTATTTCGCCGCCTCGACGAACGCAGTCGCCTACCACCCAGTCGAGATCGTCTACATCCCAGTAGGACACAGCGCCCGCTGTGAAGGCCGGTCGGTTGTACTCGTCGCTGATGTGTACGGTCAATCGCGTTCCGGCGACATCGAAAGCGGCCAGCTGTCGGTGAACATCCACCGGAGTGGTGCCGAGCAACGTGGTGTACCAGTCGATGGCCGCAGTCAGATCGTCCGCGAAATAGAAGACGTTTCCGACTCGCTGTATACCGTTGTTCACGGCTTCTCCGTTCGTGGTTCGGACTTTCGGGCGTGCAGTGCAATTGCGATGTCGTGCTTCTCGGAACCGGGTGCGTTGCCTTTCACGAACTGCAGCGCGCTGTCCACGGCGTCGTGGTCGGACCCCATCCACCGCTCATTACGCTGCCGCTCGTACTGGCTCCAGGACGGCACACTGAACTGCTCCACCATCGTGTCGTCGTCGAGGCTTCGGAAGAGGCTCCAGGTGAACGCCCCCGTCCGTTTCCGGGCCTTACCGACCGCCACCATCGCCGAAACGAAGTCGGCCCTGTTCGCGTCGTCGACGGGGTAGGTGACCGTCACCCGGACGGGTCCGTCGTCGGGAACCGGCTCGAACACGACGGTCGGGGTGGGCCACGCCGTCGAGACCGTGCGATCGAGAACGCCGGTCTCAGGCCGTAGCGGCAGTACGAACACACTCGCCGCGACGACGACGAGTGCAGCGGCTGCCAAAGCCAGTGCGTCGACAATTCCCACCTTCGACGCCAACCATCCCCACGCAAGTGAACCGATTGCCTGAGAACCCATGAAGACCAAGAGATAGACCGACATCCCACGTGCTCGCACCCACGACGCGAGAGAGAGCTGAATGGATGCATTCAGGGCGGTGAGCGTCGTGATCCATGCGACGCCGGACACCAGCAGGGCAGGTAAGACCAGCCACACCGGCAGCCAGACGACCGCGGCCACACCGATCGCGTAGCCGATGGCGGAACCGGCGAGCAGGGTGTTCGCGCCGAAGCGCCGCCGCAGCCAGGGAGTGACCGCCACCCCGATCACGGCGCCGACACCGAGTATGCCGAGCAGGACACCGTATCCGACGGATCCGAATCCGAGAACGGACGACGAGGCCGACGGCAGAAGCGCCCATAGTGCAGATGCGGGGAATGCGAACAGGGCAGAGCGCAGGATGATTCGTCGAACCACAGGGCCGGATCGGATGTAGCGGACTCCGGTGACGATCGATTCGGTGAGGCGCTCCCTGGCTGCGACCTCTCGCTTGGGGCGCTTCCAGGCGATGAGTACGCCGAGGGTGGCGAGGAAGGTGATTGCGTTGATCGCGAACACGAAAGTCGGACCAGCGACCGCGACGAGGATGCCGGCCAGTGCGGGACCGATGGCCCGTGCCCCGTTGACCGTGACGCTTCCCAACGCCGACGCTGCCGGAATTTGTTCGCGCGGAACCAATTCCGGCTGAATTGCCTGCCATGCCGGCGCAGACAAGGAAGCCCAGCAGCCGAGAACGAAGGTGCTGGCGAGGAGCCCCCACGGAGTCAGCGTGTCCGTCCAGGCAAGCGCGGTGAGGACAGCCCCGGTGAGGACCGAGCCGATCCCGAGCACGATCAGCAGAATTCTTCGGTCCAGAGCGTCGGCCAATGCGCCGGCCAGCAGGGCCAGAATCAGCGTGGGTAGCAAACTTGCTGTCTGTACCGCGGCAATGACGGTCGTCGACGCCTCGCGTTCGACCAGGAACCACTGTGCTCCGACCGTTTGCATCCAACTACCGATGTTGGTGACCAACTGGGCGATGAACAAGCTCCGGTAGATAGTGTTTCGCAGCGGTGCCCACGCCGACGTGCGGGTCGGCGCCGTTGGCGTGGTGGTCGTCATGAGATTCCTGCCGACCACTGGGCGAAGGTCTGCCATTCGACCTCGGGATAGTTCTCACGCAGGGAGGAAATGTCGGCGTCGTACCCGGTGTCGGTGAGAAACTGGAACATCGCCTGCATGTCGGGCGATGAGATCGACTCCGCTCGACCGGGGACGGGTTGCACAGGTCGATGGAAGACATCGCTGAGCGATGCGGCCATCTGCCGAAGTGTCGGTGCGTCGGAGGCGAGGTCTATCCGTCGCGATCCGAAGTTCGTCGGGTCGGCCAGGACGAGCGCTACGAAGCGTCCGAGATCGCGTCGCGACAGCTGTTGAAGCGGGGTGTCGAGTGGGAGTGGTACGTCGAGGTGTCCACTCTTGATTCGATCCAACCCGCCGAGGAGGTTGTCGTAGAAGTACGTAGGGCCCACGATGGTGAACGACAAACCTGACGCGCGTAGCAGGTTCTCCGTCTCGAGCTTCGACTCGAAGTGCGGGATACCGGTGTTTTTGTCGGCGTCCGCGACCGACGAGAACACGACATGCGGTACCTGCGCAGTGGTCAGTGCATCGACCAGCGCGGCCCCCTGCGCGGCCTCGGCTGCGGTGCCGTCCTCGAAGGGAGTCGTCATGACGAACGCGCCTTCGGAGTCCGCGAACGCCTTGGCGGTGGAGGTGCGATCGGTGATGTCGGCGACGACGATCTCCGCGCCGCGGGCCCGCAGCCGCTCGGCACCGGCGGACTCACGGCGAACCACCGCGCGGACTGGCATGTCGCGGAGCAGGAGCGCATCGACGACCGCACCGCCTTGCCCGCCGGTTGCGCCGACGATCGAATACGGTCTGCTCACGGTGGCTTCCCTCCCTGGGACGAATCGAACTAGGACGACAACGATGCTCGTCTCGTTCGGTATCCATCGCAACGGTGTTGGCAGCCAGTGCCGTTCGGTGTTGGTCGGTAGAGGGACTACCTGCTAGCGGGTATGGCGGCTGGTCGGGAGGGGTTGCCGCGCGCAGTCATCATTCGCGCAGGGCATCATCGATCATCGCGCCAACGGCGGAGGCACCTGCCGAAGTCATGATCGTCCCGGCGTGATCGAGTCCCATCATCGGGCGAACGGACGTCAGGTCGAGCCCTTCGATGACCTGCGGCGAGTACATCGGCTCGGAGTCGGCCCCGACGCTCCATTGTGCGTGCAGGAACCGAATCGGCATCGTCAGTTCACCGAACCGCGAGTCGCCGAAGAACACGTCGGTGGCGTCGGCGACGACCGCTGCGGTCGACAGTCGAACCGACCCGTCGGCCAGATCGTGTTCGGCGTACGTCCGTAGCAGCGGGTCGCTGCTGTCGAGCAGCGGCAACGAGGTCGACACCAAGAAGTCGACGTAGTCCTCGACAGCGTTCCAGTGCTGCTGAGTTCGAGCAATCTTGTCTCCGAACACAGCCTCTACGTTCTCTCGAGTCAGACCGGCAGGCGGTGCTACCGGAACGCCTCCGTCGACGAGAACGAGACTTTTCACAGCGGACGGGTATCGGGCAGCGAACTCCACCGCGACAAACGCACCCATCGACATCCCGCACACGTGCACGGCGCCCTGCCCCAACGTATCGACGACGGCTTTCAGGTCATCGGCGTGCTGGGCGAGCGCTGACGGTCCGGTGACATCGACGCTGTCACCTCGCCCGCGTAGATCCGGTGCGACAAGCGTCAGGTGTGGCGCTTCCGCGCGCAGCCAGCCCCACAGTTTGCGCTGGCTGGAGACCCCATGCACGACGAGAACGGGCTCGGTGGTCCCGGTATGAATTTGCACAGCGATGGATCCGCCTGATACCGGTACTCGATCGATGCTCATGGCGCTGACTCTAAGGGAAGCCCGCTGCCGCCGGCATGGATTCTCCCTCTACTGTTCGGCCCACGATATGGACAGAAACTCCGTTCCGAACTGTGTACCACCTGATCAGCGTGGTGTGACACCGATCAGCGGCGCGAGTTGTGTCGCAATGGGGTTCAGGTTGAGCTTGTCCGGATCGACTTTGGGTTTGGTGTCCCATGGCTGTGGTGTCTGCGGGTCGGCATAGACGATGCGACTGGCACTGCGGACGCCGGTGACGCTGCCCTGGGGCGTCAGACAGTTCGCCTCCAAATTGAGCGGGTAATCCACCTCGGTGGGATCGAAATTTGGATCCGTGGCCTTCTCTGCGTCCAGAATGAATTGTGTCCCCTCGTAGCCCATGGTGCACGGCGGCGGATTGTTCACCTCCAAGCCGGCGAAACTGAGATGGATGGATCCGTCGCCCTGGACGAGAGTGTGTGCTGCCGACGCTATCGACGGCAAGAAGATCAGTAGGGGTCTGAGAGCGAACGCCTTCGGAGCGTACAGAGACGTGAGCGAATCGATGTTGCTCAGGGTCGTGGTCAATGCCGGGCCGCCCTCGGCAACAAGGGCCCCGGTCTGGTCGCTCGCCGAAGTCCCGGTCCCGATCAGTCGGCGGACGTCAGGGTCGCTGCTGCGCAGCTGCGCCGTAACGGAATTCAGATCTGCGCTGAACTGTCCGATCGCAGACGACTGCTGCGACTGGGTGTCGAGCACCGTCCGGCTGTCACGGATCAGTTCGAGTGTCTGGGGCAGTGCTTCGTCGGCTGACCCGGACAGAGTGCCCAGTGAATTCACGAGTACCTCCAGATCTTCGCCCTTGCCGTCGAATGCGGCTCCGAGTTCTCTGACCGTTGTAGTGAGGCTCTCGAGTGGGATCGTCTTGATGAGCTGATCCGTGCTAGCCAAAACGTTCTCGACCGGGACCGGCGTACGAGTGTCGGCAGTGACAATGACCGACCCATCGGTGAGGTAGGGGCCGTCTTGGCCGGTCGGCTGTAGATCGACGTATTGCTCGCCGATGGCCGAGCGGTTCGCTACGACTGCCAGCGCTGAGGTCGGGATGCCCGGGCCTGATGTATCGAGCAGAAGTTCCACGCCGATACCGTTGCGGGTCAACGACAAAGCGCCGACGGTCCCGACCGGCACCCCTCGGTAAGTGACCTCGGCGTTGGTGAAAATACCTCCTGAGTCGGCAAATTGAGCGGTCACGCGATACTGGCCGTATCCGAGTAGGGTGTCGAGACGGACGTATTTTGCTCCGATGAAGACGGTGCCGATTACCGCAACGACGACAAATATCAGCAGCTGAACTCTGAGCAGTCGCGAGACCATAGCCTTGTCCCCATCGTGTGTTTCTCGATAAAGCGAGTCATGCGTGCCCGAAGACGTCCTCGGCGAGCGGTTGCCGTCGACGCGGGGTCAGATTCTTCCGCTCACGGGCAGTCAGACCACCCCAGATACCGTGTGATTCTCGGCGGTCGATGGCATAGCTCCTGCACTGATTCAAGACTGTGCATTGTGCGCAGATCGATCGTGCCTGTAATTCCAATCGAAACTGGTGGGGCCCTGACGGCGGAAAGAAGATATCGATTGGCAGTCGACGACATGCACCGTGAACCTGCCACGCTCCGCGTTCGCACTCCTCGTCCACACGGGGCCGATGATGTCCGGTGAGCATCATGTCCGACTCTCGGCTGGCTGCGGGCCGCCGACCACCGATGCGGCCACCCTCAGGTGATCCTCGGGAGCGAACTCGCGGTCGCTGCAGTAGATGAATCGGTCGGGCCGTACGAGAAAGCCGTCGGCGCCCGCTCGGCGCATCTGCCGCTCCAGCACCCCTTCGCTGTCCACGTAGTGGCCCGCAGCGACGGTGTGCGTCGCAATCGCCGAGGCGTACTCGAGTTTCACCTCGGAGACTCCGGCTTCGGCCAGTTCTCGTGGGATGGGTGCAGCCGGGAAGCCGATCCAGGTCCATCGGTTGCTAAGCACGGTATCCAGGCGAGTGGGCACGAGGTTCGATCCGATCACCCACGGTTGCTTGACGAATGTCCCACGCGGGCTGCGGTGGCGAGGTGAAGCGACGCCGAAGAACCCATCCTTGGTGCCGAGTTCGTACAGTGGTTTAAGTTTGTTTCCCTTGAGCAAGCCCGCAACGCCTGGAGCTTTCGACGCCGTCAGGAACAAGCCGTCACGTACGCGTGCTGCGAACTTGTTCTGCAGCATCACAATCCGGCCGATCCGAAGTGAAAAATTGGTCAGCTTTTCGACGTTGGGTCGTCGCTCGGATTCGTACGTTTGCAGCAGATCCGCATTTGCGTTGCCGCGGAGTACTGCATCGAGCTTCCAACAAAGATTGGCGACGTCGCGTACACCGGACGATACGCCTTGACCTGCGAACGGCGGCATGATGTGCGCGGCGTCCCCCGCAAGGAAGACTCGCCCTTTGCTCCACTGCTCAGCCTGCCTGATATGGAAGGTGTACCCCCAACTGCGGAATATCTCGACCTTGTCGTAGTCGATTCCGCGTTCCGCCAACAGACCCCTGAGGCCCGCTTCGGTCTGTAGCTGCTCTACCGTTTCACCCTTGTTGACGCGGTACTCGACACGGTGATAGCCCATCGGGCAAGGACAATCCACACCCGGCCGACGGGGGTCGGAGATGAAGGTGAAATCCAGCGGGGCGTTGGCCGGGAGGTCGTACCACGCGCGCAGCTGTATATCGAACCAAGGTTCTTCGATGTGTTTGCCCGGCAACCTGATACCGAGGAGCTTGCGCACGGAGCTCGATCCACCGTCGGCGGCAATCACATAACGCGATGTGATCAGCTGGTCCTCTCCGCCGTCGACAGGACGGAGGGTGGTGGTGACCGAATCGTCGGTCTGACGCAGACCGACAGCTTCGAGGCCCGATCTGACCGTGACCGAGGGGAACCTGGCTATTCCTTCGCGCAGAACGCGTTCGAGCTCGGGTTGGTGGTAGTACGCCGTACCCGGCACACCCTGGTCACGACTTTCCGCCGAAGGAACCGAAAGAAACGTCGTGTTGCCGTGTTTGAAATGCACACGGACATCGGCGGACATGGTGGTCAGCATGTCGTCGAACAATCCGAGCCCCTGCCAGACACGATGAGCGTCCTCGTCCGACGCTATCGCTCGTTGGCGCGGAAAAATCGAAATGTCACGTTCGATCACTGCAGTGGTGATCCCGCGTTGTCCCAGAAGATTCGCCGCCGTAGCACCTGTCGGACCCAACCCGACGATGACAACATCGACATCAACGTCGCCATTGCTTTCCGGCAGGGGACGAATCTGGTTGCTGTTCACGTGTATTCCTATCGATTGTCGAGGTCTGCGACCGCGCCCGCGATGGCGAATCCGCCGGCGATCAGGCAACCGGCGATCCTTGTTTTCCTGGGCAGCTGGGCGGTCAGTGCGAAGGCGCCCGTATCCCAGACATCGACGACGACTCCTGCGCGTAACAGAGGACGCACGATGTTCGGAGCGTAGCGCGTAGCGGCGAGTAGGCCGCCGCCGATATAGATTTCGCGGACCCCGAATGTCCTTGCGGCAGCCCGGGTCGTGGCCAATGAGGCATCGGGGCCGGCGAGGAGCTCGTTCGCGCGGGTGGGGGCAATCATGTGCGCGACGCCGATCGCGGCTCGGGCGGCCCCCACGATTTCGGGGAGATACTCGAGGAGGGAATACCTGTCTCGAGGTGCAGGAGCGGTGGAGAGGCGCATGAGGGGGTCCTAAAGTTTGGTGGGCTGGGAAAGATGCTGTGCGACAGTAAGAGCGTGCGGAATGCTGTCGTCGAGGGAGTGACTATGCCGACGCGAGGCGTCGTAGCTTCCCTACCGGTTTCTTGATTCCGTAGGCGACGACGGTTTTTCTACCGTCGGCGTGTGTCCATTCGAGCAGTGCCGCCCCGTCGTCGACGGATCCTTCCAGGATGGTCGGCGCTCCTTGGGCAGGGAGTGGACCGACCACCTTGATGGACAAGCCGAGGACTTCGGTCCAGAAGTAGTCGTCGGTCGGCTCACACGTCGGCTCGACGCCGAGGGCGGAGGCAGCGGCGACTTTGCCCTGCGCGACGGCAGCGGACCAGAATGGGGTTCTGGTCGGTGTATCGGAGCCGAGCGCATAGGTGACGTCACCGGCTGCGAAGACGTTGTCCGCTGTTGTAGCGCAACGACGATCGATACCGATGCCGTGCGCGTCTGCGATGCCGGTGCCGTCCAACCACTGCGTACTGGGGACCTCTCCTGCGCACGTGACCACCAGGTCGGCGTGCAGTTTCTCTCCCGAGATATCTACCCCGTCGACCGGATCGCCGATCAGGACCGCGGGACGATCCAGTCGGTGGAAGTCGACGAGGGTGGATTCAGTGCGGGTCGCAATCGCGTCGGAGAGAAACGGTCCGAGAATGCGTTCGAGAGGCGCGTCGACATCGACGACGGTGACCGCAATGCCGCGGGCGGCACATGCGCTGGCGACCTCCATCCCGAGGAAGCCTGCTCCGACGATGATCGCCGAGGTTGCTGTGTCGAGCCGTTTTCCGAGTTCGGTTGCGTCGGCACGGGTTCGCAGCACCAGCTCACCGGTCAGGCCGGGTTCGGCGATGCGACGGGCGGCGGCACCGGTGGCAACGATCAACTCGTCGTACGGAATACGTTGTAGATCGGAGGTGTGCAGCACGCGCTCTTCGGTATCCAGACCGGCCGCGGGTGACGCGATCATGGTGATGTCGAGGTCGGACATGTCCCACGCCTCGGACTGTCCGTCAGCATTCTTCAGGACGTGCTTCGACAGTGGTGGACGAGCGTAACAACCGTCCGGATCTGCACCGATCATCGTGATCGGGCCGGTATGTTCGAGTCGGCGCAGTTCCCGCGCGGCGGTGCAGCCGGCGATGGAATCCCCGACGATCACAACTCGGCGTTCCGCCTGACTCACTTCTGTTCTCGCAGTGCAGCGACCGGACACGCCCCGATCGCGGACCTGGCGCCGGCCGCGAGATCGTCCGGTACGTCACCGCCGTCGTATGCGTAGTGAAGGTCTCCCTCGTCGTCGAGGCTGAACACGTCCGGGGCTTGTTCGGCGCAGATACCGTGGCCCTCGCAGCGGTCCCAGTCGATGTCGATCTTCATGGTGTTGTCCCTTCTGCTGCAACCAATTTCAATGGAAGGCGGTCGAACCGATGAATGACGTTGTTGACGGCCCACCGCGGTGTGCCGGCAGGTTCGATGCGCTCGACACGGCGGGCGAGTAGGCGTAGAAGTGTTTGAGTCTCCAGCCGGGCCAACCCCTGACCGGCACATCCGTGCACACCGGATCCGAAGCCGAGTTGGCGGGCAGCATCTCGGGTGATGTCGAACGTGTCGGGATCGTGCCATTCGCGGGGGTCTCTGTTGGCGGAGGCGTAGATCACCAGGATTCTCGCACCCGCGGGAACGGGTGCACCGCCGATGTCGGTATCTCGGACCGCGCGTCGGGAAAATGCGCGTAATGGTGACTCGTACCGAACCACTTCGTTGACCGCGTTGGGAATTCGGTCAGGATCGTCTCGGAGAATCTGCCACTGTTCGGGGTTGTGCGCGAACAGATGCAGTGCGCTCGAGATGGCGCCGATGGTGGTGTCGAGAGACGGGGCCAAGTAGTCGATCATCAGTGCTGGACACTGGGACTCGGGAATTTTGTTCTCGTCCGCTGCGGTGAGGACATCGGCACCCATGCTCCCGGGCAGAACAGACCGTTCGCGGACCACGCGTTTGGAGAATGCCATCATCTCCCCAGCGGCCTTGGCTGCTCCGATGGACTGCCGATTGATCGGTCCCAGAGAGTCGAATGTTGCTCCTGCCCAACGAAGCAAGTTCTCACGTCCCTCCTCGGGCCATCCCACCAGATCGGGTACGATCGACGTCGGTAGTGCAGTAGCGAGATCGTCGACCCCGTCGACAAGACCCTTCGCCAACGCGGTGTCGACGATCTGCTCGGCCTTCTCTTCCACAGCAGCTCTCATCGTGCGTACTGCCTTGGGCGTGAGACGGTGGGCGAGTACCGAACGTTTGAGTGCGTGTTCGTCGCCGTCGCTGTTCAACGTTGTTCCGCGGCCCAGACGATTGGCCACCGGGTTCAGTGCCACGCCGTCTCCGGAGATGAACGTCTCGTCGTCGAGCAACACGGTTTTGCAGTCGGCGTATCGAGATACGGCGTAGGCGCGATGTCTGGGCAGCCATACGACGGGCCCGAGTGCGCGCAGTTCAGCGTAGTGCGGGTAGGGATCGAGGATCGCGGATCGGGAGTAGATGTTGCTTCGGTACTGAGGGACCGAGACTTCAGTTGCCATCAGCATTTCCTAACTTCGGGAGGCCGGCACGGCGGCCTCGACGGACGCCCCGGAGAGGGCACCACCTCGGGCATCGACAGGGGTGGCAGACGCGGGCACCACTGTGTGGAGTGCTGCGAGTGATCGGCTGGTGGCCATGACTGTCCTGTCGGGCCGTACGATGGCCGCGACCGCGTGGCCGCGACGTAGCCAGCGTCCGAGGGCTGAGGACGTGGTGACGTCCAGGACGTGTGCACCTCGCCGCTGGATTTCGCGGTGTTGTTCGTCCGTAGGCTTGGTCAGGGTCACGACGACGAATTGGTCGGGCGCAACATCGTCGAACCGCCTGCCGTCCCCGAGTGCTGGATTCGGGCACAGCGTGCCGGCCAACCCTCGCCGCGCTGGGGTTCGCCGCACATAAGCCGAATTACGCAGTGCTGGAGTGGCGCTATCGGTTACCCGATTCGACACACCGGGCATTCGCGTAGCGAGAGGGAACAATTTCTGCCGCAGTGCGGCGGATCGAGCCCCACCTCCGGTCATTGCCCACCCGACGGTCACCGCGAGCTTGATCATCGATTCGGCGTGTGGCGCGCGTTCCTGCTGGTAACTCTCGAGCGCGGATTCTGGTTGTACTCCGCGAACCACACCGGCAAGCTTCCAGATCAAGTTCTTCGCATCGCGCACCCCAGCGCCCATTCCCTGCCCGATGAACGGGGGAGTGAGGTGGGCGGCGTCGCCGAGCAGGAAGACTCGACGGTCTCGCCAACGGTCCGCCACCTGAGCGCGGAACGTGTACTCCGCTACCCTGATGAGCTCCATATCGGCGTCGGCAGTGCTCGAAATCCAGGGAGCGATGAGAGGACGAACCGAATCGAGATCCGGATAGTCCGCCGTGGATTCGCCGTCGTGCAGCCGAAATTCCCACCGATATCGTCTGGCGCCGATCCGCATGTACGTTCCGGCCCGCTCGGGATCGGAGAGCTGATGCACTCCGTCCCACTGCTTCAGGTCGCTGTCGGTGGCGACATCGATCACCAGCCAGCGTTGCTCGAAGCCCAGATCTCGCATCGTGGAACCGATGCGAGCGCGGACCGTACTGTTCGCCCCATCGCATCCCAGTACGTAGTCGGCTGTGACGTGGTGGCGGTCGCCGGATGTCCGGTCGATGTACCGGACTACAGCGTGCTGACGCCTGTTGGCGACGTCGGTGACTTCGACCTCGCCGCGGAACGTGACGGTGTCGTACCCGTTCATCGCTGTGCGCAGGACGTGTTCGAGCTCGGGCTGGTCGAACATGTTCGCCGGAGGATAACCGTGTGGGGCGTCATCGGGGTCACGGACGAACTCCGCGATGGTGCGCATGTCCCGATCTATCAGGCGCAGTCCAAGCCCGGGGCGAGAGATCGAGGCGAAGTGGTCGGCGACACCCAAATCACCTAGTATGCGGTAGATTTCGTCGTCCAGGTGTACCGCGCGGGGTTGAACGAACACATCGTTCCAGCGATCGAGAACGAGACACTCGATACCGAACCTCGCCAATAGGCACGCGGCCACCATGCCTGTAGGACCGGTTCCGATGATGACCACCGGATAGTGCTGCGTGGTCATAGCGCGGCGTCGATTCGCCACTCGATCGGATAGCGTCCGAGAAGGTCGTCGATCAACGAGTGCTCGATGCTGCCGCTGATGACCACCACCACGGATCCATCGACGATATTCGTGCTTATTCGAGATGCGTCGACGGTTCCCCTCAAGGCGTCGATGGCTGCAACGCGAGCAGCGTTCGCACGAAGCGCGATTTTGTACGGTTTTCCGACGTCGGTTACGGGAAGTGCATCGAGAACGGTCACGGTCCTCGGAGCTGCCGCGGGTTCTACGACGTGTGCACGAGCCCATGCTTCGAGTTCCGGCACGTTGACGTCGGCGCCAGGGCTGACGGTCACGTAAGCGACGGGTACCTCACCGGCATGTGGATCGGGGCTCCCCACCGCAGCGGCGCCCGTGACGTTCGGATGTGCGAGCAGTGCGTCTTCGATTGTGGCGGGGTCGATGTTGTGCCCCCCGCGGATGATGAGGTCCTTTGCGCGACCAGTCAATTGCACGAACCCGTCGGCGTCGACCCGTCCGAGATCGCCCGTGTCGAGCCACCCGTCGACCAACTTCCCGAGTCCATCGAGGTCGAAGCCAGTCTCGTTTCGCCCCAAGACGTAGCCGGCGAACACCGTCGGCCCGCTGATGACGATGGTTCCGGTTTCTCCTGCAGGCAACTGTATCCAGCTACCGGCGTCCGTTTGCCGAACGGCCTCGATCTGCTGGTACGGCATACGCTGTCCCACCGAGTCCGGTCGTGGGAATGCAGCGAAACTGCGGGCGCTCGCGCAGGTCGCCTCAGTCAGGCCGTAACCCTGGAGCAGGGGGACGCCGGTGCGGGTTTCGAAACTGTCCCTGACCGCAGGGGGCAGCGAGGACGCTCCGACGATGCACGAGGTGAGACTGGAGATGTCGGCGTCGACCGTGCACTGCGCGAGTACGGAATACACTGTCGGTACTGCACTCATTGCCGCGACGCGGTACTGCTCGACAATTTTCCAGAACTCGGCGTAGAGCGGTAGGTCGCGGTAGCCAAGTGGTCCGGCCCACACGACGGTCTGGCCTCGAAACAGAGGTGCCAACAGCGTGACGACAACGGCGTTGACATGGAAGAGGGGTAGCGCCGCAAACAAAGTCGAATCGCTTCCGACCGCGGAGTTGAGCGCCACCATCCAGGCGTTGGCGATTTCGTTTCCGTGCGTGTGCGCCGCGAGTTTCGGGTCTCCGGTCGTTCCACCGGTATGGAACAACGCAGCTATGTCGTCTACCGCAGCTGCTCCCCCGGTGAACTGACGGCCTGGTTCAACCGAATCGGCCAGGTATGCGATGTGTACACCGTCGATTCGATCCAGACTCGGCGGTTCGCCGCTTGCACCGGTCGGTCGGAGCGCAAACAGTGCCGTCACGTTGCCGTCGGCAGCGATCTCACACGCGGTGGACCAGACTGTTCCATCCAGTTCCGGTCCTGCGGCAATTACCACTCGGGCACCCGCGCGGGCGAGAAGCTTCGAGATGTGTCGTCCTGACAGGCCGGGGTTGATCGGTGCCGCGATACCCGCGGCTTGGGCCGCCAAAGTAGCGGTGACAAGTTCGGCGCAGTTCGGGGAGAGTAGCGCGACAGCATCGTTGCGTCCGATACCGTTGTCGTGCAGCAACTGTGCGACAGCTTCCACCTCCGCGAGAAGTTCCGCGAAGGTCCGGCGAACCGGCTCTTGCCACCGGGCCGCATCGGGCAGCACCACGATCGCATCGCGCTCGGGCCACATGGCTCCTGCCCGTTGGAGAAGCGAGTAGGTGCTCGCGGGGAGACGACGCTCTGCGAGGGGGACCGATTCCACGTCCGCGAGATCGTCGGGCCCGTCCAGCGTCGGCCACAGAAGATCTTCGGCCACAGTGGGCGTCATTGTGCGTACCTGACGGTGGTGCGCTGGATACCGAGGTCGAGCATGCCGTCGTCGGTGGCAATGTTCAGTTCGACGATGTCGCTGTCCTTCAGGTACTTGGGATTGCCGGCTTGCCGCTTGAAGAATGCCTTCCACTTCACCGCGGGCGGAAGCAGCGAACCGATGATCTCGATCGGCTTCGGCGGCGCTTTCAACGCGGTACCGCCAGGCGTGCCCGTCAGGACCAGATCACCGGGGTCGAGGCGCTGGAATCCGCTCAGAACCTTCAAAGCTTCCGTCGGGCGATAGATCATGTCGTGCACAGTGCTGTTCTGCCGCACTTCACCATTGACGCGCAACATCAGACGTAGCTGTTCGAACCGGTCGAAGTCGCCGTCCTCGAGTACCAGAAGAACGGGCCCGACGGGTGTGAACGTGGGATACGACTTCGCCTCGTAGAACTGAGTTTTGGGGAGTTGGACGTCACGAGCGGACACGTCGTTGGTGATCACCAACGCAGCAACATGGTGTGCTGCGGTGGCGTCGTCGACGGTTGTGCCGACCGGAAGGGAGGTTCCGATGACGAGACCGATCTCGACCTCGTAGTCGAGAAGCTGGACGTGGGCGGGTTTGACGATGTCGTCGGCTGGCCCGCTGATCGATCCGGATGCTTTGCGGAAGAACGTGAGTGGGACCGTCTCGGGGTTCATGCCCGAATCTTTGACGTGCGAGCGGTAATTGGTCATCTGCGCGACGACGCGGCATGGCGCGGTGACGGGGGAGATCAGGTCGAGCGTTTCGACGTCAACTGTGTCGGTGCCGCGTGTGGCTGCGTCGATGGCAGGACGGTCAGCCAACAGTTCAGCCGTTGTCGTTGCCGAAGTGTCGATCTTCGATGCGCCGCTGGATAATTGAACCCACCATGCGTCGGAGGTGCGAAGGACCGAGATGCTCATGTGGACGCTACTTTCAGAAGGCCGCGGAGGCGTTCGGAGTCGAATTCGTTGTCGGTGCGGAGAGAAGTGACGATCGAGCGAAGTTCTTCGAGTGATGCTTTACCAGGAGAGATTCCAAGAAAGTCCTTGGTGGCGGGAGGTCCCCACTGGGCCAGGCCCGTCGCGGTCATCGGTGCCCACCCTGGTTCGAGTGAGGCGTCGAAGAGGTCGCCGTCGCTGAAATGCTCGACGAGAAAACCGTCGGGATCGCGCCAGTAGTCGAAGATTTGGCTGCCCTGGATATGGCGGCCGATGCCCCACGAGTGCGTGTATCCCCGTTCGGTGAGGTACCTGTTGCCTGCACCGATGGCATCGAGGTCGCACACTTGGTAGGCCGAGTGCACGTAGCGGTCCGACGGACCCAAAGCCATGGCGAGTGTGTGGTGGTCGGTCGGAGTGCCGCCCCGGTCGCATCGGATGAAGCTCATCACCGGGCCGCGTTGGCGCTGGCCGTCGTAGTAGAGAAAGTCGCTGACGATGAGTCCGAGGTGCCGGAGGTACCAGTCGAGGTTCTCCAGGTAGCGGGATCGTTGGATGACGACGTGGCCGAGGCGTTCGACGCGGGCGGGTTCACGCGGTGGGCGCTGAGTGGCATTGAGACGCGGCGCGTCGGAAGTAGCGGTGTGACGGGTTCCGAAGTTGTATTCGTGCACTCGCTGCCCGGGTAGCTCGGGGTGTGCGTCGAGTTCGGCCACGACCTTGACGGTCTGTCCGCTCGGATCGGTGAGCGTGACCGCGACCCCGCCGATCGTGTCCGGAAGCCGGTGGACTCGGTTGCCGGTCGCCTCGGCCAAGCGCATCACGTCCGAGGCGTCGGCGGCGCGAAAAGCGGCGCCGACGAAGCGAGTGCGAGTGCCTTTCCGGATGATCACGCACGGCGAACCGACGGTGGTACCGCGTAGGTGAAGCTCGTTGTCTGTAGACAGCGACACGGTGAAGCCGAACGCCTCAGCGAAGGCCCGAGCCTTGATCAGGTCAGGTTTCTGAAACTCGAGCCACGCAATGTCGTGCACTTTGATGGTGGGGTTCGAGACCCGACCAGGGTGCTCGCCGGGAAGGGCGCCCTGGTCGACGTGAATATCTCGGTGGCCGTCGACGTCCGGCGTCGCCGTGATCGGTGGTGTCATCTGCACTCCTCCAAACCTTATGACGATATCGTCACCTATTGTCCGGGTCACAGTCAAGCTTTTTGACGAAATCGTCATATACTCCAGTCTGGATACACTGGCGATTCCCGTACGCAGACGAAAGGGGTGTGAGGACGACCGTGTCGGAGAACAATGGGCTCGAACGCCGCAAGGCGCGTACCCGTGCAGCGCTGATCGCCGCGGCCCAGGGCTTCATCGCCGCCGGCAAAGTGAACGCCCCGATTTTGGAGATCACGCAGGCCGCCGACGTGGCGAACGGATCGTTCTACAACCATTTCGACAGCCGGGAAGACCTCTGGCGCGAGGCCGTGGATTCAGCGCTCGGTACCCTCGGCGACTATTTGGATAGTTTGACCGCAGATCTGACCGATCCGGTCGAGATGTTCACCCAATCGTTCAGGTTGGCCGGGCGCGCATTTCGTCTTCAGCCTCACCTGAGCCGAGTGCTACTGAGCTCGGAGGCCGCTGCCGTCGCGTCCGAGCAGGGGCTGGCGCCGCGTTCACGCCGCGACATCGAAGCTGCGGCGAACCAGGGTCGATTCGATGTAGACGACCTGGACCGCGCGTTGGCTTTGGTGTCCGGCGCCTTCGCTGCGATGGGCCGGCTGTTGCTCGATGACCCGGACCGCGAGGAAACCGCGACGGTCGACGGTATGGCCGCGGACGTTCTGCGAGCGATGGGCATCTCGACCGACGAAGCTCGGCAGTTGTGCGACCGACCGCTCCCTCAGTCGTTCGATGAAGGCGTGCGGCAGGTGTCCAACTCACTCGGCCTCGGCGACGAGGTGGATGCGCACCCGATCGCATAGGTGTTCTGGTGGAACGTACGTCACGCGCTCACGTTGTACGCTTTCGCCATCACGGACTCGATCACGCTGCGCGGCAACAGCCTTCGTGCCAGAAACACCAATGGTGCGTTGCTGCCCACGGCGTAGATCGGCAATGTCTTCTTGTCGTCGACTGCTTTGATCACCGTTCGCGCAACCTGTTCCGCCGAAATCCCATTCGCCTCCTTTGCGTCGAGGGTGGCGATCGCGGACGTGAAGCTCTGCAGATACGGCGACTGCGCGCCGACGTACTTCGTTCGACGGCCGGACAATCCCGTGGCAATCGAGCCCGGTTCAACGGTAGTGATCTCGATTCCGAACGGCCGGAGTTCGTAGCGAGCGGCTGTAGCAAACCCTTTGATGGCGGCCTTGGTGGCAACGTAGGACGACCGGTACGCGAGCGGAAAGCTCGCCAGCATAGACCCGACGTTGACGATCTTTCCCTGGCGCCGTTGCCGCATTCCGGGAAGTAACGCCTGAGTCAACTCGACGGCACCGAATACGTTGAGCTCGAACAACCTTCGAATGGCGTCGACGGGCAGTTCTTCGAGCGGGCCGCACTGTGATTCGCCCGCGTTGTTGATCAGAACATCGACGACCACCCCGTCGAGCGCATTGACGAACCCCTGTATCGAGGCTCGGTCGGTCAGGTCCAGATCTCGGTACTCGACGCCCGGCGCTGGGTCGGTGACCGTGGAGCTGTTCCGGCTTGTCCCGATCACCCGGAACCCACGATCGACGAGGGCTGCTGCGACGGCGCGACCGATCCCCGACGATGCTCCAGTGACGATTGCTGTTTCCACCACGTACCCCCAGTGTCTTTCGTGCTCCGGCGATACCCGACTAAACACCAATCTGACGAAATCGTCAACCTTGACGGACTCGCGATCTTCCGTGACAGACACGAAGGCTCCAACCACGAGAAGTGGTTGGAGCCTTCGTTGTCCGGTCTGATGGACGGGGCGAGGGTCGCCCGATCTCGTCGGGTTACTTGGCCACCCTGGCGGCGAGGGCAGACTGGTCGCCGACGTCGAAGGTCGGGTTCGTCAGGTGCACATCGAGGGTGTTGTTCGGGCCTGCGATGATGGCGTTGAGCACTGGTGTGAACGCTCCGCAGTTCTGGAACTGAGGAATGGTGTACGAGCCGACCATGTGCGCGTCTGCGGTGTTGTTGGCGATCAGATCGAAGGCATCGATCGAACCTTTGAGATTTGCCGTGGTGGGAGCGGTGATGCAGTTGTTTCCGACCGACGCGAAGTCGGACGAACCACCGGCGGAGCCGGTGTCGATACCGAGCGGCTTGACCGAGTCGATTCGAATCTTGAAGCTCTGCTGCACATCCAGATCGAGCGTGGGAGCCTCCTCGGTGCCACCCTGGACCAGGGTGCCCGACACGGGAGAAGGATCCACGATCGAAATGGTGAAGTTGGCCAACGTCAGCGGACCGGCTTTCAGGTTCGCCGACGCCTGCGGCAGATTGAGCGAACCGGCGACGGTCCCTCCTACCAAGTCGACGTCCGTTGCGAGGGTCGTGGTGGGGAACACCACCGGTTGACCCGTCTTGGCGATGATCGTTGTCGTATCAGCTTGGAAGTCGATGCCGAGAGTCTCGGCGGCGTGCGCGGGAGCCGCGACCACAGTGCCGACCGCGATGCTCGACGCCACTGCCGCGACGGTGACGACCAGCTTGTTACGAATTCTCACGTGTGCTCCTTGAAAGGTGTCGACGGAACGAGATATCAGGACAGGGTGGAAGTGGCGAGTGAGCGAGGGCGGGAAGCGAAGGCTCAGCGCCATCGGTCGGTCCTCCATGTCCGTAGGAATTCGGGTCCCGAAAGGGCACCCGGCGGTGTGCCAGTTCCCCGGCAACAACTAAGGACGTTAGGGGAGCGAACCAAACGGCGTCATTGGTTTGTTTTCGGTTTGTGAGTTTTCACAGACGACCATCGATGGGGTTGTTGCTTGTTGTAACTAAAAACAGGGAGATCGCCCGAATGCGTAGGTGTTCAGCGACTTTGGGACGGTTCCGGGCGGAGGGGCGGGGCAGCATGCGTCACAGTTCCCGCTCGCTGCGGGCCCTCGCCGAGTCGACGACGGCCTCGAATGCGTCGACGATCAGTGCGACCAGCTCGTCTAGATCCAGGCCCGGAGAGTCGAAGAATGCGTCCGCGGTCCGATCGAGAAAGCCGGTCCACCCCGACACTGCCGCACTTAGGAGCGGGGGCAAGGGTTCCGGAAGCCCAGCCAACACACCGACCTGTCGTTCACCCTCGGCGCGGGCGTGCCGTAGCGCGCTCTCGACACCGGCTTCGCCTAGTTCGGCGTCCCGCACCACGCGTACGTACAGCACGCGATGGTCGCGCAGAAATTCGATGTGTCGCCGTACGAAGCCTTCCAGGCGAGCCCGCGTCGTCGATTCCTCGGGCCGTGGGCCTTGGGCGTCGGCCAACTTGCTCAGAACGTCGGCCAGCGCTGCCGCCACCAGTCCTTGCTTGTCGCCGAAGTAGTAGAACAGCAGGCCGTGTGCGACTCCGGCCTTACGGGAAATCGCCGCCGCGCTGGTGTCAGCGCTGGCGCCTTCGGCGATCAACTCGATCGCGGCGTCGATCAATGCTTGGCGACGGTCGCGCCGCGGGCGCGTATGCGAAGACTGCTCGCGGTCGTGGGGGCGGGTGGGTGGCACCGGCCCGAGAGTAGTGCACGGCCAGCGGGAAGCGCTCAAAGTTGACTATGAATCAATTTATTGACTGACAGTCAAAGTGGGCATAACCTCGATCCCATTCAGCGATCACGACGAAAGGTCGATTCATGAGCGCTACCGAAGATGTACCGATCGCCGCCGCGCCTCGGATAGCTCCGGACTACATCGCCCACTGGGTCGTCAAATCGGCTCGCACCGAGGAGATGGTTCGGTGGTACGGCACGGTGTTCGGTGCCGAGATTGCCTACCAGGACGACGAGATCACCTTCTTGACATGGGATGACGAGTCGCACCGGCTGGCCATCATTGCCGTGCCCAAGGCTCTGAAATTTCTGTTCCCACTGGCCAAGTTGCGTCGCAAGATGTACGGAATCGACCACATCGCCTTGACTTTCGTATCGCTCGAGCGACTGCTCGAGAACTATGTGCGGCTCAAACGGCACGGCATACGCCCGGTGTGGGCCATCAATCATGGACCGACCATTTCGCTCTACTACGAAGACCCCGACGGCATCAGGCTCGAGTTTCAGGTCGAGAACTTCGACGCCGAGAACACCGCCGCCTTCTTCTTCACCGAGGAGTTCGCCCGTAACCCCATCGGTGTCAACATCGACCCCGAGTACCTCCTCAGCAGGCTTCGCCGCGGAGAAACGCACGAGGAACTCAGGCGTCGGGAAGCCGGAACCAGGCCCGGACGACCGGTGATTGCCAACAAGAAGACCATCACACCGAAAACTTTGTGACCGAACGACAGTGGGGGATCGAAAGTCATGTCTGTCAACATCATTCGAACGGCCGACGGTTGGTGGCGTCTCGATGGCGATCAAGCATTCGTTATCGACACTGACGCGCAGAGCACCGGTGCGTTACTTGCCGACCGCGCGGCAATCGACGCGGCGTCGGGGGCCGGAACGAACGTCGACGAGCTACAACTGGTCTCTCCCATTACCGCCCCGTGCCGAGTTGTCGCGCAATTGCTGAACTACCGTTCTCATGCGATGGACGCCGGTTCTGATCCGAACACCCTACAGCCGACATTCTTTCGCAAGTCGTCAGCGTCGATCAGTGGTCCTACCGACCCGATACGGCAGCCGCCGGAGGTGACACTGCTGGACTACGAAATCGAGCTGGGCGTCGTGGTGGGGGCCGACATCCCCATCGGGACCACGGTCACCGACGACAATCTATCCGACTACGTCGCAGGGTTCGTCGTCGCCAACGACGTATCGGCAAGAGAAATTCAGTTGACGAAAGTGCAGGTCTACGAGAGCAAGTCGTATCCCACGTTCACCCCGCTCGGACCGAGGTTGGTTCTACTGACCAACGACGAACTGGGGCGACTCCCCGAGCTCCGTATGACGTTGGCCGTCAACGGCGAGACTCGTCAGGACCAGACCATCGGCGACGATCTCATCACCCCTCCTGCCGAGGCGCTCACCAGGCTGGCCCGATTCCAGAACATGACCGCCGGAGATGTCCTGTTGACCGGCACACCTATCGGTACCGCGATATCGGCGCCGCCCAGGGTGATTCAAAAGATCGGTGAACTGGTTCCGCCGGCTCTCAAATGGAAGTTCTTCTTCGCGCGACAGGCCAAGAACCCGAAGTACCTGTCGGTCGACGATGTCGTCACCGCAACCATCCGTACGCCCGACGGGTCCATCGACCTAGGCACACAGCGGACGATCGTTCGATGACAACTCCGGTCGCCATCGTAGGAGCCGGCCCGGCCGGCACGACGGCAGCACTTCTCCTGGCGCGCAGAGGTATACGAAGCGTACTGCTCGATCGACGGACCAGCCCCCTGTTCCATCCTGCCGCGCATGTCGTCAACGCTCGGACGCTGGAGATCTGGAACGAATACAGTCCGGCGTTCGCCGCGTCGATTGCAGCGATGTCGCCTCCGCACGAGGAGGTCAACCTGATCAGCTGGTTCGGAGACCTCAGCGACGGCACCATCGGTTCTATCGATCTGCTCTCCGACCCCGAACGCAAAGCGGTGGTCGAGGGCCAGAGCCCGTACATGGTGTCCCACATCGGCCAACACATACTGATGCCCGCCCTGTGGAACGCCGTCGACGCCGAGCCGCTCATCGATTTCCGGCGGGGAGTGACCGTCGAGTCCGTGGAGTCGACCTCCAGCCGGGCGCGCGTCGTTGTCGGGTCTGCACCGGGTGACACATCCGAAGTATGCGCCGACTACGTGCTGGCGTGCGATGGTGCAAACAGTCCGTTACGGAATGCCGCGGGGATCTCGATGAACGGGCCTGTGCTGGCCAACATGGGGAGCGCATTCTTCACCTCGACGAGCCTCTTCCCCGACGATGCTCGTCCGCTGTTGAGCTGGATCTACACACCTGATCTGTGTGGAGTGCTCATCGCACACGCCGACCACCGGTACATCCTCATGACTGCGTACTTGCACCCGCATCAGGACATTGCACGAAACAGCCGCCAGTTCTGGCAGGAGACCCTTCCGAAGGTGTTGGGTGGACACGAATTCGAACTCGAGTCGACCGGTACGTGGGTGATGACCTCGCAGACTGCCGATCGCTTTCGTGACAATCGCCTGTTGCTACTCGGCGATGCGGCACATCGCTTTCCCCACACCGGCGGGTTCGGGCTCAATTCGGGTGTGCAGGACGCGCACAATCTGGCCTGGAAGCTCGACGCCGTGCTGCGCGGTGCCGCAGACCCGTCCCTGCTGGATACCTACGACACCGAACGTCGTCCTGTGGTCCGTAAGTTCGCGGACCAGAGCGTGTCCAATCACTTCCGCATGGACGACATCGGCAAGCGTGTGGGCATCACCAACCTCGCGCTGGCCAAGGCGACGCAGGTAATGGCTCGACGGCTGCCGAGCATGCTCCCCGGTCGGGTCGTCGCCCCTCTCGCTACTGCCGCGACTCGGAGCCAGATGGGCCGTTCGCGACGTCTGCAGCCGAGTGCCGACGGCTCGGCCCGACTCCGTCAGCAGATCGCCGAGGCTATCCCGGGCCAGGTCGAGCACTTCGTCTCCACCGGTCTGCAGTTCGGATATCTCCACGACGGACCGTTGACCGCGCAGGAGAAGACGGCGAGGCCTGCAGAAGACGTCGTCGACTATGTGCCCACGACGTACCCGGGTGCGCGATTGCCGCACGCCGTTCTGTCGAGGGACGGACGGCTCGTTTCGGACCACGACCTGCTGGACCGGAACATGTTGTCACTGTTCACCTTCGACTCCGCTGCGTGGTCACCGGTTGTAGATGCTCTTGCGGCGCCCGGTCCCGGGGTAACACTGGTCGACCTCGATGCGTCCGGGGACGTCGATCGCGATGCCCTGGTCACGCTGTTCGAGGTCGGTGATTGCGGAGCCGTCCTCGTCCGACCGGACGGCCATGTCGCCTGGCGGACAACGTCATCGGCACACGACGCACGGCCCGCCCTGGTCGACTTCCTCGAGACACACTGGGGTGCCTACTTCACCGTGCCAGTCGCGCCGTCGATCTGACCGGCGCGGCGAGCGTCAGTGCACATTATCGACGGAAGTAGACGGGATTTCGCCGATCGGCGACGGTTGTGTGCACGCAGGTCCGAACTGCGGCACGCGTGGAACCTCGTGCTATCACTACCACGAAGACTCCCGTATTCACCCGTGCTCTAGGGTGCTGCAGCCTCTTGGATGGAGGTATGAACACTTCGACGGTAGAAACTCCGCTGCGTGCGAGGGAACAGATAGTCGAACTACGGTCGGTCACGAAGACCTACGGTTCGAACGACAACTCGGTCACGGCACTGATCGATGTGTCCGTTGGCTTTTCGACGGGTACCTTCACCGCGATCATGGGCCCGTCCGGGTCGGGTAAGTCGACGCTACTTCAGTGCGCCGCCGGCCTCGACGACGTGAGTGCGGGCGAGGTGACCATTGCGGGCACAGCGCTGAGCGGCCTCGGCGAGCGCGATCGAACCCTGCTTCGCCGCGAGAACATCGGCTTCGTCTTTCAGGCTTTCAACCTGGTCGGTTCGCTGACGGCGGCCCAGAACGTCGAACTTCCCATGCGATTCGCCGGGGCACGTCCCGACCAGAAGGAAGTGCTTGCAGCGTTGGCCGAGGTCGGGCTCGCCGAACGGGCACACCACCGACCGAGTGAGATGTCCGGCGGCCAGCAGCAACGTGTCGCCCTCGCCCGCGCTCTGTTCACCCAGCCGGCGGTTCTGTTCGCTGACGAACCGACTGGCGCACTGGACACGAACACCTCGCACGATGTGTTGCGGCGACTGCGTTCGCTGGTCGACCGACACGGTCACACCGTGATCATGGTGACCCACGACCCGGCAGCCGCATCGTACGCCGACGCAGTGTTGTTCTTGGCAGACGGACGGATCGTCGATCGAGTGCTCCAGGATCGGTCCGATCGTCGCACGAACGCAGCCACCGTGGCGGCCCGCATGGCGAACATGGAGGGGTGAGCTGTGTTGTCGGTCAAGATTTACCATGTGGCCGCATCGCTCGCACTGGCGAACGTCCGAACGCGGTGGACCAGCTTCGTGGGGGCCTTCACGGCGGTGTGCCTCGGCGTAGGGCTGATCACGATGACCTTGCTCGTGTGGGGTTCGTCGGGTGCGCAGGTTCCGGCACGGGTCGAGGGAACCGATATGTTTGCGGTACCTCAGCAGGCCTCGAACGTCAGCGGCACGGCGGCCGACAGCAGGCCGTGGTCGGTCGAGGAAAGCGATCGGCTGACGCAACAGCTTTCCGAAGTCGACGGCGTCGAGCAGGCGACCGCGGACCGCGCATTTTTCGCCCAAGCGACACGTGACGGTGCGCCGATCGCCGCAGGCGACGAGGCGCTCTCCGCCGGGCACGGCTGGAGCAGTGCCGCGCTCGCACCGTACGCGTTGGTGACCGGAACCGCGCCCCGAAGCGATAACCAGGTCGTTCTGGATTCGAATCTGGGATTCTCTGTCGGGCAACAGGTGTCGATACTGTTCACCGAAGGTCCCCGGCAGATGCTGGTGTCGGGCACCGTAGACACCTCCATTGCCGGTGACGTCGAATCGGCCTCAGAAAGAGGGGTATTCGTCACGGACGAGGTTGCGGCGCGTCACGCTCCCGGGGTCACGGCAATCGGCCTGCAGCTTTCGCCCGATGCATCCGCGTCTGCTGTGAAGGATGCAGCCGCCGCAGTGGTCGGTGATCGCGGAAAGATCGTCAGTGGTGAGGAGAGGTCGATCTTGGAGCCGGCTTACCTTGCACGCGAGCGCTTCCTGGCCGTGCAGTTGGTTACCGCGATGGCCTTGCTCGGTTGCTTCGTCAGCATCTTCGTGGTCTCCTCGACGTTTGCGTTCAACGTCGCCGAGCGACGCCGCGAGATGGGTTTGCTGAGGAATGTCGGCGGACTACCGTCTCAGGTCCGCGGAATGGTGCTCGGGGAAGCATTGATCATCGGTCTTGCCGGTGGTGTCGTCGGTGCGGCCATCGGAGTCGTCGCCGCACCGTTGATGGCAATCGTTCTCCAGCGCATCGATGTCGCACCGCGGGGGTACGAGATCGAGTTCAGCGTGGCACCGATGTTCGGTGCGATTGTGGCGGGTGTCGTCGTGGCAGTGGCCGGAGCGTTGGCTGCGAGCAACCGGTCGGCGAAAACGCCGCCGATGGAGGCGCTTCGCTCTGCCGCAGCACCCGCCTCAGGGATGTCGCGTGGTCGATGGATCGGTGGGGTCGCGGCCGCCTCGGTGGGGGTTGTCGTCATCGTTGTCGTGGGAGCAGCGAGCGCGGACACTCGTATCTACAGCGCGCTGGCAGCGACGATGGCCCTCACCGCCTCGGCCACGCTCCTTGCCCCGGTCGTGATCGGTCCGATCGTGCGAGTCGTGACATGGCCGGTGCGGCGAGTCCAAGGTGCCGGCGCGATGTTGGTGAGGGCGGAGTTGATCAACTCGACGTCGCGCACCGCAGCGCTCGCGGCACCTGTGATTGCAACCGTCGCCTTCGCAGTGCTGATAAGTGGGTACGTCGCTACCAGTGCGGCCGCCTATCCTCTCGAGGCAGCGGAACCGCTCGAAGGGCAGTCCATCGTGTGGCCGGTCGACAAACCGGGCCTCACGGATGAGGAAGTGGCGCAGGCGTCCACGGCCGGAGTTGTCCGTGCGGCGCTCCCGACACGTGTGTTCGTCGAACCCGAGGGCAAACCCCAGACGGTGCTCGACGGTGTCGGCTGGCTCGACGAAAGTGATCGAGGGCCTGAAAATGCAGTTGTGTCTACTCTTCTGGCCGACAAATTCGGGTGGCAGCAGGGGCAGACCATAGCCGTGGGCTTCCGTGACGGCGAGTCCGAGCAGTTGACCATCGTAGCGGTGCGCGACATAGACGCGTCGATGGCTGGATTCAATCTATCGCGGGACACTGTCCGCACACACGATCCGGGGTCGTTGGCCGAAGCAGTGTTCGTCCCGCAGGCCGATGCTCCCACGAGCCTGGGGACAGGTGCGACGGTGTACGACGCATTCGACTACGCAGCAGCAGACTACGAACGTGACAGTTGGCTCATGCGTCAGTTCAGTCTGGTGCTGATCATTCTGGCGGTGGGGTACACCGGGATTGCAGTCGCGAATACCGCCGCTATGTCCGCGCAGGGTCGTCGAGGCCAATTCGGTGCGCTGAAACTGGCGGGTGGCACGTCGCGGCAGATCGTGAAATGCGTTGCGGCCGAGTCTGCAATCACTGTCGGGGTCGGTGTCGTTCTCGGACTACTGGTTTCCGTGCCGGCGCTGGCGGCGATTGCCTCGGGGTTCTCGGCGAGCGTCGGTCGAGCAGTGTCAGCGCAAGTGAATCCCACTGTGGTCGCCACTTCCATCGTCGCCTGTCTCGTACTTTCCATCGGCGCAGGCACCCTCACGGCATCCAGATCGCTGCGCGCGAACGGGACGCGTCAGGGTATGGTCCGGGCGTGAGTCCGCGCACTGCATGGCAGGCGATTGCGCTTCATCCGCTGCGTTTCGTGGCAACGACGTGGCCACTTCGCGGTCTCGCGTATTTGAGCTCCGGCGTCGTTTTCGGAGCAGTTGCCGGTAGTGTGCTCATCGCCCTCGCGGTGGCCGGAACAGTTCTGACGCTCGTCGTCGTCGGGCTGGGCTTACTCGTTGCCGCAGTGCTGTTCAGCACGGTCGTTGCGCGCGTCGAGCGTTGGCGTCTGCGGTTGATCGATCTCGATCCTGCGCCCAGTTCGCACGTCGTCCCTGATCGACCCGGCTTCGTCAACATGGTCCGGTTTCGCCTGACGGAGCCGGTGACGTGGCGCGAGCTCGGGTTCTGCCTGTTGTCGATCTTCGGCCTGTGGTGGCTCGACCTTATAGTGCTGATGTTTGCGATCGGTGCTCCGATCGTGTGTATCCGATCCGCAGTCGACGACCCCACTGTGTGGCCGTGGGGGATTCTGGGTGTTGCGTTGATTCCCTCGGCGCCGTTCACCATCACCATCTGGGCTGCCGCACGCGGTTCCTTGGCCCGGGTGATCCTGGGGCCCCGCGGGTCCGAACTCGGGGACGAGCTGACCGAGGTCAAGGCGTCCCGCGCACGATTGGTCGCCGCCTTCGACGGCGAACGGACCCGTATCGAACGCGATCTCCACGACGGCGCTCAACAGCGGCTTGCGTCCTTGCGCGTGACACTGGGACTGATTCGACTGGATGCAGTGGACGGCTCGGCCGTGCACAGCCGAATCGGAGACGCACAGGAGCAGTTGGGGGTTGCGATGCGCGAGATTCGCGATTTGGTGCGCGGTGTGCAACCGCAGGCTCTCGGCGATCTGGGGCTCGCGGGTGCGATCGCCGACCTCGCAACACATTCCGCTATACCGGTCGATGTCGACGTCTCCACGCCCAGGCTGGAAGAGCAGGTGGAACGCCCGGCATACTTCGTCGTTGCCGAATGCCTGACCAACGTCTCCAAACACAGTGGCGCAACTAGGGTCGGTATTCACATCCGGCATCGGGACGACCTACTCGTCATGCAGATCCGGGACAACGGCACCGGCGGCGCGCAGGCGAACAGCGGAGGTGGACTCGCAGGTCTTGCCGATCGCCTGGCCGTCGTGGATGGCAGACTCCGGCTGTCGAGTCCGCCCGGTGGGCCTACACTCGTTCACGTGGACATTCCGTGCCGATCGATATGACGACCTCGTCGAAACCGTCACTGCGAGTGGTCATCGCCGAGGATTCGACGTTGATGCGCGCCGGTCTGGAAACACTGCTCGAACGGTTCGGGCACACCGTCGTCGGCACTGTCGCCGAAGCCGACTCACTTGTCGACATGGTCGTCGACCTCGCGCCGGACCTCTTGATCACCGACGTACGTATGCCTCCGCGAAACGGCGACGACGGTCTTCGAGCTGCCGTCGAGGTTCGACGTCGACGACCGAAGCAGCCAGTCCTCGTGCTGAGCCAGTACGTCGAGCAGTCGTACGCATCGATTCTGCTGGAATCTCAGCTGGGGCACGGCGTCGGATACTTACTCAAAGACCGAGTAGGTGACATTGCAGACTTCGTCGAGGCGGTCGAATCGGTCGCACGCGGGGGAACGGTGCTCGACCCCGACGTCATTGCGCAGCTGTTGAGGAGGCGTCGTGATCCTTTGGAGAGCCTGACGCCGCGTGAACGTCAGGTTCTCGGGTTGATGGCTGAAGGTCGATCGAACGGCGCGATTGCGCGCGCGTTGACGGTGACCGAGGCTGCCGTGCACAAGCACGTAAGCAACATCTTTGCGAAGTTCGGTCTCGCCGTTGCCGACGGTGACAACCGGCGCGTATTGGCCGTACTCGAATTTCTACGTTCCTGACGGCCCCCGAGTGCTTCTCCGTAACGCCTGTCGATCGACCGGATCGGATTATGCTGAGCGTGCGGCCCGAAGTGCGGCGGGGCCGACCATATAGAGGAACGGTGGCCCTGTGACGTCGGTGTTTGCGCAGCGCGCCAGCTACAGGCGGCAGGGTATTCGTTTCGACGGCGGCCCGCTGCCCTTCTCGGCCGAATTGAAGGTCTCGGGTGCCCTCGGCCACAAGCTGGCCAGGGATCACGTCTTCGTCGGCGACCAGGGCTCCGACTTCATCGGAACGTGGCGTGGCAGCCGGGTTCAGTTGTACGCAGTCTCTCGCAGGGCGATCGAGGCAATAGTGAACCCGAAAATTGCCGGGCGCTTCATCGATCGAGATACTGCGGCACGCTATTCGTTCGGTCAGCTCAGCCCGGAAGCGATCACGTTCGCGTCGTCTCGGAACCCCGGATTCAAGGACAGGAAGAGGAATCTGGTTGTCGCGACCAGTTCCAGATACGCCGAGACCGCGACTCTGCGCGCACTCGATCAACAGCTTGGTGCTCTGGCTGGACCCGCATTCCTCGACCTCCGTCCCGTGATCACTGCGTGCGTTCGCGATGCCGTCGCCGAAGCGATGTGGGGTGAGGCGGCGCTCGAGCTCGTCCCGTACCTCGATGGGCGCGGCGATCAACAGATGCTGACGTTCGCCGAGGCGATGTACGACAACTTCCTGCGTCTGAGGAAGTTCGCGAGCCACTATGCGATGAGGGTCGAGCCGAGATTGCAGCGCATCGCCTTCAGTCGCGAGCAGCGTTCGATGCGAGCCAATATCGCTGTGCTGCAACAGCATATGTCCGTGATGGCGACGACCCCGCTGGATGGCACAGTCGCCGGCCACATTCGGAGACTGCACGGCATCTCGGGTTTCCACGCGGACATCGTCCGGGACGACACCTCGACATCCTTCGTTGCAGCTGTCGACACCACGCGAACTGCGATCCTCGCGACCCTGAAGTACCTACTCGACCCGAAAAATGCGCGCTGGAAGGAACGTGTAACCGCAGTTCTACCCGAGTCTGCAGGGGAATCTGCGGTACTACGTGCGTGCATCATGGAAGCGTTGCGCGTCGACACGCCCGGGTCCGTCTTCAATGGTCGAGTGACCGAGGACTTCGACATCGAGTTCGACGGGGAAAGTGTCAGGCTGCTCCGAAACACGCTGGTGATGGCGAACATTCATGCTCTGCACGCATCGTACGGTGCAACGTTCGATCCGGGTCGACTGCTGACGAAGCACTCGGATGTCCCACTGGTGATGCCGTTCGGCAAAGGGCCCAGATCGTGCCCGGGAAAGGCTTTCGCGTTGTCGATGATTGCCGTGTACGTCAACGCGTTCTTGGACAAGTTCCCCGATGCACAATCGGATCCGGCGCAGCTGGACAACCGCTACCCAATTCACACCTCCTCCGAACACGGTTTCCACGTGTCGTTGAACTCCGACCGAAACTCATCCTGACCGGCGTCTGGCTCGTACGGCGACCAGGCCCCCACCGATCACGAGCAGCATGCCGAGCCCGGCGAGGAGCGTCGGCCGGTGATTCCAGACGACCCAGTCGATGAGTGCGCTGAAGACGATGACGGTATAGATGAACGGTCCGATCTTTTCGGCCGGGGCGTATCGGTAGGCGACAACGATGAGGGCTTGCGACGCCAACTGGACGCACCCGAGCGCCGTCAGCCACACCCATGCCGCCGCCGGGATCGGTTGCCAGTCCACGACGGCGATCGGGATCGAAATGACGGTCGACAGAAGGAAGTAGTAGAAGAGAACCCTGATCGTTGGTTCGGTTGCGCCTAGCCAGCGGACCGACATCATCGCGACAGCCAGAAACAGCGCTCCTGCAAGGGCTGCCGACGAGCCGAGGCCGAAGCCGTGACTCTGGGGGCCGAGCACGAGCACCACTCCTACGAAGCCGACGCCGGCACCGATCCACGTCGATCCTGCGATGCGCTGCCGGGACACCGCCCACGCGATCAGCGGCATCCACAGGGGCGCGCTGTACGTCAGCAGTGTGGCGTTGGCAAACGGGATCTGCGTGATCGCGAAGAACAAGGAATACCAACACGCTGTCCCCATCGCAGCCCGCAGCACGTGCAGGCCGATCCTGCTGGTCTTCACCGAGGATGTCCCGCTGCGCAGAGCAATCGGAACGACGAACAGAAGTCCAATGGCGTTCTGGAACAGCAATATCACGCCAGTCGACGTGTAGGTGCCGGATTGCTTGGCCAGCGCGCCGACAAGTGATACGCAGAGGAAAGCCGCAGTGATCAATCCTGCACCGAGAAAGAGGTTCTCAGGCTTGTGTCCCAGACCGACAGGGGATTCGCTCATCGCGGTGCGACGCGTAGTCCGGCGTCGACGTCCTCCTGGGTCGCGGCCAAGAAGGTCTGGAACTCGTCGTCGATCATGAACGTGGTCGTGAACTTGCTGCGTTCTGCGATCTCCTTCCAGGTCTGCGTCTGCACCATCTGCGCGAGCGCCGTTTGCCAGTAGTCGAGCGCGTCGGCTGGCATGTCCGGCGGCCCGTACAGACCCCGCCAGTTGGACAGGGTGACGTCGAGTCCCTGTTCTGCGGCGGTCGGTACGTCGAGTCCGGGCACCGGGTTTTCGGCCAGCACACCGAGTGCTGCGAGGTCCCCGGCCGTCACCTGGTCGACGAACTCGCTGACACCGCCTATCGCAACGTCGATGTCGCCGGCCGTCAGTGCTGCGATCTGGTCGCCGCCACCCTCGTGGGTGACGTACCGAACGGAGGACGGGTCGCCGCCCGCTGCTGATACCAGCAGGGCGAAAGGAAGTTCGTCGTCGTTTGCAGCCCCGACCGCAATGCCCGACGGATCGGCCTCGATGCCGGCCATCAAGTCGCCGAGGTTTCGGAAGGGGGAGTCGGGCCGCGTCACGACGACGTAGTACTCGCTCATCAGTCGAGCGATCATGGTGACGTCGGAATAGCCGTACGGCGACGCGCCGCTCTCCTGATTCACCATCATCGACAGTGATGTCACCGCGACCTGGTCGTCGGCGCCGCCGTGATCCTGGACCATCTCGGCGAGGAAGTCGGCGCCGCTGCCCCCGGGCCGATTCTGCACCGGGAGCGGGACGTCGACGATGCCTTCTGCCTGCAGAGCGTCGACCACCGAGCGGATGGTGAGGTCGAAGCCGCTGCCCGGGCCCGCTCCCGCAGTCATCGTGACGGGCCCAGACGGATAGCCTGCGGCGGGCTCGGAGTTCGTACAACCGGTCAGCAGGAGGGTGACAGAAATTGTGGCTCCGAATGCGAGCTTGGCCCTAGTTCGAATTGATGTGGACTGCATGGTTTCTCGCATTCATCCGGTCGGTCTCTCGTTCGAGTATGTTGTTGAGGGCGCGAGGCGCAAGAACGTCGAGTGCACGCAGCGCGAGGGCTTTTCGGGGCGCGATGCGGATCGGTCGGGTCTTGGCAGCGGTGACCATCCAGCCGGCGGCTTCGTCTGCGGTGAGTGAGGCGATGCCGTCGTAAGCCCGTGTGGGAGCGATCATGGGAGTCGCCACCAAGGGGTAGTAGATGGTGGTGGAGTGCACGCCCGCTTTTCCCCATTCGGTGTCTATCACGCGGCTGACAGCGCTGAGTGCGGCCTTCGAAGCGTTGTAGGCGGCGAACATCGGAGAGGATTCCGGGAGCACCCGCCAGGTGGCGATATTGATGATGTGACCGTCACCGCGTTCGATCATGCCGGGGGACACTCCTCGGATCAGCCGGAGCGGCGCATAGTAATTGAGCGCCATCACTCGCTCGACGTCGTGCCAGCGCTCCAGCGACTCCGACAGCGGTCTCCTGATCGACCTGGCTGCGTTGTTGATCAGGATGTCCACCGGCCCGGCACGCCTCACCACCTCATCGACTTCGTCGAGTTCGGACAGGTTCGCCCGGATGGCAAAGGCGTCGCCACCCGCCGCCGTGATCCGGTCGACGACCTCGGTAAGGAGAGACTCCCGGCGCGCCACGGCGATGACGGTGGCGCCTTCGGCTGCGAGCTTCAGGGCGGCGACGGCACCGATACCGGAGGACGCGCCGGTCAGGAGTATCCGCTTGCCCTGCAGGGGTATTGCTGCACCTGCGCGCCACTGCGGGAACTGCGGGAGCGGACGCATGCCGGCCAGCCGGAGCGCCGTCCTGACCTTCGGGATCACAGCATCGCCTCTGTCCGGTCCACACCTCGGTGCACTGGCACCAACTCTAGAATGCGGCGGCATGAGGCGTAGCGAAATCGAAGTAGGCGCATTCGCGACACGTTGTGCCCCCAGCGCGCCTACAGTTGCCCGGTGCCGAGCTGGATACTGGGTTTAGTGGTGGTCATCGTCGTGGTCTTGGCGGTCACGGTCAAGCTTGCAGCGCGAACCCGCGCGCCCGACCCAGGGTGGTTCATCGACAGCACTCGTGCGGCAGGTGCTCTGACGGTGATCGGAACCATGTTCGCCGTGCTGTTGGCGTTCACCATTTTCTTCGCCCTGCAGAGCTACCAGAGTGCGCGTGACGGGGCCAGCGTCGAGGCCGTCGCGCTGACCGAATTGCACAACGTGGCCGAGGTTCTCGAAGGTCGCGAGGGCGAACGCCTACACGGTGACCTCATTTGTTACGGGCGTGCCGTCGTCGCCGACGAATGGCCCGCGATGGCTCGGGGCGAGACGTCTCCGACGGTCGCGCGTTGGGTCGACACCATGGTCGAGGATTTCGCAGCGACGTCACCCGTAGGCGCCTCTCAGGAGGCGGCGTACGGGCAATGGTTCGACCAGCAAGCCGAGCGACGAGACGGTCGCCGCGCCCGCGCGGCCGAGGCAGCACCGTCGGTCCCGGTCCCGCTGTGGATCGTGCTGGGGATCGGGGCGTCGGCCATTCTCACCTACATGTGCGTTCAGGCCGATCGACGTGAAAGCGCCGTCGTACAGGCGATTCCTATTGCGTTCGTTTCGGCGCTCGTGGCCTCGGCGTTAGTCGTCGTGGCGTTCCTCGATCATCCCTATGCCGACTGGTCGGGCAGCATCCAACCCGACGAGATGCGGGTGACATTGCAGCTCATCGACGACGGGCATCCCGCGCCCTGCGACGAGAGCGGCATCCCGACCTAGCTCTCATGCGCGAGCGTCCCCGTCAGGAGCGTGTTCCGTGACCCATCGACCATCGAAGCCCCGCACGGAATCCCCGCGGTACATGACCGACGAGCGCGTCGCGATCCGTGACCTCGCCCGCGACTTCGCGATGAACCAGGTACTGCCGATAGCGAACGAACTCGACCCCGTGCGCGGAACGATCCCGGATTCGCTCAAGAAGGCGATGTCCGACGTCGGATTCTTCGGCATCCTGATCCCCGAGGAGCACGGCGGTCTCGGCCTCGGTGTATTCGAATACTGCCTCGTTGCCGAAGAGCTGTCGCGGGCGTGGATGAGTGTGGCCGGCTTACTGGCCCGAGGAAACGGAATGGGCGGGGGATTCACGCCAGAACAAGAAGCGGAACTGTTGCCACAGGTGGCAGCCGGGAAGTACCTCGGCTCGTACGCGCTCTCGGAGGCCGAGGCAGGCTCCGATGTCGCCGGCATCGCGTGCCGGGCAACTCGCCGCGGCGACGACTGGGTCGTCGACGGCACGAAGATGTGGTGCACCTATGCGGACGAGGCCGATTACATCGTTCTGTTCGCTCGAACGGACCCGAAGAAGGATCGAACGAAACCCCACCGCGGCATCAGCGCGTTCCTGATCGACAAGGAGCGCGGCGTCTTTCCGGACGGGATCAGCGGTACCAAAGTTCGTACGATCGGTTACTTCGGCTGGAGCACATGGGAATTGGCGTTCGACAACTTCCATGTTCCGGCTTCGAGCATGCTCGGTGAGGAAGGTAAGGGGTTTTACCTCGCGGTCAGCGGGCTCGAGGTGGGGCGAGCGCACACCGCTGCTCGAGCGATCGGGCTGGCCCGTGCCGCACTCGAAGACTCCATCGCGTACATGCACTCACGTCGCCAGTTCGGACACCCACTCGCAGACTTTCAGCACCTGCGGTTCAAGATAGCGATGATGGCTGCCGAGATAGAAGCTGCCCGCCAACTGATGTTCTCGGTTGCGACGGATATCGACACCGGCCGACGGTGTTCGCTCGAGGCCTCCATGTGCAAACTCGTTGCAACCGAAATGGCTGAACGGGTGACCAGCGAAGCCGTGCAGATTCACGGCGGTGCCGGTTACACCACGGACTTTCAGGTGGAAAGACATTGGCGTGACGCGCGTTTGACCAAGATCTTCGAAGGGACGAGCGAAATACAAATGCGGATCATTTCCGACGAGATTCTCGGGCGGTCGGATGTCGGGCCATAAGGGCCGAGACGAAGATACCTTCGGCGTCGGCACGATCCCTGCGGTGAGGAAACCGTGCCGACGCGTCGGGTCTACCAGTCGAGGTCAGGACAGGGTGAAGGCAGGGTCCGGCTGAACCGACAGGCTGTTGATCGTGCAGTTGCCGGACATCGGCTGGTTCGTGGACGTCAGCGTGTTGGTCATGTTGTCGAAGGTGCCTGCAAGCGTGGCCGGGCCGCAGTTGTAGCCCAAGAGCGAGAACCCGACGTTGGAAACCTCGCCGGTGGTGGCGCTCGTAGGTGTCAGGGTCCAGGGCAGGTTCTTAAGTTGAGGCAGACCGCACAGGCGATTCGAACCGCTGATCTGGGCGGCAGTGATTGCAGCAGAGGACCCGTCGGCGCTGGTGGAACCAGACAACGAGATCGAGCAGGTGACGGGCAGGCCGAACGATGCGGGCGTGGTGACCACGATGGTCCCAGGCGCGGTGAAGGCTGTATTGGCGGGAGAAATTGTTGCAGCACTGGCGCTTCCGGCGCCCAATGTTGCGCCGGCGACCGCGACGGCGGCGGCAATTGTAGCGAGCGTACGAGAGCGGGACGGCAGGTTGAGCGTCATCGATCGATCCTCCATGTCCAGGGAATCCGGGTCCCAGTTGGGCATCCGGCAGTGCCGGAACTCCGGCGCCGAGGAGAACGTTAGGGGAGCGAATCAAGTGTTGGAATTGGTTTGTTCCAGTTCGTGCAATTTCACAACCGACAACCTCGGTGGTTGTTGCTTGTTTTAACTAAAAATGGGCTAATTTCCCGAATATGAACGTGTTCAGCAACATTCGGCACGTTCCGTGCGGGAAAATACACCGACGCGGCTGAAGAGCCTGACGGCAGGTTCAGGGCACCTTCGGTGGATTGTCGGGTAGCAGGAGCGCGCCGATGTCGTTTCCGATCGGAACGGCATTGTTGGTCTCGGCGTTGGTCGTGGGGCCCGGAGTGACGTAGACGACGATGGTGGTCTTGGTGTCCGTGTCGTACATGGCAACGCCGTTGTAGCCCCCGAAGGCGGGATTCATGAAGATCCAGCTGCCGAAATGTATCGTTCCGAAGGCAAAGAACTTGTCCTCCGTCAGCGGACCGAGCCCGGCCGTCGACGGTGCCATCATCTCGTCGAACAGGTTGTCGGACAACAATTCTCCGGTCCCGAGGGCGCGAACCCACCGGGAGACATCGCCTAGAGTCGAGTTCATGTTTCCGCTGTTGAGGAACGCGGTGGGATTCCAGAACGTGGAGTCTTCGAAGACGCCGCGTTCGTTGGTGTAGCCGTGCAGAATCGGTTCGACCATCTCTGGTGTGAGTACCACCTTGCTCGCGGTCATCTCGAGTGGATCGAAAATTCGGTTCTGCAGCAGGTCGCCCAACTCGGTATCCGTGGCCTTTTCGAGAACGACACCGAGTAGGCAGAGGTCGCTGTGCGCATACCCGAAGCTCGTACCGGGTTCGAACAACGGCGGTCGAGCGTTCGCCAGATCGAAGATTTCCTGGGCGGTGAAACCCTTGATCGGGTTCGCGTAGAACATCTTCAGGAAGTCGGGGTTGGTCACGTAGTCGGAGATGCCGGAGGTGCTGTCGGCGAGCATCCGCGGAGTGATTTTGTCGGCACGAGGAAAATCGGGAACCCACTTCGCGATCGGCTCGTCGAGACCGATGGTCCCCTCCTCGCTGAGCTGCAGCAGAACCGTCGACAGCATCGGTTCCATCGGCTGGCCGACACGTAGCTGCATGTCCGGTGTCGCGGGCACGCCGACCGGGGATTCGCCGACGGCATCGGCGATGACCTGCTCGTCGCCGCGCCAGACGCCGAACACAGCCCCGGTCAGGCCGAGTTCGGTGACCTTGTCACCGACGATCTCCAATATCTTGTCGCTGTCAACATCGGCCGCGACGGACGCCTCGGTCGTGCTCGGCTGTGTCTCGTTCACGCTCCCGCCGTTGGAGCCACACGATGCGGTGGCTAGCACCATGGCGATGGCAACGACGGTGGTGCGGCGAAACCGGGTGGTGGTCGACCAACTCATGAGCTCGATCCCTTCGTGCGCAGAGCAGAGTGGGAGTCGCCGCTATGAGCGGGTTGCGGCAGCTTCGACCAGGTCACTTTACCTGCCGAATGGAGCGACGAACGCAGTTTTGGGTGCTGTGGGTCCTCGACATACTTGAAATTGCTCGGCCGTCGTTGACCGGATCCCTGGATTCTGGGACGTATTGCCCAATACTTCGAGGATCACCGGGAAATCCCGATGGTTCGGCGAGTATTGGGCAACCAGTTCCACGTGCAGGCGCCGAGATAGGTTAGGAAGTCAGGTCGACGGGCCGTTGCGCCATGATCGCGGATCTCGGCCTGCGATTGCCACGGTCCGCTCGAGCAACGACGCGTCAACGATCTCGACTCGGTCTCCCCACAGTTGCGGGATGGGCGCGTTCGGCAAGAAGAGTTCGACGTGATCGTGACATGCGAGGACGAGGTGTTCGGGAGGTGAGAACTCGTGGCCGGTGGCTGCCGCGAGATCCCAGCCGTGCACGATCACCTCGGTGAGTGCGATCTTTCCCCACGTATCGTTCGACAGTTCGAGGCCGGCCAGGTCCGAGTCGCCGTCCCACGCCTGCGGTGCCAGCCACGCGCGTGCAAGGTCGCGGACATGGTCGGAAACCCGCAGTCGGGACTGCTGGTCGTCGACGTCGGCGACGGCAGGACTCCCGGACACGCCACCGGCTACGGAGGCGAACCCGGTCGCGGCCTCGTCTATGTGCAGCAGGAGATCTGATACGGCGTAGTCCGCGCATGGCGTGGGGCGACGCAGGTCGCTGTCGGTCACCAGCGCGATTAGGTCCGCCAAACCTTCGGATGCTTCCCTGAAATCGATCATTGTTACCTCTCGTCTTCGGCCGGCCACTGGTTTTACTAATCCCACGGTCTATGAAGACTCCGACGCGCCCAGGATGTCATCGAAGAAGGCTGCAGACGACTAGTAGACGACCGGTCTACTAGCGTGTATGGTCGTGAGTATGCCCGCAATCGCCCGCACCGACACCAAGGAAGCGATCATTGCGTGCACCAGGGCTCTGATGGCCAAAAAGGGCTACACGGCAGTCGGTCTCAGTGAAATTCTTGCGGCAGTCAACGTGCCCAAAGGGTCGTTCTACTACCACTTCGCTTCCAAGGATGCGCTCGGGGAGGCGATGTTGTCGTCGTACTTCGCCGAGTATCTTGCTGACTTCGACGAAATCCTCGGCCGTGGCAATCGCACGGCGGCGCAACGAATTCTGGACTACTTCGAGTCCTGGATCGAGTCGCAGAGCAGCTTCGACTGTCAGGGAAAGTGCTTGGCGGTCAAGCTGGGTGCCGAGGTGGCCGACCTGTCCGAATCGATGCGAATCGCTCTGAAAGACGGGATCGACGCGATCGTGCGACGCGTCGAGCGTGCACTTCGTGAGGGTATCGCGGACGAGTCGATAACTCTCGTCGGGGAGCCGGGCAGAACCGCCGCAGCGCTCTACGAGTTGTGGCTCGGCGCAAGTGTCGTATCCAAGCTCAACCGAAACGCCGATTCCATGAACAACGCGCTCACCCTCACACGCACTTTCCTGAACATCGCACTCTGACGTTCAGTCAAGCTACACACTTCGAACAAAGGATTTCCGATGAAGGTTCTCATGGTTCTGACCTCGCACGACACGCTGGGCGACACCGGGAAGAAGACCGGCTTCTGGCTGGAGGAACTGGCCGCCCCGTACTACCGTTTCAAGGATTCGGGCGCGGACATCGTGCTGGCGTCGCCGGTCGGTGGACAACCCCCGCTCGACCCGAAAAGCAACGAACCAGACTTCCAGACGGCCGACACGCATCGCTTCGAAGCGGACAGCGACGCAACCGCGCAACTTGCCGACACCGTCGTTCTGAATTCCGTCGACGTCGCAGAATTCGACGCCGTCTTCTACCCGGGCGGCCACGGCCCACTATGGGACCTTGCCGAGGACCGCACGTCGATCTCACTGATAGAAGGGGCTCTGCGCCAGCAGATCCCGGTTGCATTGGTCTGCCACGCGCCCGGTGTGCTGCGGCATGTGGTCAACGAGGACGGAAGTCCACTTGTCTCCGGCCGAACGGTCACCGGATTCACCAACGGCGAGGAGGACGGCGTCGGCCTGACCGACGTAGTCCCATTCCTCGTCGAGGACGAGTTGATTCGCCTCGGCGGCAACTACAGCAAGGGCCAGGACTGGGACTCCTACGTCGTCAGTGACGACATCCTGATCACGGGGCAGAACCCGAACTCGTCTGCAGCCGCCGCGACGGCTCTGATCGAACTCGTCGACGGTCGATCGAAAGCCTGAACAGCGTCGGGGACGGACGATCGAGGCTACCGACCGCGCCTGCTGGGGAATACCGGGGTGGATCGATTGGCGAACGCCGCCAACCCGGCACGGGCGTCGTCGGAGGCGAAAGCCTGCTGACCGTACAAAGCTTCGGCGTGGAATGCCGCGTCGAGCGGCATGTCCGCTAGTTGCTGTACAGCTCTTTTGGTTACGGACAGTGCATTTCCCGACAACGTGGCGATTCGGTCAGCCCACTCCATGGCCGTCTCGAGTACACGGTTGGGTTCGACGACAGAGTTGACGAGTCCCATTCGGAAGGCTGTGGAGGCGTCGATCTGATCGGCGAGCATCAGGAGTTCCATCGCGTGTGCGTAGGAGATCTGACGGGTGAGCCGCGCCAGCGTCCCACCCGCAGGTACGACGCCGACTCCGGCTTCCGGGAGGCCGAAACGTGCTGTTTCGGAGGCGATTCGAAGATCGGTCGAGAGCATGATCTCGAAACCGCCGCCCAGTGCTAGACCGTTGACGGCGCAGATCACCGGCTTGAACAACCTCGAGTGCTTCTGGTGAGCATCGTCCCATTCGGAGATGTCGAACCTGCCCTCGGCGAGGGCAGGAATCGATTCGGTGAGGTCTGCGCCGACGCAGAATGCGCGTCCAGCCCCGGTCAGCACCACCGCTGCCACTGCGTCGTCGTCCCGCGCCGAGGCGAATGCCTGCCCGAGTTCGTCGTACATCGCCAGCGTCAACGAATTCAGCTTGTCCGGGCGGTCAATGGTTACGACCGCCGTGGTACCGGTCTTCTCGTAGCGAACGCTCATCAGATTGCACCGAATTCCCGTAGCTTCTCGATGTGGGACTCGCTGTATCCCGCAATGTGCTCGAGCACCGAATCGGTGTGCTCGCCCACCTGGTTCGCCTTGCGAGCAGGCGTTGCAGGGGTCTCACTCAGCTTGATCGGCTGCCCGAACATGCGGAGCGTCCCCAACTCGTCGTAGTCGACATCTACGATCATCTCCCTGGCCAACGTTTGCTCGTCGACGACGACCTCGTCCATCGACTTGATGGCGGTCATCGGTACTCGGTCCCCGGCCATCGTCTCCAGCTCGGCCTTGGTGTAGTCGGCGAACCATCCGTTGATCAGCGGTCGTACGCGGCGTTCGTAGACCTCGTCGACGAAACGCTTTGTCATGGTGTCGATCTCGGGGTCATCTGCGAACTCGGGTTGTCCGAACATCTCGCAGGTGATGCGCCAGAACTTATCGGTGTATCCGCCGAAGAACACGAACCCGTCCTTGCACGGGAAGAGCTCGTACGGACGGACGAAGGGATGCTGATTGCCGAGCTGGCCCGCAACCTTGCCGGAAACCGTGTAATCGACGACCGCGGTCTCGGTCATCGCGACGACCGAATCGGTCTGTGCGACATCGACGAGTTGACCCACGCCCGTACGTTCGGCGTGACGAAGGGCCGCGAGGGTCCCAATCACGCCGAACATCGTTGCCGACAGGTCACCGATGATGGTCCCGACGCGCACCGCGGGGCGGTCCGGGTATCCGTTCATCGACCACAGACCGCCCGCCGCCTGCGCAGTGTTGTCGTATGCGGGACGCCTGCTCAACGGACCGGTCTGGCCGTAGCCCGAGATGGCTGTGTAGACGAGCGCAGTATTGATCTCCTTGAGTGACGAGTACCCGACGCCGAGCTTGTCCATGGTCCCTGGCCGGAAGTTCTCGACCAGGATGTCTGCTTTTGCGACGAGGTCGCGGAGGACCTGTTTGCCCTCGGCTGTGCCCAGATCGATGGTGATTCCCTGCTTGCCGCGGTTGTACTGCGCGTAGAACGCGCTGAAGCCGTCGGGGTCGCCGTTCATGAACGGCGGAAACGTCCGGGTGTAGTCCGGATCGCGGGGGTTCTCCACCTTGATCACTGTCGCGCCGAGGTCGGCCAGAATCTGAGAGCAGTACGGGCCCGCGACGACGCGCGACACGTCGAGGACGATCACGCCGTCCAGCGATCCACGCGTTCCGACTGCGTCGGCTATTCCCGTCATGGCTTCGACCCGGACACGATGGTGGTGACCCCGTCGACTCGGATTCGAGCATCGAGTTGCGTTCCGCAGTGCGTGCATACGCTCTGATCCAAATACACCTGGCCATCGTCCTCTCGTGCTCGGATACGCACGCCCATCGATTCGAGGGCGTCGGATGCCACCGCAGTTGTTCTCACACAACCATCTTGCCAGGACTCACCTGTGCCGAGATCACCGTCGCACGCAGGGCACAGCCATGCAGTATCTGTGCGTGAAGGAGAGACGAACACCGAGGCATTGTCGTTGACGACTGTCCGCGACGGATCGGCCCCGAGTCGTTCGCGTCTCAGCGCCCCGCGCAGGTTCTCGGTGCCTGCGTCGTCGACCTCGCCTGCCGCATCGAGCGCAACGCCGTACACGAAACGTGCTGCGAGGCCAGTGATGTAGGCGTCTCGGACGTCCTGGGCGACGGACTGTGCCGACCTGAGCAGTGGATCGCCGTAGCCGCCACCGCCCGCGCACCACTGCACGAAGATATCCCCGGCGTCGACCGACAGTCCGGTGTGGTTGATGTCGAGCAGCTGCCGGCGTTCGGACTCGAGTACGTCCTCGGACGGCACGACGCCTTCGTCGATCAGATTGCCGACGTTGCTCTTTCGCCAGATCTCGTGGCCGCTGCCGCCGCCGGGAAAACCGCCGCCGAAGCCTTCGGCCGGGACCTGCGCGGTGGGTGCGAAGACCGTCTGAACGACCGACTGTGCGCCGTGCAAGGTCCACGCGAATTCTGCGCCGAGACCACCGCGGGTGCGACCGTGCCCACCGCTGGTGAGCGAGAGTCTCTTCCACAGATACAGGACGGGGTAGAGCATTTCGTTCATTTCGACGTCGGGAAGAAGATTGTTGACCTGGGTCATCATGCCTGCGCAGTCGAGCCCGTTGGTATCGGGCTGTGCACCCGCCCCCACCGCGCCGCCGTCCATGTTGAACAGCACGGTGTACTCGCCGTCGTCGGTGGTGCCTGCGGAGATTCCGCCGGTCCAGGAATCCGCCCACACCCCCTGCGTGCGCCCGCGCAGAATGCGGTCGTCGCTGTCTCTGCACAATTCGTTGAGAAGCTTGGTGACTACTCGGCTGACGCGGGCGCCGGTGGTCAGGTGGCCGTTGCTGATGGGAGCCGGTGGTACGGGGTCGACGATGCTTCCTCGTCTGGTCTCGACGTCGAACGCTGCGACGACGCCTTCGTTGAACGGCACGTCCCAAGCGAGGATCGGAACTACGGCGCTGGCGACGCTACCGAGTAGTGCGCCGTACGAACAATTGACGAACCCGCCGGTCTGATCGCTCGAGTCGGTGAAGTCGAACGTGATGGAGTCACCGGACTTGGTGAGGGTGCAGTGAATTCGGTAGAGACCGTTCTCGTGTCCGTTGTGTTCGGTCCACTCGTCGGCTTCCCACGTGCCGTCGGGTAGCTTCGCCACCCGCTCACGGACCACGTGCTCGGCGAGCTCGAAGCTGAGTTCGGAGTAGCGATGGAACTCCTCGTAGCCGAACTCGTCGATCGCCTCGAGTAAACGTGTGATTCCGGTGTTGTTACTGGCGACCAGACTTCGGACGTCGTTCCAGTAGAGAACCGGCACGCGAACGTTGTTGAGCAGCAGACGTTTCGTCGATTCGACCGGTACGCCCGCTTCGAAGACCTTGACGCCCGGCGGGATACGTACTGCCTCGCTGTAGCAGTCGAGTGCGGCGGGTGCGAAGCCGCCGGGGGTCATTCCGCCGACGTCGACGAGGTGGGCCTGAGACTGCGCCCATGCGATCAGTTTGCCGCCGTGGAAGATCGGTGAGATCACGGTGGTGTCCGGCGGATGGCTCGATCCGGAGGTGTGCGGGTCGTTGCAGATGAATGCGTCGCCGGGTTGAAGTTGTTCGTCGCCGATGGTGGCAACGAGGTTTCGTACGGCGACACCTCCGGATCCGATGTGGAACTGAACGTAGTCGGAGTAGCTGTAGATGCGGCCGTCCGGCGTGAAGAGCGCGGTGTTGAAATCACCGGCTTCGGTGATGACGGGCGATCCGCTGGAACGAATCATCGCGATGCCCATCTCCTCGACGATCGAGTCGAGTCGCATTCGAATCACTTCGAGCGTGACGGGATCGTGAGCCGTGGCTGGGGTGGTGATGGTCATGATGAAGTCGCCTCTTCCGATCAGTTCGACGCCAGGTCGATGAGCAAGTGGTCGATGTGGTTGTGCAGCGTCGCTCCGGACGGGACGAAGATCGTGGTGTCCGGCTCTTCCAGAACGCAGGGACCCGCGAGCGGCTCGGTGGCACCGAAAGCATTGCGGTGCACTGGGACCGTGACGCGCTTGCCCGAGGACGGGTCGACGATCTCGCGCGTCGTGTGCGAGTGTGTCAGACCCGTTCCTGTAACGGTGGCCTCCTGAACATCGCTGATTCCGGTAGCGCGGACTCTGGTGTTGATCAGCACGATCTCGGCTTCCGTCCATGCCGTGCCCAACCCGAATTCGGCTTCGTAGTCTGCGATGAATCGAGCGCGGAGCGCGTCCTTGTCGGCGTCGGTGAACGTCTCGGCCGACAGGCGGGTGGTGACCTCGAAGATCTGGCCTGCGAACTTCATGTCTGCCTCACGCACGAGTTCGCGCTTGTCCTCTTCGATACCCTCGGCGTCGAACCACGCCCGTGCGCGTTCTTCGAGTACGGAGAAGGTGCGTTCGAGGTCGTGAGCTGGAAGTCCGAAGTTCCACGGGCTGGTCTGCACGATCGAGTAGATGCTGTCCGCGTGCATCAGACCGTACGCAGAGAACACCGCTGCGTTGCGCGGGATGACGACTTCGCGAACACCTGCCTGCGCTCCGATGGCGGCAGCGAACAAACCGCACGCACCGCCGAAGGCGATGAGCGTGAACTCGCGTGGATCGTGGCCGCGGTTGACGGTGATCTTGCGCAATGCGTTGGCCATCTGAGCAACGGTCAGTCGGTAGATGCCCTGTGCCGCTTCGTCCACCGAGAGGCCCAGCGGTGTGCCGACTTCGCTGTCGATGGCGGCGACGGCGCTCTTCGGATCGAGTTCGACGGTTCCGCCGAGGTAGTAATCGGGGTTGATCAGGCCCATCGTCAACGTTGCATCGGTGACCGTCGGGAGTGTCCCGCCGCGTCCGTAACAGGCGGGGCCGGGCGTGGAGCCAGCACTGTGTGGACCGACCCGAAGCAGACCGCGCTCGTCGACCCAGGCGATCGAACCTCCGCCTGCACCGATGGATTCGATGTCGACGGCAGTCAGGCTGGTCGGCCATTCACCGACCTGGGCCCTGGGCGACACCCTGAACTGGCCGTCGACGATGGCCGCGGCATCGAGGCTGGTGCCGCCCATGTCTGCGGTCAGAACCTTCGATCTGCCCAACTGCGAGCCGAGCAGGCGGGCGCCGGTGACGCCCCCGACGGGCCCGGAGTTGAACATCGCAATGGGTGCTTTGCTGGTTTCCTCGACGGAGAGGAATCCGCCGTGAACCTGCATGATCTGTACTCGGCACTTCAGTCCGCGACCTTCGAGATCATGTGCAAGATGGCCGAAGTGGGTGCTGACGATCGGCTTGACCGCTGCATCGAGGGTGGTGGTGATCATTCGTTCGTACTCGCGGTATACCGGCGTGAGTTCCGTGGACGTCGAGTAGGGGGTGTCAGGGTGGTGCTTGTCCATGAAGTCGGCGACAGCGCGTTCGTGCGCCGGATTGCGGAAAGACCACAGAAAGCACACTGCAATCGCTTTGGCGCCGCCGTCGATGAGATCGTCGACGGCCGCTTTGATGTCGTCTTCCTTGATGGGTGCGAGGATGACCCCGCTGGAGTCGACGCGCTCGGCGATCTCGCGAATATTGCTGCGCGGCAGAATGTCAGCGCGGGGAACCAGCTCGTGCGGATCTCGGGCGCTTCCGCGTGCAGATCGGCTGATGCGCAACGTGTCGCGGAACCCCTGTGTGGTCAGCAGGCCCACCGGCGCGAATTTGTGTTCGTCGACGGCATTGGTGACGATAGTGTTCCCCAGCACGAACCGGGTGACGTCGGCGAAGAAATTCGCTTCGCTCAAGTCGAGTTCGGATTGAAGGACGGCGAGTGCGCCGAGAATTCCGGTCGTGACGTCTTTGGTGGAGAAGGCTTTACCTCGGACCGTGTGTCCGTCCGAGATCGCGACAGCGTCGGTGAAGGTCCCACCGACGTCGATTCCGACATGAATCGGCATTGCATGCTCCTGTTCGTCGTACGTGGTCGAGTACTTTTCAAGCGCGACCGGCGGCGAGGGCGGTGACGACGGCCGATGGACTTTCGTTGCCCATCCGAGCCGCCATCCAACTGGAGGTCCTCGCGAGCGCGTCGAGATCGACGCCGGTGGAGACGCCGAGCCCGTGCAGCATCCACAGCAGATCCTCGGTGGCCAGATTGCCGGTGGCGCCCTTGGCATACGGGCAACGACCGAGACCACCAGCCGAGCTGTCGAACTCGATGACCCCGGCCTGCAATGAGGCGTAGACGTTGGTCAATGCCTGACCGTAGGTGTCATGGAAATGCATGGCGACCGAGTCGACGCCGATGCCTCGGGCGAGGACTTCACCGAGCACCGCATGTACATGGCCGGGCGTTGCGACGCCGATCGTGTCGCCGAGGGACAGTGACGTCACTCCGAGCGCCACGAGTTGCTCGGCGACGTCGGCCACCATGCTCGGTGCGACCGGCCCTTCCCACGGATCGCCGAAGCACATCGAGATGTAGCCGCGTACAGGCAAGCCCGCTGCGACGGCACCCTGAACAACAGGAGCAGCCGCATCGAGTGCGCCTCGAACGGTCGAGTTCAGATTCTTCGCTGCAAAAGTCTCCGTAGCACTGACGAATACGGCAACCTCTCGGGCACCGGCGGCGAGGGCTCGGTCCAATCCCCGCTGATTGGGCGCGAGCACGACTTGGCGGACCGTCTCGGGGAGCGCGAGTTCGGTCATCAATTGCTCGGCATCGGCGAGCTGTGGAATCCACTTGGGTGACACGAAACTCGTCAGCTCGATGGTGCTCACGCCCGCGTCGACGAGGCGCCGGCAGAACTCCGCCTTCACCTCAACCGGTACGAGTGTCGCCTCCGCTTGCAGGCCGTCACGCGGGCCGACTTCGTAGATCCGAACGCTCGCCGGCATACCGCTGACCGGAAATGGTTGCGGGCGTGGCTGCCAGATGGTCTCCACTGTTTCGCTCATGGTGTCAGTTGCCGCTGCGAAGCTCGGCGAGTACTTTCTCGGCATGCTCGACGCGGATGCTTCGGTCGTCGATGAGCCGCCGAACCACGAGATCCAGTTCGCTGCTGGTCGCGCCCGCGGTGGCGGCGACCGTCCGCGCGTGCAAGCTCATGTGGCCGCGCTGGATACCCTCGGCGGCAAGAGCACGACACGCACCCAAGTTCTGGGCGAGTCCCACCGCGACGATGATCGCGGCGAGTTCTGTTGCGGTGCTGACTCCGAGGATCTTCACCGCGGCTTGCGCGACGGGATGAACCTTGGTCGCGCCCCCGACGAGGCCGACTGCCATCGGAACTTCGAGGGTTCCGGAAAGGTGGCCGTCGGCGTTCTTTTCGAAGTGCGAGAGAGCGGTGTAGCGGCCGTCGGCACCGACAGCGTGCGAGTGACATCCGGCCTCGACGGCGCGGGTGTCGTTGCCCGACGCCAACACAGCCGCGGTGATGCCGTTCATGATGCCCTTGTTATGGGTCGCGGCTCGGTAGGGATCTGCCTCGGCCATTGCGGATGCGTGGACGATGTTGTTCACCACCTCTCCGCCGCCGAGGAGATCCTTGTCGAACACCGCACGAACCCGCACGATCCGGTGGTCGGCCTTGTTGGTGAGGATGCGCAGGAGAGATCGTCCACCCGCGATGTCCGCGAGACGGGGAGCAATGGCCTCGGCCATGGTGTTGACGGCGTTGGCACCCATGGCATCTCGAACATCGACCACGAGGTGCGCGATCACGTGGGTGCCGGTCCTCGTCGGGAGCACGCGCACAGTCAGATCCGACGCGCCGCCGCCGAACTTCACGAGGGTGGGATCCTGCGCGTTTGCGAGATCGATGATCTCGTCTCTGGCCTCCAGCAGACGTAACCGGGCCGCCTCGGGGTCAGGGGCGTCCAGCAGTTGGATCTGCGCTTGCATCACCGATCCGCTGTTGGAGGTGTGAAAACCGCCGTGCTGACGTGCCATTCGCGCTGCATTGCTCGCAGCAGCTACGACGGAAGGCTCTTCCGTGGCCATCGGCACGAGGTAGTCCAGGCCGTCGACGGTGAAGTTGGTCGCGATGCCGACGGGGATCCCCATGATGCCGATGACGTTCTCGATCATGTGATCGGCTTGCTCGACGCCGAGTCCATGGATCGGATCCAACGCGGCGATGATGTTCGCGTCGAGGCCGGTACGTTCGGCGACCAGGTCGCGTCGCTGCTGGACCGACGAGTCCTTGAATCCGGGAATTCGGCTGTTGACAGTCACTGTTTCCTCTTCTTCGTAGCGCCGGCCGTCGGCGATGGACAACGCGTCGGCCGAACCGGTGTTGCCTTCGACGCTACGGCTGCGGATGTAACCCACGACATATGCGATCCACCCTCGAAAGCCAATCGATCATGTGTCGTGAACACACTGCAGTGCTCAGGATGTGGGGCGATGCCGCTGGAGCGTGGACCCTCGTAGTTCGTCCAACCGCACAGCGGTCGAGATCCGAAAGAGCGGTTCGTCCTGACGCCAATCGTCGCCGAGGATGCTCTTGAGACGGTCGAGCCGCTGCAGAATGGTGTTGGTGTGATAGTTGAGTGCGCGCGCAGTCTTCGTCGGGCTCGCCTCGTTGCGCACGAATGCCCGCAGCGTGAGCACTAGATCGGTGCGGTGGGATGCGTCGTACTCGATGACGGAACCGATGGTCTCGTCGATGAAGCCGTGAAGCGCCTCGGGATCGGAACCGAACATCACCATGTACGGCGCGTACGCCTGCGTGGTCACCGCGTCGTCGATGACGCCGAGTGCGTCGAGCAGGCGTGCTGTTCGATGGCCGATGTCGAAGCTGCGTGAGAACCCCTCGATGTCCTCGACCGGGGGTGTAGCGATCACCAGAACCGGGCCGGACAGAACCGATATCAGGTGCACGCGTAGATCTGATGCCGTCGGAAGGAGATCGCCGCTCTGGACGACCACGGCGAGGACTCCCGCGTGCTCACCGACAAGTCCCCGACCTGCGAAATAGGAAGCAGTGATGCGCTCGGCCGTCGAGCGATGCTCGGGCTCGACAACCACTACGAGAACCGTGTTCAGGTCGTTCAGAACCACGCGATGACTGCGTGCCCGACGGTCCAAGTCGCGCCTGCGCTCTGGAATGGCGTCGAGTAGATCTGCGATCAGCTCGCCGCGAACACGCCGGTCCGCGGACGCGACGGCATCTTGCTGCAGCGCGAGTAGTGCCGCGACCTGGGCGGCACGTTCGATCGTCCGTTCGTCGACCGAGCCGAGATGCATCTCGCCCGTGCTCAGCAGAACGGCGCCGAAGAAAAGCTCACCGGCCGTCACAGCAGAGACGATCTCGATGCTGTCGTCGTCCACGTGGCAGCAATGGCCGGTCGAGCGACTGGTGGAAATGGCCTTCTCTACCGCGGGCGGGAAGTTGATCGCTACGGAGTCCACGCCGAGTCCTACAGATGACGCGACCGGACGAGACGACGAATCGACGATCGTGACGATGCGGCCGAGCGCGTTCGACAAGGTGTCCGCGACTTGCGCGAAGCCGCCTCCGAGTAGAACGGCGTGGACAAGTTCCTGGTGCACCACGTTGGATCGGTCGCGTACTTCCACATGTGCCGTCAGGGTGCCGAGGGCGCGGCGCGCCTCGTCCTCGGACTTCTGCAGCTGCGTGAGTGTGTTGGCGGTCTGCAGTACCACCGAGGCATGATCGGCGAGTGCAGAGAGCACCGCGATTTCTTCGGGTGTGAAGTCGTGTTCGCGACGTGTGGCCGCGAACAGGACACCGAGCACGCGACCTTCCGACAGCATCGGGACGCCGAGGATCGAGATGATCCCTTCGGCGAAGACGGCGTCGTCGATGTTGTCTTCGTGGGCGCCGCCGAGGTAGTCGCTGTAGCGCGAAACCCATTGCGCCGAACGTGTATCGGCGACGCGGCTTGCCAGCCCCATTCCGGCTGGGACACGCAGATTTTGAAACTGTGGGGTCACCGAACCCACGGTCTTACGCACGTGCAGATCGCGGCTGACGGCATCGAACTCGGACAGGTAGGTGACGTCCGTGCCCATCATCTCGTGTGCTCGTCCCACCAAGCGAGAGAGCAAGGCGTCCACGTCGTGCACCTCGGCAAGCTCGCGGGCACTCGAGAACAACGCCGCGAGCTCGTGCTCGCGGCGTCGCAATCGTGTGAGTTCATCTCGGTGACGACGGATCACGGACAGCAGCTCCGCTTGTCCACGTCGGTCGATACCTGCCCCCCGCAGCACCTTCTCGACGACCGAGTCCTCGGAACCGGTGTGCGCCGACGCCGCGGACAGGACGTCGCGGATGGCCCGGACGAGGTCCTCGCTACTCATGGCTACAGCCTGCCCTCCAGCCATCCGCGACGCACAATCTCCTCGTGTTGCCGAGCGAACTTAGAGTCGGGCCGTCGACGACGTCAGTGCACGCACTGCGAAGATGGAGATCACGCCTGTCGCGACTATGTAGAGACTGATGGCCCACGAACCCCCGAACGTCGACAGCAACTCGAGATAGATGATGGGCACGAATGCGGACCCGACGACGGTGCCGATCCCCAGTGCAAGCGACATACCCGTGTACCGGATGGAGACGGCGAACGCTTCGGCGTAGAGAATGCCGAGTGTTCCGTAGGACGCGCAGAAGCCGATCGTGGCGAGCAGGTAACCGAGCACCGTCAGAGTGATGTTTCCGCTGTCGATCAGCCAGAACATCGGGAAGGCGACGATGACGGTGAGAACGATGCCGGTCGAGAACACGATTCGACGTCCGAACCGATCGGACAGCGCACCTGCCACCGGAATGCCGAAGAACGCCACGACCGAGCACGCCACTGCAACCAGGAGCATCGTGTTGCGCGAGAGGCCGATATGAGTGGTTCCGTAGGTGATGCTGAAAGTGAACAATGCGTAGAAGATGGCGCCGACGTTGGCGAAGCACAACGCCGCGAGAACAACGGGCTTCCAATGGTTGCGGAGTGTCTCCACGATCGGCATGTCCACGCGTTCGTTCGATTCACGTAGCGCCTTGAACGCAGGCGTCTCGGAGATCTTGAGACGAATGACGAGCCCGACGATGACGAGAGTCGCGCTGAGCAGGAATGGAATTCGCCATCCCCAGCTTTCGAACGCCGCATCCGGAAGTTGACCCAGCGCGAGGAACGTCAGTGTGGAGAGGGTCAGGCCGAGCGCAAGTCCGGACTGCGGGGCGCTGCCGAACAAGCCTCGCTTCTTGGGTGGTGAGTGCTCTACGACCATCAGTACTGCGCCGCCCCATTCCCCTCCCAGTGCGAATCCTTGGATGAAACGCAGTGTCATCAGAAGAATCGGTGCCGCCACACCGATCGAATCGTAGGTAGGGAGCAGACCGATCGCGAAGGTAGCGCCGCCCATTGCCATCAACGAGATGACCAACATCGACTTTCGGCCGATCTTGTCGCCGTAGTGACCGAACACCACCGAGCCGAGCGGTCGCCCGAAGTAACCGACGGCAATTCCGCCGAACGCCAGGATTGTGCCGACGACGGGATCGTAGGTGGGGAAGAACAGGGCATTGAGCACGAGTGCCGCCGCGGTCGAGTAAGCGAAGAAATCGAACCACTCGATCGTGGTCCCGATCAAACTCGATGTGACGACCGCGCGCATCCCGCTTGCCTGTTGGGTCTTCTGCGGTCCGCTCGCGGGGGTAACCGGCTCGGTCAGCCGTTGTGCATCCATGTCGCTACTTTCTGGCCTTGTGATCGAAGTGGTGAAATCGACGGTCGCTGCGCAACCTGAGTTATGTGGTGACGATCACTGTATGGGCAGATACGCGCCCATAAACATGTGCGATCCACACCTTATCGGGGTGGATAAGTGGGCGATCGACACGTGACCACCTGCTGCGATTGGAGAGGATGCGGGCGCCGCCGCGGTGATCCGTCTGCCCTCGATATCGATAGTTTCTATAGAAAGACGCCGATCTATCGATTGTTCGATGGCTGAACCTCGGATTGACTGGGTGGCGGAATCGATCAACTGAGAGGACAGATCATGCGTGTACTTCTGATCAGCGGGGCGTCGGGAATCGGCCGGGCGATAGCGTCGGACATTCTGGAGCGAGGTGGGGAAGTCGTGCTCGCCGGTCGCCGGCGTGAGAGCCTCGATGCTGCAGTCGAACTTCTTGGGCCGAAGGCGAGCTCGGTTGTTCTCGACCTCGCCGATGAGTCGTCGATCGAAGCAGCTGCTGCTGAGATCGGCGCAGTGGATCACGTCGTCAGCCTGGCAGCCGATCACGCCAACGGGCCGGTAGGTGATCTCGACGCAGGGGACGTCAGAAGCGCGTTCGACGCCAAGGTGATCGGGCCGATTCTGCTGGCCAAACATTTCGCGCCGCTCGTCGAGGAGGGTGGTTCCTTTCTGTTCTTCTCCGGCGTCGCGGCGTGGAAGCCCGCTCCAGGGCTGTCGGTGATGGCGACGACCAACGGTGCCGTCGCGTTTCTTGCGGAGGCTCTCGCCGTGGAACTTGCTCCGATACGGGTCAACGCGCTGTCGCCGGGCATCGTGGACTCCGGTGCATGGGACGCGATGGGTTCGGGCAAGGACACCTTCTTCGCGAACACCGCGTCCGCGAATCCTGCTCGCAGAGTGGGACTGCCGTCGGACATAGCCGCCGCGGCGATCTCGCTGCTCACCAATACCTTCGTGACCGGTACAACACTGCATGTCGACGGGGGAGGTCGGCTTGTATGAAGCGACTGAGCCGGCCTGATCGATACTGCTGTGCAACAGAACAACTGACGAGAGGAACTGCTTCGTGCCATCTATCGATCCCAGGATCAGAATCACCGCGGGCGTCGTCATGGCGCTGATATCCTACGTCGTCGCGGTGTACAACTTCGCCGACAACGACATCAGGTCCGGCATCATCCTTACGATCATCGGAATCTTTTTCACCACTGTCGCTCTTCAGACGACCCGGCGCTTCCTGGAGCACGACAGGTAACGTTCGTCCGTGCCCACTTTGCGAGCCCTGGAATGTTTCGTAGCCGTCGTGGAGGCGGGGTCGATAACCGCCGGGGCAACGGCACTCCACTTGTCGCAACCTGCGCTATCGCATCAGCTGGCGTCGCTCGAGACCGAGATCGGCACGGCGCTTCTCGAACGATTGCCGCGAGGGGTGCGGCCCACTCCAACCGGCCGAGCGGTACTCGCCGACGCCAAAGCTAGCCTCGAATCGGCGAATCGTGTTGTGCAAACAGGAAAAGCGTTGGCGGACGGAACCGAGGGACGGCTGCGTATTGCCTGTGCCGAGAGCATGACCGTCCCGATCCTTGCGCCGACGCTTCGCACGTGGACGCGAAAATACCCTGACATCCGACTCGACCTCACCGAGTTCACCAGCGCGGACGCCATGGCCGAGGCGATCTCGAGCGGTGACGCCGATATCGCCATCGGGCCTGCATCGGCGCGATTTCTCGGCGAGGTGGTCGAGATTGCAACGGAAGACATCGTCGCCGTGGTCCCCGCCGGTCTCGATCTCATGGATCACACCGAGGTCGCGTGGGTAGATCTCGCGGGTCGCCCCATCGTTCACTACCATCACGACAACGGTCTTCGGCTCTGGATCGACGCCGTCGCGTCTTCGCACGACGTGCATCTCACGGCGGTGACCAGAACACGACATGCCACCACTGCAGCGCAGTTGGCTCATGCCGGATTGGGAATCGCTCTCGTTCCAGAAACTGCGCTGCCGCCTCGGTTCGGCGGTGTCACCAAGCCGTTGCGGCCACGGCTGCAACGAACCGTGGTCGCAATGCTCGGATCACCCAGTGACGTTCTGGTTCAGCGTTTCGTGCGAGACGTCCGCGGCAAGTAGGCGGGGCTCGGCGCCGAGTAACTCGACCGGCACTCATTGCCCGATACTTCGCCGATTTCGGGGATTCCCGACGATCGGGCGAGTATCGGGCAATGAGTGCCACAGGCCTACACGAGCGACGCGGAGAGCCCACCGTCGAGGATGTAGTGGCTCCCGGTGATCCACGACGCCCGATCCGAGGCCAGGAATGCTGCGACCTCGGCGATGTCCTCGGGCGTTCCGAGACGTCCCTGCTTGGCTGCAACCAAGTCCCGGAATGGAACCTGAGTTGCCGCTTCGAAATCGGGGACCAGGCGTTCGACCATGGCGGTGTCGGCGAATCCCGGACACACGGCGTTGACGCGCACACCCGCAGGCCGCATCTCGACCGCGGCCACGCGCGTCAGCTGGATCAGCGCTGCCTTGGTGGCGCAGTACGATCCGAGCAACGGACTTCCCCCGACGCCCGCAACCGACGATATGTTGACAATGTTGCCCTTGGACTCGACGAGTGCTCCGATTGCCGCTTTCATGGCAAGGAACGGGCCGCGCACGTTGACGGCGTAGATCTTGTCGAAGCTCTCCGTCGACTGCTGAAGCAGAGGTGACGAGATCTCGATACCAGCGTTGTTCACCAGGATGTCGAGACCGCCGAGGATCTCGACGGCCTGGGCCACAGCGGCGTTGACCTGACCCTCGTCGGTGACGTCGCAGTTCGCTACGCCTGCCGCACCGATTTCCTCGGCGGCCTTCGCAGCGGATGCCTCGTCGATGTCGCTGACGACCACGCGTGCTCCGCGCTCGATGAACAGTTGCGAAATTGCCTTGCCGATACCCGCTCCGGATCCGGTGACGAATACCCGCTTGCCTTCGAGCTCGGTCATGGTGTGGTTCCTTTCGATGCTGACGAATGATTCAGGGTGGAGCGCACTTCGGTCTTCAGAACTTTGCCGACCTTGGATCTTGGGAGATCGTCCCAGATGTGTATCTCTTTGGGTGCCTTCGTACTTCCGATTCGAGTCTTGACGAAGGCGATGAGTTCGACGTCGGTGACGTCCTGATCAGGACGGAGTTGCACCGCAGCGGTGACTCTTTCGCCCCACTTGGCGTCGGGCAACCCGACGACGGCGCTCTCCTTGACCGCGGGGTGCGCAAGCAGGGCTTGTTCCACCTCGGCGGAGTAGACGTTGAACCCTCCGGTGATGATCATGTCCTTCGCCCGGTCGACCACGAAGAGGTAGTTGTCCTCGTCGAGGTAGCCGATATCGCCCGTGTGGTGCCAGCCGTATGCACTGACTTCGGCGGTGGCGTCGGGGTTCTCGTGATATCCAGGCATCACCAGCGGACCTCGGACGACGATCTCTCCCCGTTCTCCACGCCCCAGCAGAGTGCCTGTCTCGTTCATGATCGCCACGGTCGTCAGTGGAGTCGGCTTGCCCGCGGAGCTCAGCCGCTCGGTGAAGATGGATCCGTCACTCCGAAAATGTTCGGCCGGGGCCAGAGTCGCGATCATGTTCGGTGCCTCCGTCTGGCCGAACAACTGTCCGAGTACCGGCCCGATTCGGGTCAGTGCTTCTTCCAATCGTGTGGGTGACATGGGCGCCGCCCCGTACCAGAGGCATCGGAGGGAGGACAGGTCGGTCGCGTCTAGCTCGGGGTGATCGAGGATGCCGTAGATGACCGTCGGTGGAAGAAAGGCGTGCGTGATGCGGTGATATTCGATGAGGGACAGAAACTTTCCGACATCGGGTGCAGGCATCACGACGACATGTCCGCCAAGGCTGAGTATGGGGAACGTCAGCACGCCTGCCGAGTGAGTGAGCGGAGCAAGCGCCAGGTAGCGAGGCCGATCGCCGAAGGGGTAACTCATCAGCGCGGATGCCGTCGAGACCATCATGTTGTCCTCGGTGAGGCGTACTCCCTTCGGCCTGCCGGTGGTGCCTCCGGTGCCGGCGATCATGGCGAGTCCGTCGGCTGGACGACGAGCGGAGTCGAGCTCGCCGCCGTTCTCGGCGAGCCACTGATCGACAGACAGTGCGCCGGGGACGTCGCCGTCGATGCAGACCAACCACTCCAATTGCGGTAGTTGATCCTTGATTCGTGTCACCAGGTCGGCAAAGGCTTTCTGGAAGAACAGGAACCGGCATCCGAACAGATCGAACAGCTGTCGGTTTTCGTCGGCTTCGTTGCGCGGATTGATCGGACACCACACCGCGCCTGCTCGCGAGATTCCGAACACGCACGTCAGCGCGAGCGGATCGTTGCCCGAAAGCACGGCGACGCGATCTCCGGTGTCGACTCCAGTGTGTTGCAGTGCAGCGGCGATCGCTACCGTTCGGTCGTACACCTCGCCGTAGGTGCTGGTGGTGTCACCGACGGTGAGGCACGGGGCATCCCGCCCGAGCGAGACCCCCTTGTCGAGATAGTCGGACAGACGCATGGTCCCCGGCCTCAGCTGTGCGCGGTGACGATGGGATCGAGGACCAATCCGAACGCACGCAGTACTCCGAGAAGTTCGCGGTGTCCGAAAGCTTGGCAGCTGGAGGCGAATCCTACTGCGCGAGGCGGTGCTTGGAGCAGGTGCGAGGCCGCATAGGCGTTGAGCAGTGCGGTCTGCTTGTAGTTGCAGTTGCCGTGAATAACGGTGTGCACGCGGCCGAGTGGGCCCGAGGCGTACACCGAATCGAGCGAGGTGTTGATGCGCGGGTTCTCGCGTGGGGGCGTCTCACTGCGCACGGATGCCGACACAGTGTCGATGATCTGGTACTTCTCGGCGTCGGTCTTGCCCTCCATCTGCTCCAGTGCGGCCTTGATGATCTGAGGTACGGCGAGCATCAGCGGACGGTTGATGACGCCGCCGAGGGCACGCGCGTTCGCGACACGCGGATCGTTCTTGAACCACACTGGGTGGGACGTTCCACCCCAGGGGAGCGCGAGGCCTAGGTCGTGCTGGCCCGGAACCACGACCTGGTAGACACCCTCCTCGGCAGGCCACTCGACGTACTCGTTCTGCTCGAGAAAGTACGCCTTCGAGAATGCTGCGTTCGTGAGGATGGTGTTGGTCGATGCGACCGTCGGGTGACCCTTCCAGAACACCTGGATGTCCAGCGTGTCGAGCCCCGGAGTTTCGAGACAGATGTTCGCAGCAATTTCGCCGATGCTGTACATCTGAGCCAAACCGGGTGTGAGAACGAGTTTCTGGGCGGCGAAGTCTGCGCCGTAGCGCTTCTCGACATCGATCATCCAGTCTTGTTCGCCGTTGGTGTCGGTGTAGTGCGCGCCGATCTCGAGGCATGCTTCGACAACAGCGTGTCCCCACCGTGAGAACGGTCCGACGGTGTTCAGCACGACCTCGGCACCACGGAAGGCGTCGACCAGCGCTTCCTTGGTGTGTTCGACCTCGACGATGTCGTACTCGACGGTGTCGATCCCGGGGACTGCGTCGACGATGCTCTTCACGCGATCGTGGTCTCGTCCGGCGGCCAGGAACGGAATGTTGTACTCCCGCAGGTATTCACAGATCAGACGACCGGTGTATCCCGACGCTCCGTAGACGACGACGCGCTTGTCGGTTGGCATGTGTGACCCTCTCGTGAGCGGTTCGCAGGGCGATCGAACCGTGGCGGTAAAGAACTCGTGGCACCGGCGGGGATCGACGAACCGTCCACTCGAACCATGTGCTGCCGATCACACTATGGCAGTATTTGGACAAGCGTCAAGAGAAATCTTGACAAGTGCCCAAATATCGGAAGTAGTCGACTCGGGCCTACACTTGGAGATCATCGATCGATAACGAGCGCGCGAGAGGACGGCGGACCATGACCCAGGTTGCCGATCCGCGCGCCCGGATCGAAGAGCGCGCACGGAACAAGTTCGAGTCCAAGCGCACCGAGTTGGCTCAGGCCACGCTGCATACGCTCGCCGAGCTGGGCTATGCGCGGACGTCGCTACGGGAGATCGCGCAGAATTCCGAGTACTCGCATGGGGTGCTGCACTACTACTTCACCGACAAGCTCGACCTGATCACTCATGCCGTCCGTCAGTACGAGGCCATTTGCGTGAGTCGCTACGACGAGGTGGTGGTCGGCGCCGCCGATGCGGAGCAGTTGCTCACCGACTTCTCCGACACCTACTTCGGCACGCTGGTCTCGGACGCCCGAATTCATCGGCTGTGGTACGACCTGCGGAACCAAGCCCTGTTCGACGAGACGTTCCGAGACGACGTGCTCGAGATCGAGGAGCGACGCGAGGAGATGATCTGGCGCGTCGTCAGTCGCTACTGCGAGCTGCGCGATACGGCACCCACGGTCGATCGTGCCAGCGCCTACGTTCTATTGGATGGAATTTTCCAGCGAGCACTTCTGCATCAGTTCGCCGGAAACGACGACCAGATCGCGTACGCCAGGACGCAACTTGCCAACGCATTCGTCGTCATGACCCCGTAGTAGATTCGCCTGAGTGAAGTCATGCGACCGGGAAGTATCGAAGTGAGCTCAGAGACAAGCGCTGCGGGACGTCGGGTGCCCATCGACAAGGCCCATCCTGCGGTGTATCAAGCGCAATTGGGCGTGGCCAAAGCAGTTCGGCACGCCACCGCCGAAGTGGGCTTCGACCGCAGAACCGTCGAGCTGCTCAATGTTCGCATCTCGCAGATCAATCGATGTGCGTTCTGCCTCGACGTGCACGTCGGTGCCGCCCTCGCGGCCGGTGAGTCGACGCAGCGGATCGCTGTGCTGACGGCGTGGCGTGAGACCAGTCTGTTCAGCCCCCGCGAGCAGGCCGCTCTCACTCTGGCGGAGTCCATTACAACGCTGCCCGACGCTCACACCCAGGAGCGTGACTACGAGTACGCGCACTCGATTCTGTCGGACGACGAGATATCGGCTGTGAGTTGGGTTGCGGTCGCGATGAACGCTTTCAATCGCTTGTCCATCGTCAGCGCGCATCAGGTCCGAGCTCGCTGATCCGAACAGAGAAGGAATCGATGTCGACACCATCCGAGACCACCACGTCCGTCGCACATGAACCCGATCTTCAGCGATACACAATTTCGGTGGACGGCACGCCTGCCGGGTTCACTCAGTACCGCGACCGGGAAGCGCAGCGGATTTTCTTCCACACCGAAATCGACGACGCCTACGCCGGACACGGGCTAAGCGGAAAACTCGTTTCCTACGCTCTGGACGATGTCCGACGTGCCGGACTGCGAGTGGTGGGCGTGTGCCCACTCGTCGCGAAATTCCTTCGCAAGCATTCCGAGTACGACGACCTCGCAGATCCGGTAACCCAGGACGCACTTGACTTCATCCGGTCAGCCACGTCGTAGACCGACGCTTGTCATCCGTTCGCGGTAGCTGTTGCTTTCGCCAACCCGTCGACGAGCGTGGGCAGGAAGAACGGGATCGACAGAGCGGTGGGGCCGATGGCGGCGCCTGCTTCCTGTCCGACGAAACCTGCGACGGCACCGTCGGCGACAGCAGGGATCTGTCTGGAACTGTCGGAGGACAGGAAGGACTGGAGGGCTTCCTCGGTGTCGACCTGTGTGAACGCTACGTCCGCTGCGATCTTCGAGAGGAACTCCGCGGAGACCGTCGTGGAGAACGGTGACTCACCGGTCGCGAGCTCGGTGACCGACGGATCCGAGGTAAACCCGAGATTTTCGAGCAGCTCGACGCGCGGGTCCGAAGGCAAAAGGAGGTAGTAGATGTCTGCCGCTTCCGAGACGTAGGCGATGGTCTTGCCCTCGAACTCGGGATGCTCCGAACCCGCCTGCGCCACTTGCTGATCCAGGTCTGCGACCAGTTCGCGCGATTGGTCTTCCAGCCCGAGGGAAGTTCCGACGATCGTGATGGCGTCGCGCCACGGCGTCGACCAGATCTCTTCGGGGGCGCGATGACGGGGATTCCGGCGTCGGTGACCGCCTTGTATTCGGTGTCGGTGAGCCCCGAATGAGGCGCGAGCAGGACGTCGGGGTCCGTGGCGAGAAGTTGCTCGACCGACAGTTCGTAAGTGGCGTTGTCCAGGAGGGTCGGCATGTCTCCGCCGAGCTCGTCGATGGCATCCGCGACCCAGGGGTATATGCGATCCTCACCTCCACCGTATTCGGCCGACGGAATTGCCACGGGGACGATACCGAGTGCGAGTACGGCGTCGGTGCTACCGAAGCCCCACGTAGCAACGCGCTCTGGAACTGTCTCGATTGTCGTCTCGCCGTACATGTGTTGCACTGTGACAGGGAAGCTTTCGGCACCTGCCGAGGCAGCGGCCGAGTCCTCGGTCGGATCGCTACTGCCGCAACTCGCCAGCGCAATGGTCGTCGATGCAATCGCGGCGAGTACTACCGCGGCGCGAATCGTCGCTCGGAGTTTCATGGGTCCCTGTTCGTTCGGCCGGTCCAAATGTCTGAATCGATGTATAGGTTAGCGTTACCTATGTTTGTGCTGTCAATCACCCCGGGCCGATCGGGTCACAGCGGAAGTTGCAGTACGAACGTGCAGCCGGGATCAGGCTCGTTGCCACGGCAGATCACATCGCCGCCGTGGGCTCGTGCGAGTTCGCGGGCGATCGGTAGTCCGAGTCCGGATCCGCCGTGGCCGGTTGTCCGTGCGGTATCGAGCCGGACCATGCGTTCGAAGATTCGATCGCGATCCTCCCGGGGCACTCCGATTCCCTCGTCCCGGACGCTGACGAGGACCTTGCCGTCCGTTTCGGACACCGTCACCGAGACCACGGCGCCGGGAGGGGAGTAGGCGTCGGCGTTGTTGGTGAGATTGGACAGGATCTGAGCGACACGTAGCGGATCGGCCTGGAGGTTCGCCGATGCCGTGCCGGATGTCTCGACGCGTCGGCCGGGAGACGCAACGCGCAATCGGGCGGCATCGGCGTCGACCATGGCTGTGAGATCGACGGGTACTCGCTCGATCTCGATACCCTCGTCGATCCGTGCGAGTGCCAACAAATCGTCGATCAATCGGGATGCGCGCCTCGACTCTCGGACCACCAGAACTTGCAACTGCTCGCGCGATTCTGCCGAACCGTCGCTACCGGTGCGCACCAGAGTTTCCGCTGCGGCGCGCACACCCGCGATAGGAGTTCGGAGCTCGTGAGCTGCGTCGTCGAAGAATCGGCGATTGCGGGCGAATGCGGCCCGCTCGCTCTTCTCGGCGCCTTCGAGGGCGTCCAACATTGCGTCGAAAGCTGCTGCGGTCCTTCCAAGCTCGGTATCGGTGCGGTCCGGATTCAATCGGTCGCCGCGATTGCCGCCGGCAATTCGTCGAGCAAGGTCGGTCATGCGGTTCAGCGGTCCGAGTGCTTGCCGGACGACGAGAACGACGAGCAGAGCAACCAGGGCGGACGCTGCCGCGAAGACAGCGATCAACACCGTGCGTAGCTGTGTGCGCACCGCCGAAATGGATGCGGTGTCCACCGCAACGGTCAGGATCGAACCATCCGACAGCACACGTGATTGCACTTGCCGATCAGGTTGACCCGGCGTCGGTGGTTCGGGTGGCGCCGCAGGCGCAGACGGAGCCGACGTGCGCTCCGGTGGAGCCGGAACAGGCGGCGGGGCAGGTGCCGCGGTGAGATCGCGATCCCCGTACACCCGGCCGTCGGATGTCGTGAGCCTCGCGGTGACGCCATCGCCCTGAGCCGCGCTGACCACGGCAGCAGGATCTGCGCCTGAATCCAGCGCTGACTGTGCTGCATCCGCGTTGCCCGCCAAACGCGAAGTGGCAGAGGAAGTCAGCTGAGCACCGACCAGGATGTCGGTCGCGGCGACAGCCCCGCCGAGAACGAGCAGAACAGCGATGAGCGTCGAGACGACGAGGCGTCGCCGCAGCGAAGATGTTCGCAGGGCCGGGCCACTCGTCACGACTGAAGCACGTATCCGATACCCCGTACGGTGTCGATGACCCGCGGACCGTGGTTTTCGAGCTTCTTGCGCAACGCGCTGACGTGTACCTCGACGACGTTGGGATCGTAATTGTCGTATCCCCATACCTGCGTGAGGATTTGAGTCTTGCTCACCGTGCGACCGCGTTGCTGTGCGAGATAGATCAGAAGCCGCCATTCCGTCGAGGTCAACTGCAGGTCCTGCCCGTTACGCGTCGCGGCGCCCGATTCCGAGTCGACGAGAATGTCGCCGCTGCGGATCGTGCTCGGTGTTCGCCCGAGCCTGCGCAGAACTGCTGCGGCGCGCGCGATGAGCTCTTGCATGTCGAACGGTTTCACCAGATAGTCGTCGGCTCCTGCCTGAAGCCCGTTCACGCGGTCGGCGACGCCGTCGCGGGCAGTCAACAGTAGGACCCCGGCATCGGAACTGGATTTGACGACGGCGAGCAACTCGATTCCGTCACGTCCTGGCAGCATGAGGTCGAGTACGACGAGATCCGGTGCGAACTGCGTCAGCGTCGTTTCCAGATCCCGGCCGTCGACGACGTGCAACGCGATATGGCCGACGTGCTCGAGCGCTGCGGCGACTGCTGTGCCGATGCTGGAGCTGTCCTCGACGACCAGTACTCGCGCGGCACCGGCGCGCGGACGTGCATTCACCACTCCATGATGCGCGAAGAACCGGTCCGGTGCTGGCAAGGCGAGCTGAAGATCTCCTGAAGCATTCATGGCGGGCCGCAGACTTCAGCTCAGCTTCAGGTTCGGCGGCAACGCTGATGTTCGTCCACCTCTTCAGCAAACACAGGAGTTCGAACATGACCGTGTTCAAGAACAATTTTCGACGTATCGCGCTGGGAGCAGGTGTGCTCGCAGTCGCCGTGACGGTGACCGGCGCTGGCATCGCCGCCGCCGACGGCCCGTCCGAGACCCCGCCGGTGCCAGGCGAGAACGCTCCGACCCCGACCCCGCCCCCGTCGGCGGAATCGGCACCAGCAGCACCAGCGCCGGCACCGACGCCGGAGGGCGATCTACCGGGCTGTGCAGCCCTCCCCACGCCTCCAGCGCCGCCCGCGCCCCAGCGCCGCCCGCAGCCCCAGCGCAACCAGGGCAGTCTGCTCCACCGGCCCCGCCAGCTCCACCGGCCCCGCCAGCCGACGGGTCAGCGCCGGCGCCTGCGACCCCACCGGTGCCTCCTGCTCCGCCCACGCCGTCCACTGATGGCGAACTGCCGGTGCCACCTGCGCCTCCCGTGGGCGCCCCGACGCCATGACGGGGTTGTCACCTCTGCGTGGGTGATTCACTTCCGGCGAGCAGGATCGACGCAATGAGTTCTGGGTTGTCGCTCATCGGAACGTGCCCGACGCCGGGGACGGTGATGAACCGGGCGTGGGGGAGATTCCTTCGCGCGACGGCCTTCTGGTAGATCGGCAACACCAGATCTCGTTGCCCCCACGCGATTGTGATGGGGACACGAGGCTCGGCCGCTACGGGCAGCTCGAAGATTGCGTCGAGGCCTTCGTCGACGAACGTGTTGGAGACCAACGAGGCGGTGTCCACCACGGCGTCGTCGTATGGGACGCGGCTTGGGTGGGCGAAGAACGCAGAAATGGCCGGATAGCGAATTGCTTTGTGCGACAGCAACTGTGGAGCACGTGTTCCCATGCCGCGGGCAAGTGAACGCAGCAACCGGAAGGTTCCGATCGTGCGGTGCTTGTCAAGTTCGTTCACGAAGAACCCAGCAGGGGACAGCGCGGTCGCCGACGCCACGCGCCCTCGGCACGCGAGTGCGAGGGCGAGCCAGCCGCCGAGCGAATTTCCGGCGACGTGTACCTTGCTCTCGGGTGTTTCGAACTCACCCAGCAGCTCGTCCAAGCAGTCGACGACGTGACCGAGTGGGTTGGGGAGACTCGGATCGATCGCGGGTGATTCGCCGTGGCCGAGGAGATCGACGGTGACCACTCGGCGGTAGGGCGTCAACAGGTCGAGCACAGGATTCCATGCCTGCCGCCGGTGCACGACACCGTGCACGAGCATGAGAGTGGGACCTTCGCCTGTTACGTCGTACCGCATCTTCATGCGAGCACCTTAGCTGTGAAGTTGGGTTATACCTATATTTGTGTCAGATCAGCGGGAGCCCAGGACGGCCACACGATGTCGTGGACGGCGTCGCCCTCGACGAACCTGGCGACTATGCGTGTGACATCGGAGCCCGTGTTGTCGTAGACCGTCGCATGGTCGACCCGGCGGATCGCGTCAGCGGCCAGCGCCCACAGTCGATCGAAACGCTGCGAAGTGTCGACGCAATTCGTGCGGCTTCGTACGAGTGCTCTTCGGCAGCGCGGCGTCGACCAGTTCGGAGGAGAATCTGGTGACTCGGTCGGCGACGCTGGTCATGGGTCTCCTCGTATTCTGTGAACCTGAACGCAGGTGCAGCAATCTGCTACAGGGGCCGGCCGAAAATCTCCTCAGCGCCGATGTCGAAAACGATTGCTTGGCTCCGTCCCAGAGTTGGATGTGGTCGAAGAGACTGCACACGAGAGAAGGAGATCACCATGGCGAAGTACCTGTTCCTCAAGCACTACCGCGGCGCACCGGAAGCGATCAACGACGTGCCCATGAACGAGTGGACGCAGCAGGAGGTCGAGGCGCACATGACCTACATGAACGATTTCGCGGCCAAGCTGCAGGAGTCGGGCGAGTTCGTCGACAGTCAGGCGCTCAAGCAAGCGGGCGCGTGGGTTCGCTCCGACGGAGAAGGCAAGCCGCCTGTCACCGACGGCCCCTTCGCGGAGACGAAGGATCTCATCGCCGGGTGGATGGTCATCGACGTCGATAGCTACGATCGCGCTCTCGAACTGGCCGGTGAGCTATCGGCAGCCCCAGGCGCAGGCGGCAAGCCGATCCACGAGTGGCTGGAGGTTCGGCCGATGATGGACACGCCCACCACCATCGACGAGTGAGATGGACGAGATACTGCTGCGGGAGCTGACACCCGCGGTGATCGGCGTCCTCACTCGTCGCGGGCTCGATTTCGCGACGGCTGAGGACGCCGTGCAGGAAGCGCTGATCGGTGCGACTGTGTCCTGGCCGGAGGGTATGCCCGCCGATCCCAAAGGATGGCTCGTAACGGTTGCCTGGCGGAAGTTTCTCGACACTCACCGCGCCGAGGCAGCCCGGCGTGATCGTGAGTTGCGGATATCCGCAGAGCCGCCGTCGGGGCCTGCGGAGACGTCCGACGACACGTTGCATCTGTTCTTCCTCTGTGCGCATCCGTCGTTGAGTTCGTCGGCAGCGGTTGCATTGACGCTGCGTGCCGTCGGGGGTCTGACGACGAAACAGATCGCCGACGCGTATCTCGTCCCCGAGAAGACCATGGGCCAGCGGATAAGTCGGGCCAAGAAGACCGTTCGGGACGTTCGGTTCGTCGAGCGTGGTGATCTGTCCACGGTGCGGCGGGTGTTGTACTTGATTTTCAACGAGGGCTACAGCGGAGACGTCGACCTCGCATCGGAGGCGATACGACTCACCAGGCAGTTGGCCGCACTGAGCGGCGACGAGGAGTCCGCCGGGTTACTGGCGCTGATGCTGCTGCACCACGCGCGCAGAAGTGCAAGGACCCGGCCCGACGGCAGTCTGATTCCACTGGCCGAGCAGGATCGCTCACGGTGGGACACAACGCTGATCGCCGAAGGCGTCGACATCCTGCAGGCGGCGTTGGCGCGGACAAGTCTCGGCGAGTTCCAAGCCCAGGCCGCGATCGCTGCTCTGCACGTAGACGCGCAACGAGCCGAGGAGACGGATTGGGTGCAGATCGTGGGCTGGTACGACGAATTGCTCGGTATCACCGGAAGTGCTGTCGTACAGCTCAATAGGGCTGTCGCGGTGGGTGAGGCCGACGGTGCCGCAGCAGGTCTGGCTGCATTGAAGGCGATCGACGCCGACGTGCCCCGCTATACCGCCGTCTCGGCCTACCTGCACGAGAAGGCAGGTGATGCGGTAGCCGCCGCTCGTCTGTACGTCGAGGCCGCGGAGCAGGCTTCGAATCTGGCCGAACGAAACCATCTCACTCTGCAGGCAGCCAGGCTCGGTGGGCGCTCCTGAACACCGCTATCGATGCCGTTGCAGCGACTCCTCCAGGCTCGTTCGGCTCTGCTCGCGGTGGGTGGTAGCCGGGGACTTCGTGTCCGACCACGTCTCGGTTTCGGTCAACGCCCAGTCGGCCCACTCCGAGATGTGAGTGAAGTGTCCGACCATGAACCGATTGGCCAGCGTCATGAGGTGCTGACGATCGGGGAAAGTCGAATGCTCGACGTCGAGTAGTCGTTCGGCGTGCGACAAGAACAACGAACGGGTCTGCTGGGCCTGGTCCCGCATCGTCGTGATGTTGGCGCGCAGGTCGTCGAGTGACCCCTGCTCAGCGAACAACACGCGGATCATGCCCTCGAATTGCAGTGCAGACGGCTTCGATTCGGTTGCGAGCCACGATGAGAGGGCGTCGCGACCTGTGTCGGTGATCGAGTAGACGGTCCGGCTGCGTCCCGAGTCGGCAGCATCCGTCGTCGCCGACACCAGTCCACGTTCGAGCAGCTTCTTGGGTGCGTTGTAGAGCTGCCGATCGGCGCGCGGCCACAGCTCGCCTACACCACGTCCGAACTGCACCGAGATTTCGTATGCGGTCCAATCGCGAGAGACAAGAAGCCCCAATATGACGTATGACGTCGTGTTGAGATCGCCCTGAGCCACCCTGATCTCCCTGCTATCGCGTGATTGCCCATCCTAACGACGGCGAGCCGCGAGCGCCCGGGGGAGGGCCCGGTCTCACTTGCCCGCGTCGTCGCTGTGTTCTCCCACATCGTTCGACGTGGCTGCAGGCGGTCCTGCGTACACGTACGGAATCAACTCCTTCGCGACCATCGCGGCAGGCGCGGTGCCGTCGACCGTCGGTGCCAGGTTGCCCCACACGACGAACGTGACGTCGTTCGCGGGGTCGTACCCCATGAACGAGTTGTACCCCGGCATCTCGCCGATGTGCCCGTACATTGGGCCCATCTGGGCGATGCCGTATCCGTAGGCAGCGGTGCCGTTCGCATCGCTCGGCTGGACGCTGTCGATCCTGAGTTGCTGGGTCTCGGCGCCGAGCAGCTCACCGGATCCGAGTGCCTTCACCCAGGTTGCGATGTCGTTCGCTGTCGAGATGCCTTGACCGGCAGACCATGTCCAGGAGGGGTTGTCGTTCGTCGTCGTTCTCGGTGTGACGGTGCCTGCGTCGATGGCCGCGATCCTCTCGGGCGAGAGCGCTTCCTTGCCTTCGCCGAGCGTTTCGACGTTGCCGCTGTACGAATACCCCGCGGTGTACGGCGAGGGGATCGACGTGTCGGTGTTCGCCGGGAACGAGGTGTTCTCGAGTCCGAGAGGGGAGAAGAGTCGATTCTGGTAAATCTCCGCAATCGGCTTGCCATCGAGCTTCTCGGCGATGAGACCGAGCAGGACGGTGTTGGTGTTGGAGTAGTTGTATTCGGCTCCCGGCGGTGACGTCGGAGGATTGGAGAGGCCGAGCGCCACCAATTCCTCTGGCTGCCAGACTCTTTCCGGCTGCTCGTCGAGTGCGCGGTTGAGCTCGAGCGTCTGGGTGTAGTTGTACAGCCCGCTGCGCATGTCGAGGAGTTGCCCGATGGTGATGTTGTCACCGTTCGGAACGTCCGGGCGATACTTGCTCACTGGGTCGTCGACCGAGATCTTGCCCTCCTGCACCATCTGGAGGATGACGGTGCCCGTCCAGGTCTTGGTGTTCGATCCGATGCGGACCTTCGTATCGAGTGTCGGCGGCGTTGTTCCGCCGAGTTCGGTGCTGCCCCAGGTGTTCACGTACTCACCGTCGGGGGTCTTGATCAACACCACCATCCCGACCTGACGGAATTCCTTCGCCTTCTCGTCCACGATCGCATCGATGGCCGCGGAATCGAGCGGGACGAGGGCACTCGATTCTGCACTGCTCGTGCTCGAGGTGGCGGTGCTGTCGGTGCTGTCGTTACCGGACGAGCACGCAGCGACAAGGAGTCCGGACGTCAGCAGAAGTGCGAGGAGCGAGCGCGATCTACGGTGCATCGTCATAGTCCGTTCGTGTGAGGGGGCGTCAGGAGCGAGTGAAGGTGCCGAGACCGAGTGGGTCGAGGTACTCGACGGTGAGCGTTGTGGGTGCGCCGGCGGCGACGGTGAACTCGGCGCCGGTCGGCCCGGACGAGTTCTCTCCGACCGGTTCGAACCAATAGGTGTCGCCGTCGAAATGGGTGAGCGGATAGCTGGACTGGAGGTTCTTTCCGATTTTCAGCACGAGCTCGCCGCCGCTCTCGACCACTTCCGCTGGACCGTAGAACGGGCTCGAATAAGTGCCGACGTACGCGTCGACCGGTTTCGCTGGGGCCGCCGAGGCCGGCGGGTTCGCGTAGTCCGTCTCGGAACGGCCCTGCTCGACGATCCCTGCGAATATATCGGCCAGGAACGGCGCCCAGTCGACGGTGAGCTCGCCGTTCTTCGCGTAGTCCATGAACTGCGCTGCAATGGTTTCCGCGACTCCGATGGGTGCCGTGTTGGCAAGAACGACGATCCCCAACTGCTCGCTCGGCAACATCACCACGTCGGTGCTCGCACCGAGTGCGAATGCGCCGGCGTGGCTGACTTCGACGCGTCCCTGATTGTCGGTTCCGACGTTGAATCCGATGCCGTAGAAACTGTCGCGTGCGCCTGGCGTCGTCGACGGGTGCGCAAATGCGTGAGCCCTGTGAGTGAACTGCAGCGCTTCCGGTTCGACGACGGTTGTGCCCTCGAATTCGCCGCCGCCCAGTTCCATGCGCATCCACTTGGCCATGTCGTCGACCGAGGATGCGGCCGCGCCGGCAGGCGCCTGGCCTTCGGGGTTGCTGACGTACTTCGCTGCCCAGGTGTTCGTGTCCTCGTCGGCGAGAATGTGGTTGTAGGCGTGGTTCGGGGCGCTTGCCCAGGCCTGCTGGCTGGACGTGGTATTCGTCATGCCGAGTGGTTCGTAGATCCTCTGCTCGGACAGATCTGCCCAGGTCGTGCCCTGGGATTTCGCCGCGGCAACGCCTGCAGCGGAGAATCCGTAATTGGTGTAGTCGTAATTGTCTCGGAACGGTTCGAGTGGAACCTGATTGAGTCGAGCGAGGATCTCGTCGTAGCTGTAACCGAGGTCTTCGAGGAGGTCCCCGGCGTGATCGGGAAGTCCCGATCGGTGCGACATCAGATCGGTGAAGCTCGCGCGCTCGCTGACATAGGGATCAGCGACGGAGAAGCCTGGTTCGTACTGGCGAACCGGATCGTCCCAGTCGATCTTTCCTTCGCCGACCAACGACGCGACGACCGACGATGCGACGGGCTTGGACACCGACGCCAGTTGGAACATCGTGCTGGTGTCCACGAGGTCCGGTTCGCCGACCTTCCGGACGCCGAAGCCCTTGGAGTACAACACTTCGTCCTGGTAGACGACGGCGACCGCGATGCCGGGCGCACCCGTGTTCGCCATCATGTCGCCCACGAAACCGTCGAGTTGTCCGACCGCGGCGTCGACGGCCTCGCGATCGATCTGTGCGGGCGGAACCTGTGGCGGAGCCTCGGCGAGGGCGGGGGCCTCTGTGTCGGCGGCCGAACTGCAGGCGAGCAGCATGCTCGTACTGAGCGCGAGGACCGACATCGCGACAGATCGACGCCGAGAAGCACTAGTGGCACTGCAGGTCCCGACCATCGACATACCCCGTCACGAAGAATTGGTGATACCCGAAACGCGCCGATTCCGACTTGGACGCTGCGCACCGATGAGATGACATTACACCCCGAGATGCAGTTTGCACTATGTAATTTGCAGTAACAGACAACGCCCGTGCGTGCGTAGTTACCTTCGAAGGTAATTACGCACGCACGGGCGGGGTCGCTTACTTCGCGATGAATTCGAGAATGTCCGCGTCCAAGGCCTTCTGGTAGTCGCCGTAGATGCCGTGGGGCGCGCCCGGGTAGACCTTGAGTGTGCCGTCCTTGACCAGTTCGATGGACTTCAGGGCTGCCGCGGCGATGGGGACGATCTGATCGTCGTCGCCCTGCGCGATGAAGACGGGAACGGTCAGAGCCTTCAAGTCCTCGGTGAAATCGGTCTCCGAGAACGCTTTCACACAGTCGTACGCGGCAGCGAGGTTGACGAGCATTCCCTGACGCCAGAAGTCGTCCTTGGCGCCCTGGGAAACCGTCGCGCCGTCGCGGTTGGCGCCGTAGAACGCCTCGGCGAGGTCCTTGTAGAACTGCGAACGGTCGGTCAGGACTCCGCTGCGGATGTCGTCGAGCGCCTCGATCGGTGTGCCCTGGGGGTTGTTCTCGGACTTCAGCATGATCGGGGGAACGGCGCCTGCGGTGATGACGCGAGCGACGCGGCTTCCGCCGTGCTGGGCTGCGTAGCGCACCACTTCGCCGCCGCCTGTGGAGTGACCGATGAGTGTGAGTTCCTGGAGATCGAGCGCCTCGACCAACTCGGCGAGGTCGCGTGCGTAGGTGTCCATGTCGTTGCCCGTGTACGTCTTCGACGAGCGTCCGTGACCGCGACGATCATGTGCGATGGCGCGGTAGCCGGCGTCGGCGAGCAGTTTGAGTTCGAGCTGCCACGCATCCGAGGACAGCGGCCATCCGTGGCTGAGGAGAACTGGCTTTCCCGTTCCCTGTTCGGTGTAGTAGATCTCGGTTCCGTCTGTGGTGGTGATGTACGGCATGGTGTCCTCCAGCTGTCTCGAACTCTCATCGGGTGATACCGAGAACTTTCGTCCGATGCAGGCGCGAAATCGTCGCTGCTGGCGTCCAAACCGGGGGAGTGAATCCCGGGGGATCGACTACCTGCTAGCCGGTACCGAGGGCGATCGACACCGACAGCGTTGTCCCGACGCCCGGCGGGCTCGAGACGGTCATCGATCCTCCGACTGCGGCCACTCGGTCGTGCAAGCCGATCAGTCCCGAACCGCCCTGCATGTCAGCGCCGCCGCACCCGTCGTCGCCGACGACGAGGGTCAAGCATCCGTCCGCCACCGAAGCTGCGATGTCGACGCCGGTGGCCCCGGCGTATTTCGCCGTGTTGGTCAACGCCTCGGCGACAACGTAATACGCGGCGACTTCGATGGGATCCGGCAGACGCATGGGTATGTCGGTGGTGAGCGATACCGGCACCGGCGAACGTCGGGCGAGCGTTTTCAGCGCCGGCGCGAGGCCGCCGCGAGAGAGGATGGCCGGGTGGATTCCCCGTGAGAGTTCGCGGAGATCGTTGTGCACCTGCGACAAGGTGTCCACGCTGCGATCGAGACTGTTTCGCAGATCGACGAGTTCGGCGGGCGCTGCCGCTTGCGCGATACGTAGTTCCATTCCGAGCGACACAATTCGCTGCTGTGCGCCGTCGTGCAGATCGCGCTCGATGGTGCGTCTGGCCTGATCTGCGGCGGCTACCACACGAGCCCGAGAACGCGTCAGGGCCGATCGGGTATCGCTGTTGTACACAGCGGTTGCGAGGAGATCGGCGAAGTCGGACAGGCGATCGCCGAGATCTGCACTGGTGGAGTAGCGAGTGGATCCGATGACGACTGCACCCCAGACGGTGCCGTCGATCTTGATCGGAACGCCGCGCCCCTCGAGGATTCCCCGGCCGAGAAGGCGATCGGCGATGTCGCCGGTGGCCGCGGTGAAGTCGATGACCGCGGGCATTCCGGTCGAGAAGACGATTGTGCAGACGTTGTGCCCACCGAGCGGCAACCGTTCGCCCGCTGCCAACCGGTGAGATTCGACGCGGTCGCGTACGGCAAGGACTGTGTAGTGCGCGTCGGTGTCGTACCGCACGACCGACACATGTTCGATGTCGAGGCCATCGGCCAGCTCGTGCGCGACGGCGAGGAACACCTCGTCCGGCTCGGCACGCAATGCGACCAGTGTCGCGACACGTCGTAGTGAGGTCTGCTGACGGGCAAGGGCGAGGGTTCGCTCGTGGAGTGCCTGCCGGTCGCTCGATGCAGCCATCAACGCTTCGAGTGGCGCAACGATCCGATCTATTCGACGCCTCGCGGTCGGGACCAGCTGTGCTGGGACCACCAGGAAACCGATGACGTCGTCGCCGTCGCGCAGCGCAATCTGTTCTTCTTCGACGCTGCTCGGTGGTCCATCGAGGCCGACCACCTCGCACGGGACCTCCAACACCTCCGACAATCGAGCACCTGCGTCGTTGAGCATGGCGGTTCGGTCGGTCGTTCGAAGCATCGTGCGGGCGAGCGATGCGAGCAGGTCGGCCTCCCGGCGTCGCTGGTCGGACTCCACCGCACGCAATCGTGATTGACCGACGAGGACGTTGGTGAGCAACGCCAGCACGAGAAAGACGATCATCGCCGGAACGAAGCTCTCGCTGCTCTCGGCGGTCTCGCTGCTGCTCTCTCCCACGTGAATGTAGGCATAGGCTGCGGCGCTCGCGACCGAGGTGGCGATGGACAGCCGAAACCCCCATCCCGCGGACACCACGAGTACGCCCAACAGGAAGACGGCTCCGAAAGCATTACCCGGAGCGATCCGCTCCAGTAGGAGCACGGCCAGGATCTCGGCGACGATCGCACCGACAGCGAGGGCAATTCCGCAGGCAACGGGTGGTGTCCTGGTGCGCAGAACGAGCTTGACCAGTCGATCTCGCCGGGGAACCGTGCGCGTCACGGGAAATTACCGCTAGCCGGAATGCTGGAGGGGCTGATCTCTGACACTCTCGACAGGGTGATGTCCTCCGCCCGCAGCTGCCTCATCGTCGACGACAGCGATGCATTCTGCGTCGCTGCCCGGAGGGTGCTCGAAGCCGGCGGCATAACCGTCGTAGGAACCGCGTCGACCCTGGCTGGGGCTGTGGAGACCGCCGACCTCGTCCATCCCGACCTCGTCCTCGTCGACATCGACCTGGGTGACGAGAGCGGGTTCGACGTCGTCGAGGCTCTGCACGCTGCGTCGGCGCCGGTGCCCGCGATCATCCTCGTCTCGACGCACGACGCGGACGATTTCGCGGACCTGGTCGAATCGAGTTCGGCCATCGGATTTCTGCCGAAGTTCGAGTTGTCGGCAGCATCGGTCGATGCTCTGTTGGCCTCACTCACGTGAACTCCTTCACGTAACCGTGTCCAGATACATGATGACTGCCCGGACTCGACGGTGGTCGTCGGCCGTCTCGGCGAGGTCCAGCTTGGTGAGGATGCTTCTGACGTGCTTCTCGACGGTTCCCTCGGTGATCCACAGGCGTCGACCGATGCCCGAGTTCGACAGCCCCTCCGCCATCAGCGTCAACACGTCTTTCTCGCGGGAGCTCAGCGCGCCCAGCGGGTCGTCTCGCCTGCGTGCGGCCACCAACTCGTAGACGAGCGCCGGATCTATGACCGACGCCCCAGCCGCGATGCGACCGAGGGTGGAGACGAAATCGTCGACGTCGGTCACGCGGCTCTTGAGTAAATATCCGACGCCGCTGCCCCCACTGTTCTGGCCACTGTCGAGAAGTTCGAGAGCGTGGTCCACTTCGACATGCGCGGACAGAAGAAGCATCGAGACGTCGGGAAAATCCGAGCGGATTCGCAGCGCGGCGTCGAGTCCCTCTGTCGTGTGGGTCGGCGGCATCCGGATGTCGATGATTGCCAGCTGCGGTTGCTCGCGGTCCAGCAGAGCCAAGAGCTCCACCGCGTCACCCGCCTGGCCCACAACGTCGAGTCCGGCCCCGGTCAGCAGGCTGGTCAGCCCTGCTCTCAGGAGAACGTCGTCGTCGGCGATCGCTACTCGTAGTCCGTCCATCTCACATCCCCCGCGTTTGTTTCACAAGGGTGCAGTATCTCTTAGCTCGAGTGCCCGGGTCATCAGTCACATGACTCGGTTATCGATCAGATTCCGGTGAGTGCACGGGGCGCGAGACGCACCAACTGGGTGACGTGGGCGGGCGTGAGCTCTTCGAGTGAGCTGACCCCGAGCAGTCTCATGGTCCGCGTGACCTGCTCGCCGACGATGTCGATCATCCGATTGACGCCGTCTTCTCCGCCTGCCATGAGGCCGTACAGGTACGCGCGACCCAGCAGGGTGAAACGCGCGCCGTGCGCGACGGCAGCGACAACGTCCGCCCCGGACATGATGCCGGTGTCGATGTGGACTTCGTATTCGCTACCGACCTCTTTGACCACCTCGGGCAGAAGGTGGAACGGGATCGGTGCTCGGTCGAGCTGCCGGCCACCGTGATTCGACAGGATGATGCCGTCGACCCCGACATCGGCAACGCGTTTGGCGTCGGCGACGTTTTGAATTCCTTTGACGACGATCTTTCCCGGCCACTGCTGCTTGATCCAGCGTAGATCGTCGAAGTCGACGGTGGGATCGAACATCGTGTCGAGGAGTTCGCCGACGGTTCCCGACCACTTGTCCAACGACGCGAAGGACAGCGCGTCGGTGGTGAGGAAGTCGTACCACCACCAGGGCCGCGGGATGGCGTTCGCGACAGTCCCGAGAGTGAGCTTCGGAGGTATGGAGAATCCATTTCGTCTGTCGCGCAATCGGGCTCCGGCAACCGGCACGTCGACGGTGACCAGAAGGGTGTCGAATCCGGCTTTGGCCGCCCGGTCGACCAGTGCCATGGACCGATCTCGGTCCTTCCACATGTAGAGCTGGAACCAGTTGCGGCCGTTGGGGTTCGCCGCGGCGACGTCCTCGATGGCAGTGGTTCCCATGGTGGACAACGAGAACGGAATTCCGTGACGTGCAGCTGCATGCGCGCCTGCGATCTCACCCTCGGTATGCATCAAGCGCGTGAAGCCGGTCGGCGCAATGCCGAACGGTAGCGATACCGGAGCGCCGAGGACGTCCCATCCCGTCTCGACCTTCTCGACGTTGCGTAGGACCGACGGGGTGAATTCGATGTCCTCGAATGCCTGACGGGCACGTCCCAGCGAGATCTCGGCCTCGGCCGCGCCTTCGGTGTAATCGAAGGCCGCACGCGGGGTGCGTCGCTTGGCGATCTTGCGCAGGTCGTAGACGGTCTGAGCCTTCGCAAGACGGTTGGCCTTGAAGTCGAAGCTCGGCTTTTCGAACTGCATGAGCGGCGCTAGATCGCGAAATTTGGGCAGGTGGCGCTGAGTCATCGACGGTCCTTGTCGGCCTGGTTACTGTGTGGTCTGACCACACAGTAACGCGCAGCTCGCCGGCGCCGCAAGCAAATGGTGGTGCTACTCGGTAAGAGCTACTTCTCGTCCTCGGTCAGCTCCGGCGCCAACTCGCGGGTAGCCATACCGCCGTTCTTGCCCTCGTCGACGGGCCCTGGGTGTCCACCCTTGGGCTCGGCGTCGTTATCGGTGTGGTTTTCGGAATTCTTGGATGTCATGTGGGCTCGGATAGCCATTCCCCGGTGGATTCAACCGTGTGCGGCTAGTTTCAGTGTCGGTCGAGCGACCGGTGAGGATGGCATTTGGCGACATGCGTAGTTTCGGTCAGGTACTGGTCGGGTTGGTGCTCGGGTTCGTGTTCGCGTGGGCCGGAATTCAGGTGATTCCGGTGCAATCCGGCGCGCTGACGGCGGCTCTGACGCTTGCCGCTGCAGTTGTCCTCGCAGCGATCGTCCTCTTGGTTCGGCCTCAGCTGAGAACGGCGGCTATCGCTTTCGCGATAGCCGCCGCACTGCTCACTGGGCTGCTTTTTCTCGTCGTGATCGACTGACTCGTAGCTCCGGTCAGTTGACCTGAGCGAGCCCCCGATCCGCTTCGGCCGGTGTGTTCGCCGATACCGTCGGCCTGCGAATGAAGAATGCGGCTGCCACGGCTAGGAGCGACACCGCACCTCCCCACAGGAAGGCCGTGTGGATGCCTGCCTGGCTGGCAGCTGCGTCGGAAGTGCCCGAGGCGACGCGCGACGCCGCGGTGGTGGACATGACCGTCACGAACAAAGCCGTACCCGCGGCACCGGCGAGCTGCTGCAGCGTGTTGAAGATCGCGCTGCCGTGCGAGTAGAGGTGCGTCGGGAGCGATCCGAGTGAAGACGTCATGAGCGGAGTCATGATCGTCGCAAGTCCGATCGACAGGAGGACGTGAATCGCCACGACCATCGGGAGTGCAGATTCGGCGTCGAGCAGGGTCATCAGCCACAGGGCAGCGCTGACAATGATCGAACCGGGAATGACCAGCGGCCTCGGTCCGATCTTGTCGAACGCGCGGCCGACGAACGGCGCAAGGAGACCCATTGTCAGTCCGCCGGGAAGCAACATGAGCCCAGTCTTCAACGTATCGAGACCGAGGATGTTCTGCAGGTACATGGGCAGCAAAATGAGTGCTCCGAAGAGCGCCATCATGCTGATCATGAGCATGCCGAGGCCGATGCTGAACGTGGGCGTCGCGAACGGTCGCAGGTTCAGCAGAGCCCTACCGTCGTCCTGACGAGCGATCTGACGCAGGACGAACACGGTCAAAGCGACGACGCCGACTGCGAGCGGAATCCACACCGGCACAGTCGACCCCTCGGCGGAATGGCCGATGCTGCTGAGTCCGTACACGAGTCCGCCGAACGCAAGCGCCGACAGCACGACCGACACGCCGTCGAACGACGGCCTACTCGTCGGGGTGACGTTCTTGACCAGCCTTACGCCGATGGCGAAGGCGATGAGAGCGATCGGTAGAACGAGCCAGAACATCCATCGCCATTCGAGCGCACTGAGAATGACGCCCGAGAGGGTAGGTCCGATGGCCGGCGCTACGGCGATGACGATGGAAATGACGCCCATCATCTTGCCGCGGTCGCGTGCGGGAACCAGGTTCAGCACAGTGTTCATCAGTAGCGGGAGCATCAGTGCAGTACCGCTGGCCTGGACGACGCGCCCGGCGAGCAGTAGTTCGAAGCCCGGCGCCGACGCGGCGAGGACTGTTCCGGTGGTGAAGAGCGACATCGATGCGATGAACACCTGCCGCAGCGTGAACCGCTGGAACAGGTATCCGGTGGTCGGGATGACAACGGCCATCGTCAGCAGGAAGCCGGTGGTCAGCCACTGCGCGGTGGTCGCGGTGATGCTCAAGTCGATCATGAGTCTTGGCAGCGCGACGCTCATGATCGTCTCGTTGAGGATCATGACGAACGCTGCGACGACGAGGATCCCGATCAGCAATGCGCCGCCGGGTGGCATTTCGGTCTTGTCGGCTTTCTCGGGCTGACTCTGAACGGCGTCTGTCTGCATTTCTTTCGAACCCTTTGCGAATATGAACTCGGATGTCTGGTTGATAGTGTCGTTCTATGTGACAGTCACTGTCAACTTGATATTCCCTGGTAGTTTGTTGGCGTGCGAAAGGAGACCGCCGTGGTGAGCGATGTGGTGAGCAACCCCGCGATGCCGGACCTGCGCGAACGGCGCCGCCGAGAGACACGGTTGGACATCAACTCGGCCGCTCTCGACCTGTTCGAACGCAACGGCGTCGCCGCGACGACCGTCGACGAGATCGCGAAGACCGCAGGAGTGTCGCCGAGTACGTTCTTCCGACAGTTCAAGACCAAAGAGGAGTCGATTCTGTCGGTCGACCTCGAGGTGGAAGCCGAGATCGAGGACTGGCTCGACGCCACGCCCCCGGCCGACATCGATCTCGCCGGAATGGAAGCGATCTACGAGCGCGCGGCGGTCCGGCTGGTCGAAGCGTCGGAAGACATCAAGAGCCGAGTGTTGCGCGCCCGACGACTCATCAACGGTGACGCACACCTGCGGGCGACGGCGATCGCCCTCGATGCGACGACCCTGTGCAGACTCACCGATGCGGTGGTGACGAAAATGAATGGTCGTGCATCGCTGACGTTCGCGCGGTTGCTCGTGGAAAGTGCGGGCATGACCCTGCGGATCGCTTTCGACGACTGGGCCACTCGCGTCGATGCAGGCGAGACTGCGGATCTGTCGGAGATCTACCGAATCACGCGCGCTGAACTGCGGCGGGTGGCAGGGCCGCAATAGGCTTCGCCGCATGATCGATTTTCTGGCGGGCCGTATCGCTCGAACCGCGCTGTACCGGAGCGCAACTTCCCGGCGAAGTGGGCCGCTGCCTGCTGCGCGCGCCGCCGCACGGCTGTCGGCGTACGTGTACGGAAACATTCTCGTGCTGACGGCGGTCGTCGCTGCGAGTCCCGCAAGTATCGATGACGGCGCGGCATTCGCGTTGGTACTCGCGACGGCATCCACTACGTTCGTCGCGCACGTGTTCGCCGAGATTGTCGCGCGCAGCAACATTCCGGAGTCGATGCACGGCTCGACGGATTCCGAGAAGAAGCAGTCGGTGCTCGACGAGATTCGCGATGCCGTTCCGATCGCGTCCTCGGGCACGGTGCCTGCGATCATTCTCGCGCTGGCGTGGCTGTGGATTCTTCCGACGTTCTGGGCTCAGCTCATCGCCGGTGGCGTGGTGGTGTTTCGAATCGCCTCGTTGCAGCTTGTCGCCCAACGGCTGCGGGGCAGGCCGTTGACGTTTCGGGTGTTCGTCGCCGGGCTGGTCACCGCGGCTGTCGCGGCTGTGATCGTGTTCCTGAAGGTCTACACCTCGCATTAGCGGCTTCGCCGCCCGTGCGTGAGTAATTACCGCCGAGCGTAACTATGCACGCACGGGGGAGGCCGGGGGCAGGCCGTTCAGAACGCGCAGAATCTCCTCGGCCGCAGCGCGACTGGCGCTGGCCCGCGCCTGCACGGTCTGACCTGCCAGGTGCGAGGTGATCACGACGTTCGGGAATTCGCGCAGTGGACTGTTCGCCGGGAGTGGCTCGACGTCGACCACATCCAGTCCGGCTCCGGCGATCTGGTGGGTGCGCACGGCCGCGACGAGCGCATCTTCGTCGACGAGTGATCCTCGGGCCGTGTTGATCAGCGACGCAGTGTTCTTCATGAGACCGAACTCGCGAGCACCGATGAGGCCTACGGTGTCGGCGGTAGGCCTTGCGTGCAAAGACACGAAGTCCGAGTCGCCCAGTACTGCGTCGAGCTCTCGGTACTGGACGTCGATGGTCTCGTCCGGGTACGCAGTATGTACCAGTACCCTCATTCCGACAGCCCTCGCCAGACCCGCGAGAAGCTTTGCGCTGGGTCCGAATCCGACGATTCCCAGCGTCGACCCACGCAGCTCGACGGTGTCGTTACGTGGCCAGTCGCCTCGCTCGACACCGTCGAGAGTGTCGCCTACCCTTCTCGCACACATCAGTATGAGCATGAGCGCCATCTCGGCGACGGCGTTGCTGTTGGCGCCGGGAGTGTTGGTAACGACGATGCTGCGGGCCGCGGCAGCGTCGATGTCGACGGAGTCGTATCCGACACCGCTGCGGGCGATGATCTTCAACGACGTCGCCTGGACGAGCATTTCGGCGGTGATCGGCTCACTCGCGGCAAGTACGGCGTCGGCTGTCGTCAACAGATCGGCTAGTTCACCGGGTTGTCGCGATCCACGTGCCGGGCTGTAGACCGTGGTGTGTCCGTTCGAGCGGAGAAGGTCGTCGATCTCGTCTCCCGGGTGGAGGTAGTCGGTGGTGACGAGGATGCGTGCCACGACTATCGACCTGCCCGTGCAAGCTCGTCCTTGACGGCCGCACCGAGGGTCTGCGTCGAGCCCGTTCCACCCATATCCGGTGTAAGGCTGGAACCCCCAGCGGCCAGAACGGTTTCGATGGCGTCGAGCACGGCAGCGCCTGCTTCGGGTTCACCGAGGTGCTCGAGCATCAACGACGCGCTCCAGATCTGCCCGATGGGGTTGGCGATACCCAGGCCCGCGATGTCCGGTGCAGATCCGTGCACCGGTTCGAACAGACTCGGAAAGACTCTCTCCGGGTTGATGTTTGCGCTCGGGGCGATGCCGATCGTCCCGGTGCACGCAGGTCCGAGATCGGACAGGATGTCACCGAACAGGTTGCTGGCGACGACCACGTCGAACCAATCCGGATGCATCACGAAGTTCGCTGCGAGAATGTCGATGTGGTACTTGTCGACTCGCACATCGTCGTACCCCTCGGCCATTGCTTCCACTCGCTCGTCCCAATAGGGCATAGTGATGGAGATTCCGTTGCTCTTGGTCGCCGATGTAAGGTGCTTCTTCGGTCGTGTCTGCGCAAGATCGAAGGCGTACTTCAGGATTCGGTCGACGCCGGTGCGTGTCATGACGGTTTCCTGCATCACGGTCTCGCGGTCCGTGCCCTCGAATATCTTGCCGCCGATGCTCGAGTATTCACCCTCGGTGTTCTCTCGTACGACGTAGAAATCGACATCGCCCGGTGCGCGCCCGGCCAATGGGCTCACCACTCCCGGCATCAACTTCACCGGCCGGAGGTTGACGTACTGATCGAAATGTCGTCGAAACTGCAGAAGGCTGCCCCACAGCGAGACGTGGTCGGGGACGACCTCCGGCCAACCGACTGCGCCGAAGAAGATCGCGTCGAAGCGAGTCAGCTCCTCGAACCAACCGTCGGGAAGCATCTGTCCTGTTTCGGTGTAGTACTCGGCGCTCGCGTATCCGAACTCCTCGTAGTCGAGGGTGAAATCGAACGCGGACGCCGCGGCCTGGAGTACGGCGAGTCCCTCGGGCACCACCTCTTTTCCGATGCCGTCTCCGGCGATGACGGCAATGCGGTGTGTAGCGCCCATCGTTGCTCCTCGTTTCGGTGACACTGCGCGGTTGCTCGAAGCCCTTGCTTTCGACCGTATGCTTCAACAAGCCGCCGCGAAAGGCGTCGTCGGGCAAGACTGTCTTTCCTAAATCGAAAGAAGGGTGCAGCAATGCTCAAAGACGACACCGCCCCCTTCGACGTGATTTTCTTCGACGTCGTCGCCAGATCGACGAGTCTGACCCAGGTCGGCCGGGAGCTCGGGGTGTCCGTGTCCTCGGTGAGCAAGCGGCTCGCCCGGTTGGAATCCCGCCTCGGTGTACGCCTCGTGCACCGCAGCACCCGACGGCTCACACTGACGCCGGAGGGCGAGCGCTACGCGGAAGGTGCCGCCGCGATCTCCGCCGAGATGGCGGAGCTGGAAGAATCGATCAGCGGCCATTACGCCGAGCTGCGTGGGAAACTTCAGATTCACTCGTCCGTTGGCCTGGGACGCGCGCACATCGCACCGTTGATGGCCGAATTCATGGCCGACAACCCGCGTGTGGAAGTGGACGTCGAGTTGTCGGCCAAACCTCCCAGCGTGTCCGCGACGCCGTTCGACATCGAAATACGTGTCGGAACATTGCCGGATTCACGGTCGACTGCGAAGCGTTTGTCTCGCAATCGGCGGGTGGTCGTGGCCTCCCCGCGCTACCTGGACGAGCACGGAACTCCCTCTGCGATCGAGGACTTGCGCGAACACGAGTGCATCGTCCTTCGTCAGGACGAGGGCGACTTCGCGCTGTGGCGTTTCGCGACTGCTGACGGCGAGAGAGCGGAACGGGTCTCGGGACGGATGACGAGCAACGACGGTGACGTGACGACCGCCTGGTGCATCGAGGGGCGTGGACTGTTGATGCGTTCTCTGTGGCATGTCGGGCCTCTTCTGCGAGAGGGGGTGCTGGTTCAGGTGCTCGAGGGCATCGACACACCGTCCGCCGATATTCACGCCGTCTACTCGGCGGTCCCTCAGGTGCCTCGTAGAGTCCGTGCAGCTGTGGAGTACCTGCATACGCATCTGCATGCGCGCCTCGAGCCGTAGTGCTCGCCGTCCGTAGATAATGAAAGTCATGCGGTCGCGACAGAAAATACTCAACGCCACTCTCCGATTGATCGAGGACGGTGGTTTCGAGGGTGTCAGTATCGCCGCCGTCGCAAGCGCAGCAGGGGTGTCACGGCAAACCGTGTACAGCATCTTCGGTTCGCGTGAAGAGGTTGTGTCGCAGGCGATGGCGGGCCTCGCTCTGGAAGTTCTGGGGAGTATCGAGGCAAGGTTGAAGTCGGCACGCACCGTGTGTGACTATGCGGTGGAAGTGATCGTCGCAGGCAGGGCTGCGGTGCGATCCAACCCGGTGCTGGCGGCTCTACTCGTCGCCGAACAAGGCAATCCGGTCTTCGACTACGGCATGATCGCGCGCGCCAAACCCGTTGCGCGGCAAATATTCGAGTCGCTTCTCGAGCGGCAGGAGGTGGCCGAGGACCGTCTGGACGATATTGTCGAGATGACCGTGCGGCTGGGCCTGTCGGTGATCGTCTTCGACAGTGACGCCGTTCGGACCGACGACGACCTTCGCGCCTTCTTGGCCAGATGGCTCGCTCCGGCCTTGGCCGATTTTACTACCTGAGCTGTGATTCTTGACACTTGTCGCCAGAAGTGTCTAGTTTGTAACAGCGCGGTCGGTGGGGTCACGCGGAATGCTGAGGGGGATTCGTGCGATCTGGCATCGGGCGTGGGGTTTCGCAGACTTTCGATCGTCGGTCGTTCCTGGGAATTGCCGGGGCGGGCATGGCGGCGGCCGGGCTGGCTGTGACTAGCTCGTCCACTTCGGCGGCCCGAACAACCAAGCGTGTCAACAACATTCCTCTGACTCGGGAAGAGCACCGAGTTGTGGTGATCGGTTCCGGCTTCGGCGGTGGCGTCACCGCATTGCGGCTGGCGGAGGCCGGGGTGCCGGTGACGCTTCTCGAGCGCGGTCAGCGGTGGCCGACCGGCCCGAACGCCAAGACCTTCCCCTCGGCCGCAAGCCCGGACAAGCGCATCCTGTGGCATCGATCGAACCCCCAGCTGTTCGGTCGCAGCCTTGCGTTCGAGCCGTACGCAGGGCTCCTCGAAGCGGTGACCGGTGACAACATGACGGCACTGTGTGCAGCCGGCGTCGGCGGTGGATCTCTCGTCTATCAGGGGATGACGCTTCAGCCGGCCGAGCATGTGTTCGATGCGAACTTCCCGCAGGAACTCGACTGGAAAACCATGGATCGCGTCCACTACCCGCGAGTTGCGCGGATGCTCGGACTCGCCACAGCCCCAGACGAATTGATCGACACGCCCAACTATCTGGCTGCGCGCGTATTTGCGCAGAATGCGACGCGCGAGGGATTCGAGGTGTCGAAGATTCCGATGCCACTGGACTGGAACTACGCGCTGGCCGAACTGCGCGGCGAGATGGCCCCCGCCTACACGAACGGCGAGGGTGCTCTCGGCGTCAACAACGGTGGCAAGAACTCGGTCGATGTCACCTACATCGCGGCAGCGGAAGCGACCGGGCTCGTTACCGTGGAGACCTTGCACGAAGTCCGTGATGTCGAAAGAGCGCCCGACGGACGGTGGACGGTGTACGTCGACCGGACGGATTCTTCCGGCACAGTGCTCGAGAACAAGATCTTGACGACGAACGCTCTGGTGATGGCAGCCGGAAGCGCCAATACGACGAAGTTGCTTCTGCGCGCGTCGGCGGCGGGCCGGATCCCGGATATGCCGGATGAACTCGGAAAGGGTTGGGGTACCAACGCAGATCGCATCTACGTTTGGACCGATCCGGTCAACGGTTTCGGGCCTGCACAGGGTGGGCCGGTCGTGTACGGCACCCTGCAGTGGAACGATCCGAGCGCGGCGTACACCGTCATTCAGGCGTCGTTTCCGCCGTTCGGTTTCGATGGGCGCAGTACGACGCTCGTCGGGTACGGCGTCAGCTCGGGACGTGGAGAATTCGTCTACGACGCCGCGAAAGACGACGCGGTACTCAGATGGCCGCACGAGGGTGACGCGGGCATTCAGCTGTCGAAGATCGGTCCGGCGGTAGCGCGGATCGCGGGCCCGAGAAGTGTGCTCACCGACACTAACGCAATTGTTCCCACGACATGGCATCCGTTGGGTGGTGCGAACATCGGGTCGGTGTGCGATCTCGAGGGTCGAGTCCTCGGACAGCGTGGCCTGTACGTCCTGGACGGCGCTCTTCTGCCGGGAAACGCGGCTGCCTGCAATCCATCCATGACGATCGCAGCCATCGCCGAACGCGCACTCGACAAGCTGGTCGCCGAGGATGTGGGCACACTGATCTGACGGTTGGCGCGCAGCAATTTCAACTATTGCCGGGCTCGGAAGCTCATCGCCGCCGCAGTCACTCCCATCATGCATACGATTCCCAGTGGCACGGTCGAGGCCTGTACCCAGTCGAGGTGAGCGACGACTGGGGTGCCGGTGGTGTTCGACAGGCCGGCCGCCATCTCGTGCAGCGGCACCAGCGCACACAGCGCACCCAGCACTACGCCGCATGCTCCGGCGACAACGGCCTCGACGACGACCACGCTGCTGATCTGCCGGTTGGTGGCACCGGAGTGCGCGAGCGCGCGCACCTGGGTCCGTCGATGCCGCATGGACATCGCGATCGTGATGGTGGCAGCAAGCACCGAATAGCCGACGGCGACTGCGACGAAGGTCTTGACGTAGCGGTCGAGCAGCGTCAGGTCCTTGTCGTAGCGGACCCCGGACCAGGTGATCGCATCCGTGACGCGGGTACCTGCGGGGGGCGCGGTGGCCGCTTGGACGGAGGACGTGGTCACGAACACCTCGTCCGCTACGGCCGAGGGGTCGTGCTCGCGAACAACGACTTCGGGAAGTGCCACGCCAGGGTGTTCACCTCTAGGATCGTCCACGATCGTAGTAATCCTCGGGTCGAGGGTCCTCCCGTCCGCCATCACCAGGGTGACAGCGTCGCCGGCCTGCCAGCCGTATTCCTCCGCCATGTACAGGGGCACTTCGAAGCTAGTGGGGGCGCTTGCGCTGGGGAGCGCCGTGACGGGGAGCGCGACAGTGGATCCAGCAACGACCAGCTGGGCTCGGCTGGATATCCCGACCTCGACGACGTCGTATTTCTCGTACGCCTGGTCCACCTGATCAGCGGTGAGGTAATCGGACTCGGACACCAGCACCGACTGACCCCTTATCTGAGCTGCGGTCTCGGCCGGGTACGCAATTCGCATCGTAGGTATGAATCCACTGGTGAGGATGGCGAGAGCCGCCGCGATGATGGCCGGCGCTGCGATCGAGCCGGACCGGCGTGGATTCGTGGTGACCTCGGCGCCGCCGACCATGAGCGGGGCGGATGGCCGCAGCCGCCACGGCAGCCACAGCAGGATGCGTGCGAGCCGAGGCACCAGTACCGGCGCGAGACATGCAGCGGCGATGGCACCGGTGAGCGTGATGACGATCGCCATCAACACCGAGTCCAGTTCCGGCACAGTACGGCCCGCGACCACCTCGACTACGACGAGGGCGCCCAACGCTGTTCCGCTGACAGTTCGTAGCCGCCCGTGGGTCTTGCGCTGACTTCTCGATTCGGGTCGCATCGCGGCCAGCGGGCTCACCCGCGAAGCGCTCACCGCCGAGACGGCGGCACCGGCCACTGCGATGACGATCCCTGCTAGGGCGGTTGTCATTGCGCCGGTCCAGTCGACCGTCACGACAAGCTGGGCCGGCAGGATCCCCCACGACCGCAACATGCTGGTCAGCGGTATCGTCGCGAGCACTCCAGCCGCAGTTCCCGAGACCGATCCCACAGTCCCCAGCATCGCGGCTTCCAGCAGCACCACGCGTCGCAGCTGCTTGGGCAGAGCTCCGGTTGCGCGGAGGAGACCGAATTCTTGGGTGCGCTCGTCGACCGCGAACTTCGAGGTGACCGCGACGACGAAGAGGCTCACGACCGCCGACGCGATCGCCAATACCGTCAGAAACTGATTGCTCAGGTAACGGCTCTTCGCGACCGAATCTTCTTGCAGCGTACTGCGATCGGTCACCACCTCGCCGCCGAACTCCGTCGCGACCGCCTGCACCGAGGCGACTGCCGACGGATCGTCGGTGACCTGAATACCGAGGAGACTGGCGGCCGGTGCCAACTGCTCGGCGGTAGCGTCGTCGAAGTAGATGCCAGGACCGTCGGTCGTGCCGGCGACTGTCACCTCCACATCGCGCTGCGCAGTCCGAAGAATGACCGTCTCGCCCACGACGGCATCGAACTCCGGGCCGAGCACGACCTGCGACGTCTGCTCCGGCGGCGCACCGGACGACAGTCGGTAAGCACCCAGCGACGCGGCTGACCATCCGTGCCCCGCGACCTGTGGGTCCTCGCTCGGCAGCGCGTCGGCCGGCGTGACGATCTGCGCCAGGAAGCTGCGGTCCGCCACAACATCGGCGATGCCCGGTATCGAGCGGATCCGCTGCGTCAGCTGGGCGAGTCGGTCTCCGCCCCACGCACTGCGGTCGCTCGCTTGTCCCAGCACGTTCGTCGCTCGCTCGCCGGCGACGACCAACGACGCACCCCGCAGACGCTCCGGTGGCTGCGGTCCTGCGGCACTCATGACTTGTGTTGTGGCGGTGGTGATCGAGGCGCCCAAGAACACCGCGAGTAGCACGCCCAACGCAGCCGTGATTCGGCGTCGGAATGACGCTGTCGCCCATGCGATCATGCCGCGATCCCGGTCATTCGGGCAGCGATCTGTGCAGCGGTCCGGGTGTCGCCCGGGGCGCCCCGCCGGTGCTGTAGGTCATCGACCACTTTTCCGTCACGAAGAAACAGCACTCGATCGGCGAACGAGGCCGCGGTCGGATCGTGGGTCACCATCACGACGGTCTGGCTTTCGTGATCGACGACGCTGCGCAGCAGTTCCAAGACCGATCGCGACCCGGCGGAGTCCAGAGCACCTGTCGGCTCGTCGGCGAACACCACTTCGGGCTCGGTCAGCAGGGCCCGAGCGACAGCGACCCGTTGCTGCTGGCCACCGGACAGCTGAGACGGCCGATGATGCATGCGATCACCTAGACCGACCCTCACGAGTCCCGCCGTAATCCGAGAACGGTCCGGATCGAGTCCGGCAAGCCGCAAGGGCAGCTCCAGATTCTGGAGAGCCGTCAGCGATTCGATGAGGTTGTAGGACTGAAACACGAAGCCCACCTTGGACCGGCGTAGGAGGGTCCGCGCCCGCTCACCGATGGAGCCGATCTCGACTTCGCCGATGAAAGTCTCCCCGCCGTCCAATCGGTCGAGCCCCGCAGCGCACTGCAAGAGCGTCGACTTCCCCGATCCCGACGGGCCCATCACCGCGGTGAAAGTACTGCGATGGAAGTCGACGCTGAGGCCGTTCAGTGCGTTGACCGTTTCGTCGCCCACGTCGTATCGGCGGTGCGCGGCGCGCACACGAACCGCGGGCTGCACACAGGTGGGCTGATCGATGCTGTTGTCCATGCCATCAAGCGAAGCGGAGCGGTCGAGCCCCCGGTACGGGGAAAGTCGCACACCTTCATTACGGATAACCACATGCGGTTTACCGCAATATCGGTGGCCAGCGGCTCGGCTTACACTGCTGGGGTGCTGGGAAACCGTGTCGTGTACCCACCCGACATGGCAGATCGGGTCGCCGTCAGCTCGCTACTTCGGCGATGGATGATCGCGTTCGCCGGGGTTCTTCTCGGTGGCGTCACGGCAGTCTCGGCGCTTCTGTACACCGTGGTGGCGTTGTTGGTCGCCCCGCCGGCGCGCGTCCTCGGCCGGCGGGGCGTGCGTCTACGCACCGCAGTCGACGAGGGCGCCCTCGCGTTGACCGAGCTCGAGATCAAGAGGATCACCCGCTTCCACGGTCGGCTTCGCACGGACGTGCTGACCCCTCACCGCTGCCGCTGGTATCTCGGGATGCGCTGGACGATCGGACTACTCGGAATCGGCGTAGTCCTGCTGCTGACGCTCTGTCTCGTCGTGGCCGGATCGATGGTCTCGGCGTGGATCCTCAACGGCAGCTGGGGTGTTGTCGAGAACACCGACCGCGTTGACGGTCGACTCGTAGCGGGGGCGGCGCTGCCCGGAATCCTGTTGATCTTCGTCGCGGTTGTCGGGGTGGGAGGTGTTGGATCCCTGGACCGCTGGTTCGTCGTCCACGTACTCGGCAGGCAGTCCGACCGTGCGCTGCACCGGCGGGTGGCCGAACTGACAAGCAGCCGCGATCACGTCGTCGATGCGATCGACGAGGAACGCCGTCGTATCGAGCGCGACCTGCACGACGGCATACAGCAGCAGTTGGTTGCGGTCGGGATGCTCATCGGCAGGGCGCGTCGCGCCGAGGAGGACGACAAGCGAAGCGAACTCCTCGCTGGGGCTCATGCCGCATCTCAGGGCGCAATGCGGGAGCTGCGTGAGGTAGCCAACCGCGTGTACCCGGCGGCGCTCGATCACGACGGTTTGCACGCAGCGATCGAGGTGATGGCACAGCGCGCGAGTGTTCGCATCCGACTCGCGTACGAACTGACAGAGAGGGTGCGACCCGCTGTGGAGACGGTCGTGTATTTCGTCGTCTCGGAGGCGGTGACCAACGCAGCCAAACATGCGTTCCCCAATCTGGTCGAGGTCACTGTCACCCGCCAAAGGTTCGACCGTGTGCTTGTGACCATCACCGACGACGGGCCCGGTGGGGCTGATCCGTGTGGCGCAGGCTTGTCAGGACTGGCCCGACGCGTCACCGCTGTCGACGGCACCCTGACTGTGCACAGCCCGGTCGGCGGCCCGACGATCGTGACAGCGAGCGTCCCGTGCGGGTGATGGTCGCCGAGGACTCGACGTTGCTCCGTGAGGGTCTTGTCCGCATGCTCGTGGACGAAGGTCACGATGTAATTGCGTCCGTTTCGGACGCCGATGCGCTCCTCGACGCCGTGGAACAAGATCGTCCCGACATCGTCGTCACCGACGTCCGAATGCCTCCCGGACACAGCGACGAGGGGCTGCGGGCGGCGCTGACCATTCGCAGCCGATGGCCGGAGGTGGCAGTACTCGTGCTCTCCCAGTACGTCGAGAACCGTTACGCGGCAGAGTTGATCAGCGGTTCCGGAGGGAAGGTCGGGTACTTGTTGAAGGACCGCGTCGCCGAGGTCGACGACTTCCTGGACGCCTTGAACCGGGTTGCCGCCGGCGGGACCGCCTTCGACCCCGAGGTGGTGCGAGCGCTGCTGTCACGCACGTCGCAATCCAATCCACTCGAACGACTCACTCCTCGTGAGCGTGACGTCCTCGAGTTGATGGCTCAGGGGTACACCAATGCGCGAATATCGACTGATCTGCACATCTCTGTGAGTTCCACGGAGAAGCACATCAACGCAATTTTCGACAAGCTCGGACTGGCGAACTCCACCGGATTGAGCCGCCGCGTGATGGCTGTGGTGGCCTACCTGCGCAGCTGACCCGGCTGGTAGTGCCGCGCTGTTCCTGACGTGATGCCACAATGACACCGACATGATCGTAGCTACAACTTTGGGCGGTGTTCGATGGCAGTCGGTTGCGGGGACCGAGCATTGCTGCGAGCGCCCCGGAGATCGAGTCGGCTGTGAGTGCGCCCGCTCTGGTAGGGCGAGAAGAGCTCGCACGAACCCTTGCCGACATGGCGTCGGAACCGGGAAGCGGCGAGAAGACGCTGTGGCTTCTCGGTGAGGCCGGTATCGGTAAGAGCACGCTGCTCAGGTATGCGTCCGACGCCGCGCGTGAGGTGGGCACCCGAGTCCTGACGGCCTCGGGTGTCGACGCCGAAACCCAGCAGGTGTTCTCGGGGCTCCAGCAGTTGCTCTGGCCGGTCATGTCGTACATCGACAAGATGCCGGAGCAGATTCGCAGACCCCTCGACGAGGTCCTCGGTCGTGTGCAGCCACCCGCGGTCATCGACATGCTCGCGTGCAGGCATTCGGTCCTGCACCTGCTCGAGATGCTTGCTGGAGCGCGCCCGCTGCTGTTGGTGCTCGACGATGCGCACTTGATCGACCGTGACTCTCTCGATCTCGTCGTGTATGCGGTGCGCAGGATCGCAGGTCCTATGGCGACCCTGTGCAGCGCCCGCGGCCATCGGATACCCGACGGTGTCGCGCCCGGAATGGCTGCCGTCGAAGTTCCCAGCCTGTCCGACGCGGAGGCAGCGGCGTTGATAGATCGGCAGCCGGCAATGCCGTCGCACTCCGCCCGGCTCGAGATCATTCACCAGGCCGAGGGCAATCCCTTGGCGATCATCGAGTTCAGTCGAGCGGTGGCCCGGTCCGGTACTTCAATGTTGGCGGGAGCCGGAGTCGACCGCGTCCGCCGGGTCCAGTCGTTGTTCTCCGTGCGGCTCGCGGCGCTGTCGGCGGCCCCCCGTAAGCTCCTGCTGTACGCGGCGGCCGGATCCGGATACGAAAGCGCGGACGTCATCACCGCAGCAGCGGGATTCGGATCGGATCTGTCGGTATGGTCCGAGGCCGAGCGGTCCGGGTTGATCTCCGTGGACGGAAGGAAGGTGCACTTCGTTCACCCGCTCGCCCGGGCGGCGGCGTACTCGGACTGTACTTCCGACGAACGACGAAGGGCACACGCCGATTTCGCCGACCTGTTGGTCGACGACCCGCCGTGCCGCGCGTGGCACCGAGCCGCCGGATCCGATGGACCCGACGAGACCGTCGCGGCCGAGTTGGAAGACGCTGCCGAGCTGTCCCAACGCCGCGGTGGGTTCTTCGAGGTGGCACGCGCGTTGGAGCGCGCTGCCCAGTGCTCGCCGGACAGTGAGGCCGCTGCGCGCCGGTACGCGCGGGCAGCCCACGCCGCGTATATGGCGGGCGACCCGCATTGGGGACTGGCACTCGCCGCGCTCGTGCGTCGCACGAGCGATTCGGTCGAGATCCGAAGCGCAGCAGCGCTTCCCACCGCCTCGATCCTGTTGCAGACTGCGAGACCCGACGAATCGTTCGATGTCGTCGTTCGTACTCTTGCCGAATCGCCGTCGATCGAAGAGGGGCTCGTACTGGCGTTGTTGTTCACCGCGCTCGGAGCTGCGCACTTCAGTGGGGGCGAGTGGCGACGTGAGAAGCTCGCGACATTGGTGGGTCGGATCCCCGAATCATCAACGGACAACGGGTATTTCCTTTCACCGATGCCCGACGCCGCCAAGGACTCCGTCAGGCGTCTCGTCACCGAATATGCTGCCGGAGAACTCGGACTCTCGACAGGAGAATGGTCCGCACCGACGTCATCGGTGGCCGCACAGATCTCGTATCTGCTCGCCGAGGGAACCCGCGCGTACCTGAGTGAGAAGAGTATCGATGCGCTGTCGTTTTTCGCGCGAGGTATCGATTCCCTGCGCGAAACCGGAAGTCTCGGCGCAGGCGCAATGGGAATGGCAGCATCCGCCGGCGCCTTGATCGACACGGGCCGATGGAGCGAGTTCGACGCCGCGGCCGACGAGGCCGCCGATGTCGCCGCGGTCGGAAAGATGGCGATCGTCGACGCGATCGTCGAAACCCACCGGGTCACGATGGAGACGCACCGAGGTAACCTCGATCTCGCTTCGGCTCATCTTGCTCGGGCGGCTACGTTGTTCGAGCCGCGAGCAAACCTTGCGCTCTCCGTCGACCTCGATCGTTCTCAGGCTTTGATCGCCTGTGTGCGGGGAGATTTCTCCGGCGCCTTCGAACGGCTGAACGGTCTCTTCGGACGTGACGGCACCCCCTCCCACAGCGTTCAGTCGGTTCTTGCCATCGCCGACCTCGGCTGGTCGGGCGCGCGAAGCGGACAGCACACAGCGGCGCGCCGTGCCGTCACTGCCATTGGACGGGCAATCGGTTCTCGTCCGCCCGTCCGCATCAAGTTGCTTCGACACCTCGCCGCCGCGCTCGTCAGCGAGACGACACGCACGGCCGAACGGCACTATCGGCTTGCAATCTTCGACTCGGCCGCCGACGAGTGGCCGGTCGAACGCGCAAGGGCGCGCATGCATTACGGGGAGTGGCTCCGCCGCAACCGGAGGCCGACGGATGCGAGGCCGATGCTGTCCCAGGCGTTGGAGACCTTCGAGCGAGTGGGCTCGACGGTGTTCGCCGACATCGCCCGCGCCGAGCTCCGCGCCGCGGGTGGTGCGCGCGCGACGGCTTCGGCCGACGCCCGCGATGGTTGGGGCTCCCTCACCGCGCAGGAGCAGCACATCGCCACGCTCGCGGCCGAGGGGCTGACCAACCGCCAGATCGGCGAACAACTCCACTTGTCCCCGCGCACGATCGGTTCGCATCTCTACCACGTGTATCCGAAGCTCGGGATCAGCAAGCGACACGAGCTGCGCGGTGTCATCGACAGCACCGCCTCCGAGGGGTGGAGCGCCTGACCTTCAGCCGGCGCGCTCACGTCCAGTCGGCAGTCTCGGCAGCAGCGTTGTGGGTCTGTTCGAGGAACTTGCGCACGGTGCCTTCGGGATCGGATGCTTGCCTGACGAGGTGGTACGGCAAGACGTACTCGCCGAGGGCCGAGTCCCAGTAGGCGGGTGATTCGACCCCCGGATGGGTGTCGTATCCATCGGGGTGAGGGTAGGCGTACGCGTAGAACACGCCCTCCTCGGCACCTCCAGGCCAGTACCCAGCGCTGGAGACCTCGTCGCTGTATGCCTCGTGCATCACCCAATCGGGACAGTTGGGGACACCGCCCGGGTGCGGAGGTGCAGACCTGCCGGAGAACCGAGTAACTGCGAGATCGAATGCGCCCCAGAAGAAGTGCACGGGTGAGGATTTGCCGCGGAACTCACCGCGAAACGCCGCGAACACCGAATGGGCACTGACGAGTGACCGCCAAAAGGCAGACACCGCGTTCGCATCGTAGGAAGAGTGTGCGGTGTCCTCGGCGAACGGCGTCGCATCGGGAAGTTCGACGGGTGTCCCGACGATGTCGATGTCGAATCCGAGATCGCGCAGATGCCTGGTGTACTCCGCGTAGAAGTCGGCGACAGTCCTCGGTTCGAGGTTCATCCGGCGGGTCTGTCCGTCGGTCACCAGGAACTCGAGTTCGTGTGTGAGAAAGTCGAACCGGATTTCCAGGCCCACAGCTGTTCCCGACGATGAGCCGGCCTGCATGAGCGACGTCGTGAGGCCGCGGGCGTCCACGTAGAGCGGTACGCCCCACCAGTGGTTGATCGCAGGACCCAGCGCCATCCGGGTCTTGCCGACAATCTGGGTCCACAGGTGCAGGGTGTCCCGGGTGTCGATCCAGGAATCGACGGGAAGGGCGGGCCATGCGTCGTAGCGAGTGTCCATTGCTCGATCATCCCGCTGTCCGCCGCCAATCACATCAGTCGCGCGACTGACGATCTCTTTCTGCCCCCGCTTATCGGTCGAACGTCACCCGTACCGAAATCGGAGTTGTCTGCAGCGCAGTGAACGCTGCACTGACGAGACGCCTCAGAAGCGGATTCGATGCAAACGAGCGGGCGCGTTCGGTGACATCGTCGTCGTACACGAACACTGCTGTTCCCGGACGCCATTCGGTACCCACCCGAAGCCGGACACGCGGCTCGTCGGCGATGTTGGCACCCCACCCGGACCTGGTGCCGTGCTGCGAAATGATCCATGCTCCGGTGGCGTCGAATTTTGCCGATACGGGGACCTGCCGTGCGAGCCCCGACTTCCGCCCGACGGTTTCGATGTCGGTCATAGAAGAGATACGCACGCCGGCTGCGGTGAGCCCTCGCATCACAGGATTCGCGAGGTAGCGCCCGATGAACCGCTCGCGCTCGAACTTGCGTAGTGCGGGGTCGGGACCGGTGGAGCCTCGACGGCTGCGAAATGCATCGACACCGTTTCGTTGCAGCATGGTCGCGGTGGTCTTCCACAGCGGACGCCCGGGGTCGGGGTCGCCGCCGTTTCCGACCAAATGGAGTTGATCGGTATGCCATTGCAGATCGAGAGCGCCGTCGAGCGACTTGAGTGCCGAGTATTTCTTCGGAAGACCAAGGGTGATCCGGGGAGACTCCAGGCGTTCGGCGCTGTCGCGAATCAACGCGTGTCCCGACGCCGTCACCACCGCTGCGGGCCTGCCGAGTCCCACCACATCGCAGTCGCCCGAACCGACGGCGACGCTCATGGCCGACCGTGTGCGGAAGCCGCCGGTGACCGCGAGGGGGACATCGCCTGCCGCCTGCCGAACTTCCCGCGCGTAGTCGAGGAAGTACGCCTCACGCGCTCGGGTGCTGTCGGCGACGGTAACCGGCCGACCCATCATCGCCGGCGATTCGTAACTGCCACCGCTGATTTCGATGAGGTCGATGTGCTCGCCCGTCAGCTGCTCGACGACCAGGCGTGACTCCTCCTCGGTGAATCCGCCCTTCTGGAAGTCGGCCGAATTGAGTTTGATGCCGACGGCGAAGCCGGGGGACACCGTTGCCCTGATGCTGCGGACGACCTCGAGAACGAACCGCATCCTGCCGTCGAGGTCGCCGCCCCATCGATCGTCGCGTTTGTTGGCCGACGGTGAGAGAAATTGTGAGACGAGGTACCCGTGCGCACCGTGGATCTGCACTCCGTCGAATCCAGCGGTTTCGGCGACCGAGGCCGCGGCTGCGAACCGCTCGACGATGTCACCGATCTCGTAGTCGGTCAGTGCTCGGGGTGCCGGAAGGCCGGGGATTCCGGGCGCAACAGCGGACGGCGCCACCGGCTTGGCGTGCGTGGCCAGCGGGTTGGCCTGACGGCCCGGGTGATTGAGCTGCATCCACACCGGCGATCCACCGTCGCGAGTCGCCTTGGCCCAGCGGGACAATGCGTCGTGATCGCGGTCGTCCTCGATGACGACGTTGCCCGGTTCGCCGATGTGGCGCCGATCGACCATGACGTTGCCGGTCAACACGAGGCCGTACCCGCCCGCGCCCCACTGCGTGTACAGCCGTTCCAGCCTGACGTCGGGGGAGTGTTCACCGGTCGCGAGGCCTTCGCTGAGCGCGGCCTTCATGATCCGGTTGGGGAGGACCTGTCCGCACGCGAGCGTGAGAGGTGAGTCCAACGTGCTGGAGGTACGTTCGGTGTGCATGGTGACTCCTTACACGCCGCGGCGACTCGCAGCGTTATGCTCGAATGCATAGCGCTGTCGACTGTAAACGTTACTGGCGGTTACGTCAACAGTCCATGGCGCACGTTCGAGGGCTCGAATCAGGTCGAAGGAGTACGCGTGAGTAAGAGCACCGCCCGTGACGACATGCTGCGCAGCGCGGCTCAGTTGTTTCGGGAAAAGGGCGTCGAGGCCACCTCGCTCGCCGACGTCATCGAGCATGCGGGGGCGCCGCGAGGGTCGATCTACCATCACTTTCCCCGAGGTAAACCGCAGCTCGTGGAGGAGGCGACGCGAACCGCCGGTGCGTTGATGGGGTCGATGATCTCGGCTGGACTTGCGAATCACGGTCCTGCGGAGACGTTGAAGGCGATCATCGGCGGGTTTCGCGATCAGTTGGAATCGACCGGTTACACGGCGGGGTGCCCGGTGGCCCCAGCAGCGTTGGAGGGTGCCAATTCACCCGCGGCGCTCGCCGCCGCGGGGGAGTCGTTCACGTCGTGGGAGGACACGATCGCTGCGTCTCTGTGGCAGCGAGGGCTGTCGCAAGAGCGCTCGAGGGCCCTCGCGACCATGGCAATCTCCTCGTTCGAGGGCGCCTTGATCATTGCGAAGGCCCAGCGCAGCACGGTCGCGCTGGACCGAGTGGAAACCGAACTTCTGTTGTGGCTGGAGTCCGCACTCGACGGGGCCGATGGGAGGTCCTGACTCCCGGGTATTGCTATTACCCAGAGTTACAGTTACCTTTCGGGTTACGGCGCTATGTTCGGCGTCATAATTCGAAGGGACTTCCTCGATGCCTCAGAAGATTGCGTCACGTGCGCCCGTACTTTCGTCCAGGCAGCGATGGCTCGCGCTGGTCGTGATCTGCGCCGCCGAATTGTTGGTGGTGCTGGACAACACCGTCGTCAATGTTGCTCTGCCGTCGATGGGTCTGCAGTTGCGCTCGAGTATCAGCGGCCTGCAGTGGGTGGTCGACGCCTACACGCTGGCGTTCGCCGGACTCCTGCTCGCGTTCGGTCACCTCGGCGACCGGTACGGCAGAAAGAAGGTCATGATCGTCGGTCTCGCCGGCATCGCGGTAATGTCGATCGGTGGCGCGATCGCTGCCGACCTAGGTCAGGTCATTGCAGCACGAGCTGCAATGGGAGTCTGTGCGGCAGCGGTGTTTCCAGCAACCCTTGCCCTGATCATCAACATTTTCACCGACGCCAAGGAGCGGGCACTCGCCATCGCCGCCTGGACTGCGATGGCCGGCTTCGCGATCGCAATCGGACCGACCGCGGGAGGCTTTCTGCTGGAACACTTCTCGTGGCACTCGGTATTCTGGATCAACGTGCCGGTTGCGGTGGTCGTGCTCCTCGCTGCAGTTGCGGTCGTACCCGAATCCCGCGCCGCGCACGTGGGTAAGTACGACCCACTCGGCATCACGCTGTCGATCGTCGGCATCACCGTCATCGTGTGGGCGATCATCGAAGCCCCACATCAGGGGTGGCTGTCGGCCGTCAGCGTCGCCGCGTACGCAGGTGGTGCGTTGTGTCTCGCCGGATTCGTCTGGTGGGAATTACGAAGCGACTCGCCGGTGCTCGACATGAATCTCTTCCGGATCAGACGATTCTCGTTGCCGGCCTTGGCCATTGCCGTCGGCTACTTCTCGATGTTCGGCTTTCTTTTCATGATCACCCAGTACTTTCAGGGAGTCATGGAACTCAGCCCGCTGCAGTTCGGCATCCACTCGCTACCGTTCGCAGTGTCGATCGCCATCGGCGCTCCCCTTGCCACGATGATTGCGCAGCGAATCGGAACTACCGCCGTCATCGTCTTCGGCCTCCTCGTCATGAGCGCAGGAATGTTCATCGCCGGGCAGGTGAAAGTCGAGACTCCGTACCTTGGCCCGGTGCTGATCTCGATGGTGCTGATGGGCCTGGGTCTTGCCATCGTCCAAGGGCCCGCGACGGAATCGATCATGTCTTCGGTCTCTCTCGACGAAGCGGGCGCGGGCTCCGCCGTCAACGACACCACGCGCGAGGTCGGCGGCACTCTCGGCGTGGCCGTTCTGGGTTCGATCGTCGCGTCCATCTACACCGCGAAGGTGGGACCGAAGATCGATGCCATACCCGACGCCTTGATGGAGCCGTACCAGAAGGCATTTGCGCGAGAAACCGTCGTCAGCGTCATCGAGATCGTGAAAGCGCCGACCAATTCGATCTTCGCTGCCCAGAAGGCGGATCTCGTCTACTCCATGAAAGCGGCATCGCTCGAGGGGTTCCAGCTCGCGTCCTTCGTCACCGTGGGTTCGGCTCTGACGTGCGCTCTGGCAGTAGCAATCTTCTTACCGTGGAAACGGCCCGAGGGCGAGAGTGTGCTGCTGGCGTGGCGATGAGGCGGCTTCGCCGCCCGTGAGTGGGTAGTTACGTCGGAAGGTATGTATGCGCGCACGGGCGGCGTAGCCGCAATTACCAGCTCGAAATCACCCGGCGCGTCGGCCGTTCGTTGCTGTCCGAGAACAGATGTGGGCTCGCCTCCTTGATTCGCTCGACGTCGTCGAACACCGCGCGCAGATGATCGCGCATCGCGCGTTCGGCGGCGTCGAAATCGGCATTCTCCACCGCGTCGGCGATCGCGGTGTGCTGCGCGATCAGTTCCGGGATCGGCCGCGTGTCGCGCAGTCCGAGGCGTCGGGCGCGATCGAGGTGTGCTTTCGCCGATTCGACCGATCGCCATGCCGCGGAGTGTCCGCCCGCCGACAGTAAGGTCTGGTGGAACGTTTCGTCGAGCTCGAAGAAATCGTCCATGCTCAGGTCGGGCTCGCTCTGGCGCGCAAGGTTCTCCCGCAGTGCTGCGATGTCGTCGTCGGTACGTGCTGCGACGGCATCCTTCAGCGATGCGATTTCGATGGCCTCACGTACGAACTGCGCGTCGGCCACCTTGTCGGTATCGACTCGCGAGACGAACGTACCCAGTTGCGGGAACACCTGCACGAGTCCTTCCTCGGCGAGGAGAATGAGAGATTCGCGTACCGGGGTACGGCTCACGGACAGGTGCTCGGCGAGTTCGTTCTCCGACAATGGGCTTCCCGGTGGCAACTTCAGTGACACGATGCGGTGCCGAAGCTCCTTGTATGCGGCCTCGCGCGCGGTGACTTTTCGGGTGCTCACGGTCGCCAGAGTAATGGTCGACGCCGGTAGTGACCTATTCGGAACCAAGCGGACTTGTTTGACGCACGTCACTCAGGCGCTAGTATGGCAGCGCTGATATTCAAGTACTCAGTACCTAGTTCCGAGAGTAACGAGGCCTTAACGATGAGCACAGACGCCCAGGACCTCGCGGCAGTCCTGCACGGCAGCCGCGACCTGAGGATCGAACACATCGACCGCGCAGACGTCGGCGCAGGTCAGGTTCGAGTCCAGATCGACGGCGTGAGCCTGTGCGGGTCGGACCTTCACTACTACGCCGACGGCCGTAACGGAGCCAATGTCCTCACCAGGCCCACCGTTCTCGGCCACGAAGGATTCGGACGGATCGTCGAGGTCGGCGACGGTGTCGACACCGCACGGCTCGGTGAGCGCGTCGCGATCGAGCCCGCAGTTCCGGCTCCGCACACGCCGCTCGCCCTGGCGGGCCACTACAACGTCGACCCGAGCGTCGTCTGTTTCGGGTCCCCTCCGAACAACGGATTGCTTCGAGGCTCGGTCGTCATGCCCGCTGCATTCGCGCACGCACTTCCCGAGACCGTCACCGACGACGTCGCCGCATTGATCGAACCGCTCGCCGTCGCGGCATGGGCTGCCTCGCGCGCAGGCTCGGTACTCGGCAAGCGCGTGGTGATCACCGGTGCAGGACCGATCGGATTGCTGGTTCTGCAAACGGTTCTCGCACTCGGTGCCCGAGAGGTGACGATCACCGACGTCTCGCAGGCCAGGCTCGACGTGGCTCTCCGGCTCGGAGCGTCGGCAGCAATCCTGTCCGGTGAAACCGCTGTGGAACCGGCCTCGGCCGAAGTGGCCTTCGACTGCTCGGGCCACCCAGGTGCCATCGCCGACGCCGCCCGCGCACTCGGTCCCGCAGGCGTTCTCCTGCTCGTCGGCGTGCCGGGGCGTCAGGACGCGGAGTTTCCCATCGGCCTCGTTCAGCGCTGGGAGCTCGACATCCGGGGATGCTTCCGTTACGGCCCGGCCGCTTTCGAACAGGCCATCGGTCTTGCAGCACAGGGACGCGTCGATCTGCGCACCCTCGTCACCTCCCGCTTTTCGCTCGCGGATTCGGCCGCCGCTCTCGAAGCCGCGCTGACCGACCCGACCCAGCTCAAGATCGTCATAGACACAGGGGAAACACGATGAAGATCATCGACGCGACCGTCATCGTCACGGCGCCCGGCCGCAATTACGTGACACTGAAGATCACCACCGACGAGGGCATCGTCGGATGGGGCGATGCGACACTCAACGGCCGCGAACTCGCCGTGGCATCGTATCTTCGAGATCACCTTACGCCCTTGCTGATCGGACGCGACGCGTCGCGCATCGAGGACGCATGGCAGTACTTCTACAAGGGCGCCTACTGGCGACGCGGGCCGGTGACGATGACGGCCATCGCCGCCATCGATGTCGCGCTGTGGGACATCAAGGGCAAGGCCGCCGACATGCCGGTCTACCAGTTGCTCGGCGGCGCGGCTCGGGACGGAATCATGGTCTACGGGCACGCCAGTGGCGCGAGCGTCGAGGAGATGCTCGACGACGTCGGCCGCCACCTCGACGAGGGTTACCGGGCGGTGCGTGCCCAATCGGCCATCCCCGGACTCGACAAAACGTATGGAATTCCCAAGAACGGATTCTACGAACCGGCTTCCGATGCTGCACCACAGGAAGATTCGTGGGACACCGCGCCATATCTCAAGTTTGCACCGGAGATGCTCGGTGCTGTCCGTGAACGGCACGGCTTCGGCTTCCACCTTCTGCACGACGTCCATCACCGACTGACGCCGATCGAAGCCGGTCGACTGGGCCGGGACCTCGAAGAGATGCGGATGTTCTGGATCGAGGATCCGACACCCGCCGAGGATCAGAGTGCATTCGCGACGATCCGCCAGCACACGACGACGCCCATCGCCGTCGGCGAGATCTTCAACTCCATCTGGGACTGCCAGGATCTGATCACCAACCGGTGGATCGACTACATTCGTGCGTCGGTGTCGCACGCGGGTGGCATCACGCACCTGCGTCGAATTTTCTCGCTTGCCGATCTCTACGGTGTCAAGTCGGGATCGCATGGCGCAGGTGATCTTTCGCCCGTGTCCCTGGCTGCGGCGCTGCACGTCGACCTGTCGATCCCGAACTTCGGCGTCCAGGAGTACATGGGTCACGTCGAGCCGACGTCCGACGTCTTCCACGCCGATTACACGTTCGAGAACGGCTTCATGCACCCGGGCAACAAGCCGGGGATCGGCGTCGAGTTCGACGAAGTCGCCGCTGCGAAGTACCCGTACAACCCCCGCTACCTGCCCGTCAACCGCCGTCTCGACGGCAGCATGCACGATTGGTGACCCGGACCATGAACAGCCAGAATGCTTTCGATGTCGTCCTCCTCGGCGAACCGCTCGTCGAGATATCCACGACGCAGCCCTTCGTGCACGGAGTGTCCAGCGTCCTCGGCGTATCGGGTGACGTGGTCAACGCCGGCGCCGCAGCGGCCGCGGCAGGTGCGTCCGTCGCGCTGATAGCCCGCGTCTCGAACGACGAACTCGGCGACGCGGTGTGTGCGCGTATTCGTGCTCTCGGTATCGACGACACGTACATTCAACGCATCGACGGCCAGCAAGGTGCCTACTTCCTGCACATCGATCCGCAGGGTCAACGGCAGTTCTCCTACGCACGCTCTGGTTCGGTCGGATCACAGCTCACCATTGCGGACGTGCCTGCAGACGTGCTCGAGGCTGCCGGCGCGGTGCTCGTGAGCGGAATCACCGCCGCACTGTCGGAAACTGCCCGTAGCGCAGTGCTGTTCGCGGCACACAAGTCGAGTCGCTTCGTCTACGACCCCAACTTTCGCCCTCGACTGACAACGGCCTCCGACTCGGCGGCATTGCTTCGTGAACTCGCACCGCACTGTTCGGTGGTCGTTCCGTCCGCACCTGGTGAAATCGACGCGATCCTCGGTGTGGACGATCCGCTCGTTGCGGCAACCCGATTGCGTGAGTGGGGTGCCGCGTCGGTGGCAGTCACCCGCGGCGCTGACGGCATCACCGTCGTATCGGAGGACGGAAGTGTCCACGAGGAGCCCACGGTCCCTGCGCTGGACGTGGTGGACCAGACCGGGGCGGGCGATGTGTTCGCCGGAACCTTAACTGCAAGAATGGCATTGGGTGACACACTCGTCGAAGCAGTTTCTCTCGCGGCCAGCGCAGCCTCACTCAGTGTCGGTGGCCGCGGCGGCACCGGGCTCATCGGTTCTCTGAGCGAGGTCAGAGCACACAGAGAACGCGTCACCGCATGACTCGGCTCTCCGCGTCGACTGCGCCCGGGGTGGCGCGGCCCACGTCCACCGGCATCGTGCACCTGGGTCTCGGTGCTTTTCATCGCGCGCATCAAGCCGCGTTCACGCATGAGGCGTCACTGCTGACCGGCGACAGTTCGTGGGGGATCGTCGGCGTGACGCAACGCAGTAACGCCGTTGCCGAGCAGTTGCTTCCGCAGGACGGACTGTTCACCCTGGTGGAGAAGGGCGTCGGCGTCGAACGTTCGTCGGTGATCGGCTCGATCGTCGACGTCGTCAGCGCGGTGGAGGATCCCGCAGCCGTGGTGACCGCGATCGGTGATCCCGGCGTCCGCATCGTGACCCTGACGGTCACCGAGAAGGGCTATCGGTTCGACCCTGCCACCGGCAGGCTCCGCCTCGATGACCCCGAGATCGCCGCGGACCTCACGGGCCGCGCACCGCGGACCGTGATCGGTCAGCTCGTTGCCGGCCTTGCTGTGCGCGCGACAACGAACTCGCCGCTGACCGTGCTGTGTTGCGACAACCTTCCCCGCAACGGCAGCCTACTGGCGCAACTGGTCACGGACTTCGTTGCAGCTATGGATAATTCGCGGATTCTGGCCGGTTGGATCTCCGAGAACGTTGCCTTCCCGTCCACGATGGTCGACCGCATCGTTCCCGCCACGACCGACGCCGATCGAGACCGGATCGAATCCGAGACCGGCCTGCGCGACGACGCCGCAGTGGTTTGCGAACCGTTCCGCCAGTGGGTCGTCGAGGACAGGTTCGCGGCCGACCGCCCTGCGTGGGATCTGGTGGGCGTTCAGTTCGTCGATGATGTCGAACCATGGGAGACGATGAAACTTCGCGTCCTGAACGCGACTCACTCGTTGTTGGCCTACCTCGGGTCCATGGCGGGTCGAACGACTATCGCTGACGCTGTTGCCGATCCGGCTCTCGAATCGCTTGCTCGACGCATGATCGTCGAGAATGTCTCTCCCACAATGTCACCCGATATGGACGTCGCGGCGTACGGTGACGAAGTTCTCCAAAGATTTGCAAATCCAGCACTGCCGCACACCACCCGCCAGGTTGCAATGGACGGCTCCCAGAAACTCGGTCCTCGGCTACTCGGAACTGTTCGGGACGCGCAGGCGTCGGGAACTGCGACGACGTGGCTGGCGGTGGCCGTCGCGGCATGGGCGCGGTACGTCGTCGAAGAAACGCAGGCTGGACGCGTGCTCGACGATCCGCTGGCGGACGTGCTGTCAGGCGCAGCGTCAGGCCCCGAACCGGTACGCGCCCTCCTGGACATCCAGGGCGTGTTCGGTACCGATCTCGGTCCCGATTCCGACTTCGGGAAGCACGTTCGGGCGGCAGCCGTCGTCCTGTCCACCCACTCCCTCGTAGACGTCGAAAGAGAGTTGTCATGACTACGCAATCCGTCCTGAACACCCAAGCCGCCCTGAGTACCCGCGCGGTCATGGACATCAGTCCTGTCGTGCCCGTCGTCGTCGTCGATCGACTCGAAGACGCTGTACCCCTCGCGAAAGCGTTGCACGAGGGCGGGGTGAACGTCATCGAACTGACGCTTCGCTCGGATGTGGGACTCGCTGCGATCGCGGCCATCGCTGCGGAGGTTCCAGACGTCGTGATCGGCGCGGGCACCGTCCTGTCGGTGAAGGATGCGGAGAAGTCCATCGAGGCCGGTGCCCGGTTCTTGGTCTCACCCGGAGCGTCGTCGGCCCTGCTCGACGCCGCCCACGAGTGGACCGTGCCGTGGCTACCAGGGGTGTCGACAGCCACCGAAGCGATGAACGTCGCCGATGCTGGATACACCGAGCTGAAGTTCTTCCCGGCGGAATCTTCGGGAGGTGCCTGGGCCCTCGGAGCGCTTGCCGGACCACTTCCGCACCTGACCTTCTGCCCGACGGGTGGAATCTCGACATCCAATGCCGCCGACTATCTTCGCCTTTCCAACGTTGCTTGCGTCGGTGGCAGTTGGCTCACGCCCCGAAAAGCCGTCCAGGACAAGGATTGGGCTGCGCTGACGGAGTTGGCGCGTGCTGCTGCAGGGCTTCGCGTCACCACTTGAACCGTGAAAGCTGGATTCTTCTTGACGCACTGACATAACAGTGCTTGTATATCAGTGTGGCAAAGGCCACTGTCGCTCATGACACGAGTCGCACGTCTCACCGGTGGACCTCGAGGGACACGGGAATGCGTGACACGGCGCGAGAGTCTTCACCAAGAACAACGGAGCAGATGATGTCTCAGGACACGAACGAACCGGCCAAGGGTGCCGTCGAGGGAACGGACACCCTCGCCGCCAAGCCGACGCGTAGTACTCGCGACCTGACCAAGGCCGCGGTATCCGGCTGGCTGGGCACCGCAATGGAATTCATGGATTTCCAGCTCTACTCGCTGGCAGCCGCGATCGTCTTCAACCGGATCTTCTTTCCCGACGTCAGCCCCGCGATCGGCCTGATCGCGGCGATGGCGACCTACGGCGTCGGCTACGTCGCTCGACTCGTCGGAGCGATCTACTTCGGCCGCATGGGCGACCGCATCGGACGCAAGAAGGTCCTGTTCATCACCATCGCAATGATGGGCGCGTCGACCACGCTCATCGGCGCACTGCCCACGTACGACGCCATCGGAATCCTCGCCCCGATCCTGCTCGTCGCACTCCGGCTCGTCCAGGGCTTCGGTGCGGGCGCCGAGATTGCAGGCGCAACCGTGATGCTGGTGGAGTACGCACCGGACAAGCGTCGTGGCCTGATCGGCTCTCTCGTTTCTCTCGGTACCAACTCCGGCACGCTCGCTGCGTCGGGCATCTGGGCGATCCTGCTCGTCGTTCTCACCGACGACCAGTTGGTCAGCTGGGGCTGGCGCATCCCGTTCCTCGCCAGCTTCTTCCTGATGCTGTTCGCGATCTGGCTGCGATCGAACCTAAAGGAGAGTCCGGTCTTCGAAGAGCGCGCCGACGTGGTCGACGGTGTCGCCCTCACGCGTGACGAGATCGACAAGACCGACGCCGAGACCAAGGAAAGCGTCCTCGAATCCGGTCTCAAGCAGCGCAAGGGCCGCGCGTTCTTCGTCGCGCTGGGCCTGCGCTTCGGACAGGCAGGCAACTCGGGTCTGATCCAGACGTTCCTGGTGGGCTACATCGCCTCGACACTGCTGCTGGACAAGTCCATCGCCACGACGGCCATCGTCTACGGGTCGCTGCTCGGCTTCGTGACCATCCCGGTGATCGGCATCCTCGGCGACAAGTTCGGCCGGCGCCCGATCTACATGATCCTCAGCGCCGCGACGATGGTGTTGGCGTTCCCGTTGATCTACCTGGTCACCAGCGGCAATAATGCCACTCTCGTTATCGCCGTGGTTCTCGCCCTCAATATCGGTGTGCTCGGCCTGTTCTCGCTCGAAAGCGTCACCATGGCCGAACTGTTCGGTGCGCGAACCCGATTCACGCAGCTGGCGCTCGCCAAGGAAATCGGCGGCATCCTCGCCACAGCCATCGGACCACTGATGGCCGCAACGTTGACGGCCGTGACCGGAAGTTGGTGGCCGATCGCCGCCATGCTGGTGGTCTACTCCGCGATCACTCTGGTCTCGGCGTACCTCGCACCCGAAACCCGGGGGCGCGACCTGGTCAGGCTCGACGACGCAATCTGATCGGCGGCTCCGCCGCCCGTGCGTGAAAATGCACCGCAGAACGTAACTACCCACTCACGACCACCGACCTGGTCGTGAGTGGGTAGTTACGTCGGGGCGTAAGTACGCACGCACGGGCGGCGAAGCCGCATATCCTGGGCACCATGGCCGAGCCGATCGACGAGCACTTCCTCACGACCATCTCCGCCGCTGTGCCCGAACCCAGAGCGCTCGGCGCCGGACTCACTCCGGCCCGGGCGCTCGAGCTGTTCGACGCCCAACTCGGCAGCCGTCATCTGGATCTCGCGGCGCGGTGGCTGCGGGCTCAGGGCAGAGGTTTCTACACCATCGGCTCGTCCGGCCACGAATCCAACGCCGCCGTGGCAGGCGCGCTCAGAGCCACGGATCCTGCTCTGCTGCACTACCGTTCCGGCGCATTCTTCCTCGAACGAGCTCGCCAAGGCGGCGGCAGCGATCCCATCAGAGATGTCTTGCTCGGACTCGTCGCGGCCACCCCGGACCCCATCTCCGGCGGCAGGCACAAGGTATTCGGCCGTGCCGACCTCGCCGTAATACCGCAGACGTCCACGATCGCATCGCATCTACCTCGCGCGGTCGGAGTCGCCTTCTCCATCGCGCGGGCCCGCAAGCTGGGTGTGGAATCGCCGTGGCCCGCGGACGCCGTGACGGTATGCAGTTTCGGTGATGCGTCCGCCAATCACTCCACCGCGCTCGGTGCTGTCAACACGGCGGTCCACGCTGCGTACCAGGGTGTTCCGATGCCGCTGCTCTTCGTGTGCGAGGACAACGGGATTGGGATCAGCGTCAGGACGCCGAGTGGGTGGATCGCGTCGAACTTCGCCGAACGTGGGGGCCTGAAGTACTTCCACGCCGACGGCGGCGACCTCGCCGCAGCGTGCGGGGCCTCGATCGCTGCCGCGAATTGGGTTCGGATGCATCGTCGTCCGGCGTTCTTGCACCTCGAGACCGTTCGCTTGATGGGCCACGCCGGGTCCGATGTGGAGTCCTCCTACCGGACTGCGCGCGAGGTCACCGCGGACTTCGCCCGAGACCCGGTACTCGGCAGCGCTCGATTGCTCGTCGATGCGGGAGTGCTGAGCGCCGGCGACGTGATCGAGCTGTACGAGGCCAAGCGCACCGAGGTGTTGAGCGCCGCCCGCGAGATCGCCGAACTCCCACAGCTAACCGATGCGGCAGCGGTCATGGAGCCATTACGCGAGGTCGAGTGTGCGCTTCGTCAGACCTCGCCCCCAGTCGTCGAACTTGCCGAGGGGTCGACGCTCGCGCAGGCGATCAACGCCGCATTGCAGCAGATTCTGGACAAATATCCACAGTCGGTAGTGTTCGGCGAAGACGTCGCGCGCAAGGGCGGCGTCTACGGTGTTACCCGGGGCCTGCAGTCGAAAGCCGGAACGGCCCGGGTGTTCGACACGGTGCTCGACGAGCAGTCGATCCTTGGATTGGCCACCGGTGCAGGTGTTTCCGGTCTACTCCCGATCGCGGAGATTCAGTATCTCGCCTACCTGCACAATGCAGCCGACCAGATCCGGGGTGAGGCGTCGACGCTGCAGTTCTTTTCGAACCGGCAGTACCGCAATCCCATGGTCGTCCGCATTGCGGGATACGGATATCAGAAGGGATTCGGCGGGCACTTTCACAACGACAATGCCGTCGCAGCGCTGCGGGACATACCGGGGATCGTCGTCGCCTCACCGTCGCGGCCCGAGGATGCAGCGGCTGTGTTGCTGGTGTGTGCGGATGCGGCAGTGCACCACGGGGCCGTCTGCATTGTCATGGAACCTATTGCGCTGTACCACACTCGGGATCTGTACGAGGACGGTGACGGCGGCTGGCTCAGCGACGGTGGGTCCGGGTCCGCACAGATCGGACGGGCCCGGATCCACGGCGACGGAGCGGATCTCACCATCGTGACGTTCGGCAACGGCGTCAGGATGAGCATGCGCGTCGCACACCGGCTCGAAGAACGGGGGATCGGAGTTCGCGTCGTCGACCTGCTCTGGCTTGCGCCGCTCCCGGTGGACGACATTCTCACCCACGCCCGCGCCACCGGGAACGTCCTCGTCGTCGACGAAACCCGCCGGTCGGGCGGCGTCAGCGAGGGTGTGATCACGGCGTTGGTCGACGCAGGCTACGACGGTTCCATAGCCCGCGTCACCAGCGAGGACAGCTTCATACCCCTCGGTGACGCCGCGTTGCACGTCTTGTTGTCGGAGCAGACCGTTCTGGATGCGGCACTCGGGTCAGTCGGTTCGCGCCGGGCGACCGACTGAGTCTTTCGCTCCGGAGCGGTAGCGGTACAACCCGATTCCGACGACGACGACGGCGAGGCCGAGTGAGACGAACATCTGACTTCTGGTGTCCTCCAGCACGACCATGCCGATACACAGGCCGACGATCGCGACGATGGTCAGCCAGGTGAGGTAGGGGAACAGCCACATTTTGAGCTGGACCTCCCGGCCTTCGGCTTCGAGTCGGCGCCGCATCCGCAACTGTGAGATGGAGATGACAAGCCACACGAACAGGGCGATTGCGCCGGAGGAGTTGACGAGAAACAGGAATACGGTGTCGGGGGAGATGAAGTTGAGACCGACGGTGATGAAGCCGACGACCGTCGAAACCAGCACCGCCTGGCGGGGAACGCCGGACTTGCTCGTCGTCGCGAAACTCTTCGGTGCGTCGCCACGCCTCGACAGCGAGAAGATCATTCGGCTCGCGGTGTAGAGGCCCGAATTGAGGCACGAGAGGACTGAGGTCAACACGACGACGTCCATGATCGTTCCCGCTGCTGGAATACCGTAGGAGTCCATGACGGCGACGTACGGGCTCAGCGCCACCGATGCACTGTCCCACGGGAGCAACGTCACGACGATAGCGATCGAGCCGATGTAGAACACGAGGATGCGCCATACGACGGACTTGACGGCAGTGCGGACGGCTTCGACGGGGTTCTCGGACTCACCGGCCGCGATCGTCGCGATTTCGGCACCGAAGAACGAGAACACCACGACGAGGATGCCGGCGAACACCGCCCCTGACCCGTTGGGGAAGAACCCGCCGTGTCCGGTCAGGTTGGTCATCCCTGGAGCCTCGACGCCCGGGAGCAGACCAAGAATGGCCAGGACACCGAGTGCGAGGAAGATGACGATCGCGGTGACCTTGATTGCCGCGAACCAGAATTCGAACTCGCCGAACGACTTGACCGACGCGATGTTGGTCAGCGTCAACAGAATCATCAGGACGAGCGCCCATGTCCACTGCGGCACATCGGGGATCCAGCGGTTCATGATGACCGCGCCTGCGGTGGCTTCGATGCCGAGCACGATGATCCAGAACCAGGCATAGAGCCAGCCGATGCTGAATCCGGCCCACTGCCCGATCGCGCGGTCGGCGTAGGCCGAGAACGATCCGGTCTCGGGGTTGGCCGTCGACATCTCGCCGAGCATGCGCATCACGAGAATCACGACGATTCCGGCCAGTACGTACGAGACGAGTACACCGGGGCCGGTTTCGCGAATCGCGGCACCCGACCCGACGAACAGACCTGCGCCGATGACGCCCGCGATCGCGATCATCGAGAGGTGTCGCTTCTTCAACGTGTGTTGGAGCGGCGACCCGTGCTGCTCGGTCTCGTTGGCATGCTGTTGGGACAACTGAACTCCTGGTGGGGTGGTTGGGCTCGTTCGAAAGTGTGTCCCAGCTCTCGCTCGCCTGATAGGTGACACTTGGTACATCATTGGCTCTCGGGTGTACACAGTGGCACACTCGACCGATGCTCTCGACCGTGCGCCAACTGTGCGAGGACCCGTCCTTCGGTCTGCTGGTTCTCACCGGACACGACCGTCTGGATCGGGAGCTGACCTGGGCGCACATCTCCGACCTCGCGGATCCCACGCCGTTTCTCGACGGCGGTGAGCTGCTGCTGACCACAGGGGCTTCGTTGCCCGACGGGCGAGCTGCAGTGCAGAAATACGTGTCGTTGCTGGTGACAGCGGGCGTGTCCGCGATCGGGTTCGGCACCGGGCTCAGATTCTCGTCGGTACCTGCCGTCGTCGTGGATGCCGCCGAGCAGCAGGGTCTACCGCTGTTCGAGGTGCCGCTGGCCACGCCGTTCATCGCGCTGACCAAGGCGGTGTCGAAAGCGCAGACCAGGGACGACCTCGAACGATTGCGTTCCAACACGCACGATCAGCGACGCCTCATCCAAGCTGCGGTGAGCAGCAACGGCACACGCGCGACGGTGCGGCGGGTGGCCGAACTCGTCGGCGGATGGGCCGCACTCCTCGACGGCAAAGGGCGGATCGTCGAGTCCTCGGGGCCCGCGGTACTGCCGGGGGTGGCGCGCAGTGCGGACGCCAGGGCTCAGCGTCCGGCCGAGGCCAGCTTCGTGACGGTGGAGGGAGAAGACATCGTCTCGCATCCGCTCGCGGTGACGATGGGTAAAACTCTCGGCTACATAGTGGCCGGCCGGCCGGGAGGTGTCGGCGCAGTCAATCACGGTGCGTTGGTTGTCGCAGCTGCGCTGCTGACCTTGATCGTGTCGCGGACCGACGAAGCGCAGCAGACGATGCGGCACCTGCGGACCGTGGCGATGCATCAACTCATCGAAGGCAACGACGGGCTCGTTCGGCGAATATCGGGCGAACTGTGGGGCGGGTTCCCAGTCGAGCCGTTCAGGGTCCTGCACGTCGATGCAGGCGAAGCCGAGCGCGCGGCAGTCACGACCGTGCTCGAACAAAGCCTGTCGCGCGCAGTGGCGTTCGCCGCAATGGGTCGAGCACTACTCGTGATCGTGTCCGACACAGAGCTCGAACGCACCTTGGAACTCCTCGTCGACTTGCCCGCTCTCCAAGTCGGCGTGTCCGACGCCCACTGGTGGGACGATTTCGCGCGAGCGCGGCGGCAGGCGTCGCAGGCCGCGAGGGAAGCCCACAATGCGGACGGCGGCGTGGTCCGCTTCGAAGAAGTGACGTCGACGGGTTTGTCGGCGTACCTGGATCCGGCACGGTCGAGATCCTTCGCTGCCAATCACCTGTCGCCGCTTCGTGATCCCGCGCAGTACGGGCGCAGCGCCGAGCTGTACCCGACGCTTGCGGTGTGGTTGGCGCACAACGGAGTCGGTGACGCCGCAGCGTCCGAGCTCGGAATCCACCGTCACACCCTCCGTAAGAGGTTGGAACGAATCGAGGGCATTCTCGGGGTGGATCTTTCGTCACCTACCGACCGGGCCGAGTTGTGGCTGGAATGCCGACTGCTCGGCGATGTGCCGCACGCGGGGAGCTAGCGCGCCGTCCTTATCATCGGCAGATGGGGGATGCTGTCCTCGGTGTAGTTCGGCCCCGATCGTTCGAAACCGAAACCGCTGTACCACTTTTCGAGGTGCGCCTGTGCGCCGATCACGATGTCCGCGCCGCCAGCATGCTCGATGGCAGCCGTCATGAGTTGCGCGCTCAGTCCACGACCGCGTGCGGATGCAGCGGTGCAGACACGTCCGATGCGAGTTTCGTTCTCGGTTCGCAGCAATCGGAGCGTGGAGACGACAGCACCGTCCTCGGCATGCCAGAAGTGCACCGTCGAGGCATCTTCGTCGGCTCCGTCGAGTTCCGGGTAGGCGCAGTTCTGTTCGACGACGAAGACGTCGACCCGCAGTTTGCACAGGCCGTACACCTCGTGGCCGGACAGATCGGCGAAGGGAGCGCTATGTAGTTCGGTCACGCCGTGCCCTTGATGGTGTCGACGAACGGTGTCAACAACGACGCGAGGTCGGCCGCGACATCGGCCGAATTGGACGGCGGCATCGAGATGTAACTGAGCGCGAGCCGTACGACGGTCCGGCCGAGAACGTCCGCGTTGTGTGCTGACGCACGGAGCCAGCTGCGTTCGAACGTTTCCGCCAACCGACGTGCTGCGTGCTCGATCAGTGTGCCGCTCTCGGTGGTGACCAACCGGAGCAGGTCGGGCGGTGGATCGTCGGTCAGCATGGAGAGCACGAGTGGATCGGAGGCACTGCGGCCGAAGAACTCGGTGAACGCCACGTACAAGGTCCGCAGACTGTCGCCCTCGTTCGCGTAGACCGCGTCGTCGACGGCAGAGACGAACGTATCCGTCAGCCTCAGCGCGTAGCCCTGAGCGAGACCCTTGCGCGTTCCGAACTCCTTGTACAACGTCTGCCGACTGATTCCGGCGGACACCGCGACATCGGTCATGTTGACCGTCGACCACGTCCGTTGGAGCAACAGATCGTGCAGCCCGTCGAGAATTGTGGTGCGCATCAGTGACGTTGTCGCACTCTTGTAGGGGCTCGGGTTCGCCGGAGGGGTTGTCACGACGCCCAGTGTATCGGTCACCTCGACCTCGACCCGGCTAGCGCCGTCATGGCCTGCTGATCTCCACCATGAAGAAATCCGCCTTGGCGGCACCGCAGTCGGGGCAGCTCCAATCGTCGGGAATGTCGTCCCACTTGGTTCCCGGCTCGATACCGTCCTCGGGCCAACCGAGTTCTTCGTCGTACTCGAACCCGCACTGAATGCATTGGTAGAGCTTGAAGTCCGTTGCCATGAGTCATCCTGCTTTCTGTTCGAAATCGATTTTTTCTCGGACACCGCAGTCGGGGCACGGCCACTCGTCGGGGATGTCGCTCCACGTGGTGCCGGCCGCGAAACCCTCGCGCGGTGCGCCGGTGGCCTCGTCGTAGACGTAGTTGCAGACCGGGCACTCGTACGCTGCCATCACTCGGCTTCCGAGGATGCGCCGTAACGGGCAAGGATCTTCGCGCGCTTGCTCGGTTCGATGTTCACGGCCGTGATGTCACCGCGGTAGTGGTCCAACACCCTGTGGTCCATCACCTTTCGCCAGACCGGTGGGAAATAGGCAAGCGAGATCATGCTGGCATATCCGCTCGGCAGGTTCGGTGCGCCTTCCATGCTGCGCAGTGTCTGGTAGCGCCTGGTCGGGTTCGCGTGATGATCACTGTGCCGCTGAAGGTGATACAGGAAGATGTTGGTGACGATGTGATCGGAGTTCCAGCTGTGTGCCGGTGCGCAGCGCTCGTAGCGCCCTGATTTCGTCTTGGCGCGCAGCAGCCCGTAGTGCTCCAGGTAGTTGACCGTTTCGAGCAGCGAGAATCCATAGACCGCCTGAATTACCAGGAAGGGCAGGATTGTCGGGCCGAACACCGCGGTCAACACTCCGAACAGAACAACCGACATCAGCCATGCGTTCAGGACGTCGTTGCGAATGTTCCACGTCGACTTGCCGAGTCGATCCATGCGAGTCTTCTCGATATTCCACGACGACTTCAGGCTGCCCCACACGCTGCGTGGGAGGAAGCGCCAGAAGCTTTCACCGAACTTCGAACTCGCCGGATCCTCGGGTGTGGCGACGCGGACATGGTGGCCGCGATTGTGCTCGATGTAGAAGTGGCCGTAGAACGTCTGTGCCAGGGTGATTTTCGACAACCAGCGTTCCAGGCTGTCCTTCTTGTGGCCCATTTCGTGCGCGGTGTTGATGCCGATTCCGCCCATGACACCGATGCTGATGGCCAGGCCGATCTTGGAGGGCAAACCAAGTCCGCCGTCGATGCCCAGCCAGCTCAGGTTGTCGGCCGTCCAGAGATAGCAGGCGATGACAAGGCTGGCGAGCTGGAACGGGATGTAAATGTAGGTGCAGTAGCGGTAGTACTTGTCGTTCTCCAGCGCTTCCATGACCTCGTCGGGCGGGTTCTGGCCGTCCGGCCCGAAGAACCGATCGAGGATCGGCAGCAACCCGTAGACGAGAATCGGGCCGATCCACCACCAGATCGGCGAGACGCTGTTCCAGCCCAGCTGGTTGAACGCCCACACCATGCCGAGTGCGATGAAGGTCGCGGTCGGCGGCACCAAACCCAGCAGCCACAGGTACCGCTTCTTGTCATGCCACTCTTCGACTCCCGCGCTCGGCTGCGGGCTCATCTGGGTTGCCACGTCGTCCACTCCCTTTTCTCTCGGATAGAACCCACCGGGCGAGACGCCCGCAGTGGTGTCGATCACTTGGAACATGACAATACATCGAAAATGTAAACCTGGATAGACAAAAATGGATATTTGTCTACTTCGGTGTGATGTAGCCAGCCGCGAGGGATTGCCGCCGGGTGAATCGCAGTGGTCACAGCGGCGAAACACTGCCGCCATGCAAGGTTCGTACTCTCGCTGGGTCGGACTCCGCGAAATCCAGTTGCGGAGCGCACCTTGTCAAGGGGTAGCTCATGAGTGGAAATACCGTCCGCCTGCAGGCGATCAAAGACGTCGAGGCCTATGTCCCGCCCGCGGTCAGCTTCGTCGGGGACGAGAAGCCGGGCGAGATCTTCGGCGAGAACGTCTTCAGCAAGGTCGTCATGCAGAAGCGGTTGCCGAAGTCCGTGTTCAAGTCGGTCATGGCCACCATCGACAAGGGCAAGAAGCTCGATCCCCTGGTCGCCGACGCGGTGGCGTCGGCGATGAAGGATTGGGCGCTCGAGAAGGGTGCGACGCACTACGCGCACGTCTTCTACCCACTCACCGGCCTGACCGCCGAAAAGCACGACAGCTTCTTCGACCCGGTCGGCGACGGCAGCGCGTTGGCCGAGTTCGCGGGCAAGACCCTCATCCAGGGCGAACCCGACGCGTCGAGCTTCCCCAACGGCGGACTGCGCAACACGTTCGAAGCGCGCGGATACACCGGGTGGGATGTCACCAGCCCGGCGTACGTACTCGAGAACCCGAACGGCAACACCCTCTGCATCCCGACGGTGTTCGTGTCGATGACCGGCGAAGCGCTCGACCACAAGACCCCGCTGCTCCGCAGCCAGCAGGCGATGGGCGGACACGCCGAGCGCATCCTGAAGCTGTTCGGGCACGAGAACATCGAGAACATCGTCTCGTTCTGTGGCCCGGAGCAGGAGTACTTCCTCGTCGACCGCCACTTCTTCCTGGCACGTCCCGACCTGCTCAACGCCGGTCGCACGTTGTTCGGCTCCAAGCCTCCCAAGGGCCAGGAGTTCGACGACCACTACTTCGGTGCCATCCCCGAGCGCGTGCTGGGCTTCATGATGGACACCGAGCGTGAGCTCTTCAAGCTGGGTATCCCGGCGAAGACCAGGCACAACGAGGTGGCACCCGGTCAGTTCGAGATCGCGCCGATGTTCGAGCGGGGCAACATCGCTGCCGACCACCAGCAGCTGCTGATGACGACCTTCAAGACGATCGCCAAGAAGCACGGCATGGAATGTCTGTTCCACGAGAAGCCGTTCGAAGGCGTCAACGGATCTGGCAAGCACGTCAACTTCTCGCTCGGCAACTCCGAGCTCGGCTCGCTGCTGGTTCCCGGTGACAACCCGCACGACAATGCTCAGTTCCTGGTGTTCTGCGCTGCAGTCATTCGCGCGGTGCACAAGTACGGCGGGCTTCTACGTGCGTCGGTGGCGTCGGCGACCAACGATCACCGATTGGGTGCCAACGAGGCTCCGCCTGCGATCATCTCGATCTTCCTCGGCGATCAGCTCGCGGACGTGTTCGATCAGATTGCCAAAGGCGCGGCGACGTCGTCGAAGGGCAAGGGCACCATGATGATCGGCGCCGACACCCTTCCGGTGCTGCCGACCGACCCGGGTGACCGCAACCGGACGTCTCCGTTCGCGTTCACCGGCAACAGGTTCGAGTTCCGTGCGCCCGGTTCGATGCAGACCGTCAACGGGCCGATGGTCACGATCAACACGATCATGGCCGAGGCACTCGACTACATGGCAACCAACTTGGAAGCGGCCATTGGATCCGGCACCGATTTCGATACGGCCGTGCAGAATCTGCTCACCGAGATCATCACCGAGCACGGTGCCGTGGTGTTCAACGGTGACGGATACTCCGACAACTGGCAGATCGAAGCCGAGTCGCGCGGACTTCCGAACCTGCGTACGACGCTCGATGCCCTGCCCGAGCTCATCACCGACTCGGCGATGGAACTGTTCGAGAAGTACAAGGTGTTCAACCACCGAGAAATGCACTCGCGCTACGAGATCGGGTTGGAGCAGTATGCGCTGACGGTGTTCGTCGAGGCCCGTCTGACGCTGGAGATGGGGCAGACGTCCATCCTCCCGGCGGCTGTTCGGTATCAGACGGAGTTGGCCCAGAACGTCTCTGCACTCAAGGCAGCCGGGATCGAGCCGGACATGTCGGAGCTGCACGCCGTTTCCGAGCCACTCGCAGCATTGAAGACCGCGCTGGCCTCGCTCAAGGCCGCGTTGGAAAGCGATCCGGCTGGAGAGGTTCTCGCCGAGGCCGAGCACGCCAAGGATGCGCTGTTGCCTGCGATGGCAGCAGTTCGATCGGCCGCAGACGTCCTCGAAGCCATGGTCGCGGACGATCTCTGGCCGCTCCCGACGTACCAGGAAATGCTCTACATCCTCTAGGCCGCTACGCGGCATGTGAACGGAAATACATAGTGGGCTATGTATTTCCGTTCACATGCGCGAAGCGCCTACGCCTTTAGAAATCCACCTTCGAGCGAGCCCGGATCTTGCTGACGATCGTGAAGACGATGGCCAGGGTGATCAGGGCGTACAGAACGATCGTGATCGTGCTGCTCACGAGGATGGACAGGTCACCTTCGCTGACGGCGAGTGCGCGCCGTAGCGAGTCCTCGGCCAACGGGCCGAGGATCACCGCGATCAGAACCGGTGCCAGCGGAATGCCGTAGCGCCGCATCATGAATCCGAGGATTCCGAGTCCGAGCATGAACATCAAGTCGACGATCGACGCACTCGTCGCATAGACACCGAGCGCGGCGAACACCGAGATGCCCGCGTACAGATAGTTCTTCGGAATCTTCAGCAGTTTGGCCCACAGCGGCGCGAACGGCAGGTTGAGGATCAGCAATACGATCATCGCGACGAACAGGCTGGCGAGAAGCGCCCACACGATGTCGCCGCTCCGGTCGAACAGCAATGGTCCCGGTTGCATTCCGTATTGCTGAAATGCAGCAAGAAGAATCGCTGCCGTTGCGGACGTCGGTAGGCCGAGCGCAAGTAGTGCTCCCATGGCCGTACCCGCGGTGGCGTTGCCTGCGGCCTCCGGTCCGGCAACACCTTTGATCGCGCCTTTACCGAACATAGGGTTCTTGCTGCGACGGTCGAGTCTGCGCTCGGTGCCGTAGGCGAGGAAGCTCGGCACCTCGGCGCCGCCGGCGGGAATCACGCCGAACGGCACACCGAACGCGGTGCCGCGCAACCACGCCGGTAGCGCCTCACGGAACTCCGCACGGCTCAGGAACGGTCGACCCTCGGACTTGATGAGCGAGTTGTCTTCTGGTCGGCCGATTTTAGATGCGACATGGATGACCTCGCCGAGAGCGAGCATGGCCACGGTGATGACGACGATGTGGATGCCGTCGAACATCGCGGGAACCTCGAAGGTGAACCGCGACGCGCCGGATGGGCCGTCGATACCGATGACGGCGAGGGTCAGGCCGATCAGTAGAGCCGTCAGGCCTTTGAGGGCCGAGTCCGACACCACCGCGGAGGTTGCGATGAACGCGAACACAGCGAGCGCGAAGTACTCGGCTGGGCCGAAGTTCGTCGCGAGCGAGGCCAACGTCGGTGCGAAGAACACGACCAGCGTCGTTGCGACGATCCCGCCGATGAACGCGCCGATGGCGGAGGTTGCGAGTGCTTGCGGCGCTCGGCCGTTCTTCGCCATTCGGTGACCCTCGAAGGTCCCGGCGATGGCAGTGCTGTTTCCTGGTGTGTTCATCAGGATGCCTGCGATGGAATCGCCGAACAGACCACCGAAGTAGACGCCGGCGAACATGATCAGAGCGGCCGTGGGGTCGAGCGTGAACGTGACGGGCAGAAGAAGCGCGACGGCCATCGCGGAGCCGAGGCCGGGCAACACGCCTACCGCAGTTCCCAGGATGGCGCCGACGAGAACCCAGACGAGGTTCATCGGCGTCAGCGCGGTGCCGAACCCGTCGATCAGATTGCTCAGGGAATCCATCAGAAGACCTGAGCCAGGAGGCCACCGGGAAGGGTCAGACCAAGACCGGCGGAGAAAGCGATCTGTACCGCCGAGGACATCAACAGCGCGATGGCACCGTCGAACACGTACCGACGCGAACCCAATCCGATCGATACTCCCCAGAACAGCAGCGCACCGGCCAGAACCCACCCGAGTGGATCGAGTAGCGCGATGAACAGTGCGACGGCACCGACGGTTATGCCGAGTGTTCGCCAGTTGCTCACCGTGCCGGTCACCGGATCACCGTTGTCGTCGAGCCCGCGATCCACGACATCTGGTTTTAGCAGAAGCTGGATTGTGACCAACAGGGCAACGACGAAGCACCCACCCGCCACGATGGCCGGGAATACTTGCGGCCCAGGCGAGGTCGCCGTGGGCGGCACGTCCATGGTGACGGTTCCGTACACGAGGAAAATGCCGAGCGCGACGAGAAGCGCTGGAACGACGAGGCCACTGCGGCCGGTCCAGAAGCTCACGGGAACCGAGGTGGTTCCGGCGACAGGTGTATCTGTACTCATACCAACCCCAGCTCTCGGAGTATGTCGGTGATTCGGGTCTGTTCGACTTCGAGGAACTCGCCGAACTCGTCGCCCGTCTGGAACGAGACTTTCCATTTGTTACGTGCGACCGCAGTAGCCCACTGCTCGGTGTCCTGCATTTCGGTCGCGATTGCGATGAGCGTGTCCCGGTCTTCGTCGGAGATGCCCGGAGGTGCGACGATTCCGCGCCAGTTCACCAGGTCCACGTTGTATCCGAGTTCGACGAACGTCGGGACATCGATACCGTCGACGGGTTCGGGCGCGGCCACGGCCAGTGCCCGAACGTTGCCGGCCTCGATCTGGTCGCGGAAGTCGTTGTACCCGCTGACCGCGACGCCGACGGTGTTGGACAGCAACGACGTGAGTACCTCACCGCCGCCGGAGTACGCGATGTAGTTGATGGCTGCCGGATCGATATCGGCCTGCTGGGCGAGCTGACCCGCCACGATGTGGTCGATTCCGCCGAGGGAGCCTCCGCCTATGGGGAGGCCGCCCGGATTCTCGCGCCATGCCGCGATCATGTCCTCGACGTTCTGGTACGGGGAGTCCTTGGGTACGACGAACACCTCGAAGTCCTCGGCGAACTTGGCGATGGGCACGGTATCGGCGAGTGTCGTCTCGGAGTTGTTGATGGCAATGCCGCCGAGCATCACGGTGCCGGTGACCATGACCGTCGTCGATTGACCCGCGAGGCTCTCGAGCTGACTCAACCCGATCGTGCCGCCCGCACCAGGAACGTTGACGACCTGCGCGTTGTTGACGATTCCGTCGCTTCGGAGGGCCTGCTGCGCTTCACGCGCGACGAGGTCCCACCCGCCGCCCGCGGCTGCTGGGGCGATCATCGTCAGCTTCGCGCGAGCATCGGACCCGCTTCCACTGCGGCTCGCGTCGATACCCGCCACCGTCACGGCGGCGACGACGGCGACAGCCAGCAGAGACTTCGATACCGTGGGCGACAACCCCATGCGTGATTTCTTGCTCACTGTGCGAGCTCCGGTCGCGTTCGACCTCTCGTGTGATGTGTCACACCATGAGAGTAGATAGGCTATGTCTTATTAGTCCAATTCCCGAGGATCGTCTCGATCGGAGCCAGCATGACGGTAGCTGTCGTCGCAAGTGATTCACCCGAAGGCCGCGAGGCGCTCGTTCGCGCAGTGGAGGAAGCGGAGTTACGCGGCCTGCCGCTCATCGCGCTGTTGGTCGTCGACGCGAACTCCGTGTCCGAGGAGGACAGAGAGGCAACAACTCTCGCGACGCAGCAGATTCTGGCAAGCAGGGGCCTGGCCGACGCCGCGTTCTCGATCCGCGTCGAACCGGACGCGGGGGACCCGGCAGGCGCCATCGTCGACCTCGTCGCGGACACCGGTGCGAGCTTGTTGGTGATCGGTTCGAAGCGTCGCTCTGCCGTCGGCAAGTTCCTGATGGGCAGCACGGTGCAACGAGTTCTGCTCGACAGCCCGGTACCCGTCTTGGTGGTGAAGGCCGCCGAAGGTGGAGGCACCCGCTAGAATCGGACATTCACGTCCCACCCACAAGCAGAGGATTCATGGACAGCGATAAACCCGGGCCGGACACGGCCCCCCGCACTTGTTCGACTATGTGCGAGGCGGTGTCCGGCGAATGAGTGTGATTTTCACCCTCTTGCTCGGCTTCCTCGTCGTCTTCTTGATCACGGTAGCCACCGGCTATTTCGTGGCGCAGGAATTCGCGTACATGACCGTGGACCGCTCCCGGCTCAAGGCTCGCGCCGAGGCCGGAGACGCAGGTGCTCGTCGTACCCTTCAAGTCACCAAACGCACGTCCTTCATGCTCTCCGGTGCGCAGCTCGGTATCACCGTCACCGGATTGCTGGTCGGCTATGTCGCCGAGCCGCTCATCGGTCAGTCTTTCGGCACCATTCTCGGGGGAGTCGGAGTACCCACCGCGGTTGGTGTCGGTGTCGGCGCTGTCCTGGCCTTGCTGTTCTCCACTTTCGTGCAGATGCTCTTCGGTGAGCTGTTCCCCAAGAACTTCGCCATCGCGCGGCCGGAACCGGTTGCCATGTGGTTGTCGCTGTCGACCACCATTTATCTGCGCCTCTTCGGCTGGCTCATCACGATCTTCGATCACGCGTCGAACCTGCTGCTCAAGGCTCTGAAGATCGAGCCGGTGCACGACGTCGAACATTCGGCGACACCGCGGGACCTCGAGCACATCGTCGCCGAATCGAAAGACTCGGGAGATCTGCCCGACGAACTGTCCGATCTCCTCGATCGCATTCTCGATTTCCCGACGCGCACAGTCGAACATGCGATGATTCCGCGTTCGCGCGCTGCGACGGTTCGGGCCACCGACACTCTGGGGGATCTCAAAGTCCTCATGGGGCAGGCGCATTCGCGTTACCCGGTTCTCGACGAGGACGACGGGATCGTCGGCGTCGTGCACTTGCAGGACGTTCTGGCCGTCACTGATCGGGACGACGCCGAGGTCCGCGAGTTCGTCAGGCCCGCGTTGATTCTCCCCGAGACCCAGGCGCTTCCCGACGCGGTCGGTGAGCTGCGCGGTTCGAAGAACCAGCTTGCCTGTGTCATCGACGAATACGGCGGCCTCACTGGCGTCATCACCATCGAGGATCTCGCCGAGGAACTCGTCGGTGAAATTACCGACGAGCACGACGAGGACGAGCTCGACACCACTCCGATCGCGGGCGAGGACGGCACGTGGACGATGTCGGGAGAGATCCACATCGACGAGGTCGAGCGGTCCATCGACCACGATCTACCCGCGGGTGACTACGAGACGATCGCCGGATTCGTCATCACGCATCACGGTTCGCTGCCCACGGTCGGAACCACGATCGAGGTCGACCTACCCGCCGATTCCGCAGACCTGATCGGCGACGACGACGAGGCTCCAGAAAGGTATGTCTCCGTCGAGGTTCTCGAGATCGACAACTATGTGCCCTCGTCGGTTCGTCTGGAACTCGGCCAACGCGAACAGTCCCCGGAGCCGAGCGACGAGCGAGAGATGGACAACCACCGATGAGTAATCCTTGGATTTTCTTCGCTGTCACCGTCGGGCTCATCGCGGCGAGTGCGTTTTTCGTCGCGGTCGAGTTCGCGCTGCTGGCTGCGAAACGTCATCGGCTCGAGGACGCCGCGATGACCAGCCGGTCCGCTCGCGCGGCGCTCCGTAGCTCGTCCGAGCTCACGGTGTTGCTCGCGGGTTCTCAGCTCGGCATCACGCTGTGCACGCTCGCTCTGGGCGCAACGACCAAACCGGCCGTGCACTACTGGCTCACCCCGATTTTCGAGGCGTGGGGAGTCCCGTACTGGGTGGCCGACGTCGCGGGCTTCGTGCTTGCGCTCATCATCGTCACGTTCCTGCACCTGGTCGTCGGAGAGATGGCCCCCAAGTCGTGGGCGATCGCGCACCCCGAGAAGTCCGCGACGATGCTCGCTCTCCCGATGCGCGGGTTCATGTTCGTCACCCGGCCGATCCTGGTCGTGCTCAACAACATGGCCAACTGGTGCCTGCGGAAGGTCGGCGTCGAGCCGGCGGACTCCGTCGGCTCCGGTCAGAATCCCGACGACCTTCGTCAGCTCGTCGAGCACTCGGTGAACGTAGGTGCGCTCGACGCCAGCTACTCGGTCCAGCTCTCGGGGGCGCTGGAACTGCAGAATCTCACCGTCGGTGACCTCGTGTCGACGCCCGGTGTGCCGACGTCGGTGTCGTCGACGGGCACCGTCGACGACGTTCGTACGGCGTCGCTCGAATCGGGGCATCTGCGCATCCTGGTCAGCGACGGCGACAGCGTCAGTGGTGTCGTTCACGTTCGTGACACCTTGAACGGCGACGTCGCGCTCGCTGATGTCACCCGTCCGGTATTCACGTTGAGTGCGAGCACTCCGGTGTACGTGGCGCTCGCGTCGATGAGGGAAACGAGCAGTCACCTGGCGTTGGTGGTCGACGGCGAGCGGACCGTCGGCGTCGTATCGCTTTCGGACGTGCTGTCGAGGCTGCTTCCTACGGCGGTTGTCAACGCCTGACCGGCATGGAAAGCAAAGCAAGGGCAGCTCCGAGGTTCTCGGTGCTGCCCTTGCGTTTGGGGTCTCAGATCGGGCCGACGACCAACAGTGAGGCCCAGTAGATGGCGATATCGTGTCCGAGCTGGGGGAGCAAAGCGTCGTACAGCAGGTAGGACATGGTTGCGGAACTCCTGGTTAGGGCGTGCGGCCGCTAGCGATCCGATAGCGGTAAGAACCCCTTCATGTTTCACCAGAACCGGCCGTGTGGTCAACAGGCGATCCAGGTTCTTGTCGCTGTGCCAGTTTCCACAGGATCGGGGCGGCAAGATGCAGGACGTCGCGCTCGAGCTGGCTCAATTCGGACTCCATCGCCTGAGCGAGCCAGCTGTCTCGTTGTCGACGGTCGGCGGCGACGAGTTCGGTGCCGGAACCGGTGATGCGAATCAACAGTCGTCGACGATCACCCGGGTCGGGACTCCTGGTGACGTACCCTTCGGTTTCCAGAGCGTTGAGGTTGCTGGTCAAGGACTGAATCCTGACGCCTTGAAGTGCCGCGAGGTCGACCGGCGCGCTCGATCCACCGCTGCGTTCCACGTCGCCGAGAATCTGCATCTGACTCGGGGTGAGATAGTGCTGCGGTCGCTGACGGCGGAGTCGGCGGGTCAGCGCGAGTACCGCTTCACGTAGTTCGGACGCGCTGCGATAGAGCCTGTCGGTGCTCATATTCGATATCCCATGTGCATGTGGCCTCCCCGGTCGACTGAGCTCATAGCGTGCCAGGTCGCAGGCCCGCGCTCGTATTGATAAGAGGAACCGTACTAATGTCGGTTTCAATCCCGGGTTGATCATGAAAATAGTAAGCGTAGTCTTACTGTGTGCCTCAAACGATCTACCGATGTACCGGGCTTGTGTTCGCCACTGCAATCGTCTGGGCGGGGCTGTGGGCGGTCGGATTGTCCGCTGCCGCGCTGTTCGCAGCACTCGTGGTTGCTGCCGCTCTCGCAATCAAAGGACTGGCGCCGGGTCGCATACCTCGCCCTCTCGGCATGCTCGCCCAAGGCATCCTGGCAGTGAGTATCGGCTTCATGATCGACACGGACACACTGGCGGCCCTCGGCTCCAGTTGGCTCCCGGTCGTCGGTGTGTCGGTGGTAACCCTGGTGATGAGTGTGGGCGCGGGATCGCTTCTGGCGTTGCACAAGGACGTCGACGCTCTGACGGGACCGTTGTCGATGATCGCGGGTGGCGCGCAGGGACTGGTGGCAGTTGCGCGCGAACTCGGCGGCGACGAGCGAATCGTCGCGGTCGTGCAGTACGTTCGCGTCGGCCTCATCATCGTGACCATGCCGTTGGTCGCGACCGTTCTCTTCGGCGCCGGATCGAGTGCGGCAGTTCACGCTGCTGACGCCGGAAGTCCCTGGTATGTCGATCTTCTCGTCGTTGCCGGGTGCATCGCGGTGGGAATCGGATTCGCCAAGGTAGTTCGTATGCCGGCGCCGGCGACGCTCGGTCCGTTGATTGCGTCCGGTGCGCTGGAACTGTCGGGGTGGATCGACACGGTGTCCGCGCCGACGATTCTGCTGCCGATCGCCTTCGTGTTGATCGGGTGGCAAGCGGGCTTGGCTTTCACGCCCGCCAGTGTCAGGGCCGTCGGACGAGTGTTGCCGTGGGCCGTGCTCTTGATCGTGGTGGTAGGCGTCCTGTGCGCGCTGATGGGGCTGCTCCTGACCCACCTCACCGGAATCAGCCTTCTCGAAGGGTATCTGGCGACGACTCCGGGTGGGCTGTCCGCAGTGCTGGCGGTCTCGGCAGCGAGCGGTGCCAACGTCACCTTCGTCGCTGCAGTACAGGTGGTGCGGCTGGTGATCATGCTGTTCGCGGCACCCTTCGGTGCCAAGGCCTTCGTCGCGCTCCGCTCTCGACGTGCGCGAAAGGCGGAGCGCGAGAAGGTGCCGGTCTAGCCGATGCAGCCCTGCAGGGTGGTGAAGCTGCCTGCGAGCGAAGGTCCGTCGCAGACGGCGCCGGTGGGGGTCAGGGTGACGGTCGCACCAGGTCCGGCGACTGCGATCGACAGTCCGGGTCCGACGCCTTCGTTCACGGCCACGCTGCCCGGGCCGAATGCGATGGTCGCCGGGCCTGCTCCGAGTGCGCCGTCCGCTACTGCCGTGCCTCCGGCCAACCCGAGCGCCAATGCGGCCGTGTTTCCGATGGCTGTCGCCGAACCCCAGCCGTCGAATCCGAAGCCTGCCGCGGCGGACGTAGCGTCAGCCGTGCTGTCGCACTGCGAGAGACCGTCGAGCGCAATCTCGGCAACTCCACCCGGTGCTGTCGTACATCCCACAGGCGCGGCGGATGCGGTGCCGGGCATGATCAACGCGCAGGCGCCTGCGATCGAAAATGCGGCGGCTCCGCCGATGGTGCGGACGAGTGTGGTTCTGGACATGATGGCCTCCCGATAGGTTCGTGCCGGACGTCCTTCACGCTCCACCGCCGCGAGCACGGCAATGCGACCACGATGGTCACAGAACGGTCACGGAAACATCTCCGCACGGTAACGCCATCCGAGTGGCTTATCATCAGCTGATGACATCGATTGATGACAAGCGCCGAGACGAAAAGCAGTCGTCCGTTCGAGATCGCGCGCTCGTACCGGTTCTGATTGCCGTGTGCACGATCGTGGCAGTGGTCAGCAGCGTGGGGGCGCCGCTGATCCCGACGGTTGCCGAGACGTACGGGGTGTCGTTCACGGGCGCACAGTGGTCGCTGACCATCGCGATGTTGACCGGAGCCGTCACCGTTCCCATCCTCGGACGGCTCGGGGACGGGCCTCGCCGTCGCCCTGTCTTGATCGTTGCGCTGGCAGTGGTCGCGCTCGGGTGCGTGTTCGCCGCTCTCCCCGGCAACTTCGCGATGCTCGTCATCGGCCGCGGGCTTCAGGGCATCGGATTGGGACTCATGCCACTGGCTATGGCCATCGCGCGGGATCATCTCAGCGCACGCCGCGCGCGATCCTGCGTCGCAGCATTGTCGGTCACCGCCGTCGCGGGCATCGGACTCGGCTACCCACTGACCGGCGTGATCGCCCATTACTGGGGTTTCCATGCTTGCTTCGTCGTTGCCGCGGTCGCGTCTCTCGGAGTTCTGCTCGCCGCAGTCCTCGTCGTACCGAGCAGCGGGCACCTCCAGCACCACCCACTCGATGTGTCGGGTGCATGCCTGCTCGCGGCGGGCCTCACCTCGTTCCTGCTCGCGATCAGCCTCGGCGGGCAATGGGGGTGGTCGTCGATCCCGTTGATCGGATGTCTCGTCGCGAGCGCAGTCCTTCTCGGCCTGTGGGCTCGGCACGAACTGCGGTGCGAGCATCCGATCGTGCAACTTCGCCTGCTGCGCAACCGATCCGTGCTGACGGCCGACGTCACGGGACTGCTCGCGGGTATCGGAATGTTCGTGATGTCCTCGACGGTCATTCGGTACGTGCAGACCCCGGCGGACACCGGGTACGGACTCGGCCGGTCCGCGATGATCGCGGGCCTGGTGCTGGTTCCGTTCTCACTGGCGAGCGTCGCTGCCAACAGATTGCTGCCTATCGTGAGTCGATGGTTGCCCCGCAACCTGATCATGCCGATCGGCGCGCTCGCATTCGTCGCCGCCCTCATGCTCTTCCTGGTCGGGCGGTCCGAGCTCTGGATCGTATTCGTGGTCATGGGAATTGCCGGACTCGGAGTGGGGTTCACGTTCGCCGCGATGCCCGCGTTCATCGTCAGTGCTGTTCCCGCACACGAGACGGGGAGTGCGCTAGGGGTGAACACCGTTACTCGAACCGTCGGAGGTGCCATCGGAAGTGCACTCAGTGCAACGGTTCTCGCCGCGTACACCCTCCCGGGTGCTGTGTTTCCGACCGACGACGGGTACTCCGCCATCATCGTCGTCGGGGCTGGCCTGTGGGTAGGGACGGCCGTGCTGGCCCTGGTGTTGCCCTACGCGCGGCGCAGGTCGAGCACACGGACTGCCACGTACGATGTGACCGACCGTTCCGAGGAGGTCTTGAAGAGTGCCAGTCGATAACCCGCGGCCAAGTGACGGTTCTCGGACCAGAAATTCGGCCAGAACTAGGCAAGATCTGCTCGACGCCGCCGCGGAGCTGTTCGGTGAGCGAGGCTACGAGAAGACGACCACCCGCGAGATCGGTGATCGCGCAGGTGCCGACCCTGCCTTGATCGCACGATATTTCGGGAACAAGGCGGCGCTCTACTTGGCGACCTTGCCCACCGACGACACGGGCTCCGAGCTCGCCGACATCGCTGATCCTGCGCGTATCGGGGACTTGATCGCGCGGGTCGGTCAATTGGGATCCGGGCCGGTACTTCAAGCCGTCATGCGGGCGCACGACGACGCAACCGTGCAGGCTGCCGCATCCGACCGTGTCGACAAGCGGCTGACCGAGGGTCTCGAACGCCGAATGCGCGAGAGCGGGCTGAGCTCCCCGCGGCTGAGGGCGCAGCTTGCGGCGGCAGCGTTGTCCGGCATCGCACTGGGCCGCGTCGCGGGGACGCTGGAGGAACTGGCATCCGCCGATCAGGACGTGGTGGTAGCCCTGACGGCCCGGATGCTCGGATCACTGCTGTGAGTCACGTCGCGCTTCACGCCACGTCGAAGGCCGCGGATGTCCCGACGAACGGCGTCAGCTGCCCGTCCAGTGAGCGGGAATCGCCGAAGTAGCGGATTCGATGGCGCCCCGCCTGCGCTGCCACCGGGATGTCCCACACGACGGTGGTCGTCGTGATCGGGCCCGCGTTCTCGAACAGGATCTTGGTGGACCAGTCACCGTCGTCGTGCACCCGGACCCAGTCGGAGCCGTCCTCGCGTTCGACGGCGAGATAGGTGTCGTCGTGTCGAAGATTGGAATTGGGATTGCTGCCGGAAAACGTCACCGTCACCTGCTGTCCGCGTGCATAGGAGGGCGCGGGTTGAGCCAGGGTCTGTCCGAATACCGTTCCTGGAGCTGCGATGTCGAGGAGTGGAACACCGCCGGGTGAAGTGGGGATCGACCCCGTGAGGTCACCCGTCGGACCCCCGCTCTCGATTGCGGTGCCCTCGCGCATCGACGACGCGAGGTCCGCCGCGATCTGTTCGGTCGCCGGCAGTTGCCAGCGTCCGAATGCTGTTGCGCCGCCCTCGTAGTCCTGCTGGTCGTACTCCTCGGGAGTGGTCACGTAATGCCCGTACCCGTTGGTGTACCCCTGGATGACGATCAGCTCGCGGTCTGCGCCCAGAGTGTTCGCCAACACCGTTCTCAGTCTGGAGCCAGCCATGACGGTCGGTTCGAACGGGCAGGTGAACAGGTAGAACGCGCCGATGCGTACCAGGTGGAACGGGAGGACCTGCTGAACGATTCCAGGGATCAGGCCCACCGGCAGAATGACGTCCTTGGGCGCGTGGGCGTCGCGAAGCCACCCTGGCATCACGAGCGAACTCAGCGCTGCGAGTGCGGGATTGCCGCCTCGTTCGCCTTCCTGCAGCCCCAGTGCGGGCAGTCCTCCGCCGTCTTCCTGGCTCGATGCGGCAAAGGCAGCACCGAGTGCGGCAGGAGCGGTGGTGTGGGTACGTCCATCACCGGTGAATTCGGGCCGGACGGTATAGCCGGAGAAGTCCACGTACATCCATCGGACCTCGATTCCGCCGGTGACGCGTGTTCCCGTCGTTCCGGTCTGGGCGCGGGCCGCTTCGAACTGGCGTAGTCCGATGATGCGTGTGTTGTCGAATTCGTCGTCGGTGGGCCCGGTTCCCGGCTGCTTTCCGAGATTGGGGGTGACGTCACCGGGGGCGGACTGTGCGAAGGCCGCGACGAACGATGGATCGGCATAGTCGACGCCGGCAACCTCACGCTCCCAGTGCCAGGACGCGTAACCCTTGTTGTCGCTGCTGACGAGCAGGTTCGTCGCCTTCATCGAGGTACCGTGTGTCGCAAACCAATTGATGACGCCGACCAAGGCGCCGTCGCGCATCAACTGTAGGTCGACCGATCGAGGGTCGATCTTCGACGGGAATTCGGCGGCGTCGGGATTGCGATCGAACGCCAGCGGCGAACGGTTGACGCCCGCATCGTTCAGTGACCCGGCGGTGATGACGACGTGCCCGGGTTGGACGTCGTCATGAGCTCGGACGACGGCGTCGACGATGCCGGATACGTTGGCCTCGAACGTGATCGGGCGGAAGCCGAGCGTGGTGATGTCCACGAGCAGGTGACCGTCGGTACCGCCGGGGGCTGCGTGCGTGTGCGTCGCGGACAGAAGGACGTTGCCGCGGTGATAGAGGTCGCCGAACCTCGAGGCGAGTCGCGTCAGAACCTCCTCGAAGATGCTCTCGAACATCAAACCCACCTCGCACGTGACGTGGGCGAGGCGCTGAGACGACGCGGTGTCGACGAACACGAACGCGCGTGCACGCTGGCGGAGGTGGAGCCCAGCCGACGACTGTTCCAGTACTGCATAGCCGTTCAGGCCGGCGCCGAGAGGTTCCCCGGTCATGTCGCCGATACCGCGGCCCACATCGATCGCGCCATCCGAACCGGCGGGCGACGCCCACGCGGATGGGGATCCGAGCGTCGTCGATGCGAGTGCTGCCACGCCCGTCGCGGCTAGGAATGTTCTTCGGGTCGGCGCAGAGTTCACTCGGAGTACGTTATCGGCCACGTGCGCGCGTGTACTTCGAACGAGATTCAGCGTTTGTCGTGAGCCTCGCGCGAGGCCAACACGGCCGGGAGGTTGGACTGCATCAACTCGATCAGGCCGGTCAACTGCTCGGCAACGGCGCGGCCGAGCGGTGTGAGGCTGTACTCGACCTTGGGCGGAATGGACTCGAGCACGGTGCGCACCACCAAACCGTCGCGCTCGAGCGTCTGCAGCGTCTGGGACAGCATCCGTTCACTGACGCCGTCGACGCGTCGGCGGAGAGCGTTGAATCGGTAGTCACCCTCGGCGAGCGCGGCGAGAGAGAGGATGCCCCACCTGCTCGTCGCGTTCTGCAATGCCTCACGCGACGAACAATTCCGCGCGAAGACGTCGGCCTCGAGGGAAGGGTCGGTGTCGGTCACGTTGACAATGTTAGCGCACGCATCTTGGGAAGTACTTGTGCTTGGTGTTGCACTAGCGAAAAAGTAAGTGCATAGTGGTTCGCGTACTCGAACCGACAATCTTCAGGAGACTCACGTGAGCACAGCAGTGACAGGCGCAACCGGGCAGCTCGGAAACCTCGTCGTCGACGGTTTGATTGCACGCGGCGTTCCAGCAGGGGACATCGTCGCGATCGTGCGGGACGCGGCCAAGGCGGCCGGCTTGTCCGACCGCGGCATCGACGTGCGCGTCGCGAACTACGCGGATACCGATGCGCTGAAGGCGGCGCTGTCGGGCGTCGACAAGCTTCTGCTGGTCTCCGGATCGGACATCGGTCAGCGAATTGCGCAGCACACTAATGTGATCGAGGCTGCCGAGTCCGCAGGAGTCTCGTTCATCGCCTACACCTCCATTCTGAAGGCGGACACCTCGGGCGTCACCCTCGCCGTCGAGCATCTTGCAACAGAGAAGAGGCTCGCCGCGTCGTCGATCCCGTCGGCGCTGCTGCGCAATGGTTGGTACTGGGAGAACTACCAGGGTTCGCTGCAGCAGACCATCGATGGTGGCGTTCTTCTCGGTTCCGCCGGCGAGGGCAAGCTTGCTGCCGCATCGCGCGCCGACTACGCGGCCGCTGCGGTCGAGGTCCTCGTCACCGATGGTCACGAGGGGAAGATCTACGAACTCGGCGGCGACGAGCGGCTCACTTACGCCGATCTCGCTGCGGTGATTGCGCAGATTTCCGGCAAGCCCGTCGTCTACAAGGACGTTCCGCAGTCCGACTACCAGGCGATCCTCGAAGGCGCAGGTCTGCCGGGCTTCGTCGCGGACATGCTGTCGAGCGCCGACGCAGGCATCGCGCGCGGTGAACTCGACACCGATTCGGGCGATCTGCAGAAGCTCATCGGCCGCAGCTCCACCCCGGTGGCGTCGATCCTGGGCTGATCCTGAGTTGATTCGCGGGGGAGCGCTGGGGCTCGTCAGCTCAAATGCTGACGATCCCCGGCCTCGATGGTAATTGCCGCAATGACGATGCCGATCAGTACGCCGATGAGTGTGTCGCCGATGCGGCTGACGGCGACGGCTGGGGACAGGTGGCTGGCGAGGCCGGTCAGCATCAGGGCCATCGGGGTGATGACGAACGAGGTGAGCCCGTAGTTCTTGAGCACGAGAAGCTCTGCGGCCACCTGCATGACGACGATGACAACGATGGTCTGCCAATATCCGAGCGAGAGCGCGATGAGACCGGCTCCGACGATTGCGCCACCGACGTTGCCGAGTAGACGCTGAATGCCGCGCTCGACCGTCGTGCGAAATGCGATGCCCTGCATTGCGGCTAGTGCACCCATCGCGGCCCACAACGGATGCGAGAAGCCGAAGGCTGTTGCGCACCAGGCTGCGAGCGCGGCGGCTGCAGTGATTCGGAATGCGTTGATGACCAGGGACCGGTCGGTGAGGCGTCCGAGGCCGTCGGCGAAGAAGCTGCGGGGGCGCGTCGTAAGCTCGGCCGCTCGAACCGGGAGATCGCATCGGCGCATCTTCCGTAGAGCGCGTTCATGGGCGAGTACGGCGGCGGCATGGCCGGGATCCTCGCCGCGAGCCCGGGCATCGAGCAGGGCCTCGGCGTCGTCGAGGAGCGTGACCAGTCCGAGGCTGTGGTCCCGGCGCCGAGCGTGGTTGTTCAGCGAGACGACGGTCCGAGCGCGGGCTATCGCAGCGCGGGCCAGGGGTTCGGACCGGGAGTCGACAGCGGCCAGCGCGCGTGCGACCGCGAGCTGGCCAGGCCCGACGGGGTGGAGAAGCGCAGGTAGCATGGCCGCGACCCAGCCGATCGCGGTACCGACCGACACGGCCGCAAATACCGTCCCTACGGCTGCGGCGTCGTGACTGAAACCGACGGCCGCCGTCGCAGCGAATACCAGAATGACCGGGCCGGGTCCGTTGATGGTGAACGCAGCCAGAATCAACGCCGCGATGCCCGCTGCTATCGAGAGCGCTGCGACTTGAACGCCGGTGGAACTCACCGCGGCGCCGATTACCGCCCCGAGCACTGCAAAGCCGATGATGAGCGCACCGATCATGGCGATCTTCCCTGCTCGGCGAGGGTATGGCTCGTAGCGTCCGAATGCCGAGCACAAGGCGCCGAGCGCGGCGAAGCCTGCAAGATCGGGGCGTCCGAGGATACCCCCGCCTACGAGAACGATCGTGACTGCGAGACCGACCCGGAGGGCAGGGGCGACGGACGCATCGGATTGCCCGATCGAGAATGCTCGACGCCACGTGCGTGCCGACAGTGCGTGGGCGAAGGCGGATCGCGAGTGTTCGAGTCGATCGAGAGAAGTAGCCACCAACGGAACTTTACAGGTATTTCACTAGTAAATAGATTGTGAAGTACTGTGATTCTCGTCGTAGGGTGGGCAGCATGACAGCGGCACAGCGATCGGGTGGAGACTTCGTCGACCACGTTCGACGCGAATGGACGGCAACATTCCCCGAAGTCGATCTGTCACCCATGGAGATTCTGGCGCGCATCAACAGAATCGCCTCGAAAACGAACCACCTACTCGACGCCGCGTTGTCCCCAGTGGGGGTGTCGCGTGCCGAGTTCGACGTGCTCAGTGCGTTGCGACGGGCGGGCCGCGCGCTGCGGGCCAGCGAGGTCACCTCCGTGACCCTGATGAGTGGGGCGTCGACGACGAAAATCACCGAGCGTCTCGTCAGGGAGGGGTTGGTCGAACGCCTCCGCTTCGAACGCGATGCTCGGGTGGTGCTGCTTCAACTGACCGACTCCGGAACCGAGCTGGTCAACAGAGTGTTTCCCACTAGGCTCGAAAAAGACCGGGAACTGCTGACCGGACTCGACGCCCAGGAACTCGACACCTTGGCGGCTCTGTTGCGCAAGGTGGCGCTGAACGTGGGGTAGCGGATCCGCCAGTGGCGTGGTTGAGTGCCCTCCGGGGCACCTAACCACACCACTGGGTGGGAGGGCTAGACCGTCGAGAGCGAGCGGATATCCGTAGCCCCGCCCGGCGTGGGCGAGGTCAGGATGAACGTGGAGTTGTACCCCTTCGACTCGACGACCGAGCGGATCTCACGGAACTTCTCCTGGCTCACCTCGGGCGACCTGGACAGGATGAAGCCCGAGGTCCGCAGCGGATCTCCGACGAGCGCCCAGGAGTAGTCGTCGGCGATGTAGGCGACGATGTAGTTGGTCGGCCCTTCCGGGTTCTCCTGAGTCGGTACACCCGGGAAGCTCACGTGCAGTTGAGCATTGGTGACCGTGTCGTTGACGCGAGCATTGCCGACGATACGGTTCTGCTCACCGGTCCACGTGGTGCAGGTGTTCTCGACGCGGATGTTCGCCGGATCGATGAGCTGGTAGTTGGCCTGCGTGTCGCGCGCGCACTCGAGGTTGAACGGCTGCGGCACTGCGGCAATTTGATTCCACGTTCCGAGGTATCGCTCGACGTCGAGAGACGGGACCGGGGTCAGCGGAACGAAACCCGCGGACCCGGACTCGGCCGGTGCGGCCTGAGCTGTGCTGCCCGCAAGGACGAGTCCTGTTGCGCAGGCTCCTGCGATCACCGCACGTGCAGCCAGGGAACGTACCTTCATGACACTCACTCCTTCACGTCCACCAGTTCGGTACTGCTGGAATCGAATCTGTTCGGCCACCATATCCCCGGGCCGACAAGGGTAAACATTGCTGGAATGACCAGAGTGCGCACGACGAACGTGTCGAGCAGGATGCCGAATCCCACGATGATTCCGAGCTGAGTCAGCGTGATCAGCGGAAGCACGCCCAACACGCAGAACACCGCGGCCAGCACGATGCCTGCACTGGTGATGACACCGCCTGTCGCGCCGACGGCTCGGACGATGGCCGCACGAGTCCCGTGGCCCGGCACTTCCTCGCGGGTGCGGGTGACGAGGAAGATCGTGTAGTCGACACCGAGTGCGACGAGGAACAGGAATGCGTACAGCGGAACGTTGTCGTCGAGTGCTGGGAACCCGAAGATGCTGCTGCTGAACAGGCTTCCCACTCCGAGGGCGGCGAGTGCGCTGAGCACCGTCGTCCCGACGAGGATCAACGGCGCGACCAGTGACCTGAGCAACGCGATCAGCACTATCAGCACCACGATCAAGATCGCAGGTACGACGACGAGACGATCGCGTGCGGCGGCATCACTCGTGTCGAGTGCCTGCGCGTCGCTGCCACCCACGAGCGCGTTCGGTACGTCGGCGAATCCGGCGCGCAGCGACTCCACGGCGGCGAATGCCTCGTCCGACGCCGGAGCTGCATCGGTGACGACGGACCACTGCGTCAGTCCGGTATTCGAGTCGGCGCCGCGGGTGAACGAGTCGACGGATTCGTTCGACGCGAGAACGGACTCGACCCGATCGGCCGACTCGGTCGGTGCGACGACGGTGGTGGGGTCGGCAAGACCCGCCGGAAAGTGCTCTGCCAGAGTGTCGAAACCTTCGACGGACTCGGCTGTGACCCGGAACTGCTCAGTTTGCGACAGGCCGATGCCGGTGCCGAACAGTGCTGCAGCGCAGGCGATCAATGCAACAAGTGTGACCGATGCCGTGCGAAGGGGATGCCTGGCCACCGCTGCGGCAACCGAATGCCACACGCCCGTCGTCGCGGTGTCCTTGTCGCCGGCCTTCGGTACGAAGGGCCAGAACAACTTCGGTCCGAACAGTGCGAGCAACGGCGGTAGCACAACGAGAACGAACACCGCGGCCACGACGAGTCCTGCCGCGGCCAGTGCCCCGAGTGAGCGAGTGCTGGGAAGGATGGCGAGCAGCAACGTCAGAAGAGCAAGTACGACGGTGGCATTGCTGGCGAGGATGGCGGGTCCGGCGTGGCGGACGGCATGTGCGAGGGCATCCCTGTGATCGGCGTGGGAGCGGAGTTCTTCCCGATACCGCGAGATCAGCAGCAGGGCGTAGTTGGTGCCGGCGCCGAAGACGAGGACGCTGGTGATTCCCGAGGTCGACCCGTCGAAGGACAGACCCGTCAGTTCGGCAAGTGCGGTGCCGACCGAGGTGGCGACGCGATCGCCGAGACCGATGACGATCAGCGGGACGAGCCACAGGATCGGCGATCGGTAGGTCACGATCAGGAGAATCGCGACGACGAGCGCTGTGACGGCGAGCAAGGTGACGTTGGCGCCGGAAAAGGAGTTCGCGATGTCGGCCCCGAAAGCCGGACCGCCGGTGAGCTGGGCGGTCAATCCGTCCGGTAGGCCGTCAACAGCCGCGGCTCGCAGTGACGTGACGGTGTCGTCGAGCGAGAAGCCGGACAACGAGGAGTCGACTTGGACGATTCCGAGGACGGCTTTGCCGTCCGGGGCGGGCACGAGGGGTGTGGCTGCGTCGGACAGGCGTCCAAGCGCCTGCTGGGCGGCGCCCAAGTCCGGCGGGCTCAGCTCGGATCCATCGTCCCGGCTCACGACCAGGATCACCGGAGCGGTATCCGAGCCAGGGAATTGATCGAGAAGCTCGGTTACCTGCGCAGAGTCGGCGGCAGGCGGAACCGAGGAGGGAGCTTGGCCTGCCGAGTCGTTCTCTCCGACGAGCGCCATGAAGCCGAACGAAAGAATGATCACTGCAAGCGAGAGCGCCCACGAGCGACGCGAGCTGACAATTCGGGCGAATCGGGTCCACATGTCCACCTCCAAACAATCTCATCTACTTAACAATTAAGCAACTGAGAGATCCGTGACGCGTGGGCGGGATAGTCTGGCTCGAACGCCGAACCGAGAGGAATGTCAGTGCCGGACCGCAGTGAACTGGAGTCGATGATCTCATCGGACATTCGCGCGCTCTCGGCCGTTTCCGAAGAGATCGGCCGAGCGTTCGGAGCGCAACACGAACTGCGACCCAACGATTTTCGGGCTCTGCTCCTGATCATGGTTGCGGATGTCGAAGGTACCCCGCTGACCGCAGGAGAACTGGGTAACCGTCTCGGTCTTTCCTCCGCCGCGATGACCTACCTAGTGGAGCGGATGATCGAGTCGGGGCACATCAGGCGCGAAAAGGTCGCGAGTGATCGGCGCAAGGTCATCCTGCGCTACGACGCCCACGGCATGGAGGTCGCGCGCGGTTTCTTCGGGCCGCTGGGGGCGCGAACGTCGTCGGCGTTGTCCGACGTACCGGACTCCGATCTCGCCGCGGCGCATCGGGTGTTCGGTGTGCTCATCGACGCGATGCGCGAACACCACGACGAGTTGCACGCAGGCTGAAGACGAGTTTCGTGCGGCGACGCCCGGGGTAACCGCGTTTCATGACTTCCACAGCCCCCGTTGCCGAATCGCTCGACTCGGGACAGCCGGGGAAGCTTCCCCGCCCACGAGGCGTGCTGTCGAAGGCCGTGATCGAGGCATTGAAGCGAGACCCGTCGGAACCGACCTCGTTTCCCGCTGTGCCGGAGGGTGTCGACGCTCTCGGCGGTGATGTTCAACTAGCGCTGTACGTCTGCTATGAGTTGCATTACCGAGGCTTTCTCGGTGTGGACGACGAGTGGGAGTGGAACACCGACCTCTTGGCTTTGCGCGCACAGTTGGAGCGTCAATTCCTCTCCTGCATCAGGAGTTCGGTCGAAGCGGGGTCCGACGCCGAAGCAGACATGGACGAGATGTCCGTGGAACCGCGGAGTGGGACCGGTCCGTCCTGGTACCTACGCGATCGCGGCACCTGGGAGCAGATGCGGGAATACCTCGCAAACCGTTCGCTCTACCACCTGAAGGAAGCCGACCCGCACGCCTGGGCGATACCGCGGCTGACCGGTAACACCAAGGCGTCGTTCGTCGCCGTAGAGTTCGACGAATACGGCGCAGGCCGCGCAGACCGCATGCATCAGAGGCTGTACGTCGAGGCGATGCACGCGGCCGGTATGGACACCGACTACCTCGCGTACATCGATGACGCACTTCCTGAAATGCTGGCGATCGTCAACCTCATGTCGCTGTTCGGTCTGCATCGCTCCCTGCGAGGAGCGGTGGTAGGGCACTTCGCGGCAACCGAGATCACATCGTCGCCGGGCGCTGCGCGGCTGGTCACGGCGTTGAGCAGGCTGGATGCACCCCCCGAGTGCGTACATTTCTACGCCGAGCACGTCGAGGCCGACGCCGTCCACGAGCAGATACTGCGTCACGACGTCGTCGGGTCGCTCATCTCCGAGCATCCCGAGCTCGAAACGGACGTCGTGTTCGGTATGCGGGCGCTGACCCTTGTCGAGAACCGGTTCGCCGACGCGCTGATGGACCGCTGGACCGCTTAGCGCCGCGTGCGGTGGCTGGTGTCGCACAGCGGAAATGTCTTGCTGCGCTTGCACATACACAGCGCCACGACACCGCGATCCGATTCGACGACGGTGCCGTCGGGCATCTCGATCTCGACAGGACCGTCGACCATCAGAGGCCCGTTCTTCACGATGCGCACATGTGTCACGCATCGCGGATGCCCCGGCAGTGGTCACGTGAAACGCAGGTATACGCGGCGGTAAGTTTCGCGTACTGTTGGTCGTGGTTGAGCTAACAGCCATTGTCGGAGGATTCTCCGCGGTGGGTGTCGCTCGGCGATTCCACGTACTGAAGGTAAGTACTCACGTGCGGTTTCCTCCCTAGTCGATCGACGATGGGATGGCTATGACCATTACTCCACACAATCTCAACGACGAAGGCTCGACCAAGTCGCAGGCTGCGAACCACAGTTCGGTTTCCGTGGCCGAGACCGGCGCAATCTTCTCCGCGACACCGGCCGGTACGAACACCGTCGTGGTCAAGGTCCATGGCGACGTCGATATGCGTAGCGCGCCGATTCTGGCCGACTACGTATGCGGCAGGGTGTCGACCGGCGTACGAGTGGTCTTCGATTTGTCCGTCGTCGGGTTCTTCGGAATCGCTGGCCTGACGGTGTTCACCGCGCTGGATCAGGCCGTCGAGGCCTCGGATGCCAGCTGGTGCTTGGTCGAAGGCCGCGCGGTTCATCGATTGCTCGAGGCCGCCACGGTGGCGACGACTGTCGAGCGATTCGAGACAGTCGAGCTCGCACTTCTGTAAAAGCCGCTAACGGGTGACCAGTTCCAGAAGGGAACTGGTCACCTTTTTTCGTACCGCGCCGAGAATTCCTTGCTGTCTCAACGCCGCCCGCGCCGCATTCATACCGGCGGCGCCGTGCACCCCGCCACCTGGGTGCGCCGACGAGCTTCCCAGAAACAAGCCCTCGACGCAGGTTTCGGGCCGGCCGAGTCCGGGGGTCGGTCTGAAGATCAGCTGCTGGTGCAACTGGGCCGTTCCGCCGTTGACGGCACCTCCGTACAGATTCGAATTGGCCCCGGACAGGTCGGAGGGGCGTTGAACGACACGTCCGACGATCGACGACGCGAATCCGGGTGCGTGTTCTTCCAACACTTCGTCGACACGCTCGGCGACGGTGTCCGCCGACGCGTCGTCGATTACGCCGCGTGGCAGATGTGTGTAGGCCCAGGCGCTTTCGGTGCCACTCGGCGATCGGGTCGGGTCGGCCGTGGTCATCTGTCCGAACAACATGAACGGACGCTTCGGCAGAACCCCGGTGGCCAGATCCGTCGTCCATCGCAGTAGTCCGTCCTCGTCGGCTCCGAGATGGACGGTTCCCGCCGAAGACAGGCTCTTCGAACGCCACGGAATCGGGGAGTCGAGCGCGTAGTTCACCTTGACCACGGGGGTGTCCCACTCGAACTTCTCGAGGTCAGTTCTCAGCCGGGGAGGGAGCGAGTCCTGGGGGAGTAGGCGCTGGTACAGGGCGGGAGCGGACACGTCGGCGATGATCGCCCGCCGGGCACGCACGATGTCGCCCGACGCGGTGTGCACCGCTCGCGCTCGCCCGTCGACGACCTCGATGCGGGTGACTTCGCTCTCGCACCTGACTTCGGCGCGTCCGGCGCGGCGAACCAGCGCGTCCGTCAGTGCGCCAGCACCGCCTTCGGGAACCGGGTAACCGACGTCTTGCGCCGCCATGGTCAGCAGGTACCCCATCGCGCCGCTGACCGCAGCTTCGAGAGGGGCATCGCCGTGCATCGCGTTGCCGAGAAGAAGGCACCGGGCTGCGGAACTGTGAAACGTTTCGGCGGCCATGACGCGGGCTGGCAGCGCCATGAACCGTGCGAACCGCAACGTCTCCGCTGTGCCGAGGGTCCTCGCGAGCGAGGCAGCCGCGCGTACCGGCGGAAAGGGGCCGAAGAAGACGTCGAGCAGCGGTTTCTTGATCTGCAGGTATTGCTCGAACAACGCCGACCAGGCGTCGCCGTCGCGTCGATCGTACGAAGACAGCGCGTCGGCGGTGGCATCTACAGAAGCGTGTACGACGGGTGCGTCCTCGTCGCCGGATGATCGTGCGTGGCCGTACGCGGCAGGAGAACGACGCCACCGAAGTCCGTGTTGCTCGAGTTCCAAGGCAGTCATGGCCGGAGATGTCGCGCCGAGCGGATAGAACGCACTGAAGAGATCGCTTGTGTAACCGGGGATCAGCTCGGCGCTTCTGACGGCGCCTCCAGGCTCGTGGCCCGCCTCGAGCACCACCACGTCCCACCCTGCATCCGCGAGCGCGGCCGCGGCGACGAGGCCGTTGTGGCCTGCGCCGATAACGACGGCGTCGGCTGTGCTGGTGGTCATGACGGCACCGATCTCGAGTCCTTCGATTTTCAGATGAAGCGGGGCGTGTATGCCGAAGTCATCTTTGCTGGCTTCGGCTGGGTGCCCACGTGCCGGGGTCGCGAAACCCCGGCACCACTGAAATCCTCGCTATCGGGACTTGACGAGCAGAATCTCGACGGGGATCTCCAAGAGCAGTCTCTGGACGGTCTGGCCCATCAAGAACTTGCCTACAGCGCTGCGGTGACGCGAACCGACGACGACCAACTCGGCGTCGACCTTGTCCACCAGGGTGAGCAGTGTGCTGGTCGCATCCGGATCGGGCACACCGGCCTCGACGCGTGCGTCCGGGGCGACGGCGTGGACGGCTGTCTCGACGGCCGAGAGTTCCTGGGCCTGGGCGTTGGGTGATCCCGAAAGAGCGTGGATCACAACGAGGTCGGTGTTCCGGCTCCGCGATTCGCGCACCCCCGCCTGTAGGGCGGCTCGGCCTTCGTCGGACTGATTGTGGACTACTGCTACGGACATCTCAGGTGCCTTTCGGTGCGTATGTCATTTCAAGGTCAGCCGAACGGAATCTGCCCGAGGGCGACACCGACGACAAGCATGGAGAGCGAGACGACGGCTGCGCGCCAGAGCACCTTCTTGTGGTGGTCGGCGAGCGAGACGCCGGCGAGAGTGACGAGCAGCAGGATCGCGGGTACCAAGGGGCTCTGCAGGTGGAACGCCTGGCCGGTGATCGAGGCACGTGCCATCTCCACCGGTTCGATGCCGTACTGTGCGGCGGTCTCGCTGAGCACCGGGAGGATGCCGAAGTAGAACGCGTCGTTGGTCATGAAGAAGGTGAACGGGAGGGACAGAATACCGGTGATGACGGCCAGGTACGGGCCCATGCCGGACGGAATGACGTTGAGCAGCCATTCGGCCATGGCTTCGACCATGCCGGTGCCCTGGAAGACGCCGGTGAGGATGGCGGCAGCGAGGACCATGGCAACCACGGACACGATCGACGACGAGTGCCGAGCGATGGCTTCGCCCTGCTCCTTCACCTTCGGGAAGTTGACGGCGAGCGCGATCGACGCGGCGATCATGAACAGCACCGGGATCGGGAGAATGTCGATGACGAGTACGACGAGCAGGACCACGGTCAGGATTGCGTTGAACCACAGAAGCTTCGGGCGAAGGGTGTCGCGGTTCGGGTCGAGTCCGTCGATGAACTGGCCTGCGCCGCCGTCACCTGCAGAGCCGCTCGGAGGCGGCGTCGTGCCATTTCCACCGATTCCGCCGGATGCAGCTGCCCGCACCATTTCTGGTTCGTAGACCAGCTTTCCGATGCGGCGACGTTCCATGATGCCGAGGTGAACGGAGAACGCCAGCACGATGATCAGGCCCACGATCAACGACGGCACCATCGGAACGAACACCTCGGACGGTGAGATGCCGAGCGCTGATGCTGCGCGGACGGTGGGGCCGCCCCACGGGATGATGTTCATCGTGCCGTTGGCCAAGCCGGCGACAACCGTCAGAATGACCGGGCTGACACCGAGTTTCAGGTACAGCGGGAGCATCGCGGAGGTGACGATGATGAACGTCGTCGAACCGTCACCGTCGAGCGAGACGACCATTGCCAGTACCGCCGTGCCGACCACGAGCTTCATCGGATCGTTCTTGACGAGTTTGAGGATGCCCTTCACCAGAGGATCGAACAGTCCGACGTCGATCATGATGCCGAAGAAGATGATCGCGAAGAACAGCAACGCTGCGGTGGGTGCCAGCGATTTGATGCCGTCGGTGATCATGTCTCCGATCCCGAGGCCGGCGCCTGCCATCAGGCCGAACGCGACGGGTACCAACGTCAGCGCAACCACGGGGGTGGCGCGCTTCGTCAGAATCAGATACATGAAGACCGCAACCATGAGGAAGCCAAGTATCACGAGCATGGGTGTACTCCTTCTAGAGCAGGTGTGGTGCTTGAAGAGTCAGCTGTGGTCCGAGACGGGCAATGTCTCGTGTACGAATGCTGCTTGACCGCTGAGGAATCGAGTGAAATCGGAGCCGGTCAGCAGGGCTGCCCGCCAACCGTTTCTGGTGAGGATGTCCTGCCACTCGGGTGAGGCGTCGAGTGTCTCGATCCGGTCGATCCACTTCTCCGTCTGTTCTTGTGTCAGACCGGGAGGTGCGAGAAGACCGCGCCAATTTGCGAAGACGACGTCGACGCCTGCTTCGCGAGCCGTGGGCGCATCCACGACGGGGATTCGTTCGGCGGTGCTGATCGCAAGTGCGCGAACGGTTCCCGCTGCAATCTGATCGAGGTACTCGCTCACACCGGTGGTGGCGACGTCGACATCGCCGGTGAGCAAAGCCGGTAGGAGCTGCCCGCCGCCTTCGAACTGACGGTACGTCGATGCCGAGGCGTCGACGCCGATTGCTCGGGCGAGCAGGATGCGGAAGAGTCCGTCCGGCCCGCCCTCCGCCGACCCGCCGGCGAAGTTCAACTCGGATGGATCGGCTCGCCAGGCGTCGACCAGGTCGGTCATCGTCTGGATCGGTGAGCTCGACGGAACCAGAACGACTTCCGGCTCTTCGAGAATTTTGGCAATCGGGGTCGTGTCGGCGATGGAACGATCCGATTCCGTGGTTTCGAGAGCACCGATGAGGCCGAGTCCCATGACCATCGCGAGATCGGGATCGCCGCTCTCGAGGGCCAGCCGTCCGAGACCGACGACGCCGCCCGATCCGGGCAGGACGACGACGTCGTAGTCGGTGCCGTCGGTGTCCAACGCCTGAGCGAGGTTCCTGGCTGTCAGGTCGTAACCGCCACCGGCGTCGGAGGGGACGACGAAACGCACGCGATCGTTGCTCGACGAACCCGAGAAGACCGCAGGTTCGGTGCCGCACCCTCCTGCGAGAACCGCGACTGCGACGCACAGGGCGCTCGTCGCAGATCGGAGTCTCGTAGTGGGCATGAGAGGAGTCAACAACACTTTGTGATTGCGGTCACCCTTGCGGCCACAGTTTCTTTTGTGTTCATTGTGCTCACGCCGATCTCGGTTCGGGTTGGGAGGGCGCGACGTAGGGTCTTTTGGTGCGAAGAACCACGCTGGCCGCTCAGCTGCTCCGGCTGCAGCTGCTGATCGTCGTGGTCGTGCTCGTCGCAATCGGGGGGTTGTCGCTCGCTCAATCGTCCGCGGCGTTCCAGCGTGACGCTGGTAGGCGCGCCCAATCCGCTGCCGAAACGCTTGCGGCCAACCCCGTCGTACGGCAGTTGTTGCCGCTCGCGCAGCCGCGGATCCGGACCGGCCTGCAGAGCGCGGTCGAATCGGTGCGTGCCGTCTCGGGCTTGGATTACGCGCAGTTGGCGGGTGTCGACGGGGTTGTGGTGTTGTCCACAGTGCCCGAGCAGGTCGGCAGTGTGGTTCCTTCTACTTCCGGGTCGTCGTCGTGGGTGGGGCTGACCGACACCTCGTTCGGAAAAGCGGTCGAGGCACTGGTTCCGGTGATCGACGATTCGGGAACACTCGTCGGGACTGCCGTCGTGGGTGATCGTTATCCGTCGGCGCTCGATCGGTTCCTGCAGTCCGCGCCGAACCTGATCGTCTATCTAGCGGTGGCCTCGGTGTTGGGCGGAGCCGGATCGGTTCTACTAGCGCGCCGGGTCAAGCGCCAGACTCTGGGAATGGAGGCCAGCGAGATACTCGACCTGGTCGGCCAGCGGGAGGCGATGCTGCGCGGCCTGAAGGAAGGGGTCATCGCGCTCGACCCACATGGGCGCGTGTTGCTGATGAGTGAAAGTGCGCACGAGTTGCTGCACATCGATTACGGAAGCAAGGGCCGCACCGTCGACGAGTTGGGCCTGACGGATCGGTTGCGAGATGTGCTGCTCGGTACCGAGACCACTCCCGACGAGATAGTCCTGGTCGGCGACCGAATTCTGGTGCTGAACACCGTTCCGGTCGTCTCCGACGGGAAGGCGGTCGGAACCGTCACCACGTTCCGTGACCGCACCGAACTGACCGACATCGAGGAAGAGCTGGGCGTGACCAAGACCGGTTCGACCGCGCTGCGCGAACACATCCACGAGTTCGACAATCAGCTCCACACCATTTCGGGCCTCGTTCAACTGCACGAGTACGACGAGGTGGTCCGCTACGTCGACGGGCTTACGGCCAGGCGTGAGGACGCGACATCCGCGGTCACGGACTCCGTCGGCGACGTCGGGGTGGCTGCGCTGCTGATCGCGAAAATCGGTGCAGCGGCGCACCGTTCGGTGACCGTGGAGATCGTCGACGGTTCCTCCTTGGGGCACCACGGTGGGGCGTTGTCGCGTGATCTCTGCACGGTACTGGGCAATCTGGTCGACAATGCGGTGACGGCATGCGAAAGCAGGGTTCGCATCTCGTTACGTGAGGGTGAAGAAGGCGTCGTTGTAGAGGTACTCGACGACGGACCTGGTGTGCCGCCGTCCGATGTACCCCGGATATTCGAGCAAGGGTGGAGCACCAGAGGATCGGCCACCACGGGCAATGGGTTCGGCCTGGCTCTCGTTCGGTTGGCGTGCCGGCGGCGAGGCGGGGACGTGTCGGTCGGGTCCGAAGGCGGGTGGACGGTGTTTCGTGCGGTGATGAAGGAGCAGCAGTGATACGGGTTCTCGTCGTGGACGACGACTTCATGGTGGCGAAGGTGCATGCCGGATTCGTCGGCAAGACGGACGGTTTCGAAGTGTGCGGAGTCGCGCACACCCCGGAGTCGGCGGTGGGCGCGGTGTCCTCGTTGCGGCCGGATCTCGTGCTGCTCGATGTCCATTTGCCGGGCGTGAGCGGACTCGACCTCATCGGCCGATTCCGTGAGGAGGTGCCTGACCTGGACGTTCTGGTCATCACGAGCGAGCGTGAAGTCGCTTCGGTGCAGAAGGCTCTTCGAAGCGGGGTGGTGCACTACCTGATCAAACCGTTCAAATTCGCTGTGCTGCATGATCGTTTGGTTCAGTACCGCACCACCCGGCAGTCGTTGGGTGCGGTCGACGAGGCGGAGCAAGCTGCGGTCGACAAGGCGTTCGGCATCGCCGGCACCAGCGCGGATCTGCCGAAGGGGTTGAGTCGAGTCACCCTCGAGTTGGTCGAGGACCGGTTGAAAGGCGTCGAGCAACCAGTATCGGCGTCGGAATTATCTGAGCTGTCCGGTATTTCGCGTTCCAGTGCCCGCCGGTATCTCGAATACCTTGCAAGTATCGGCACGGTCGACGTGTCGCTGGACTACGGGAATGTCGGGCGGCCCGAGCGACTGTACAGAAGGCGGTAGATCACCGTGCCCACAGTCGCGCGTCTGTTCGCCGTCACCGTCGATTGCCCGGATCCTTTGTCGCTTGCGAACTTCTACCGGGAGTTTCTCGGCGGTGAGCTGCGCTCGTCGAACCCGGATTTCGTTGTCCTGACCACCGACGGCTCCGTACGCCTGGACTTCCAGCGCGTCGACAACCACCGTCCGCCGGAGTGGCCCGACAGCGGCGCACCACGACGATTGCATCTCGACTTCGTTGTAGGTGATCTCGAACAGGTGGCGCAGTTGCTCGTGGGACTGGGCGCCACCCGCGCCTCCCATCAGCCGGGCAGTGGGCGGTTCCTGGTGATGCTCGACCCGGCCGGGCATCCGCTGTGTTTGTCGACCGAGTGCAACTGAGCGGCGGAGTTTTGAGGTAGTGGCGTCGTCAGCTTCCGGCGCCGGGCGGGAAATGCTCGAACCGCCCGCCGGACGCCCAGGTCTGCGACCACTCCCACAGAGGCTCCAGCGCCTGGCAGAGCCGGATCCCCGCGTAGGTCAACTCGTAAGTACGTGAGGGATTCTTCTCGATGACGCCCGCTTCCTGCAGCAGTCGTAGACGCTCCGACAGCATGCTGGACGAGCAATTGTCCATGCGTCGTCTGAGTTCCAAGAACCCCATCTGGCCGGGTTCGAGTTCCCAGAGGATGCGGAGACTCCACCTCTGACCGAGGAGATCCATGGCCGCGTGGGCTGCCGCGGTGTGTTGCGAATCGCCCCCGCGGGGTGAGGATGGCTCGCTTGCGCTTCTCATTCAGAAGCACGATAGTAGCTTCTGAAATAGAAGCGTTTGGGTGGTTGCGAAAGGGCGATGTGATGGATGTGGAGCGGAGTTCGCGAGTATCGCTGGTTACGGGGGCGTCCAGAGGGATCGGCGCTGAGGTGGCCCGTCGTCTCGCAGCGCAGGGCGATGTCGTTGTAGTCAATTACCGCGAGAAACGAGTTCGGGCGGAACACGTCGTTGCGGACATAGAACGAGCCGGCGGCCGCGCTGTCTCCGCCGGAGCCGACCTGGCCGATGGATCGAGCGTGGCGGCGATGATCGATGACATCAAGCGCAGGTTCGGCCGCCTCGACGTCGTTGTGTTGAACGCATCCGGCGGGTTGGAGCGGGATGCAGATCCCGACTACGCGATGCGGCTCAATCGCGATGCTCAGATCGAACTCGTCGAATCGGCTCTCCCGATAATGGGGCCCGGCAGTCGCATCGTGTTCGTCACCAGCCATCAGGCTCACTTTGTCGGTGAAAAGCCTGTGCCCGGTGAATACGAACCCATCGCCCGCAGTAAACGCGCAGGCGAAGATGCGCTCCGAGAGATGATTCCGCAGCTCCGAGCATGCGGGGTCGATCTCACCGTGGTGTCAGGAGACATGATCGATGGGACGATAATCGTCCGTTTGCTCGATCGACGAAATCCCGACGCCGTATCGGCCCGTCGGCAGCACGGTGCGCTGCCGACGATCGAGGACTTCGCAGCGACTGTGGTCGAGGCATCCACTGCCACTCTCGAATCCGGTCATACCTTCTACGTCGGCGGCTCCGACTACCTGCTGTCGGGTCGTTCGTAGACTGGCGGGATGAGCGACGCATGCGACCTCGGCATGATTGCGGCTGCATCGGCGGTCGAACGGGAACTTCAAACCCCGCCTGCCGCCGAGATAAACTTCGCCTCGAGTCTTTGCTGGCCTTCGACTTCGTCGAAGTGGGGTCCTCGGGCGCTGTGTACGACAGGAAGTCCATCCTTGCACTCCTCGAACGTGAAGCAGGGGAGGGGGACTCGACTCCCGAGATCGAAATCCATGAATTGACTGGACGGATAGTAGGTCCGGAGCTGGTTATGCTTCAATGGAGTTCGCATCGAGGAGGGGTCTCTGCGCGGCGGACCTCGCTGTGGCGCCTTGCGAGCGTTGGTTGGCAGATCGTGCATCATCAGGGCACGCCGCTCGCTTCGACGTGAGAGCTACCTATTTCGGTAGCTAGGTTGAATGCTTCGACAATCACGGACTTCTCTCGCAAGACGCGTTCGCTTGTCCACGGCCGCGACGTCGTGCCGATGGGAAGTGGACGGATCCGCCCGGGGCCGTATGGAAGTGCCGGGATTCGGCGCGAATACGTTCCGGTTTTGTGTCGGACCCCCGAGTTAGACTCGAACACATGTTCGATTCGGGGGTTTCGGCGGGGACGCGCACTGTGGGTGATGCCGGTGCGCAGGGCGAGGCTGGCGGCACTGTCGGTGCTGCTGGCGGGGCCTGGGCGGCCTGGGGTGACGCTGTGTGGGGTGAGGCGGTGTGGGGTGAGGCCGCGTGGGGTGAGGCCGCGTGGGGTGTGGGTGTGTCGGATGCGGTGGTGGCGGGGTTGTCAGTGGTGGCGGCGAGATGCCGAGTAGTGGAGAACGTGGCTCGGGCGAGGTCGGTGGAGACGGTGTGCGAGATCGCGGAAGTTCGGTTTGCCGATGCCGAGGGCGCCGACGGTGATCCGCTCGAGGTGAAGCGCGGTGTGGTGTGCGAGGTGGCGGCGGCGTTGCGAGTGAGTCAGATGGTGGCGCGGCCGTTGGTGGAGACGGGATTGGGGTTGGATCGGTTGCCGTTGACGGCGGTGCGGTTCGTGTTCGGATCGTTGGATTGGGCGCGGGTGTCGGTGATCGAGACGGTGTTGGGGAAGGCCTCGGATGCGACGATTCGTGCGCTCGAATTCGAAGCGGTCGCGGCGGCGGAACGGATGGGTGCGCGGTCTTTGCGGTTGTTGTTGTGGCGGATGTGGATGGAGTTCGATGCGGCAGAGGCGTCGGCGGCGCGGACCGCGTCGGTGAAGGGCGAGCGGGGCTTGTCGGTGCGGCAGGAGGGCGGTGGGGTGTCGCGGTTGCAGGTGACGATGTCCGATGTGGAGGGTGCGGAGGCAGAGGCGTTGGTCGAGGAGATGGTCGGGTCGGTCTGTTCGCAGGATCCGCGGTCGGCCAAGGAGTTGCGGGTGGATGCGTTGGTGGGGTTGCTACATGGTGAGCACGCGTTGGTGTGCAGGTGCGAGCTCGGTGAGGGGTGCCCTCAGTTCGGCGTGGCGGATTTGTCGGACGGTCGTCGTGGGCAGTTGGTGCAGATATTGATCGATGTGCAGACGTTGTTGGGACTCAACGAGAACCCGGCTGTGTTGGCTGATGGGACTGCGCTGGATGCGGAGGCGGCGCGGATTCTGGCGCAGGATGCGACGTGGCAGGGATTGTTGGTGGAGCTGGCGAGCTCCGATGTCGCGCAGGCAGCGCGGGCAGCGCGGGCACACACAGCAGCGCGGCCGGCAGCTGGGCCGGCGGCTGCGGCAGCCGATGAGACGGCACAGGCATCGGATACGAATGCGGCCGGGATGGATGCGGCAGCCGATGAGACTGCACAGGCATCGGATACGGATACGGCCGGGATGGATGCGGCAGGTTCGTCCGGTGGAGCGGTGCCGGATGGCGCGGTGCCGGGTGGTGCGGGTCTGGACGCAGGAACGGAGGGAGTGGATTCCGGTGGTTCCGCCGGTGCACCGGGTGGCGGTGACAATCCTCAGGGCGAGGGTTCGAACGGTACTGGTTCGGATGGGACAGGCTTGGGTGGGACAGGCGTGGGTGGCCCAGGACTAGGTCTGTGGCGGTTGGTTTTCCGAGGCCGCATACGGCCGGCAGGCGCGGTACCAAATGTCCGCGCACGCCGCAACAGTGACACCCACGACCATCACGGAGCACCACGTACTCCCCGCTTCGGCGGCGGGATCTTCAGTTGCGGATGGGCCGGTCTCGTCGGCGACGGCGTAGCCGGTGCTCGAACAGGTTCTGCACCGTGCGCTGCGGGAACGATCAGCGGCGCCTCCGAAGAATACGCACGCACCCAGCTCATTGCGGCGCTGACCGCGGCGATCGATGCGGATCCGGCGTTGGCCGCCGGGATCTACCCCGACGGACACGGTGGTGGCAGTGAACCACCCGCCGGGGCACTGACCTACCGTCCTTCCTCCGATGTCGCTGCCCAAGTGCGGATGACCTACAGCACCTGCACCCACCCCGGATGCGAGAGACCCTCCACGCGCTGCGAACTCGACCACATCGTGCCCTTCGACCACAAGAATCCGCGCCGCGGTGGGTGGACGATCGCGTCGAACCTGCACCCGGTGTGCAAAGGCCACCACCAACTGAAAACCCGCAAAGCCTGGTCCGTAGCGATGCTGACCGGGGGTGCGATCGTGTGGACCAGCCCTGCCGGAATCCGCGCTATCACGCTGCCGCGCCTCGGGTTACCGACACCGCCGCGTTCACGCAAACGAAAACGAAAGAATGCGATTCCCGACCCCGTCGATATCACCTCACCGACCTGGTGGGAAACCCACATGCCAGCAGGAGCGCAGCCACCGACCCGAACCGACCTCGACACCGCAGAATCGGACACCGCCCGCGCGAAGATGCGCGACATCCGACGAAAATTCAGAGAACACAACAAGATCCGAAAACTCCGCGAACACAACGAACCACCGCCCTACTAGATGCTGGGGAGTCCGTGAGCACGGCCAGCCGGAACCGCATCGTGTAGTGGGCGGGGCTAGGAACGCACGCGGTACTTCCCGCCGCGAACTATGTACACGGCATACGCGACGATGCCAACCACAAATGCGGCCGTCGGGATTGCGAGAAGCCAGACGCTCACGGACTCGCCCGCAGTCCCGGACACCACCGTCATCCAAGTGAGGAGAGCAAACGATGCTGCACCGATCCACTCCAGATCGCCGGAGATCATGCTGTCGAAGTCCGAACGACGCTCGGGAGCCGTCCAGTAACGGTGCGCATCGATGCTCGGGAGGTTGATCATCTGTGACGGCAGACGCGGAATCCACCACCGTCCTCCGCCGAACAATGCTGCCAAGACCGCACCGCCGCCGCCGAGCGACAGGACGAACGACGACGAAGATTCCCGTCGCGTCACGGCGCCGGATCCGTCGAACTGCGCGGGAAGATCGCCGCCGACCCCGAAAGCGACCCAGGCCAGAGATCCGACGAAAGCGAGACACGCAACCCAGAAGACGGTCCTGGCGCGAAATCTGCTCATCGATCCCAGGCTACCGACCGATCACGATCTGGACACCAAGGACCGGACGAAGAACATGAGGTTCGCCGGGCGTTCGGCGAGGCGGCGCATGAAGTAGCCATACCACTGGTTGCCGTACGGAACGTACACCCGCACGTTCTTACCGTCGGCGACGAGTCTTTTCTGCTCGCCGTCACGGATTCCGTAGAGCATCTGGTATTCGTACGTGTCCACCGCGCGCCCGGCTGCGAGTGCGAATCGGTCTGCAGCGTCGATCATCTCAGGATCATGCGACGCAACCATCGGGTAACCGTCGCCCTCCATCAGCACACGTAGACACCGCAGGTAGGAGTCGGAGACATCGGCCGGCTTCTGGAACGCGACCGATGCCGGCTCGTTGTATGCACCCTTGCACAGGCGAATACGTGACCGAGGTCCGGCCATCGCCCGGCAATCAGCTTCGGTCCGTTTCAAATAGGCCTGCAGAACGGTTCCGAGGTCCGGATAGTCCTCTCGCAGTTCACGAACGATCGACAACGTCGAATCCGTCGTCGTATGGTCCTCGGCGTCGACGGTCACCCAGACACCCGCATGCTCAGCGGCCGCACAGATGGTCCGAGCATTCTCGAGGGCAAGGTCGCGATCTATACCCTGCCCCAACGCCGACAACTTGAGCGACACCTCCAGCGCCGGAGTGCGAGCACCCAGCGTCGAGTACGACTGCATCAGGGACAGATAGGCATCGACGGTCGCTGCAGCCAGCGCCGCATCGGTGGTGTCCTCGCCGAGATAGTCCACCGAGACGAACCTTCCGGAATCCAACAACCCCCGCACCGCGGCGACCGCTTCGGGTTCGGACTCACCCGCAACGAACCGGTCGACCAACTGCCTGGTGATGCGCATCTTGCTCATCGTCGCTTCGAGTCGCGGCGACCGAGCAGCCGCCAGCAAAGCCGGACGCAGCGGGTTGTTCAGCACAGTTGTCATTTCGTCCCATCCCCATCCTGATGCGGATAACGGTGTGACACAGGAGCAACGAACGTCTCTTTGACAGTTCGCGTCGACGCCCAACGCAGCAGATTCTGCGGGGAACCTGCTTTGTCGTTGGTGCCGGACGCCCGTGCCCCACCGAAAGGCTGCTGGCCGACGACGGCACCCGTCGGCTTGTCGTTGATGTAGAAGTTGCCTGCCGCGAACCGCAGCGCCTTGTGGGCGTCGTCGACCGCGCCGCGGTCGTTGGCGATCACGGCACCGGTGAGTGCGTACTTCGATCCGGAATCGACTGTCCGCAACACCTCGGCATAGTCTGCGTCCTCGTAGACATGCACCGCGAGAATCGGCCCGAAGTACTCGGTGCTGAACGCTTCGTCGGTCGGGTCATCGCCGAGAAGCACTGTGGGATCGACGAAGTAGCCTTCCGAATCGTTGCAGGTGCCACCCGCCGCGATGGTCAGACTGGGGGTCGACTTGGCGCGATCCAATGCCGCCGCGTTGCGGTCGAACGCGCGTTTGTCGATGACGGCGCCGCCGTAGTTCGACAGATCGGTCACGTCGCCGTACTTCAGCTGCGATACCTGCTCGATGAACGGATCGCCCATCTTCGCCCACACCGACTTCGGCACGAACGCGCGCGATGCCGCCGAGCACTTCTGGCCCTGGTAGTCGAATGCGCCTCGGATCAAGGCAGTCGTCAGAACGTCGGGATCGGCAGAGGAATGCGCGACGACGAAGTCCTTGCCGCCGGTCTCGCCGACGAGGCGGGGGTAGGAGTCGTAGTTCGCGATGTTCCGGCCGACCTCCTGCCACAGGTGCTGGAACGTCGCTGTCGAACCGGTGAAATGGATACCCGCGAGACGAGGATCGGCCAGCGCGACCTCGGATACGAGGGGGCCGTCGCCGAGCACGAGGTTGATGACGCCGGGCGGCAAGCCTGCGGCTTCGAGGAGCTGCAGCGTCAGGTAGGCCGCGACCGCCTGCGTGGGCGACGGCTTCCACAGCACCGTGTTGCCCATCAATGCCGGTGCGGTGGGGAGGTTTCCGGCAATCGCGGTGAAGTTGAACGGGGTGATCGCGTAGACGAAACCTTCCAACGGCCGATACTCGACGCGATTCCACACACCGGGGGAGGACACTGGCTGGTCGGCAAGGATCTGCCGCGCGAACGCAACGTTGAAGCGCCAGAAGTCGATGAGCTCGCAGGGAGCGTCGATCTCGGCTTGGTAGGCCGACTTGGATTGGCCGAGCATCGTTGCTGCGGCGATCTTCTCGCGCCACGGTCCGGACAAGAGGTCGGCCGCGCGAAGAAAGACCGCAGCTCGGTCGTCGAACGGCAGGTCCCGCCATGCGGGCGCTGCTGCCGTTGCCGCCGAGATGGCGTCCCGGACGTCGTCGTGTGTGGCATTCGCGAAACTGCCGATGACGGACGAGTGCCGATGCGGCTGTACGACGTTCTCGCGCGGTCCCGACGCCGTCCGATGTACGCCGCCGATCACCTGGTGTATCTCGGTCGGATCGGCTTGAAGTGAGTCGAGTTGGATTCGAAGCCGGGCGCGCTCCGGGCTGCCGGGAGCGTAAGTGCCCACCGGCTCGTTGATCGGTGCTGGAACCGAGGTGACGGCGTCCACGGCGAACCTCCTTTGTCGGTGACGGGGTGCTGCTAATTGAAGTCGAGACCGGCACACTTGTATTCTTCCGATCGGCCAAAGGATCTGTGGTTGACTTGTCCAGATGAACGAAGGGGTACCTCTGGCGGAGGTGGTGCGGGCACTCCACGGGGCGTTCGTCGAGCTCGTGGTCGCACCGAACGGGAGCGACGTTCGCATCGCATCGGTCGGGCTGGTCGAGGAGAACGACATCGAGGCCGCCCAGCCCACACCGGACCTGTGCTTGATCGTCGGAGTTCCCGAGCAGGCGATCGCCGTTTGGCTCGACGAGCTGGCGCTGCGCGGACCCGAGGACCGGCCTCGGGCGCTGATGGTCAAGGGATCGTCGACAGCTCTGCGCCACGCGTCCAGAAGCAGCGGTGTCGCACTGGTGACCGTTCATGCTCAGTCGCGCTGGGAGAGGGTGCTGTCGACGATCCGCGGGGTGCTCGAGCATTCGACGCAACGCCTCGAACTCGATCCGATAGGCGACGACACCGACCTGTACGGGCTGGCGCACACCATCGCCTCGTTGACCGAAGGAATGGTGAGCATCGAAGACGAGCGCTCGCATGTCCTGGCGTACTCGGCCGCCGGCGATGCCGCGGACGAACTCCGCACGTTGTCGATCCTCGGCCGCGAGGGGCCTGCTGCCTACCTGCGACGCCTCAGCGAGTGGGGAGTGTTCGACCGGATCAGACGCAGCGACGACGTGGTGGAAGTGCCGGCCGACGAGGAACTCGGCATCAGGCGTCGTCTGGTCGTGGGCATTCGATCGATCCCCGACGCCTCCGGCGGTGTTGCCAATCTGGGTTCGATCTGGATTCAAGAAGGTAGACAACCTATTTCGAGCGACGCCGACGCGGTACTCCGCGGCGCCGCCGCAGTGGCGGCTCGTCTGATCAAACGGATCATCGACGCCCCGACCAACGAAACGGTGCAGATCCAGCGTCTCCTGGGCGCGCGCGGCGGTGGCGTCGACATACCGTCTCTCGCTGCGGCACTGTCGATCTCACCGTCAGGACCTGCCGCGGTCCTCGGGTTCGCCGGTGTAGCGGGCGCAGAGACGACACACCTTTCGGCTGTGCTGAGATTGGCTGCCAGCGCTTTCCATCGAAGCTCGTTGGCGACGGCGATGGGCGACCGCATCTACGTCTTGTTCCCCGGGGAGACGGCGGTGAAGCCTCTCGAGTCGTGGGCGCGCGAGCTGATCGCCAGAACCGAGGCACGCACCGGCACCGCCATCCGCGCAGCGTTGGTAGCGCCGGTGGCGTCGTTGTCCGACGTTGCCGCGGCGCGCTACGAAGTGGACAGGGTCTTGGATCGAACCACCGGGGAGAACCGGGTTACCACCCTCGCCGAGTCTCGTACGTCGGTGTTGCTCGGTGAAATAGTCGAACTCGTTGCCAATCACGAACACCTGCTCGACCCGCGCATCGGCGTACTCCGCGCATACGACGAGAAGAACAGCGGGGCGATGATCGAAAGCCTCGGTGCCTACCTGTCCTGTTTCGGCGACGTTCGAGCTGCAGCGATCCAACTACACATTCATCCGAACACGCTGCGCTACAGAATCAAACGAGTGGAGGAGATCCTCGGCGCCGATCTCGCCGACGCCGACGAGCGTGTCCTGATCGAACTTCAACTGCGCGTCAGCGGCCGGTGATCCCGTTGGTCAGCAGTTGCGCGAGTTCGGAGTAGGCCTGAGAATCGTCCAATCCGGTCCTCGACGCGACCTCCCTCGATTGAATACGCGCCATCGTCGAGGCGGCGACATCGGCGACGAAAGCCGCGTGGACACTGCGTACCTCGCCGGCCGCGGCACCGTCGTCGATCAGATCTTGAACGCGTTTCGCGGCGAACGCCGTGTTCTGTTCGTACACTTCGCGGGCTGGGGCGAACGCAGCCAGGTCGTCCATGTATTTGCTCGACGCGGGTTCGAGCGCCACCCCGACCGCAGACAGGTACGCGGTCAAACGGTCGGCGAACCCGTGCACGCCCGCAATCGATGCCTCGACCCGGTCCGTTGCGCCGCGGAAGAAATGCACCGTCGCAGCACGGACGAGCTGCTCCTTGCTGCCGGCGAGTGTGTAGAGCGTCGATTTGCTGCACCGCAGGCGTGAGGCGATGTCGTCGAGCGTCAAGTGGGCGAAGCCCTCGGACAGGAACAACTCGACGAGTTGGTCGAACAGTTCGGCGCGTCGAGCAGTCGCGTGAGCTGCGGTCATGACATCAGACAGTACTGCAGTAGCGGCTACAGTACTTCACGTAGTACTGTCGAGGAGCCGCCAGTACTGTAAGGAGTCTCCAAGTGCCTGTTGACCGTCTGCTCCCGACCGAAGAAGCGCGTGACCTGATCCAGCTGACTCGCGACGTCGCGGACAAGGTCTTGGATCCCATCGTCGACGAGCACGAGAAAAACGAGACCTATCCAGTCGGCGTATTCGGCACCCTCGGCGACGCTGGGCTGCTCAGCCTGCCGTTCCCGGAGGAGTGGGGCGGCGGCGGTCAGCCCTACGAGGTGTACCTGCAGGTGCTCGAGGAACTTGCCGCGAGGTGGGCAGCTGTCGCAGTCGCCGTGAGTGTGCACAGCCTCGCCTGCTCGCCTCTGCTCGCCTTCGGAACCGAAGAGCAGAAGCAGCGATGGCTTCCGGACATGTTGGGCGGCAGCCTCATCGGTGCATACAGCCTTTCCGAGCCGCAGGCCGGTTCCGACGCGGCTGCGCTGAGCTGCAGGGCAACCCCGAAGGATGACGGCTACGTCGTCAACGGCGCCAAGGCTTGGATCACGCATGGAGGCATCGCGGACTTCTACAACCTGTTCGCGCGCACCGGCGAAGGCTCCAAGGGCATCTCCTGCTTCCTCGTCCCACGGGATCAAGAAGGACTGTCGTTCGGTAAGCCGGAGGAAAAGATGGGCCTGCATGCAGTCCCGACAACCTCGGCGAGCTACGACGACGCCTTCATCTCCTCGGAGCGACGTCTCGGCACCGAAGGCCAGGGTCTCCAGATTGCATTCAGCGCACTCGATTCCGGTCGGCTCGGCATTGCGGCGGTGGCAGTCGGCATCGCGCAGGCAGCGCTCGACGATGCGGTCCGGTACGCCAACGAGCGCACCACGTTCGGCAAGAAGATCGTCGACCACCAGGGCCTCGGATTCCTGCTCGCCGACATGACCGCAGCCGTCGACTCGGCCCGGGCCACCTACATCGACGCGGCACGCAGACGTGACGCCGGCCTCGACTACTCACGCTGCGCATCGGTCGCGAAACTCGTCGCGACCGACGCTGCCATGAAGGTGACCACCGACGCCGTGCAGGTGTTCGGCGGTTACGGCTACACTCGCGACTTCCGCGTCGAGAGGTACATGCGAGACGCCAAGATCACCCAGATATTCGAGGGCACCAATCAGATCCAGCGCCTGGTCATCGCACGAAGCCTTCGATCGTGAGCTAGCCTGCGGGTATGGCTGACATCGAGGTCCAGACACCAGCAGGTCCGATCGATGCCGTGCTGGAGGTGCCGAACGGCTCGGGGCCGGGTGTCGTCATCGTCCACGATGCGTTCGGTCTCACCGACGACACACGAAACATTGCCCGACGCTTCGCGGACAGAGGTTATGTCGCGCTCGCACCGGATCTCTACACACGCGGCGGCGTCAGGAAGTGTGTGACCGGTGTCTTCCGGGCGCTGTTCGGCCAGAGCGGCGTCGCAATCGACGACCTCCTTGCCGCCCGCGACTTCCTGGCCGAGCACGAGAGCGTCACTGGAAAGGTGGGAATCGTCGGCTTCTGCATGGGCGGCGGATTCGCACTTCTGCTCTCGCCCAGGGGTTTCGACGCCAGCGCGCCGTTCTACGGCATCACTCCCAAGAAGATCGAGGAGACCCTCGACGGCGCGTGCCCCATCGTGGCGTCGTACGGAAAGAACGATCCGACGCTGATCGGTGCGGGCAAGAAGGTCGAGAAAGTGTTGGCAGCCAAGGGTATTGCCCACGACGTGAAGACCTACCCCGGTGCATCTCACGGCTTCGCGAACGCCCTACCCGACGGCGCAGCAGGAAAATTCGTCAAGATCACCGGAATGGGGTGGCGAGGCGAGCAGGCCGAGGACGCATTCGCGAGAGTGTTCAGCTTCTTCGGCGAACACCTTCACTGAAGCTCGTGTACCGTCTGCTTCCCCTTGAGCCACCGGTTCGGTAGCCGTCCGACCAACTCGCCCAACGGATTTACGGCCTGCGACAAGATCTCTACCGAATCCTGCAGGATGTCGATACTGATACCCATGCGTTCGAGGTTCGGCGCGAGCTGGGCCAGCGTTTCCGACAGCGTGACCAACTGGTCCAGCGGACCGCCCTTGGCCGTCAACCGTTCGATGGCCCCGCCGTCGGACAACAGTTGCTCGAGCAGTCCGCCCTCGGCCATTGCTCGCTCGATGACGCCGTCCTCGCGCGTCAAGAGTTCGAGGGGGCCGTCCTTGGCAGTGAGGCGTTCGAGCGGACCGTCGACAGCGGTGATTCGATCGAGCAGTCCGCCCTCGGCCAGCAATCTCTCCAATGGGCCGTCCTCGGCGAGCAGGCGATCGAGGGGGCCGTCGGTGGCCGTCACGCGGTCGACGGGTCCACCTGCCGCAAGGAGGCGTTCGAGGGTTCCCTCCTCCGACGTCAACCGGTCCACGACGCCACCCGGCGCGAGCAAGCGGTCCAACGGCCCGCCTTCGCGCAGGGCGTTGCCGAGGGCGCGGTCGTCGGAAGTGAGCTGCCCGAGCTGCGTGAGCAGCTGCATCGTTCCGCCCTTGGGGTTGGCGACAGCGGCGATGTTGGCAGGGGACGCCATTCCGCTTTCGAGCGCGAAACGCGTCGTGGTGAGAATCGTCCCTGTCACCTCGAGGGCGGTTTCCGCGATGGCAATCCCAGCGCGTGCAGGCAGTGTGATCGCGGACACCCAGTTCATGGAGTTACTGTAACTCCTGGACGCATCAGTGCAGCAGCTTCAGGCCGACGACGCAGCCGACGATGCCCATGAGCAGCGCGATCTTGATCCACGACGCCGTCTCGTCGCCGGTGATCATCGCGTAGGCGACGGTCAGCGTGGCGCCGATGCCAACCCACACGGCGTAGGCGGTGCCAACAGGAAGAGTACGCATCGCGAACGCCAGACCGCCCATGCTGGCTACGAGGGCGACGGCGAACACGATCGTCGGAATAGGGCGTGAGAATCCGTCGGACTTGCCGAGGGCTGTGGCCCACACTGCTTCGAGGACGCCGGAGATTACGAGAACAATCCAAGCCATGAGAAAACACTCCCATGCACCGTCTTGTCGCTGGCCGGGTACGGTGCGCTCGTCCGCTAGTCGTTAGGACTGGTACCAAAGTACCACTAATAGGCGTACGTGTTCGCCGGTTCCGGGATCTGTTCGACGCCTGTGACGGTCATGACCGGGATGTTGCCGGTCTCGGGCGAGGACTGCGCGACGGTTCCGCGCACCCGAAGCCACTCTCCCTCCAGCGGCCGGTCCAGGTGGATACGGATCGATCGCGCATCTGCGGCGCAACAGATGATCAAGATCCGAGCGAGGTCGACGCTGCCGTCGGCGTTCTGAACCCGCATTCCGGTCACCGTGATTTCCCGGCCGTCGAGGCTCCCAGCCGAGTCCCTCGCTGCCCTCTGAACGACGTCGAGGAGCGCAACCTCGGGGGCATCGCCGTCGGGAAGGGGTGGAAACGCGGTCCGCTCGATGGGTCCGGCCGACACGACGCGATCCGACACGGACGAGACCGTGAGGGCAGGAGGCTGGACGAGGAGAATCAGAGCGGCGGGGACGAGTAGCAACCAGTACGGACGGCTGCTGTGCGCATGGCCGTCGTCAACGGGACCGCCTCGTGCGATGTCTCGGGTGATTGCCACAGTAGCCAGCAGGACAATGAGAACTCCGCTGACCAGCAGGTAAGGATGCAGCGACGGTTTGACGTACCTCACGAAACTGCCGTCGAACGCGATCTTCACCATGGCGCCGCCGAGAAGAAGAAGCAGCACGTTCTGCACTTCGCGTTTCATCGCGCACCACCCAGGACCAGATATCCGGTCAGCGTTGCGCACGCGATCGCCACGACGAAGGTGATCGGCGCAAATCTCGCGACGAAGCCGCGCCCGAAGCTCCCCGCCTGCATCGCCATCAGCTTCACGTCCACGGCGGGCCCGACGACCAGAAACACCAGCCGAGGCAGCAGCGGAAGCATGGACATGCTCGCAGCGACGAACGCGTCGGCCTCGGAACACAGTGCCAGCACGACGGCGAGCACGGCCATCACGAGGATTGCGAGCAGCATCCGGCCGGCCAGGTGTTCGAGAATCGAGTCGGGAACAACGATGTGCAGCAGAGCCGCAGCTCCCGCACCGAACACCAGAAACGCCCCTGCCTGCAGCAGGTCGTGCCTTGCGGCTTCGGAGAACACCTCCCATCTGGACCGGTTTTCGTCTCCGTGGTGTTCGGCCAAGCGGGCCGTGATCCACTCCGCCTTGCCGATCCGTGCCCATAGCCAGCCCATCACCAGAGCCGTGGACAGCGAGGCGATGAAGCGAGCCAGCACCATTTCGGGCTCGCCCGGAAACGCGACGGCCGTCGAGACCAGGACTACCGGATTGATCGCGGGTGCCGACAACAGAAAGGCCAACGCAGCCGACGCAGGCGCGCCCTGATCCATCAAGCGTCTCGACACCGGCACCGCCCCGCACTCGCAGCCGGGCAGCGCCATCCCTGCAAGGCCCGATACTCCGACGGCGGCCTTCTCGTTCGAGGGCAACACTCGCCGCAGGACCCTCGGCGACACGAACGCTGCGATCGCACCGCTCACCAGCACCCCGAGCACCAGAAACGGCGTCGCCTGGACGAAGACACCGAGGAAGATCGTCGCGCCGGTCCGCACTTCGGGAACGGAATCGACGACTGACACCAGACGGTCGCGAAACACGATCGCCAATACGAGCAACAGTGCGAATACGTGCATGGAACCGACTGGTCGGCGGGTGCGAACCGGCCGCTCCGTCTCCACCATTGCGGTCCATTGTGCACTCACCCGAGTCCTCACAGGAAGTTCACAGCGAGTGTGCAGCAAGCGAGTAGCTACCGGGTTCATCATGTACGAGTGAGCGAAACACCCGAGGCGCGCGTACTGGTCGTGGACGACGAACCGACCATCCTGGAACTGCTGTCGGTCAGCCTGCGATTCCAAGGATTCGACGTACAGACGGCATCCTCCGGCCCGGAGGGGCTCGACAAGGCACGAACCTTCCGCCCCGAGGCCGTGATTCTCGACGTCATGATGCCCGGCATGGACGGATTCGGTCTGTTGCGACGTCTACGTGCCGACGGTGTCGACGCGCCCGCCCTGTTCCTCACCGCGCGTGATTCCGTCGAGGACAAAGTCTCCGGCCTGACCCTCGGCGCCGACGACTACGTCACCAAGCCGTTCAGCCTCGAAGAGGTCGTCGCCCGTCTACGTGTCATCCTGCGCCGCTCCGGCAAGACCGAGGAGACCGCGCCGTCACGAATCTCGTTCGCGGACATCGAACTCGACGACGACACACATGAGGTGTGGAAGGCGGGAGAGCCGGTTTCGCTGTCTCCCACGGAGTTCACGCTGTTGCGCTACTTCATGGTCAACGCCGGCACTGTATTGAGCAAGCCGCGCATCCTCGACCACGTGTGGCACTACGACTTCGGCGGGGAGGTCGGCGTGGTCGAGTCCTATGTGTCCTACCTCAGGCGCAAGGTCGACACCGGCGATATCCGGCTCATCCATACGCTCCGAGGTGTCGGATACGTGATGCGGCAGCCGCGGTGACAACGCTGCCCAAGCTCAGGGACGTGCCGCTGCGATTCACCCTGGTCGCGGCGCTGCTGTTGCTCGTGGCAACGGGCCTGTTGGCGTCGGGTGTGGCGGTCACCTCCGCACTCGAGCAGTCGCTTGTCGATCGTGTCGACAAAACCCTGTTCGACGCCTCGCGCGGGTGGGCGGAGCCGCGGAACGACGCCCCGCCACCGCCGAACGGATCCAGGCGGCCACCGACGGACTTCTACGTCAAATCGGTCGACTCTTCCGGTGCGGTGAACTTCGAGGAGAAAGCCGGCGTGGACGTTCCCGACGTCGACGGCATCGATACCTCACGGCCGACAACGGTTGGTTCGGAAGACGGTGGCAGCACCGAGTGGCGAGCGCTGACCGTCACCAATTCGCAGGGGACCACGTTGGTCGCTCAGTCTCTGACGCCTGCACAGATCACGGTGGACAAGCTGATAGTCCTCCAATTGATCATCGGTGCAATAGTTCTCGCTGTTCTGGCGGTGTTGGCATATTTCGTCGTACGGCGAAGTTTGCGACCCCTGGTCGAGGTGGAAAAAACGGCGGCGGCCATCGCTGCGGGCGATCTGCACGAGCGGGTCCCCGAGCGAAGTACTCGAACCGAGATCGGAAAGCTCTCGACGGCGCTCAACGGCATGCTGGCTCAGATTCAACGGGCCTTCGCCGCCAGTGAAGCGTCCGAGGAAGCAGCCCGCGCGTCGGAGGAGAAGATGCGGCGCTTCGTCGCCGATGCCAGCCACGAACTGCGGACCCCGCTGACCACGATCCGCGGGTTCGCCGAGCTCTACCGCCAGGGCGCGATGAGCGACATCACGCTGCTGATGAACAGGATCGAGGGCGAGTCCGCGCGTATGGGTCTGCTCGTCGAGGACCTGTTGATGCTGGCGCGACTCGATGCGCAGCGCCCATTGGAAGCGACATCGGTGGACGTGTTGACCATCGCCGCCGACGCGGTACACGACGCAAAAGCAGTTGCCCCCGATCGCATCATCTCCCTCGAAATGCTATCCGGTCCTGGGGTTCCCGAGGTGGTCGGCGACGACGCGCGGCTTCGTCAGGTACTGGGAAATCTCGTCGGAAACGCCATCCGGCACACCCCTGAAGACGCGACCATCACCGTCCGCGTCGGGACGACGGACACGTCGGTATTGCTCGAGGTTCGTGACACCGGACCCGGGCTTTCCACCGAAGAAGCAGATCACGTCTTCGAACGCTTCTACCGCGCCGACAGCTCGCGTACGCGCGAGAGCGGGGGGAGCGGCCTCGGCTTGTCGATCGTCGCGGCGCTCGTTGCCGCACATGGTGGTTCGGTGACCGTCGATAGCACTTCTGGCGCGGGCGCGACCTTCCGCGTGGAACTTCCTCGTGTGCTCTAGCGGGACTTGCTTCTGCATGCGAGTACGACGAGTGCACCGACGATCGAGGCCGCAGCTGTGAAGATGACAGCGCTGTTCCAGCCCTCGACCAGTCCTGCGACAGTGGGAGTTCCGGTGGGAACTGCCAGCACGGCCACCACCGTCACGCCGACTGCGGAGCCTACATAGCGGGCGGTGTTGTTCGCGCCGCTCCCCATGCCCGCGCGTCCGGCGGGAACACTGGCTACGGCTTCGCGTCCAAGGGCCGCGTTGAGGACTCCACTCGCCACACCGGCGATCAGCAGCCCAGGAAGCAACCTCGTCCAGGTTGAATCCTCGGACAAGCCGAGCAGAAACACCTGTCCCACTGCAACTCCCAGCAGGCCGACCGCGAGCTGCGTGCCGCCGGAAATGCTCGGCGGGATTCGGCGGGCGAGCAGCGCGGTCAGGACGGATGTGCCCGACCAGGCGAACAGCAAGAATGCGGCACCGAGGGCGTCGATTCCGTACGCGTTGCCAAGGAAACCGGACATGAACGACATCAGCGCGATGATGCCCGCACCGGTCATCAGTGCCGCGACGGTGGCTGCGACGAACGCAGGTTGGGTGAACAGTTTCAGATCCAACATCGCGGACGGGCTGCGGTACTCGATGATTGCGAAGATGCCGAGGAGCACCGCGGAGACGACGAACAGGCCGATCGGAAGCGGTTGCGCCCAGCCCTGTCTGCCCTCAACAAGCGCGGCGAGCAGTGCGCTCACGCCGAGGCCCAGCAGGAGTGCCCCGACCGGGTCGAGACCCCGTGGTGTGTCGGTGCGTGACTCGGCGACGAATCGGTGGGCGGCGTAGGCCAGGGCTGCACCCGCGATGGCGAGAAGGACGTAGGCGTCACGCCACGTGGCTACGCGGTCGAAGCCGGCAGAGATCAACGGGCCGAGGGCAATACCAGCTCCGACACTTGCACCCCATATGCCGCTGGCGCGGGCGCGCAACGGCCCGGCGGGATGTGTGTGCGCAATGATGCCGAGGCTGGATGCGACGAGGGCGGCGCCGCCGAGGCCTTGAACGATGCGGGCCAGAACGAACACCAGCGTGTTGGGTGCGACCGCACATGCAATGGAACCTGCGGCAAGGACGATCGCGCCGACAGCAAACGTGCGACGACGCCCGAAATCGTCGGCGACGGTTCCGGCGGTGAGGAGGGCCGCGCCGAGTCCGATGCTCATGGAGCTCAGGATCCAGGTCTTGCCCGCGGGATCACTGCCCAGATTCGACGCCGTCGAATTGATGGTCGCCAGCGGTGCAGTGAAGGCGACGAGTGTGAGCAGGGTGCCCAACGCGGCGACGATCAGCGAGCGCCTTTGGAGCACAACTGGGTCGGTGGTGGTCATCGGTACCCTTCGGTTCGGTGGCCGAACTGTAACCCGGCAATATGGTTCGGTCAACAGACCATTTGAGGTAGGCTCGCCGGTATGGCACTGGGCGTCGACTACGAAGGTCAGGACTGCTCGATGGCGCGCGCACTGGAACTGATCGGAGAGCGGTGGACGCTTCTGATCGTGCGCAACTCGCTGTTCGGCGTCCGTAGATTCTCCGACTTCCAGACACACCTGGAGATGTCCAAAGCCGTTCTGACGCAGCGACTCGCCGGCCTCGTCGATGCCGGACTGCTGCAACGTATGCCGCACGGCGGACGCGAGGAATATGTGCCGACGAGTGCCATGGAGGATCTGTGGCCCGTCGTGTTCGCGCTGAACCAATGGGGTGGCCGGCACGTGCCGTCGCCAGGAGGTGCGCGTCGGGAATTCCTTCACGCCGACTGCGGAAGCCTGCTGACGGGCGTCGGAATGTGCCCGTCGTGCAGGGTGGTTCCGGGGCCACGGGAGGTATCCATGCGTCCGGGTCCCGGCATCGGTGAAACCGCCCGGCCGAACGCAGTGTCGAAGGCTCTGCGTTCGCCGCGACGGTTACTCGAACCGATCAGGTAGGTACGTTCGCGCCGTAGCCCAGGTCGGTGAGAGCCTCTTTGATCTTTACGGCCGCCTCGTCCTGGGATTCCGCCGTCGGGCTCGGGTCGGCGCCGGAGATGTCGAAGTTGCCCATCTCGTATGCGGGAAAGACGTGCAGGTGCAGATGCGGCACCTCGAGACCTGCGATCAGGAAGCCTGCTCGCGGCGCGTCGAAGGCCTTGACCACGGCCTGACCGACCTTCTGTGCCACGGCCGTCAGCCTGCCGAAGACAGCCCCGTCGACGTCCTGCCACTGGTCGATCTCTTCGCGCGGAACGATGAGCGTGTGGCCCTGGGTGAACGGAGCGATCGTCAGGAAACCGACGACGTCCTCGTCCTCCCATACGAATCGTCCCGGAATCTCGCCGCTGATGATCTTGCTGAAAATCGATGCCATGGGCCCAGGATATGCGCAGGTACTCCCAGGAGACTGCCAGCCTCGACCCAGGAGGAACGCAGGGGAGCGGACGAGTCTTTTGTCCTATGACAACGAACTCGCTACGACGAGCAGACGGCCGTGAGCCAGGCTCGGTCGGGGCTGCCACCCTAGAGGTGGTCATTCCCGTCCACAACGAGGAAACCGACCTCGAAGAATGCGTCCGCAGGGTGCACGCCCACCTCGAGTCCGAAATCCCGTTTCGTTCGCGGATCACCATCGCCGACAATGCGAGTACCGACAACACACTCGCGGTCGCGACTCGTCTGGCCGGGGAAATCGACGGTGTCCGCGTCCGTCACCTCGAGGGGAAGGGCCGCGGGCGCGCACTCAAAGAGGTTTGGCTCGACTCGAACGCCGACGTGGTCGCCTACATGGACGTCGACCTCTCCACCGACCTGAATGCACTGATGCCGCTGATTGCCCCGCTGATGTCGGGACATTCCGATCTCGCGATCGGCTCCCGGCTCGCTCACTCGTCCCGCGTCGTCCGCGGTGCGAAGCGTGAGTTCATCTCGCGGAGCTACAACCTCATTCTTCGCACCTCTCTCCGAGCGCGGTTCTCGGACGCACAGTGCGGCTTCAAGGCGATGCGTGCCACCGTCGCCCGTGAACTGCTCCCTCTCGTGCAGGACACGGGCTGGTTCTTCGACACCGAGCTACTCGTCATCGCCGAGCGAGCCGGCCTGCGGATCCACGAGGTTCCGGTCGACTGGGTCGACGACCCGAACAGCAGCGTCAGCATCATCGATACCGCGGTGACGGACCTGTTGGGGTGCTGGCGCGTCGGCCGAGCGCTCGCATCGGGTGACCTTCCGGTCGCCGAACTGCGCAAGAGTCTCGGACGGGAGCCGCTCGTGACCGGTGTGCCGCACGGAATGGTCGGGCAGCTGGTTCGATTCGGCATCATCGGCGTTGCCAGCACCGTTGCCTATGGCCTGCTCTACTTGGTACTGCATCCGTTGATCGGAGCACAGGCGGCGAACTTCATGGGCTTGCTCATTACCGCCGTGCTGAACACAGCAGCCAACCGCGCTTTCACGTTCGGTATCCGGGGATCGGAGGACGCGGGAAAGCATCAGCTCCAGGGGCTGCTCGTCTTCGGATTCGCGCTTCTCGTTACCAGCGGTTCGCTTGCGCTCCTGCACGAATGGGCTCCCGGCGTGTCCAGGCACGTCGAACTTGCCGTCCTCGTTGTCGCGAATCTCGTTGCGACAGTGTGTCGATTCATCGCCCTCCGTTGGGTTTTCAATAGCGAGAAGGATGTGCAGAAGTGACTGTCGTGCTAGAACGTCCGATCGAGAAGCCGGCGCTGGGTGGGGGCCGGCGATGGGAATGGATCGGCCTCGGGGCTCTCCTCGTCGGCACGGCCATCGCCTACATCTGGGGCCTTGGCGCTTCGGGCTGGGCGAACTCCTTCTATTCTGCTGCAGTACAGGCTGGTTCGGTATCGTGGAAGGCGTTCTTCTTCGGTTCGTCCGACGCCGCCAACTCGATCACCGTCGACAAACCGCCGATGTCGCTGTGGCTGATGTCGCTGTCGGTTCGCATCTTCGGCCTCAGCTCCTGGGCGATGCTGATCCCACAAGCACTGCTCGGCGTCGGATCCGTCGCGCTGCTCTGGGCGACCATCAAACGCCAATTCGGAGCAGCCGCCGGACTTCTCGCCGGTCTCACGCTCGCCGTGATTCCGGTTGCTGCACTGATGTTCCGCTTCAACAATCCCGACGCGTTGCTCGTGCTGCTGATGATCGCTGCGGTGTGGGCCTCGATGCGGGCGGTCGAGGACGGACGCACTCGTTGGCTGGTGCTCACCGGAGTATTCGTCGGGTTCGGGTTCTTGACCAAGCAACTCCAGGTCATGCTGGTGGTCCCCCCGATCGCGCTGATGTATATCGCAGCCGGGCCGCCCACATTCGTGAAACGACTTCTTCAGTTGTTCGCGGCGCTCGGTGCCGCGATCGCCTCGGCCGGGTGGTGGCTTCTCGTCGTCGAACTATGGCCCGCATCCTCGCGGCCGTGGATCGGTGGCTCCCAGAACAATTCGATCCTCGAACTCACGCTCGGCTACAACGGTCTCGGTCGCCTGAGCGGCGAGGAAACCGGAAGCGTGACCCCGGGCGCCATCGGCGCCGACGGGGCAGGCGAGGGCGCAGGCGGCGGCATGTGGGGCGAAACTGGCATCACGCGAATGTTCGATTCCTCGCAGGGCGGCCAGATCGCGTGGCTGATCCCATCGGCTCTGATCTTGTTGGTGCTCGGATTCGTTCTGCGCGGCCGCGTTCGTCGCACCGACCCGCAGCGCGCCGCGCTCGGCGTGTGGGGCCTGTGGCTGCTGGTCACTGGGCTGACCTTCAGCTTCATGGCAGGGATCTTTCATTCGTACTACACGGTGGCGCTCGCACCCGCGATCGCCGCGTCGATCGGCGCGGGAAGTGTGCTGGCATGGCGCAACCGTGAACGGTACTGGGTACGTATCGGCATGGCCATCGCGATTCTGGCTGCGGTAGCGATGTCGTGGATCCTGTTGGGCCGCAGTGCCGATTTCGTTCCGTGGCTCCGATGGGCGGTTCTGGTGGTGGGATCGGTCGCAGCAGTGTTGCTGCTCATCCCCGCGATGACCCGCGGAAAGCTCGCAGTCGCGTCGGTTCTTGCGGTGATGTTCGGTTCGCTCGCCGGCCCGACGGCCTATGCCGTGGACACCATCGGCACCCCGCACACCGGATCCATCGTCACCGCTGGTCCGTCGACCGGTATGCGTGGACCCGGCGGCATGGGCGGTGGCCGAGGAATGGGCATGCCCGACGGAGGCGGCATGGGACAGAGGCAGGATCGAATGCCGATGGGCGCAGGCGGCCTGCTCAACGGCAGCACACCGACCGAAGCGATCACGTCGCTTCTCGAGGCAGATGCAGACTCGTACACCTGGGTCGCGGCAGCCGTGGGATCCAACAGTGCATCCGGCTACCAGTTGGCCACCGAGGAACCCGTCATGGCGATCGGCGGATTCAACGGCTCCGACCCGTCACCGACGCTCGAACAGTTCCAGAAATACGTGGCAGACGGCCAGATCCACTACTTCATCGCCGGTGGGGGAATGCGCGGCTCGGACTCGGGAACATCCGCAGAGATCTCGAAGTGGGTCACCGCGAACTACACAGCCACCACGGTCGACGGTGTGACCTTGTACGACCTGAGCTGATGCGTTTTTCGTTCGTCGCGCTCGAGCCGATAGTCTGATGCACTGTGCGCGTACTCGTAATCGGTTCAGGTGCTCGTGAGCACGCCCTTCTTCTTGCGCTGAGCAAGGATCCGAAGGTCAGTAAGCTGCTGGTCGCTCCTGGCAACGCAGGCACGGCGAAGCTCGCGGAGCAGCATTCCGTGGACGTCGCCTCGGGTGAAGCTGTCACCGAGCTGGCGAAGAGACTCGAAGCCGATCTCGTGGTCATCGGCCCCGAGGTCCCGTTGGTTCTCGGTGTCGCCGACGCGCTCCGCGACGCGGGTATCGCTACCTTCGGGCCCTCGGCCGCGGCTGCGCGTATCGAGGGCTCGAAGGCGTTCGCAAAGGACGTCATGGCGGCGGCCGGTGTTCGCACCGCGCACAGCGAAATCGTCGACTCGCCCGCGAAGCTGGACGAAGCCCTCGACCGCTTCGGGCCCAACTGGGTCGTCAAGGACGACGGGCTCGCCGCAGGCAAAGGCGTCGTCGTCACCACCGATCGCCTTGCTGCTCGTGATCACGCTGCCGAACTGCTCGAGACCGGACACCCGGTGCTGCTCGAATCCTTCCTCGACGGACCCGAGGTGTCGCTGTTCTGCCTCGTCGACGGCGAAACCGTCGTACCCCTTCTGCCCGCGCAGGACCACAAGCGCGTCGGCGACGGAGACACCGGACCCAACACCGGCGGGATGGGCGCGTACACGCCGCTACCGTGGTTGCCCGCGGAGGTCGTCCAGCAGATCGTCACCGAGGTCGTCGAACCTGTTGCCGCAGAACTGGTCAAGCGCGGTTCGTCCTTCAACGGTCTGCTCTACGCCGGTCTCGCGATCGGTGCCGAGGGCCCCGCGGTCGTCGAATTCAACTGTCGTTTCGGTGATCCCGAGACCCAAGCTGTCCTGGCTCTACTCGAATCTCCGCTCGGTGAGGCACTGAACGCCACCGCGACCGGAACGTTGGATTCGCTCGCGCCGTTGCAGTGGAAGGACGGCGCCGCAGTGACCGTAGTTCTCGCCGCGGAGAACTACCCGGGCCGTCCGCGCACGGGGGATGCGATTTCCGGTGCCGACGCGGAGGGCGTACTGCACGCCGGCACTGCTATCAAGGACGGCGTTGTCGTCTCGTCCGGCGGCCGTGTGCTCAGCGTGGTGGGTAGCGGCGCGGACCTCGCTGCTGCGCGAGCTGACGCGTACTCCAAGATCGAGTCCATCCGTCTGCCGGGCAGCCACTTCCGCACGGACATCGGCTTGGCTGCGCTCGAGGGTCGTATACAGCTGTAGTGCGAGCCTTACGCTCCACAATATTCGGATGACTACGGTTTCCCGCATATTGTCCTCAATCGTGGAGCTCTATGCACCCCTGTTCCTCCTACGCCTGCGCACCACCGCAACGATTTCGTCGGCGACCTTGTCCACATCGCGGTAGACAGTTGCAGCGGAGTAGCGCAGCACCAGCCAGCCCCGCAGGACCATCCAATTCTGACGTGTCCGGTCGTTGTCGAACGGGATCGGTGCGATGTGATAGCTCCGCCCGTCGACCTCGATGTCGACTTTCGCGGTGTACTCGACCAGGTCTCCGACGTATGGGCCTATCGGTGCGTTGATATCCATCCGCACTCCTCGTTTGCGAACTGCCCGTGCTACGAGTCGTTCCGGCTCCGACAGTGTCCCCGGACAGCACAGCAGAAGCTGTCGTCGTACCTCGCTTATACCCGCCATGCCTTTGGCCTCATCGCAGTGATCGGCCACGGCCCGCCATGACACCCGCATCCCGATATTGCGGTCGAAGAATTGCTCCAACGGGACCCCCTGAAGCGTCGCGGCGACATCGATGAAGCACTGCGCTACCGGCACGACAGGAAACCCGTGGCGTTCGGCGGCTACGACCGTCCGACGGTGAAGGGTGAGCCACTCAGGCGCTTCCGGTCTGGCTGCGCGGGGGACGGTTGCGTCGACGGTCGGCGGTGCGTCTGGGAGCAAGTCCCACAGATACGCCGCGGTGGCATGGCTCAGAACGGCATCCTCGCGCCATAGAGTCAGAGCCACCCAGCGATCGATCATCGATGGCTCAGGATCGGAATACACGCCGGGCAACAGTCTTACCAAGGTGCCGGCACGCACTCTCCGCGTCAGCCCTGATCGTGCGACCCCGGCCGCTGCCAATTGTGCACGTGTGTAAACCCCCATGCATGAATACACTGCGCGAAAATCGGAGCTCGGTGTCGGCCGAAACGACATCTGTGGATAACCGGCCCACCTGTGGATGAACGGCTCACAGGTTCAAGGGTTCGATACGTGCGTGTGTTCTCAGATCTTCGGGGGACACCGACGCGAGTGCATCGAGAAACGCGACGGCGAACGATCCTGGCCCGGACGAATTGTGCTCTGCCAGCTCGGATGCGACGGCGAAGTGCGCGTGCGCAGCGGTGAGGCCGAGTAGCGGTGACTCGGCAACTGCGAGGTAGGCAGCAGCGAGGCCACCGAGCGAGCATCCAGTTGCGGTGACCTTGGTCAGGAGTGCACTGCCGCCCGATACCGTGACGCCGATCGGGCCGTTCTCGCCGCGCGCAACCACGTAGTCGACCGGCCCCGACGCCGACACCGCGGTGGCCCGATCGAGAAGCGTCACGGCTGCCGGGACGGCGTCACCGGAATCGGACGCCGAGTCGACTCCGCGAGTCGAATTGCCCAGACCGGCAAGCGCAATGATCTCGGATGCGTTGCCGCGAATGGCCGTCGGGCTCTGCGTCGCAAGCCGTGCGGCCAGCTGTGTGCGCCAGGGCAGCCCGCCGACCCCGACCGGATCGAGCACCCACGGCGTCCCGGCGGCCACTGCACCGTCGGCTGCCAGTTCGAATGCCTCGGCCGTGCCGTCGTCGGGAGTCCCGAGATTGATCAGAACGCCCCCAGCCACCGCTGCGAAACCCGCGGCCTCGTGGACATTGTCGATGTGTGCATTGCTTGCGCCCGCTGCGAGAAGGACGTTGGTCACGAAGTTGGCGGACACGATGTTGGTCAGCGATTGCACCAGCGGGGCGTTCTCACGCAGGGCCGCGAGGGCGTCGGCGACGGAATCGGCGGTGGGATGTGTCATGGGTACTTTCTTCGAAGATAGCCTCGACGAGTGGTCATCGAGTCGAGCAGATCCAAGATTGAACCATTTCACGTCATGGACGTGTTCAAGGCCGCCGCCGTGCGGACTCGTACACACGGCGATGTGCTCTCTCTCGCTGCAGGCCAGCCGTCGACCTCTGCGCCGGCACCAGTGTTGCAGGCAACGCGTGACGCCCTCGACGCACACCTGCTCGGGTACACCGAAACGCTCGGCATCCTGCCGTTGCGCGAGGCCATCGCGCGGTATCACTCCGAAGAATCGGGAACCGCGGTCGATCCGGACGATGTGGTCGTCACCACCGGCTCGTCGGGGGCGTTCACGCTGCTTTTCCTGGCGGCCTTCGACGTCGGCGACACCGTGGTCCTGGCGAGACCCGGGTATCCCGCCTACCGGAACACGCTCGCAGCCCTCGGGTGCCGGGTAGTGGAACTGGAGTGCACCCAGGACACAAGATTTCAGCCGACGGTGTCGATGCTCGACGCCTTGCCGGAACCGCCGAAGGGCCTGATCATCGCCAGTCCGGCCAACCCAACCGGCACCATCGTCGACGCCGACGAACTCGCCGCAATCGCCCGGTGGTGCCAGGCGAACGGCACCCTTCTGATCTCCGACGAGATCTATCACGGCATCTCCTACGGTGACGTGAAGACCTCGAGCGCGTGGGAAACCTCACGCGAGTCCGTCGTCGTCGGGTCGGTGTCGAAGTACTTTTCGATGACCGGCTGGCGACTCGGCTGGATGCTGCTTCCGAAGTATCTACACCGCGCGGTCGAGCGGTTGGCGTCGAACATGACGGTCTGCCCACCCGCGATCTCGCAGGTCGCCGCTATCGCGGCCTTCACCGCTGAATCGCGCGCCGAACTGGACGGTCACGTTCGCCGCTACGCCGACAACCGCCGGATCCTGTTGGACGGGCTCACCGCAGCAGGCATCACCGACCTGGCACCGGCCGACGGGGCGTTCTACGCGTACGCCGACATAGGGCACCTGACGCAGGACTCTCGATCGTGGTGCGAAAACGTCCTGGCGACAACAGGAGTGGCGCTCGCACCCGGCGTCGACTTCGACACCGTCCACGGCCACCACACCGTCAGATTCTCGTTTGCAGGCGCGACCGCCGATATCAGTGAGGCGCTCGAGCGTCTGAATCCGCTGCTCGGGTCGTGAACATCTTCGATCGTTACGGCGCCTCTCTGGCCGCGGTACTGGGCGCCGCCGTCGGCGCGTACTCGATTCTGGAGGCTCCCGGCAACGACGGTCTCATCGCCGAATCGCTCGACGTCTGGTTCGGCTCGTTCGTCTCGCCGCAGTGGGCAGGAACCGTCGCCGTCGTTGCTGCGGTGCTGACCCTGATCGCACTGCAGATTCGCCGCAGTTCGGCACTCGTCGCGGCATCCGCAGTGGCGGGGTGCATCGTCATCGCAGTGCCGTCGTTCGTTCCCGTCGGCGGCAACATCGCGGTCAGCACCAACTCGGTCGGCGCAGGGCTGCTCCTCGGGGCGGTCGGCGCGATCGCTGCGGGTCACCGACTGTCCCAGCTCGCCTTCGCACTCGGCATCCTCGCGGCGGTGTTGTTCAAGGGCGCCGTGGACGTCCACCTGCCCGCAGACGAGGGTCGGTGGACGGTCTCGTTTCCCGAACCGTTCGAAGTGAGTTCGACGATCCCGATCGTGGTTCTCGCCGTCGTCGCTGCATCGATCGCTGCGGTCGCTCTGCGTGCCGCGTCCGGGATCGATCAACTCGACGTTCCGTCGACCGTCGTTCTGCTCGCGCTTCCGTTCGGGTTTCTGCTGGCGTACGTCTATCTGGGTTCGTTCACCTCGACCACCACGACTTGGGTTGTGGCCGCGATCGTCTCTCTCGTTCTCGTCCTCGCCGCATCCAGAATCGTCGACGCCCGAGACGGCAATGTTCTCCTCGCCGGATTCGCCGTCGCCGCGGCGTCCGTCAACGGGCTCGGCTGGGGGCCGACGTCGTGGTGGGTAGCTGTCCTCGGGGTTCTGGCGCTGCTCGGCGGCGCCGTAATGGGTCTCTTTCGTCCCTCGGTGAAGGTCGCTACAGGTCTGCTCGTTGCAGTGACGGCATCCGGCCTGCTGGCAGGCACTGCGTGGCTCGGCGCGGTGCCGACCATCGCCTATGCGGTCGTATTCCCATTTGCCGTGGGAATGGCGATGAGCTCGTGCCTGCCCGCGGGAGTTGCCGCGTCGGTGGTCGGTCCGATGCTTCCCCTGTGTACGACGCTGTTCTCGGACACTGCGCCCGCGCCGCCGCCGGACTACGGCTGGACCAGCGGTCTCGCCGAGAACTACGTGCCGCCGACGGTTGTTCTCTACTCGCCCTTGTTCGTCGGGGTGGTGATTGCCGCGCTGTCGGTGGTGGCGGTCGGTGCGGCACGCAGGAGGCTCTAGAGACGATCGAGCGTCTCGCGGATGTCGGCCTCGGACACGTCGCGGTGTGTCACGAACCTGATCTTTCCGACGACGGTGACCGCAGCGATTCCGAGGTCGGCAAGCTCGGCGACGGACAAGGGCCCGTCGGCTAGGACGATGTTCGTCTGTGGATCCTCGACGGTCCAGCCCCGCTCCCGGAGGCCGTCGGCCAGGAGCTTGGCATTGGCGTGGTCACCTGCAAGCGAACCGATATTGTCGAGTGCCAGCAGCCCCGCTGCGGCCAGAATCCCGCCTTGCCTGACGCCGCCACCGAGCATCTTGCGGATGCGTCTGGCCTCGGCGATGCGCGCAGAATCGGATGCGAGCATCGATCCGACAGGTGCACCGAGGCCCTTGCTCAAACAGACCTGGACGGTGTCCGCGCCTGAAGTCAGATCGCCGGGCTGCACCCCGAGGGCCACCGCTGCGTTCCACACCCGCGCGCCGTCTAGATGAACCAGAAGGCCGGCTGTCCGCGCCGCACCGAGCAGCGCCTTCCACTCGGCGACGTCGAAGACCGATCCGCCCGCGAAGTTGTGGGTGTTCTCCAAGCAGAGCAGTGTCGTCTTCAGCGCGAAATACGGACCGGCGGCCGTTGCTGCCGAGACGGTCTCGGGCGTCGGGCGACCAGGACCGGCGTCGTGGGGCAGGACCCGCGGCATCCCCTGCGCTAGCCACGCGGCGGTGCCGAGCTCGGAGCCGAGGACGTGCGCGTTCTCGGGCGCGAGAAACGCGTCACCGCGCTGCAAGTGCAGCATCAGTGCGATCAGGTTGCCCATCGAACCGCTCGGGACCCACAACGCATCGTCATAACCCAGTTCCGACGCCACACGCTCCTCGAGTCGGGCCATCGTCGGATCGTGGTCGAGGACATCGTCGCCCACTTCGGCGTCGGCCATCGCTCGCCGCATCGCTGCGTCGGGACGGGTGACAGTGTCGGAACGAAGATCTATCGCGGCGAAGCCCATGTAGTTCACGATTGCACATGGGTGAATGGCCCGTTTGCCTGAGACGGAGACCTGCGGGCTGGCACGATGAATCCCGATGTCGACCGGTCAGGTAAGTGCCTCGCACAAGGCGTCGGGCGCTACCCCGAAGGGGGAGCGCAGACGTCACGCACTGGCATGTTCGGCAGCCGATCTGCTCGTCGAGGGAGGTTTCGACGCGGTGCGGCATCGTGCGGTCGCGTCGCGGGCCGGGCTTCCGCTGGCGTCGACCACCTACTATTTCGAATCGCTCGACGATCTGATCGCCTGCGCAGTCGAGGTGTTGGGCCATCGTGAGCTCGAAGTCATGCGGGGGCGGATCGACGAGCTCGGCGACTTGGCGCACGACGTGGAATCGACCGTCGATCTGATCGTCGATCTGCTCATCGGCCCCGAGGACGGCGCCGAGGAAGGCCGTGAACGGCTGATCGCCCGGTACGAGCGTTTCATCGCATCCGCTCGGCATCCACAGCTGCGCGAGGTCCAGCAGAGGCTTCGTGCACAGACCGACGACCTGCTGACCGACGTCCTGCGCAGATCCGGCCGGGTCGTTCGGGAACAACAACTGCGCCGACTCGTCGCCGTCGTCGACGGAGCCGTCGTCGGCGCGTTGGGTGAAGTCGATCCCGAGCCTCGGTCGATGGCGAAGAGCATGCTGCTCGAGGTTCTCGACGTGGTCGCGCCTCCTGGATGACGAGGCACGTAAACTGAATTCCCGTGACCATTCCGAATGTCCTCGCCACCCGTTATGCAAGCCCCGAACTGGTGGACCTCTGGTCTCCGGAACACAAGATCGTCCTTGAACGCCAGCTGTGGATCGCGGTCCTCAAGGCACAGTCCAACTTGGGAGTGGCCGTTCCCGCTTCCGCCATCGCGGACTACGAACGCGTCATCGATCAGGTCGACCTGAATTCGATCGCCGAACGCGAGCGAGTTACCCGTCACGACGTGAAAGCCCGTATCGAGGAGTTCAATGCTCTCGCTGGGCACGAGCACATTCACAAGGGCCTGACGAGCCGGGATCTGACCGAGAACGTCGAGCAGCTACAGATCCTCCGCTCGCTCGAGCATGTTCACTCCCACGGCGTGGCCGTCGCAGCCCGCCTGGCAGAGCGCGCAGCCGAGTACTCCTCGCTCGTGATGGCAGGCCGTAGCCACAACGTCGCGGCGCAGGCCACCACCCTCGGTAAGAGATTCGCTTCGGCCGCCGACGAGCTGCTCATCGCGTTGGCGCGCGTTCAGGAACTCATCGCGCGCTATCCGCTGCGCGGCATCAAGGGCCCGATGGGCACCGCCCAGGACATGCTCGATCTGTTCGACGGCGACTCGGCCAAGCTCACCGCCCTCGAGCGGATCGTCGCCGACCATCTCGGTTTCCGGCACGTACTCAACAGCGTCGGCCAGGTGTACCCGCGCTCGCTCGATCACGAGGTCGTCTCGGCTCTCGTGCAGATCGGGTCAGGCCCGTCGTCGTTCGCACACACGGTTCGCCTGATGGCAGGCCACGAACTGGTCACCGAGGGCTTCCAAGCGGGTCAGGTCGGATCCTCGGCGATGCCGCACAAGATGAACACCCGCTCGTGCGAGCGCGTCAACGGTCTCCAGGTCATCCTCCGTGGATACGGCTCGATGGCCGCCGAGCTCGCGGGCGCGCAGTGGAACGAAGGCGACGTCTTCTGCTCCGTCGTCCGCCGCGTCGCCCTTCCCGACGCCTTCTTCGCTGTCGACGGCATGATCGAAACGTTCTTGACCGTGCTCGACGAGTTCGGGGCGTACCCCGCGGTCATCGCCAAGGAGCTCGAGCGCTACCTGCCGTTCCTCGCGACGACGAAGGTGCTCATGGCGTCCGTGCGCGCAGGCGTCGGTCGCGAGACTGCGCACGAGGCGATCAAGGAGCACGCCGTCGCGGTTGCGTTGGCAATGCGCGAGCAGGGCCAGGAGCCGGACCTACTGGATCGTCTCGCAGCCGACGAGCGCATCCCGCTCGATCGCGCCGGGCTGGACGCGGCATTGGCCGACAAGTCCGCATTCATCGGATCTGCCGAAGCTCAGGTCGCGGCCGTGGTGTCCGAGGTCGAGACACTCGTCGATCGGTACCCGTCGGCGGCGGCGTACACACCGTCACCGATCTTGTAGCCCGCGCAGCAACTCCGGCAAATCCGCGACCGAGTCGATGACGTGACTCGGCTGTAGCCCGAACTCCTGCTTCGCCCGGCGGTCCAATGCGTCCTGCTGGAACTTCCCGGTCCGGACGAGCACTCCGGTCATCCCGACGACCTGGGCGGCAAGTACGTCGTTGTCCAGGTCGTCGCCGACCATGACCACATCGACCGGGTCGACGCCCATGCGCTCGGCGGCGGTCTGAAATCCCAGCGGTGCGGGCTTCCCGACGGCTTTGGCCTTGTGTCCCGACGCCTTCTCCATCCCGGCGAGGTACATTCCGGTGTCGATCCGCAAGCCGGCGCCGGTGGTCCACATGAGGCTTCGGTGCATAGCGACGACGGGTACGCCGCGGCACAGCCAGTCGTAGACGCGGCTCAAGCGCTCGTGAGTGAATTCCGGTCCGGCACCGCCGATGACGACTACGTCGGGGTCGTCTCCGGTCTCCTCCACGAATTCGATGCCCGGCATGTCGCCAGCGATGTCGCCATTGTTGATCAGAACCGTTCGCGCACCCGGGTATGTCTCGCGCAGGTGATCCGCGGTGAGCGATGCTGCTGTGACGATCTCGTCGGCGTGGACAGCCATCCCCGCCTCGGTCAGGGCGTCGGCGATCTGGGCGCGGGTCTTGGAGGTGGTGTTGGTCAAGAACGCTCGCGCAATGTCCTTGCTGTTGAGGAAATCGAGTGCTTCTGCTGCGCCTGGTACGGGCTTCCACGACGTCACCAGCACGCCGTCGATGTCGAAAAGAACGCCTCCCAATAAACCCATGGGCAGACTTTAGTCGTGGGCCTGCAGTGTTGCAGTTTCAGCGGCCCTGGACTCGGGCGGGAGTGCAGCCTGCGGAATGACCAGAGTAGAGCGGGAGTGCAGCCTGCGGAATGACCAGAGTAGAGCGGGAGTGCAGCCTGCGGAATGACCAGAATTAGGGTTGAGATATGAATCCCTACACGATCTTTGCCGACATCATTGCAGGGAACGCAGAGTCCAGCATGGTCTACGAGGACGAACATGCCGTCGCGTTCATGGACATCCGTCCGTTCACCAGCGGACATGTCCTCGTGGTGCCGCGTAAGCAAGCGCGATCGTTGGCCGAGTTGGATCCGGAAACGGGCGGTCACTTGTTCGTCGTCGGGCAGAAGGTCGCCGCCGCTCTCCGGGCGATCGACCCCCGATGTGCCGGGGTCAACTTCTTCCTCGCCGACGGCGAAGTAGCTGGCCAGGAGATTTTCCACGTACATCTCCACGTGATCCCCCGGACGACGGGTGACGGCTTCGGCTTGAGAGCACGTCCGACATCTCCGCGGCGGGACGAGCTCGACACCAAGGCTGCCGCGATCGTCGAGGCGCTCCACTAGCGGGATACTGAGGTAAGGGTATCCTCGGTCGGTGTTACAGTAGCTCGCCTCGCCTTCTCGGGCGCGGATGACTGTTGCCGAAAGGTTGTTCACGACGATGTTGATGCGCACGACATGGATGAGGAACGTTGCCTCGATCGCTCTTGCCGGAGGTGTGACGGTCGGTCTTGTCGCGGGCTGCGCCAGCAGTGAGAACGAGACACCCTCCCGCGAATCGTCGGCCGCCGCAGACTCCTCCGCCTTTCCGGTGACTATCGAGTCGACACTCGGCAAAGCCGAGATCACCGAAGCCCCGACACGAATCGCGACGTGGGGTTGGTCCAATCAGGATGCACTCCTCGCGCTCGGCGTCGTTCCCGTCGCAATGCCGACTTTCGCGGAAGCTCAGTACGGAGCGGATGATCGCGGCGTACTGCAATGGGACGCACAAGCTTTGGAGGATCTCGGCGTGCAGACGCCCACGCTCCTGTCCGGAGACGGGACGGGTGCGGCCCCGATCGAACAATTCGCCGAAGCAGATCCAGACCTCATCTTCGCTCCGTACTCGGGCCTGAGCCAGGAAGAATTCGACGCACTGAGCCAGATCGCACCGGTCGTCGGATATCCGGGCGAGCCGTGGACCGCCTCGTGGGAAGACCAGCTCACGATCGCGGGTAAAGCCCTCGGCAAAGAGAAGGAAGCTGCGGATCTGGTCTCGGACGTCGAGAGCTCGATTGCCGATGCAGCAGCGAAATACCCTGCGCTCGCAGGAAAGACCGTGACGATCGCGCTTCCGAACGCCCCGGGTACCTTCGCGGTGAGCAAGTCCGACGATGTCCGAGTCGAATTTCTCGAACAGTTGGGACTCGTCAACGAACCGAACATCCAGAAGGCAGACCCGTCCAAGGATGCCGAGGCCGTCTATTTCGAGCTGAGTCTGGAGCAGGCGTCGTCGATCGAGTCGGATGTGTTGTTCGTCGTCGCCTACGACAAGGAAACGCTGACTGCATTTCTCACCGAACCCGCAGTTGCAACACAGCCCGTCTCGACCGAAGGCCGAATTGCGTCGACGGAGGATTTCAGCGTGGACAAGAATTTCGCGTTCGGCGGCCTGACCGTGCTGACCATTCCCTACATTCTCGACGACGTCGCGTCCGCCCTGAACGCCGCTGCCGAGAACGTCCAGGGCTGACTCGGCATGGCCCGGTCCCGTCGGCCGCAGGTCGTATTTCCTGAAGTCATCCGCACCGCCACGGTCACCGACACGCGTCAACTGGGCCCTGGCATGCGGAGAGTTGTGTTGCGCGGGGAGGAACTTCGCGCATTCGAGCGGGGAGGCTTCCGGTTCCCGGCATTTCGCAGCGAGGGGTTCGACGACTTCGTGCGGTTGTTCTTTCCGGTCGACGACGCCGGGACCGTGCTCCTGCCGATCCAGCACGAACGGACGGTGGAATGGCCACAAGATCCTCGGCCCGTGTCGAGGAACTACACCGTCCGTCGCTTCGACGAGCACACGGCGGAGTTGGTACTGGACTTCGCCTCGCACGACACCGGAGTGGCATCGACGTGGGGGAAACGCTGCGTCACAGGTGATTCGATTTCGTTCGTCGGGCCGGTCCGATCGGGACTTCCGCCGACGGGAGTCGACTGGGTTCTGCTTGTCGGAGATGAAACCGCCCTCCCGGCGATGGCGCGCTACCTCGAGGAAGCGTCACCGGAATCGAGCATTCGAGTGTTCGTGGAGGTTGCCGACGTCGGACGACGACTGCCGATGCCCACGAATGCCCGCGCCGAGGTCACGTGGGTGTACCGAGACAATTCGGAGTCTTCCAGCCCGCTCGAGACGGCTGTTCGAGCTGCACCGTGGCCGCAGGGCAGCGTGTTCGCATGGGTTGCAGGCGAATCCACGTCGTTGAGGGGGATTCGTCGCTATCTTCGCGAGGACCGCGCGTTGCCGCCGGACATGGTCGACATCACCGGGTACTGGCGGCGGGTGGACGTGCCGACACTCGTCGACGATCCCGAGCCGTTCGACAAGCTGAGCGAGCGCGCAGAGATCTTCTCACCTTTCGCCATTCGTGCTGCCAACACGCTGAGGATTCCGTGGCACGTCTCACGCGGGGTGTCCGGGACGGCGGAATTGGCCGCAGCAACCGGGACCGATCCCAGAGCTCTGGCGAAATTCGTCCGGTATCTGGTGGCCGTCGAGGTGCTCGCGTTCGACGGGACCGGGAAGTTGGTGCCCGGAGACGTCGGGGACGCCATGCTCGGGGACGACTGGATCTCGAACTGGCTCGATCTCGACGGCATCGAAGCGCGGGTGGAGTTGTCCGTCACCGGGCTCGTCGAAAGCCTACGCGGCGGTGCGGCCAGCTCGAGTGCCATAACGGGACGGACACTGAGCGTCGACCTCGACGAAGATCCCCGGTTGGCTGGACTTCATCACGACCACATCGCCGACGAAGCAGCCTTCCTCGGTCCGGCGCTGATCGAGGACTATTCTTTCGACGGGGTATCGACGCTCCTCGTGACGGGTCCTGGGTCGGGCGTGGTGCTCGGCTCGATCCTGTCGAAGTATTCCCAGATCGAAGCCGGTGTGCTCGGAATGCCCAGCGAGCTCGCGCGGGTTCGTCGAGACCTGGCGAATTGGCCCACCGCAGGCGGCCGTGTCCGCGACGCAGCTCAGAGTCCGACCGCCGAGCCGGCCTGGATTCCGAACGGCGGCTTCGATGTCTACCTGCTCGTCGAGGTCACAGGGCACTATCCCGACGACGATCTCGTCCTCTTGCTCACCAATGCGGCAGTAGGCATCGGTGACCGCGGAAAGCTCGTCGTCGTGGAGCGCTTGCTCGACGACGCGGCGGTGGGCGAGGATCAAGCCGAGTTCGATCTGTTGTTGCTGTGCATGTACGGGAGCGGGGTCAGGACCCGAGCCGAGTTCGACGCACTTGCGCGTCGAGCGGGATTGGTCGTCACTGCACATCAACTGTTCGGATGGGGAATATCGGCGCTGGACCTGCGTCGAGCCGGCCCCGTTGCCGACGCAGTCCTCGAAGGCAGGTAAAGCATGACGACGGTTCAGAACAAGGCAGGTGACGCAGCCCACCTGGAGGAACCGGCATCCGGCCAGCTGGAAAGCCCGTCCACTCCCGGCGGACTGGCCAAGACCAACGCCCGCCGGACGGCTGGCCTGATTCTCGTCATCGGCCTTCTGGCCGCCATCTGTCTGCTTTCCATCGCGGTCGGTACCAAGTACATCCCGCTGAACGAAGTCTGGAACGGCTTGTTCGCCTACGACGACTCCAACAATGCCGTCATCATCCGCGAACTCCGTGTTCCGCGAACGATTCTGGGCCTGATCGTCGGAGTCGCCCTCGGAGTGAGCGGCGCGCTCATTCAGGCGATGACTCGAAACCCGTTGGCGGATCCAGGAATTCTGGGCGTCAATGCGGGCGCGGCGTTCTTGGTGACCTTGGCAGTCGGGCTGCTCGGGTTCACCGGAATCTGGTCGTACATCTGGTTCGCCTTCCTCGGGGCGATTCTTGCGACGGTCGCGGTCTACGTGTTGGGGTCGATGGGTAGGGCCGGTGCAACGCCGATTCGGTTGACGTTGGCCGGTATTGCGCTCGGCGCGGTGCTCGGCGGTATCACGACGGGGATGACCCTGCTCAACCCCGAAGCCTTCGACAAGATGCGATTCTGGGGTGCAGGTTCACTGTCCGGGCGCGGCCTCGACATCTCCTTCGCCATCAGCCCGTTCGTCATCCTCGGTTTGATTCTGGCGATCGTCATCGCACGGCCCCTGAACGCCATCGCCCTCGGCGACGACCTCGCACAATCGCTCGGTGCGAAGGTGAAGAACACCAGGGTTATCGGAGTCATCGCGGTCACACTGCTCGCGGGTGCCGCGACCGCTGCGGCCGGGCCGATCGGCTTCGTCGGCCTGATGATTCCGCACATGGTCCGTTGGTTCGTCGGCCCCGACCAACGGTGGATTTTGCTGTACACCGTGGTGGCGGCGCCATGCCTGCTCTTGCTGTCCGACGTCGTCGGCCGCATCGTCATCAGGCCCGGGGAACTGCAGGTCGGCATCGTGACGGCCTTCGTCGGGGCTCCGGTGCTCATCCTTCTGGTTCGTCGTAAGAAGGTGAGTGGCCTGTGAGCGCAGCCTGCGGAGTGAATCGGATGAGCCTGTGACGGTTGTGGACTTCGGGCGCAAGGTACGCATACTCAGGATCGCCGACGACAAGATCAACGGACGCATCGACGTCCGAACCGTTCTTGTCTGTTCGATTCTGGCGCTGCTGTCCCTTGTGGTGTCGGTCATCGCACTCGGGACCGGGGACTACCAGATCGCGCCGGGCGAAGTACTGCAGGCGTTGTTCTCCGACGCACCGAGGTTCACCGAACTTGTCGTCATGGAGTGGCGTTTCCCTCGCGTCGCGCTCGCGCTGCTGCTCGGTGGTGCGCTCGGTGTGTCCGGGGCGATCTTTCAGTCGCTGACGCGAAATCCTTTGGGTAGTCCCGACATCATCGGCTTCGATACCGGTGCCTACACCGGCGCCCTCGTCGTTATTCTGACCCTCGGTGGCGGGTACTACCAGACCGGCGCCGGCGCGTTGATCGGCGGAATCTGCACTGCCGCAGTGGTGTACCTACTCGCGTTCAAGAAGGGCGTGCAGGGCTTCCGGTTGATCATCGTCGGTATCGCAATGAGCGCGATTCTGGCATCGATCAACACCTGGCTCATCATCAAGGCGGACCTGGCCGACGCCATGGCAGCGGCGGTGTGGGGTGCGGGCAGCCTCAACGGTCTGAGCTGGGCGCAGGTCGGACCGGTCCTTGCCGTCCTGATCGTCATCACCCCGCTTCTGGCTGTCATCGCGAAGCGACTGCCGATGTTGGAGATGGGTGACGACGCAGCCAAGGCGCTCGGTATTCGCGCCGAGCCGACAAGGCTGCTGTTGATGGTTCTCGGAGTCGCTCTGACGGCATTGGTCACTGCCGCTGCCGGCCCGATCTCGTTCATCTCGTTGGCCGCGCCGCAGCTGGTGCGGCGGCTGACCAAGACTGCGGGCGTGGCATTGATCCCGTCGGCGGTGATGGGCGCATTCCTGCTCGTCGTGAGCGACTGGGTGGCGCAGCGCATTTTCGCGCCGACTCAGCTGCCTGTCGGGGTCGTGACGGTGTCGATCGGCGGCGCATACTTCGTGTGGTTGTTGGCTCGGGAAGGTAGAAAGCAGTGACTCAGGTGATGACCGAGAAGAAGCAACCGCGACTGCACGCGGACAACGTGACGATCGGTTACGACAAGCGGATCATCAGTGAGAACTTGTCCGTCGAGATACCCGACGGCAAATTCACCGTGATCGTCGGTCCCAACGCGTGCGGCAAGTCGACTCTGCTGAGAGCACTGTCGCGGCTGCTGAAGCCCGAAGCCGGGCATGTCCTGCTGGACGGTAAGGCAATCAGCTCGTACCCGGCCAAGGAAGTCGCCCGACGACTGGGTCTGTTGCCGCAGACGTCGATTGCACCCGACGGCATCTCCGTCGCGGATCTCGTTGCGCGAGGCAGGTATCCGCATCAGAAGCTGATCAAGCAGTGGTCGCGCGAGGACGAGTCCGCCGTCGTGTTCGCGATGAACGCAACCGGGGTTACCGAGCTGTCCGGTCGGTTGGTCGACGAGCTGTCCGGTGGTCAGCGGCAACGGGTATGGGTGGCAATGGTTCTCGCTCAACAAACACCGCTGATGCTTCTCGACGAGCCGACGACATTTCTCGATATTGCACACCAGATCGACTTGCTGGAGTTGTGCTCGCAACTCAACCGTGAGCAGGGCAGCACTATGGTGGCAGTGCTGCACGATCTCAATCACGCGTGCCGCTACGCCGACCACATCATTGCCATGAAAGACGGTGAGGTGGTCACGTCCGGAAAACCTGCGGATGTAATCACTGCTGAGCTGGTCGAATCGGTGTTCGGTCTTCCGTGTCGCATCATCGAGGATCCGGAGTCGCACACTCCCCTCGTCATTCCGCTGGCTCGTCGGCGCGCATAGATAGCCCGAACCTTTCGACGTTGGATAGGTTAGGCTTAGCTAGTTGACCCCGACAGACTAAGGACGGCCCGTGCTCAAGGTGAACAGCGCTACCGATGTAGTGGATATTCTCGGAGTCGGATACGGCCCGTCCAACCTGGGGTTGGCCATAGCGCTGCGGGAACGCAATGCCGAAGTCCCTGTCGAAGAACGAATCACGTCGGTGTTCGTCGAGAAGCAGCCGGAGTTCAGATGGCACCCCGGAATGCTGCTGCCCGGTGCGACGATGCAGATTTCGTTCCTCAAGGACCTGGCGACCCAGCGCAACACCAGAAGTGAGTACACGTTTCTCGAGTATCTCGCGCAGCGAGACCGGTTGAACCACTTCATCAACCTTCAGACGTTCTTTCCTTCCCGCATCGAGTTCCACGACTACCTGCGATGGGCTGCGGACAAGGTCGACGCGGATGTGCTGTACGGCACCACGGCGACCGAAGTCTCCTGGAACGGGGAACTTTTCGAAGTCCGAGTACGGGGTGCCCTCGGGTCGCAGCTCCTGCGTGCTCGCAACGTCGTACTGGCCGGTGGTCTCACGGCAATCCTTCCCGACGGCGTGTCGGCCGGCACCCGGGTCTTTCACAATCATCGCGTGCTCGATCATCTCGAGGCTCTCCCAGAACCGACGCAGGGCCGATTCGTAGTCGTCGGTGCAGGGCAGAGCGCGGCCGAGGTGGTGGCTCACCTCCACGACCGCTATCCCGATTCCGAAGTACACGGCGTCTTCGGCAAGTACGGCTACAGTCCTGCGGACGACAGTCCCTATGCCAACCGGGTTTTCGATCCCGAAGCCGTCGACGATTTCTATGTGTCGTCGCCGCAGCTTCGCGAGCAGCTCATCGCCTATCACCGCAGCACCAACTACTCGGCCGTCGATCTCCCGCTGATCGAGGACCTCTACAACCGCGAGTACACCGAGCGGGTGGCAGGCACACGCAGACTGTTCGTTCGCGGTGCCTCGGAAGTGTCGATCCCGCGCGAGACCGACTCCGGCGTCGAGGTATCGGTGTTGCATCGTCCAACCGGCCGCGAGGAACGATTGATCTGTGACGCCGTCATCTACGCAACAGGGTTCCGGCCGTTGGACCTGCGCGGCATCCTGGGGCCTCTGGCGGACGAGTGCGTATTCGGCCCCGACGGGACGCCCGAAGTCGAGCGCGACTACCGTCTGCGCACGACAGGCAACGTCACGGGCGGCATCTACCTCCAGGGTGGTACCGAACATTCGCACGGTCTGACGTCGTCGTTGTTGTCCAACATCGCCGTTCGCTCCGGAGAGCTCGTCGATTCCTTGGCGTCCCGGGCGATGCTGGACGCGGTGCTCACGTAGGCCGGAGGCGCCTCACGCGCCATGTTCGAAGATGTTGTTTCGATGAAAGGGTCGTCATGCGAGTTGTGATGTTCGGTTACCAGACCTGGGGGCAGAAGACTCTGCAGACCTTGATCGAGTCCAGGCACGAAGTGGTAGGCGTCGTCACTCATCCGGCCAGCGACCAGGTCTACGAAAGCATTTGGGCCGACTCGGTCGAGGATCTTGCCCGCGAGCACGAACTTGAAGTCCATCTTGCTCGACGCCCGGACGCAAACCTGCGTGAACAAATTCATGCGTGGAAGCCCGACATCATCATTGCCAACAATTGGCGCACCTGGTTGCCGCCGGAGATTTTCGCCTACCCAGCACACGGAACGCTCAATCTGCACGACTCGCTGCTTCCGAGGTTCACGGGGTTCTCACCGATCGCGTGGGCGCTGATCAGCGGTGCCGAAGAAGTCGGTTTGACCGCACATCGAATGGATGGCCAACTCGACACCGGAGACATCCTTACGCAGGCTGCGATTCCCATTGGCCCCCGAGATACCGCGACGGAGTTGGTCAGGGCGACAATCGATTTGATTCCCAAAGTGCTGCTCGAAGCTCTCGAGAGTATCGAGTCCGGAACCGCCCGGTGGCGTCCCCAGGACCTGAAGGAACGCACGTTCTTTCACAAGCGGCACGAAACCGACAGTTTGATCGACTGGTCGTGGGAGGCAGCCGACCTCGACCGGCTCATTCGAGCGATGTCCGACCCGTACCCGAACGCGTTCACCTACTATCGCGGCGAGCGCATTTCGATCACACAGGCTCACATCTCAGAAGGCATCTACGGCGGGACGCCAGGCAGGGTATTCATCCGCGAAGACGACGGAATGGCCATCGTCGCCGGCCCCAACGCCCATCGCGGCCGTAACCACGCACTCGTCATCGACCGTCTCCGAACCAGCGACGGCACGGACTACGCTGCGCTCGAGTACTTCCCGAGTGGCGGAGGGTACCTCACGGCCGAACCAGACTGACCAGATAACCGAAAGGGAAGGGTGTCACGTGGCGGTCAAGAGAAAGCAGCGCTTCTTCTATGCCGAGGTGGTGAGGACGGTACGTATCTCGCCCTCGCTCGTGCGAGTGGTATTCGGCGGTGATGGATTGGCCGATTACACCTCGAACGGCGCCGCGGACGAGTGCGTCTCGCTGTACTTCGCCGGCGAGGGCGAGGACAAGCCGCCGGCGATGACCGAGAAAGACGGCGACTGGGCGTACCACGACATCGACGAGCCCGAATATCGCAACTACTCGGTTCGGAGTTGGGACGCGGCTGCCAAGGAAATGTCGATCGACTTCGTTGCGCACAAGGGCGGCATTGCGGCGTCGTGGGCACTGAAGGCGGCACCCGGCGACGTCCTCGGACTGTGGGGACCTCGAGGCTGGTACGACCCGCCGAGCGATACCGCATGGCAACTGCTCGTTGCCGACCTGACAGGGCTTCCAGCTCTGTCTCGAGCCGTCGAAGAGCTGCCGGAAGGGTTCCCGGTTCGGGCGATCGTGGAAGTTCTCGACAACGGCGACAAAATTCCGATCGAGACCAATGCGGACCTGAGCATCGAGTGGCTGATCGGCGGAAACGGTCACGGGCCGTCGCGCCTGGCTGACGCCGTACGCGCCGAGACCCTTCCGGACGGACCAGGTTACGTGTGGTTCGCCGGAGAGGCGGCCACGAGCCGAGACGTACGCAAGTACCTGCGCAAAGAGCGTGGCTTCGGCAACGCGCAATTCGAAACCATCGGATACTGGCGCGTTCGCGCCGAAGAGTGGCTTCAGAAGTACGAAGCGGTCGAGGACCGGCTACACAGCGAGTACCAGCAGTTGATCGACGCCGGAGCCGAAGAGGCAGACGCCGAGAACCGCTGGGAGGAAATGCTCGAAGAAGCCGGGCTGTAGGCACTGCCCTCCCCACCGAAGCGCCTATTGCGTGAGCCCTAGGTGCTTCGGTGGGTCCAGGCTGTCGTGACGCCTAGCTGCGCTTCCTGTCGATGGCCGCGTCGAGTTGCACGGACAATTCGATTTCCAGTGCTGCCACGGCTCCTTCTGACAGACCGATGATGTCTAGCTCTGCGGCACCGTCGGCCACGCGGTAGCGGATCACGCAACGGTAGGCAGTCTCGACGCCTTCCCGCGAGCCCGGGACAGCTAGTTGGCCGGCGTTGTGCGTCACGAGCGCGGCGGAACCGCTCGACTTCCGCAAGCTGCGCCGCCCTGTCCGATTGTGGTAGCGAAGCAACGAATACTCTCGTCGTTCGGATTCGGACACCCCGCCGATGTACGGCCACGTTGCGGTGAACGGCCCGATCGCGGGTCGCGGTGACGCCATGCCCGTCTCGAGGTCGATGGTCGCCTCCGTCGAGTTGCGCTGGGCAACCTGCCGAAGGGCGCCGGCGATGAGCTCGGGGAGGTCCGATGCCCCGATCGTCAGATCAGCTCGGATGCCCGCATGGGAACCTTCCGACCACATCGTCGAATCGTCGAGCCGGCTGACTCCAGTCGCGTCGACCCAACGGTGAGCGAGTTCGGCATCCAGGTTCTGTCCGTCGGTATCGATCGCTTCCAGTGCGGTGTGGAGTGACACGGGCGACGAACTCTCGACGCGCCCGGTCAGACTACGGGCGATCTCATGGATCGAGCTTCGGTCGGCAGCCGCAGCATGCGCGGCCACCAGGAGCCAATTGTGGGTCTGGGTGCTCCACGTTGCGATCGCCACCGGTAGACCCTCCGTGATGCTGATCAACGAGGCGACGCGATTCGCTGCGGCTGAGGCGCTGGTATCCGGATCGAGTTCGAGAACCTGCTTCGAGAGGTCGAGCGTTCCCGTTGGGGCGATCTCCGATGTCCACAGACGACGGTTCAACGGCGACACCTTGATCCGCAACGCATCGGTGGTGTTCACCAGCGTGACGAACGTGGACTGCAGGCCCGACAGCGCGCTCCCGTCGATCGCAACCAGCTCGGTGTAGACCCAGTCGTTCGGCTCGTCGCCGGCCTCGCGGAGCCGTTCGAGCGTTGTCGAGGCCCGCAGCGGAATCGGTTCCGCCGCGGTCTCCGGAATGTCCAAGCCCTCGGCCAGACCCGCGATCGTGCGCTTTTCGAAGACGTCTCGAACGGTGAACTGCAGTCCTTCTCGGCGAGCCTTCGAGACGACAAGGATCGAGGAAATGCTGTCGCCGCCGAGGCGGAAGAAGTCGTCGTCGACGGAGATGGGTGTGTCGGTGGGGAGGCCGAGGGTGTCGGTGAAGATGGTGGCGAGGGTGTGTTCGGTGTGGGTGGTGGGTGGTTGTCCGCCGGTGAGGGTGGTGGTGAGGTCGGGTGGGGGAGGGTGCGGTGGTCGAGTTTGCCTGGGGGTGGTGGGGATGTCGGTGATGGGGATGAAGACGGTGGGGACCATGTAGTCCGGTAGCCGGGTGGTCATGTAGGTGCGTAGTTCGGCGTCGGTGACGTCGTCGCCGGTGTGGTAGGCGGCGAGGTATTTTCCGGTGCCGCCGTGGGTGTTTCCGGGGTGGTCGGTGGCGATGACGACGGCTCTGGAGACGGCGGGGTGTTGTTCCAATACGGTGCGGATGTCGTCGAGTTCGATGCGGTAGCCGCGGATTTTGACTTGGTCGTCGGTGCGTCCGAGGTATTCGAGGTGTCCGTGGGTGTTCCAGCGGACGAGGTCGCCGGTGCGGTAGAGACGCTCACCGGTGCCGGTGCCGGTGCTGGTGCTGGTGCTGGTGTGGGGGTTGGCGATGAAGCGGGTGGCGGTGAGGTCGGGGCGGGCGATGTAGCCGTCGGCGAGTTGGGTGCCGCCGAGGTAGAGCTCGCCGGTGATGCCGGTGGGGACTTCGCGTAGCCAGGGGTCGAGGACGTGGGTGGTGGTGTTGGTGATGGGGGTGCCGATGGGGACGCTGGTGCCGTAAGTGTCGGTGCCGTAAGTGTCGGTGTCGGTGTGTGTGGGGTTGAGGTGGTGTCCGGTGGTTTCGACGGCGGCTTCGGTGGGGCCGTAGGTGTTCCAGATGTGTACGTCGGTTGCGGTTGTGGTGAGGGTGGTGGCGAGGGTGGTGGGGAATGTTTCGCCGCCGAGGGCGAGGTGGCGTAGGGGTGTGTGGTTGAGGTCGAGTCCGGTGTCGAGCATGGCGTGGGCCATGGTGGGGACGAGTTCGACGAAGGCGATGGGTTCGGTGTGGAGGATGTCGGTGAGGTAGTGGGGGTCTTTGTCGCCGCCGGGGCGGGTGAGGCGGATGGTGGCGCCGATGGTGAGGGGCCAGAAGATTTCGGGGACGGAGACGTCGAATCCGATGCTGGTTTTCTGTAGGACGCGGTCGCCTTCGGTGAGGGGGAAGACTGTTTGGCGCCAGGTGATGAGGTTGATGATCGCGTGGTGGGAGATCATGACGCCTTTGGGGCGTCCGGTGGTGCCGGAGGTGAAGATGACGTACGCGGTGTCGGCGGGTGTGAGGGCTCGCGTCAGTACCGGCGCCGTACTTTCGCCCTGTGTCACACGTGCAGCGATCGCGGGGTCGTCGAGGAGTACTCCGTCGATACCCGTGCCGCTCTCGATATTCACGCCGCTGTCGGTGGTGATCAGGAGTGTGGGTGTGGAGTCTTCGAGGATGTGGGTGATGCGTTCGGTGGGGTAGTCGGGGTCGATGGGGACGTAGGCTGCGCCTGCTCGGATGACGGCGAGTAGTGCGGTCACCAGGTCCACGCTGCGGGGGAGTATGACTGCGACGCGGTCGCCGACCTGGACGCCGTGTTCGATGAGTATGTGCGCCAACGCGTTTGCGCGGGTGTCGATCGTTGTGTACGACCATTGTGTCTGTGTGTCGTCGGTGACGGCGGTGGCGTTGGGGGTGTGGAGGGTTTGGGTGCGGATGAGTGTGTCGAGGGTGGTGTCGGCTGGGGGTTGTGTGGGTCCGGTGGACCAGTGTGCGAGTTGTTCTTGATCGGAGTCGGTGAGGACTGGTATGTCCGCCAGTCGTGTGTCCGGTGCGGTGGTGAGGGTTTTGAGGACGCGTTCGAAGGTGGTGGTGAATCGGTCGATGGTGGTGGGGGTGAAGAGTTCGGTGGCGTAGGTGAGGTAGCCGGTCATGCCGTTGGGGGTGTCGACGATGTCGAGATCGAGGTCGGTCTTGGCCGCACCCAACCCCGTGTTCGTGCCCGTCGGAAGCGCTGATTCGACCAGGCCGGGCAGCGACGAAGCTAGCTCACCGGTTTCGCTGTCGGTGGTGTTGTGGGTGAGCAGGATTTGGAAGAGGGGTGTGCGGTTGGTGGTGCGGGGTGTGTTGGTGGTGCGGGTGATGTGTTCGAAGGGTGGCAGGGCGGAATGTGGATGGTGGTGGTGGTGGTGGAAGGGTGGTGGGGTGGTGGTGGATGGAAGGTGAAAGGGAAGCCCGGATGGATGGAAGGAAGGAGGGAGTGGTGGATGGTGGTTGGCGGTGGGTCGACGGCGGGTGTGATGTCGGTGCCGTGCCCGGGGGGTGTGGGCGGGGGTGGTCGAGGGTGATGATCGATTCGTCGGGGGCGTCGGTGAGGGTGGTGGCCCAGTATTCGAGGTGGTGTGCGAGTTCGGAGGTGGGGTCGGCGGCGTCGCCGAGGGTGGTGCGTTGCCAGGTTGCGTAGTGGGCGTAGGTGAGCGGTAGTGGTGTCCAGGTCGGGGTGGTTCCGGCCTGTCGTGCGGTGTAGGCGGCGGCGAGGTCGGCGATGAGGGCGGGGGTGGACCATTCGTCGATGGCGTGGTGGTGCGCGATGGGGGCGATGGTCCATCGGTCGTCGGGTGCGGTAGATGGCGACGCGGGGAGGTCGGCGGCGAGGTCGAATCGTGCCGATGAGGGTGTCGAGGGCGGTGTCGATGTGCGCTGGTGTTGTGCCGCATGTCAACGACCTGGATCGACGTTCAGGTGAGAGGTCGGATGGATGGGTGAGGGTGCCGTCGTGTTCGACGAGGAGGGTGCGTAGGGGTTGGTGGCGGGTGACGAGGTCGCTGATGGCGGCGGTGAAGGCGGTGGTGTCGAGGTTGCCGGTGAGGGACCAGATCGTGGCAACGACGTATTGGGTGGCGGGTCCGCCGAGTTGGTCGATGACCCAGAGTGCTTGTTGGTCAGGAGGCGGGATGGGGTCGTGGGAGTGATGTCGTGAGGGTACTGTGGAGGGCGGTGGTGTGTCGATGATGGGAGGTGTGGTGGTGGGGACTGAGGGGGAAGGTGGTGGAGTGGATGCAGGGACGGAGTTCAGGTGGAGGGAATCGTGGGGAGTGGACCAGCACGTCGGTGAAGATGTGGAACTGGTCGTGGTGGACCCGCCGGCCAACGCGATAGTCAGGTCGGGTGTGGGGAGGGTGCGGTGGTCGAGTTTGCCGTTGGGGTGGTGGGGATGTCGGTGATGGGGATGAAGACGGTGGGGACCATGTAGTCCGGTAGCCGGTCGGTGAGGTATGCCCGCAGTTCCGCGTCGGTGACGTCGTCGCCGGTGTGGTAGGCGGCGAGGTATTTTCCGGTGCCGCCGCCGTGGGTGTTTCCGGGGTGGTCGGTGGCGATGACGACGGCTCTGGAGACGGCGGGGTGCTGTTCCAATACGGTGCGGATGTCGTCGAGTTCGATGCGGTAGCCGCGGATTTTGACTTGGTCGTCGGTGCGTCCGAGGTATTCGAGGTGTCCGTGGGTGTTCCAGCGGACGAGGTCGCCGGTGCGGTAGAGACGCTCACCGGTGCCGGTGCCGGTGCTGGTGCTGGTGCTGGTGTGGGGGTTGGCGATGAAGCGGGTGGCGGTGAGGTCGGGGCGGGCGATGTAGCCGTCGGCGAGTTGGGTGCCGCCGAGGTAGAGCTCGCCGGTGATGCCGGTGGGGACTTCGCGTAGCCAGGGTCGAGGACGTGGGTGGTGGTGTTGGTGATGGGGGTGCCGATGGGGACGCTGGTGCCGTAAGTGTCGGTGTCGGTGTCGGTAGGTGGTGTGTGGGGTTGGAGGTGGAGGGAGCCTGGACAGGTTTGGAAGGTGGCGGGTGGTAAATGAAGGCGAAGAGGTGGTGGGACGAAGGGGCCGGAGTTCATGGTGGGGGACGAAGGATGGAATGGATGGAATGGTGGAGGGGTGGAGCGGATGGATGGGAGAGAAGACTGGACGGAGACGTGGAATGGAGGGGAGATCGGGTGAGAAGCCAGGTGATGAGGTTGATGATCGCGTGGTGGGAGATCATGACGCCTTTGGGGCGTCCGGTGGTGCCGGAGGTGAAGATGACGTACGCGGTATCGGCGGGTGTGAGGGCTCGCGTCAGTACCGGCGCCGTACTTTCGCCCTGTGTCACACGTGCAGCGATCGCGGGTCGTCGAGTACTCCGTCGATACCCGTGCCGCTCTCGATATTCACGCCGCTGTCGGTGGTGATCAGGAGTGTGGGTGTGGAGTCTTCGAGGATGTGGGTGATGCGTTCGGTGGGGTAGTCGGGGTCGATGGGGACGTAGGCTGCGCCTGCTCGGATGACGGCGAGTAGTGCGGTCACCAGGTCCACGCTGCGGGGGAGTATGACTGCGACGCGGTCGCCGACCTGGACGCCGTGTTCGATGAGTATGTGCGCCAACGCGTTTGCGCGGGTGTCGATCGTTGTGTACGACCATTGCGTCTGTGTGTCGTCGGTGACGGCGACGGCGTTGGGGGTGTGGAGGGTTTGGGTGCGGATGAGTGTGTCGAGGGTGGTGTCGGCTGGGGGTTGTGTGGGTCCGGTGGACCAGTGTGCGAGGTGGTCGCGTTCGTCGTCGGTGAGGAGGGGTAGGGCGGCGATGCGGGTGTGGGGTGCGGTGGCGAGGGTGCGTAGGGCGGTGTCGAGGAGTGTGGTGAGGGGGTGGTGGATTCTGTGATGGTTGGTGGAAGGAGTCTGGATGGTGATGTGGTGGATGAGGGGGGTGGATGGACAAACGAAAGTGATGGAGGGTAGGTGGAAGAGTGGTGGAATGGTGGGTTGAGGAGGTGGAAGGTGGCCGGATGGAGTTTGAGGAACATGCCGACGGCGGTGTCGATGCCGTCGATGTGGGCGGGTCGTCCGGAGACGGTGGTGCCGAAGGTGATGGTGGGTTGGCCGGTGATGGCGCTCAGGGTCAGTGCCCAGGCGGTGTGGATGACGCTGTTGAGGGTGGTGCTGTGGGTGCGGGCGAGTGTGGTGAGTTGGTGGGTGAGGGTGGTGTCGATGGTGTAGGTGAGTTCGGTGGGTAGTTCTGTGCTGCTGGTGTTGGTGGTGTCTGGTGTGGTGGCGATGAGGGTGGGTTCGGTGACCTGGGCGAGGGCGGTGCTCCAGGTGTGCAGTGAGGTGGTGTGGTCGTGGTGGGTGAGCCAGTTCAGGAAGGTGGGGTATGTCGGGTCGGGGACTGGTGGGGTGGTGAGCAGGCGCAGCAGTGTCTTGATCAGGGGGGTGGACCAGCCGTCGGTGATGGCGTGGTGGATGGTCAGGATCAGGGGGTGCTGGTCTGTTGCGGTGGTGACGGCGGTGACACGCATCAACGGCGCGTCGTCGAGCGCCATCGGGATGGCCCGGTCTTCGTCGATGATCGCTGCGATCGCGGTGGCGGCATCCAACGAGTCGTGCTGGCTCGCATCGAGATTGGTGTGGGAAAGGGTGACAGTGGCGTGCGCGGGGATGACGGCGACATAGTCGCCGTTGGCGGCGGGTGCGATCGCGGCCTTGAGGTTGGGGTGTGTGTCCGTCAGTCGCGTGAGGGCGGTGCGTAGCCGGTCAAGATCGAGCGGTCCGGTCACCGTCACCCCAGTGTGGGTGAGATAAACGTCGGTACCGGTCACAGCCCTGAGGAGCGACTCGAAGACCATGCCGTGTTGCAGCGGCGTCAAGGGTTGGACGTCGGTGATCTCGCCGTAGCGCTCTTCCCACACGGTGAGGTCACCGTAAGTCATACCGCTGGCGGTGAGGTCGGTCAGTGAGCGTCTGCGGCGGCCGGTGTAGGTGGCGAGTGTGTGCAGTGCGGTGGTCCACAGTTGGACGAGTTCGTGTGCGTGTTCGCTGGTGAGGATGTTCTGGGCGTAGGCGAAGGATCCGTCGAGGGTGGTGGCGCCGTCGGTGTCCGAGACTGCGGCGATGTTGATGTCGATCACTGCGGCGGCGGGTAGTTCTGGGGGGAGGTGTCCGCGGATGCCGGGGATTTCCGGGGCGCTTGTCCACGGCCGGTCACCAACTGTGCTGTTGGTGAAGTTGCCGAGGTAGTTGAATCCGATGTCGGGGGTGGTCGTCGGTAGGGCTACGTCGGGGTTGAGGTGGGTGAGTATGCCGTGGCCGATGCCGCGGTCGGGGATGCGTGCGAGTGCGTCTTTGATGCGTAGTACTGCGTCGGCGGCGAGGGTGGGGTCGGTGATCGTGTGGTGAGGGTCGAGGTCGGTGAGGTCGGCCAGGAGTGGGTACCAGGTGGTGAACCAGCCGATCGAGCGTGAGAGGTCTGCCCCGGGGACGAGTGTTTCTTGGCGGCCGTGGCCTTCCATGCCGATGGTGATCGGGAGTGGGTCGAGGCCGCGGCGTGCTCGCCATGCGCTGGTTGCGATGGTCAGTGCGGTGAGCAGGATGTCTTCCACGCTCGCGGTGAGTGTGGTGGTGACGTCGCCCAGGAGGGTGGCGGTGAGGTCGGCGGGAACGGTGAGGTGGATGTGTCCGGTTGTGGCGTGGGTGTCGCGGTCGGGGTCGATGCTGCGGTCGCCGAAGAGGGGGTGTGTGGCGTCGGCGACGGTGGTCCAGTGTTCGAGTTGGTCGGTGAGGTCGCGGTCGTGTGCGCGTTCGGTGAGTGCGTGGGTCCAGGTGGTGATGGAGGTGCCGACCGGTAGCAATTCGGTTGTGGTGGTGCCGGTGTCGAGGGTCCAGGCGTGTGCGAGGTCGTCTTCGAGGATGCGCCAGGAGACGCCGTCGACGGCGAGGTGGTGGATGACCATGACGAGTCGGCCGGTGCTGTCACCGGAGTTGGTGCACCACATGGCGCGCCACAAAATCCCGTTCGTCGGATCGAGCTGAAGGGACATTCGGGTGACGAGATCGTCGACTGTCGTCAGCCACTGCGGGCTCGACCAACCATCCGACACCGTCAGCGTTTCGATCGGCGGTTCGACCGTTGTAGGCGGAAGCGTGAACTCCCAGGTTTCGAAGCGGCGAATGCGAGCCCCGAGCGTGGGGTGGGCTGCGGCTATCCGACTGAGGATTCGTTGGAGGGTGTCGGTGGTGAGGTCGGCGGGGGTGGTGAAGACGAAGGATTGGGTGAAGTGGTCGAAGCCGGGTCGGTCTATGTAGCGGGCGGCGATCGGCAGTAGTGGTGCGGTGGTCACCGCGGTCAGCCCGGATTCATTGTGGGTACGGGTGTCGGCGATGTGTGCCAGAGCGTGGATGGTGCGGTGGGTAAAGATTTCGGCGGCGGTGATGGTGATGCCGGCGCGTCGGGCTCTTGTGACGACCTGGATCGAGGAGATGGAGTCACCGCCGAGACGGAAGAAGTCGTCGTCGATCGAGGGTGGGGTGTCGGTGGGGAGGTGCAGGATGTCGGCGAACACGGTGGCGAGGACGGTTTCGGTGGCCGTGGTGGGTGCGTGTCCGCCGGCCAGTGCCCCGGTGAGGTCGGGTGTGGGGAGTGCGCGGCGGTCGAGTTTGCCGTTGGGGGTGACGGGGATGGTGGTGATGGGGATGAACACCGTCGGGACCATGTAGTCCGGTAGTCGGGCGGTCAGGAAGGCGCGTAGTTCGTCGGGATCGATGTCTGTGCCGGTGTGGTAAGCAGCGAGATAGGTACCGGTGCTGGTGGTGGGTTCGACGGCGATGACGATCGCGGTCGACACGGCGGGGTGGTGCTCCAGGACGGTGCGGATCTCGTCGAGTTCGATGCGGAACCCGCGGATTTTGACCTGATCGTCCGAACGCCCGAGGTAGTCGAGGTGCCCGTCGGTGTTCCAGCGGACGAGGTCACCGGTGCGATACAGACGCTGACTGGTGCCGGTGCCGGTGCCGGTGTGGGTGTGGGGGTCGGCGATGAAGCGGGTGGCGGTGAGGTCGGGGCGGGCGAGGTAGCCGTCGGCGAGTTGGATGCCGCCGAGGTAGAGCTCACCTGTCACACCGACCGGTACGGGGCGTAGCCAGGTGTCGAGTACCCGGGTGACGGTGTTGGCCACCGGCACCCCGATGGGCACGGTCACCACGGCGTCGAGCGCGTGCGCGTGGACCGGTTCGGCGGTGACGTCGACGGCGGCTTCGGTGGGGCCGTAGAGGTTGTGCAGTTCGGCGCCGGCGAAGAGGTGGTCTGCGGCGGCGGCGTTCGCGGCGGGAGGGCTTCGCCGGAGAAGAACACCCGCCGCACGGAGGTCAGTCGATGCGGGTCGGGGGCCGAGGTGAGGAATGCGGCGAGCATGGCGGGGACGAAGTGCAGGACGGTGATCCGGTGGCGGTCGATGATGTCGGCGAGATACGACGGGTCTTTGTGGCCACCGTCCTTCGCGACGACGAGGGTGGCGCCGACGACGGCGGGGAGGAAGAACTCCCACACCGACACATCGAAGACCGACGGGGTTTTCTGCAGAATCCGATCACCGGCGCCGATCCGGTAGTCGGTGGCCATCCAGGACAATCGGTTGACGATCGCCCGGTGGGAGATGGTGACACCTTTGGGGCGTCCGGTGGTGCCGGAGGTGAAAATCACGTAGGCGGTGTCGGCGGGGGTCAGGGCCCGGGCCAGGACCGGCGCTGCGCTCTCACCCTGTGTGAGGCGTGCCGCAACCGTGGGGTCGTCGAGGAGCTCGCGGGTGATCACCACGGCCGGGGTCGCGTCGTCGAGGATGTGCCCGATCCGCTCATCCGGATACGCAGGATCGATCGGGACGTACGCGGCCCCTGCTCGGATCACCGCGAACAACGCGGTCACCAAGTCCACTCTGCGGGGGAGTTGGACTGCGACACGGTCCCCGACCTGCACCCCGTGCTCGACCAACACATGTGCCAACGCGTTGATGCGTGCGTCGAACCCGGTGTACGTCCACTCGGATCCGCGGTCGTCGATGACCGCGAGCGCATCGGGATCCACACTCGCCTGACGCCGAATCAACGCATCCAACGTCGAACTCGCCACCGACACAATCGGACCCGTCGAGAGCGCGGAGATCTGGTCCGAATCGGCTGCGGGCAATGCATCGAGTGCTGCCAGTCGTGTTTCCGGTGCGGTGGTGAGGGTTTTGAGGACGCGTTCGAAGGTGGTGGTGAATCGGTCGATCGTTGCGGGGGTGAAGAGTTCGGTGGCGTAGGTGAGGTAGCCGGTCATGCCGTTGGGGGTGTCGACGATGTCGAGATCGAGGTCGGTCTTGACGGCGCCGAGCGCGGAGGGCCCGTTGTTGGTGACGTCGATACCGGGTAGGTCTGGTGTGGGTTCGGTGTCGCTGTCGATTGTGTTGTGGGTGAGCAGGATTTGGAAGAGGGGTGTGCGGTTGGTGGTGCGGGGTGTGTTGGTGGTGCGGGTGATGTGTTCGAAGGGTGCGTGTTGGTGGGCGAATGCGTCGAGGATGGTGGTGGTGGTGGTGGTGGAGGTGGTGGGTGGAGGGGTGGGGGGGAGGGTTGACGAAGTAGCCGATGAGCTCGTGCAGTCCGTCTTCGGTGCGTCCGCCGACGGGGGAGCCGATGGTGATGTCGGTGCCGGCGCCGAGGAGGGATGTGTGGTGATTATGGTGACGTGGTGGAGGGGTGAACATCGGATCTGGTGGAGTTGGTGAGGGTGGCGGCGGTGGTGGCGGGGTGGCCAAAGTCTGGTGGTGGAATGGAGGGTGGAGTGGTGGAAGGAGTGGATGGAGTGGAAGGTGACCGGTAGTGGTGGTTCCGGCCTGTCGTGCGTGGCGGTAGGCGGCGGCGATCGGCGATGAGGGCGGGGGTGGACCATTCGTCGATGGCGTGGTGGTGCGCGATGAGGGCGATGGTCCATCGGTCGTCGGCGGTGCGGTAGACGGCGACGCGGAGGGGGAGGTCGGCGGCGAGGTCGAATCGTGTGCCGATGAGGGTGTCGAGGGCGGTGTCGATGTGCGCTGGTGTGCTGTGCCGCATGTCAACGACCTGGATCGAGAGCCGTTCGGCGACGTGAGCGGGTTCGACGATGTGTTGGGTGAGGGTGCCGTCGTGTTCGACGAGGAGGGTGCGTAGGGGTTGGTGGCGGGTGACGAGGTCGCTGATGGCGGCGGTGAAGGCGGTGGTGTCGAGGTTGCCGGTGAGGGACCAGATCGTGGGTACGACGTATTGGGTGGCGGGTCCGCCGAGTTGGTCGATGACCCAGAGTGCTTGTTGGCCGTAGGAGGCGGGGATGGGGTCGGTGAGTGCGATGTCGGTGATGCGCACTCGTGAGGGCGCTGTGGCGTCGTCGATGTCGAGGGTGGTGTCGATGAGGGTGGCGAGGTCGGTGATGGTGGGGGTGGTGAACACCTCTCGCAGGGTCAGGGACGTGCCGAGTTCGGTGTTGATGCGGGCGGCGACGCGGGTGGCGGTCAGGGAGTGCCCGCCGAGGCGGAAGAAGTGGTCGCCTGCGGTGAGTGTGGTGTCGTCCGCGAGTCCCAGGACCTCACGGAAGAGCCGTCCGAGGGTCTTTTCCGTATCGGTGTCGAGTTCGCGTCCGCCGGTGAGGGTGGTGGTGAGGTCGGGTGGGGAGGGTGCGGTGGTCGAGTTTGCCGTTGGGGTGGTGGGGATGTCGGTGATGGGGATGAAGACGGTGGACCACAAGTGGGTAGCCGGTCGGTGAGGTATGCCCGCAGTTCCGCGTCGGTGACGTCGTCGCCGGTGTGGTAGGCGGCGAGGTATTTTCCGGTGCCGCCGCCGTGGGTGTTCGGGTGGTCGGTGGCGATGACGACGGCTCTGGAGACGGCGGGGTGCTGTTCCAATACGGTGCGGATGTCGTCGAGTTCGATGCGGTAGCCGCGGATTTTGACTTGGTCGTCGGTGCGTCCGAGGTATCAGGTGTCCGTGGGTGTTCCAGCGGACGAGGTCGCCGGTGGTAGAGACGCTCACCGGTGCCGGTGCCGGTGCTGGTGCTGGTGCTGTGTGGGGTTGGCGATGAAGCGGGTGGCGGTGAGGTCGGGGCGGGCGACAGCCGTCGGCGAGCTGGGTGCCGCCGAGGTAGAGCTCGCCGGTGATGCCGGTGGGGACCCTGCAGCCAGGGTCGAGGACGTGGGTGGTGGTGTTGGTGATGGGGTGCCGATGGGGACGCTGGTGCCGTGGGTGTCGGTGGCCGGTGTCGAATGGTGGGGTTTCAGGAGGTGGTTGGTGGAAGGGGTGGCGAGGGTGGTGGGAATGTTTCGCCGCCGAGGGCGAGGTGGCGTAGGGGGGTGTGTGGTTGAGGTCGAGTCCGGTGTCGAGCATGGCGTGGGCCATGGTGGGGACGAGTTCGACGAAGGCGATGGGTTCGGTGTGGAGGATGTCGGTGAGGTAGTGGGGGTCTTTGTCGCCGCCGGGGCGGTGAGGCGGATGGTGGCGCCGATGGTGAGGGGCCAGAAGATTTCGGGGACGGAGACGTCGAATCCGATGCTGGTTTTCTGGAGGACGCGGTCGCCTTCGGTGAGGGGGAAGACTGTTTGGCGCCAGGTGATGAGGTTGATGATCGCGTGGTGGGAGATCATGACGCCTTTGGGGCGTCCGGTGGTGCCGGAGGTGAAGATGACGTACGCGGTATCGGCGGGTGTGAGCGTGGAGTCAGCGAGTGTGGTGTCGGGAGTTGGGGATTGGTGTAGTGCGGTGGTGGTGACGACGGTGTTGCCGTCGAGTGCTTTGTGGTGGCGGGTGTGGAGGTCGATGGTGGTGATGACTGCGATGGGCAGAGTCTCGGGAGGATGGGGGGTGATGCGTCTGGTGGAATGGAGTCGATGGAATGGCCAGGCTGGATCGAGGGGCTGGGACCAGACTGGACAAAGGTGGGAGTGGATGGATCAGGATGGAATGGACAATGGAGTCCCAGGGGGGGCCTGAAATGAGGAAGGGATGGAAGGACGTCAGGTGGATGAAGGATGGAGGAAGGGTGGAATGGAGTGGAAGGAACAAGTGGTGGCGGATGTGGTGGAAGGAGTGGAGGGTGGATTCTGTCGTGGATGGTGGAAGGACGGGATGTGGTGGTGGTGGACGAGGGGGAGGGGGTAGTGGTGGACGTGGACGTGACGTGAGGGTGGGGAGGTCAGTTGGTTGTGGCCAATGTCAAATGATGGTAGGCCGGTAGAGGGTGGTCGAAGTGGTGAATGGTGGAGGGTGGTGGTGGTGGAATGGAGGACGCAGGGATGGGGATGGACCAGAGTTCATGGAAGAATGGAAGGTGGTGGATGGAACAAATGGAAATGGATACAATGGACAGGCTGGAAGGATGGATGTCAGGGGTGGAAGGGAAGGAACCAGTGCCTGGAAACCTGGCTGGTGGGTGGTGGCGATGAGGGTGGGTCTGGTGACCTGGGCGAGGGCGGTGCCCAGGTGTGCAGTGAGGTGGTGTGGTCGTGGTGGGTGAGCCAGTTCAGGAAGGTGGGGTGGGGTCGGGTCGGGGACTGGTGGTGGGTTGTTGCAGGCGCGCAGTGTGTCTGATCAGTGGGGTGGACCAGCCGTCGGTGATGGCGTGGTGGATGGTCAGGATCAGGGTGTGCTGGTCTGTTGCGGTGGTGACGGCGGTGACACGCATCAACGGCGCGGCGTCGAGAACGAACCCGGTTTTCCGGTTCTGTGCCACGGCTTTGTCCACGGCATCTGACTCGCCGGTGCCGTTCACTGTGGTGAGTTCGACGGTGGCGTGGGTGGGGATGACGGCGATGTAGGTGCCGTGGGTGGTGGGTGTGATTGCGGCCTTGAGGTTGGGGTGGATCTCGGTCAGTGTGTGTAGTGCGCCTTCGAGCCGGTCCGTGTCGAGTGGGCCGGTGAGGTGGATCAATGTGTGGGTGAGGTAGAGGTCGGCGTCGGTGGTGTCGTCGAGCATGGATTCGAAGACCATGCCGTGTTGGAGTGGGGTGAGGGGTTGGACGTCGGTGATCTCGCCGTAGCGCTCTTCCCACACGGTGAGGTCACCGTAAGTCGTACCGCTGGCGGTGAAGTCCGTGAGGGAACGGCGCACGCGCCCTGCACCCACGCTGGTGGCGTAGGTAACGAGAGTCTGTAACGCGGAGGTCCACAACTTGACGAGTTCGTGAGCCTGTTCGCTCGTCAGGATGTTCTGGGCGTAGGCGACGGATCCGTCGAACGTAGGCTCGCCGTCGCTACCTGTGAGAACCGCGATGTTGACATCCACCACTGCTGCGGCGGGCAGTTCTGCGGGTAGGTGTGCGCGAATTCCGGAGCACTCCGGCGAATTGGACCATGGTTTGGCGGCACCGTTGCCGGCACTGAAGTTGCCGAGGTAGTTGAATCCGATGTCGGGGGTGGTCGTCGGTAGGGCTACGTCGGGGTTGAGGTGGGTGAGTATGCCGTGGCCGATGCCGCGGTCGGGGATGCGTGCGAGTGCGTCTTTGATGCGTAGTACTGCGTCGGCGGCGAGGGTGGGGTCGGTGACGGTGGTGTTCGGGTCGAGGTCGGTGAGGTCGGCCAGGACCGGGTACCAGGTGGTGAACCAGCCGATCGAGCGTGAGAGGTCTGCCCCGGGGACGAGTGTTTCTTGGCGGCCGTGGCCTTCCATGCCGATGGTGATCGGGAGTGGGTCGAGGCCGCGGCGTGCGCGCCAGGCGCTGGTTGCGATGGTCAGTGCGGTGAGCAGGATGTCTTCGACGCTCGCGGTGAGTGCGATGGTGACGTCGCCCAGAAGGGTGGCGGTGAGGTCGGCGGGAACGGTGAGGTGGATGTGTCCGGTTGTGGCGTGGGTGTCGCGGTCGGGGTCGATGCTGCGGTCGCCGAAGAGGGGGTGTGTGGCGTCGGCGACGGTGGTCCAGTGTTCGAGTTGGTCGGTGAGGTCGCGGTCGTGTGCGCGTTCGGTGAGTGCGTGGGTCCAGGTGGTGATGGAGGTACCGACCGGTAGCAATTCGGTTGTGGTGGTGCCGGTGTCGAGTGCCCAGGCGTGTGTGAGGTCGTCTTCGAGGATGCGCCAGGAGACGCCGTCGACGGCGAGGTGATGGATGACCATGACGAGCCGGCCGGTGCTGTCACCGGAGTTGGTGCACCACATGGCGCGCCACAAAATCCCGTTCGTCGGATCGAGTTGCTCCGAGAGCCGCGTCGTCACAGCAGTGACGTATGCAGGCCAGCGCGGTCCGGACCAGCCGTCGGTGAACTCGGTGGTGTCGAGTCGCGTGGTGACCTCGATCGGGGTGGCGGCGCCGGTGAAGTGCGGTGCGCCGGAGTTGTCGATTCCGAGGCGGCCCTGCAGGGTCGGGTGATGTCCGAGGACCTGGGTGAGGATTCGTTGGAGGGTGTCGGTGGTGAGGTCGGGTGGGGTGGTGAAGACGAAGGATTGGGTGAAGTGGTCGAAGCCGGGTCGGTCTATGTAGCGGGCGGCGATCGGCAGTAGTGGTGAGGTGGTGACCGCGATCGGGCGGGTGTGGTGGTGGTGTGGAATTGGATGGGCGGTGGTGGAATGCGGCGGTGGATGGATGATGGGCGGTGGACTGGATCGAGCCGAAAATCGTGGAAAGAAATCGGTGGTGGGTGGTGCAGGATGTCGGTGAACACGGTGGAGTGGTGGAGTGGAAGCAGTGGTGGGAAGTGGGAGGCGGTCGAGTTTGCCGTTGGTGTGACGGGAATGGTGTCGATGGGATGGAAATCCGGTCGGTGAGGAACGCAGTTCCTCACCGGTGACCCGTGCCGGTGTGGTAGGCGGCGAGATAGGTACCGGTGCCGTTCGGGTGGTCGACGGCGGTGACGATGGCGGTCGATACGGCGGGGTGGTGTTCGAGGACGGTGCGGATGTCGTCGAGTTCGATGCGGAACCCGCGGATTTTGACCTGATCGTCCGAACGCCCGAGGTAGTCGAGGTGCCCGTCGGTGTTCCAGCGGACGAGATCGCCGGTGCGGTAGAGGCGTTGACCCGAATCGGTGGTGGGGTCGGCGATGAAGCGGGTGGCGGTGAGGTCGGGGCGGGCGAGGTAGCCGTCGGCGAGTTGGATGCCGCCGAGGTAGAGCTCCCCTGTCACACCGACTGGTACGGGGCGTAGCCAGGTGTCGAGTACCCGGGTGACGGTGTTGGCGACGGGCACCCCGATGGGGACGGTCACCGCACCGTCGAGGGCGTGCGCGTGGACGGGTTCGGCGGTGACGTCGACGGCGGCTTCGGTGGGGCCGTAGAGGTTGTGCAACTCCGCTTCGGCAAACAACCGGTCTGCGGCGGCGGCGTTCGGGGCGGGGAGGGCTTCGCCGGAGAACACCCGCCGCACCGAGGTCAGTCGATGCGGGTCGGGGGCCGAGGTGAGGAATGCGGCGAGCATGGCGGGGACGAAGTGCAGGACGGTGATTCGGTGGCGGTCGATGATGTCGGCGAGGTAGTCGGGGTCTTTGTGGCCGCCGTCTTTCGCGACGACGAGGGTGGCGCCGACGACGGCGGGGAGGAAGAATTCCCAGACGGAGACGTCGAACACCGACGGGGTTTTCTGCAGGATCCGATCGCCGGCGCCGATCCGGTAGTCGGTGGCCATCCACGACAGGCGGTTGACGATCGCCCGATGCGAGATCGCGACACCTTTGGGCCGTCCGGTGGTACCGGAGGTGAAGATGACGTAGGCGGTGTCGGCGGGGGTCAGGGCCCGGGCCAGGACCGGTGCTGCACTCTTACCCTGTGTGAGGCGTGCCGCAACCGTGGGGTCGTCGAGGAACTCGAGGGTGACCACCAGGGCCGGGGCCGCGTCGTCGAGGATGTGGGTGATGCGTTCGGCCGGATACTCGGGGTCGATCGGGACGTAGGCGGCGCCGACACGGATCACCGCGAACAGCGCGGTGACCAAGTCGACACTGCGGGGGAGTTGGACTGCGACACGGTCGCCGACCTGCACACCGTGTTCGATCAGGACATGTGCCAACGCGTTGACCCGGGCATCGAAGTCGGCGTACGACCACTTGACACCACCGTCGTCGATGATCGCGACCGCACCCACAGACCCGGCCACCCGGCGTTGAATCAACGCATCCAACGTCGAATCAGCCACCGACACAACCGGACCGGACGAAAACGCGACATCAGCGTCGACCACCCTCAGCGACGCGATCCGAGCCTCTGGATCGGCAGCGAGCCGACCCAGGAACTGCACGAATCCATTCGCTGTGTCGATCACTCCGGAAGCGGCCATCGCAGGATCGCTGGTGGCCACATCCAGGAGGAAGCCGTGGATCGAATCGCGATACGCCATGAGGTCGAGGAACCCGACCGGTCCGCTGGCGATCGTCTCTTGGCGTCCGCGGATCGGACCGAACGATTGGTTGTAGTCGAACGCCTTGATGTTCAACTGTGGGATCGCTTGGTAGTCGTCGGGCCCGTTCGGCCACATGCGCGCCAGTTTCTCCCCGGCCACGGTGTGACGCGCAGCGGTTCGGACTTCACTGCTCACCTGCTGCAAGAGTTCGCGCACGGTTGCCGACGGGCTTGGACGGAAGACCACCGGGGCTGCTCCGACGAGCATGGCCGGAGTCGTCAGAGCGGGCCGCCCGGACCGGTTCATCTGCGGCAATCGCACGGCGAACGCATCTCGGCCGACGAGGGCTGCGGTGTAGAGGCCCCAGCCCAGGGCGACTACATCGGACCACGTCACGCGGGCGGTACGAGCCAACTGGTCGATCGACTCGGCCACGGTGGCCGAGATCGTGACGTGCGTTCGAGCGTCGGTGAGGAAGAACTGTCGGGACGCGTCGAAGGTGATCGGAGTGATGTCGTCGACGGCTTCGAATCGTTGCAACCAGTGGTCGTCGACGTTCGCGGCGCCCGCTTCTGCGAGCTCGGAGTACGCCCCGAACCATCGCGGCGGGATCTCCTCGTTGTCGACGAGCGCGGTGTATACCTCGCCGACGCGGCGGGTCACCAATCCGAGGCCGTAGGCGTCCAGGAACAGGTGATGGGTGGCGAACTCCCACGCCCAGCCTTCGGCTCGGCGGTGGATGACCGACATCGATTCGAACCGGTCGTCGCCTGCGCCGAATTCGTGGCACCTCGTCCACGCTTCGGCCCGGATCCGGTTATCCGGTTGGGCGACCTCGACCACAGTCGTCGTGCCGACTGCCCCGCTCGTCCGGCGCAACACCGGTAGTCCGTCGGCATCCTCGACGGGGCGAAGGCCGAGGACGTCTGCTTCGGATATCGCGACGTCGATCGCACGCTCCAAGAGCGGGGTGTCGATCTCGCCGTCCAGCCAGATCAGTTGCGAGATTCGAAAGGCGTCGGCACCCGGTGTGACCTGCTCTGCAGTCCAAACGCCCAACTGCGCGGACGTCAGCGGAAGACGAACCTCGATCACACCGAACTCCTTCACTAGGGAAATGCTTAGCCTAACCTAACACTAGTGTTGGAGCCGTTGTGAGGAGGAGTTGCGGGCTGCTACTTCGCCGTTTGCGGGATGCGCTGTCGGCCTAGCGGTGTGACCGCCGGAGTGCCTGTGATCGGGTCGGGCTGGACGACGCACTCGAGTCCGAAGACCTCGTGCACGAGTTCGGCGGTAACGATTTCCGACGGCGCGCCTTCGGCAACGATGGCGCCGTCCTTCATAGCGATGAGGTGGGTTCCGTACCGGGCCGCGTGGTTGAGGTCGTGCAGTACCGCGACGAGTGTCCGGCCGAGGTGATTCAGGTCCGTGAACAGCTCGAGGAGTTCGATCTGGTGGGAAATGTCGAGGAAGGTGGTCGGCTCGTCGAGCAGCATGATCTCGGTCTCTTGCGCCAAAGCCATTGCCACCCAAACGCGTTGGCGCTGTCCGCCCGACAGTTCGTCGACCGGTCGTCCGGACAGTTCGGTGACGCCCGTTGCGTCCATTGCCGTCAGCACCGCCGACTCGTCGGATGCGGTCCACTGCCGAATGAGCTTCTGATGCGGGAACCGGCCGCGGGCGACCAAGTCGGCGACGGTGATTCCGTCCGGCGCGATGGCGCTTTGCGGCAACAGGCCGATACGGCGGGCGACCTCCTTGGTCTGGTAGGTACGAATGTCCATCCCGTCGAGAATCACCTGCCCGGCGTTCGGCTTGATGAGCCGAGACAGTGCGCGTAGCAGCGTCGACTTGCCGCAGGCGTTCGGTCCGACGATGACGGTGAACGACTGGTCGGGAATCGACACGCTGAGTTGCTCGGAGATAACTCGTCGGTCGTAACCGATCGTGGCGGAATCGACGCTGAGTCGGTCAGTGGAAACCGGTGTGGAGGCGAGGCCAGACGAGGTGGAGCGACCGTCTTGGTGGATGGTCATTTTCGGCAATCGTCTGATCCTTCTATCTGAGCCCGGTGGCCTCACGCTCGAATCCGGCAATCGCGGGACCCAGGCGAGCGTGCGGTGCTGAAGATAGCCTAGCCTTAACTCGCTTTCGTTGCTACTCTCCTCTGCGATATGTCCGCTGCGCGAGCAACCTGTCGGTCAATCCGTATCGCTGTACCGAGTAGCTGCAGGCGACCAACCGAAGGAGAAGAGTTGGCGAACAACCCGTTCGACGACGACGAGGGCCGCTTCTTCGCGCTCGTCAACCATGAAGAGCAGTACTCGCTGTGGCCTACCTTCAAGCCGGTCCCAGGTGGATGGGCGATCGTTTTCGGAGCCCCCGACGGTGCGTCGCGCGCGGCAGTGCTCGAGTGGATCGAACAGCAGTGGACCGACCTGCGTCCCAAGTCGCTCCGAGACGTGATTGCGCAGCGAAAGTCCTTCGAGGTCACCGTTTCCGCGAACATCTGACCGACCCCCGAACTTTGGAAGTAACGAGAGGATCATCAATGAAACCGCTTTCCGCGCGAAGTCGCGCGACAGCACTCCTTGCCGGCGTGGTCAGTGCCGGCTTGGTGCTCGCGGGCTGCGCGAGCAACTCGTCCGACGGTGCCACCAACGGTGCGCCGAGCGACAGTGCGTCGAGCAACGGTGCGTTCCCGGTGACGATCGACGCCGCCTACGGTGACGTCACCGTTGAGAAGAAGCCCGAGCGAATCGTCGCTGTAGGAACGGACTGGATCGGGTTGTTGGACATCCTCGGCGAGAAGCCCGTCGCGGTTTCGGGGGAAGAGTCCGACCTCGACGACTACCCGTGGTTGCAGGGCCGCTACGACGGTGACTTCAACGCAGACCTCTTCACTGCGGACTACACGGACTCGCCTGAGGCGATCGCAGCGCTGCAGCCAGACCTGATTCTGACGAGTGTCTGGAGCGTCGACGAGCAGCTCTACGAGCGACTTTCTTCCATCGCGCCAACCTATGTCGGTCTGGAGACGACGGACGAAGGCGGCGATACCAGCTGGCAGGACAATCTGACGTCGCTTGCGGCGCTCACCGGGCATGACGAGAAGATCGTCGAGGAGACCGAAGCCAAGTACGACGCCGCGTTGTCGGATGCCGCCGCGAAACTGCCTGGCCTGCAAGGCAAAACATTTCAGCTGGGTGTGCTCGATGGCGAGGATCAGCAGCTTCAGCTCACCGAATATGCGAACGAACCCATCGAGGCCTTGGGCTTGACGCCCGGAGACGGACAGCCGACAGGCGGGGCGGACAGTATCGGGGCGAACGCGCCCAAGTACTCGATGGAAAATATCGACAAGTTCTCCGCTGACGTCGTTTTCATCGTCACCCACGAGTCTGCCGACCCGGAAAACAAGTTCAGGACGGCGTTCGAGGCCGATCCCCGCGTTCCCGAGCTCCTCGCCGCGAAGAACGGGACGCTCGTCTACCTCTACGGACCGCAGTGGCTGGCGGTGAATCCGCCGACTCCATCGAGCGTGCAGTGGTGGCTCGACGAGGTTGTTCCGCAGTTGGAGGCATCGGCGCTCAACACGGGCGCCTAGGACAGAGCCATCTTTCATCCAGCCGCCTCGTAGCGAACGAGGCGGCTGGATGTGCGTCCACCGTCATGAGAGAAGCCGAGTGACAACACGAACTGGACATAATCCTCCGCCCGCGCAAACGCCGGAGGGGGTTCGCCGCGCAACTGCGTCGACGAGCCTCGGACGTCGCGCACTGGGATTGATCGTCGCGATCGCTTCGCTGGCCGTCTTGGTGCTCCTGAGCATCGCCGTCGGATCGAAGGACATCCCGCTGTCGGTCGTGTTCGACGCACTGCTGCACAACACGGGCAAGGGTGACGCGTTCGTCGTGTGGGACATGCGTATTCCTCGGACGGCAGTGGGTCTCGCCGTCGGCCTCGCACTCGGGGTGTCCGGCGCGCTCATCCAGGCGTTGACCCGCAATCCGCTCGCCGATCCCGGCATTCTCGGGGTCAACGCCGGCGCCGAATTCTTCGTCGTGGTCGGTATTGCGGCGTTCGGGGTAACCACCGTCAGCGGGTACGTGTGGTTCGCATTTCTCGGCGCACTGGTCGTCACCGTCGTCGTCTACGTGATCGGATCGATGGGGCGCGGCGGTGCCGACCCCGTCCAACTGACGCTGGCGGGTGTCGCATTCGGAGCGGTCCTGTCCGGCATTGTGACCGGTTGGGTTCTGACCGATCCGAAGACGTTCGACCAGATGCGTGGCTGGTACGCAGGCAGTCTCGTCGATCGTGGTTGGGACGTTCTGCTGCCGGTGCTCCCGTTCCTGATCATCGGAGTGGTGCTGGCCGCGATCGCGGCCAGTTCACTGAACACCATCGCACTGGGGGACGATCTGGCCAGCGCGCTCGGCGCGAACGTCGTTCGCACGCGGGTGATCGTGATCATCGCGGTGACGCTACTGGCCGGTGGCGCGACGGCGATCGCCGGTCCGATCGGTTTCGTCGGCCTGATGGTGCCGCACGTCGCGCGCTGGATTGTGGGCCCGGATCAGCGCTGGATCATCGGATACACGCTCGTCCTAGCCCCATCGCTCGTGCTCGCCGCAGACCTCGTCGGACGCGTCGTCATCCGGCCGGGCGAGTTCCCGGCCGGCATCGTGACCGCGTTCGTCGGCGCCCCGGTGCTCATCTATCTGGTCCGCCGAGCAAAGGTGAGTGGCCTGTGAATTCGGTTTCTCTCGCGACTGCTACCGAGCGGCGGGTGGATTTCGGACACCGCACGCTCGTGGTTCGCAAGGGTGGTTACGCCGCACGCTGGCACGGCCGAAGTACCGTGGTGTGCGCCCTTCTGGCGGTGGCGACCCTCGTGGTGACGGTGTGGGCACTGACCCTCGGCGACTATCCGCTGAGCCTTGACCAGGTGTGGGCGGCACTTACCGGTGATCCGGACGCCGTTTTCGCTCGCACTGTCGTCGTCGAATGGCGGGCACCGCGGGCAGTCGCAGCGGTCGTTTTCGGTGCCGCGCTGGGGGTGTCCGGCGCGGCCTTCCAGTCGCTGATCCGCAATCCGCTGGCGTCACCGGACATCATCGGGTTCACCGCAGGGTCCTACTCCGGCGCCTTGATCGTGATCATCTTGATCCAGGGTTCCTATCTGCAGTTGGCCGCAGGGGCGCTGGTCGGCGGTATCGCTACGGCGGCCGTCGTCTACCTCCTCGCGTGGCGTGGCGGGGTGCAGGGATTTCGCCTGATCATCGTCGGAATCGCAATTTCCGCGATGTTGACCTCGCTGAACACCTGGTTGATGCTCAGCGCAAAGCTCAAGGTCGCTCTGAGTGCCGCAGCGTGGGGTGCCGGATCGCTCACCGGTACCAGCTGGGATCAAGTGCTCTGGGGCACTGGAGTCATCCTCCTACTGTTCGGCATCATGGCCGTGTTTTCGCCCGCCCTCAAACAGCTCGAACTCGGCGACGACGCCGCGAAGGCCACGGGTGCGCGTGTGGAACGTGTCCGCCTCGTCGTGCTCGTGATCGGTGTCGCGCTCACCGCGACCGTGACGGCGGCGGCAGGCCCGATCGTGTTCGTCGCGCTCGCGGCCCCGCAGATCGCCCGTCGCCTAACTCGCAGCCCAGGCATGACCCTCGCGCCTGCGGCGTTCACGGGAGCGTTCTTGCTGGCCGGGGCCGACGTCACGGCGCAGCACCTACTCCCGGTCGCGTTGCCGGTCGGTGTGGTGACCGTGGTTGCGGGAGGCGGATATCTCGTGTGGTTGCTCATCCGAGAGGTCCGTCGTCGACGCTGAGATCGCTGTCCCCGGAGGTATCGACGTGTGTCACCGGGGAGTGAACGGCTGTCAGCTTGACATCACCAACGGCCGGCACACAGTATTAAAGCAATAGGTTTGGCTAAGCTAACTTTGGGAGATTCATGACCGCGTCCGTGGACATTGCCGACCTGCACGAACGGTGGAACGACCACACTTCTCCCAAGGTCACCGCCACTGTCCCCGAGCTGTTCGCGGCAGCGGCTCGCGCTACTCCGGATGCTGTCGCTCTCGTCGACGGCGACCGGAGACTCACCTATTCCGACGTGTCCGAGAAGATCGCACAACTGTCGCATCGGCTGCTCCGGTCCGGCCTCGACACCGAAGGGGTCGTCGGGATCTGCCTGCCGCGATCGGCCGAGATGGTCATCGCGGCGCTGGCGATCATGACCGCCGGTGGTGCCTTCGTGCCGGTCGACCCGCAATGGCCCGCGGCTCGACGTGACCGCGTGATCGCAGACTCCGCAGCGAAGATCGCTGTCGTCTCGGCCGAGGACCAGCCGTCGCTTCCGATCGAGTCGATCGTGGTGAACCTCGACGACTGGCAGTACGGTGACTTCCCGTCTGCGGCTCCACAGCTCGAGCTCGACGGCAGCCAGCTCGCATACGTGATCTTCACTTCGGGATCGACCGGAACGCCGAAGGGCGCGATGATCCGACACGATGCGATCTGCGAGCGACTCACGTGGCAGCGGGACCACGTGCTCATGTTCGGCAACGACGACGCGTCGCTGTTCAAGGCGCCCCTCGCGTTCGACATCTCCGTGAACGAGATTCTGCTTCCGCTCGTGTCTGGTGGACGTGTCGTCGTCGCGGCGACAGGCAGCGAGAAGGACCCCGAGTACCTGCTCGACTTGATCGCGAAGGAGCAGGTCACGTACCTGTACCTCGTCTCGTCGATGCTCGATGCGCTTCTTGTGCTCGACCTCGAACGGTCGGCACGCGGCGCGTCGGCGCTCACGGGTGTCCGGCACGTGTGGTGTGGCGGCGAGGTCCTCACCCCCGACTTGTTCAGTCGGTTCCGCGATCAGTTGACGACGACGCTGTACCACGGATACGGCCCGGCGGAAGCGACGATCGGTGTCTCTCACGTCATCTACCGCGAGCGGGCCGAGCGAATTGCGACCTCGATCGGTCGCCCGAATCCACACACCCAGCTCTATGTCCTGGACGAGGACCTCGAACCGACTCCGGTCGGTACCGGCGGCGAGTTGTACGCGGCCGGTTTCCTGTTGGGCCGTGGATACGTCGGCAGTGGGCACCTCACCGCGGGCAGCTTTGTCGCGAACCCGTTCGATGCCGACGGCTCGCGCATGTATCGCACCGGAGACCTCGCACGGTGGACCGAGGACGGGACGCTCGAGTTCCTCGGCCGCGCCGACAACCAGGTCAAGATCCGCGGCCAGCGCCTCGAGCTCCAGGAGGTCGAGGTTGCGATCTCGGCGCATCCCGGGGTTCGGCGCGCAGCGGTGCTTGCGTTGGATCACCCGGCAGGTGGCAAGTTCCTCGCCGCCTACGTCACGGCCACGGGCGAGTCACCTGCGAACTTCGTCGAGGTACTCCGGGAGCAAGCCGCAGGCACCTTGCCCGAATACATGGTCCCGTCGACCTTCACGGTGCTCGATGCGTTCCCGGTGACGGTCAACGGCAAGCTCGACCGTCGCGCTCTGCCCGCCCCCGATCTCGGAGCAGGCGCGGGAAACGGCGGCCGACTGCCGGTAACCGCGTCCGAGCAGACACTCGCGCGCGTGTTCTCCGAAGTTCTGCATCTCGGCGATGACGTCGTCCTCAGCGTCGACGACAACTTCTTCCGCCTGGGCGGCCACTCGCTGCTCGCGAGCGGCGTGGTCTCCCGAGTCAATGCGGCAATGAACGTGTCGCTGTCTCTGCGTGAGGTTTTCGACAATCCGACGATCGCAGAACTATCCCGGGTCGTCGGGGACGCCTCGCGCGTGTCTCCTTCGGTGGTTCGAGTCGGTCACGTCGAACGACCCGAAAAGCTGCCGATGTCGTTCGGTCAGCAATCGCTGTGGTTGGCCGAGCAGGTCGCGGACCGGACGATCTACCGCACAGTCGAGGCACTGCAGTTCCGAGATCGCGCAGACGTAGACGCGCTGCAGGACGCGATTCGCCGACTGGTCGACCGACACGAAGTCTTGCGCACCACGTTCGTCTTCGACGAGGCATCGTCGAGACCGATTCAGGTCGTGCACGAAGCTCGGCAGGGCCTGCTGAGACAAGAGAAGATCGAGCGCAGCAAGGTCGACGCGCGTATCGGCGAACTCCTTGTCGCACCACTCGAACTGGCGACCGACTTCGGTATGCAGTTCACGCTGCTGCGGCACGAAGACGGCGATGTACTGGTGGCACATGCGCATCACATGGTCACCGACGAGAATTCGGTCGAGCCGCTCATCCGCGACCTGACGGCGTTCTACACGGGCAATCACGTCGAACCACTCACGGTCCAGTACGCCGACTTCGCGGTGTGGCACCGCGAAGTCCTCGGCGACCGAGACGATGTCGGTTCGCGTCACCACGTCGAACTCGGCTACTGGCGGGACCTGCTCGCCGGCCTTCCGGTCGAAACGCCCCTGCCGCTCGATCATGCCCGCGGCGACACCGACGAGCGCACGATTCGATCCGTCGAGGCAGTGCTGTCGATGGGCGACACCGACACGGTCGACGATCTCCTCGTCGAGCAGCGGGCCACGCCGCTGCATGCGGTCATCACGGCGCTTTCGCTCGCACTGTGGAATGAAGGCGCCGGTCCACGCGTGCCGGTCGGTACGCCCGTGACCCTGCGCGATGAACCCGAATTGGCCGACCTCGTCGGATATTTCGTCAACTCCGTGGTCGTGCGGGTGGACATCGATGCGGCGCTCGGCTTCGGCGACACGCTCAGTGGCGTCCGGGACCGCCTCCTCGGTGCGGTGGAACACAAGCTCGTGCCATTCGAGAACGTGGTCGAGGCCGTCAACCCCACGCGAATTCCCGGTCTGAGTCCGATCTTTCAGGTCATGGCCGCATTCCGCGACAATCGCGAGGCTGCCGCGAATCCGGACGCGGCGCTCGTGCCTTTACTGCCTTCCCAGGATGGCGTCGACGATTCGATCCCGGCGCTGTACGACCTGGTGTACTCCCTCGATCGGCGGTCCGACGGAACCCTGAGCATCGGACTCGATGCCACCCGTGAACTGTTCGTCGAGGAGACGACATCACGCCTGCTCGAGACCGCTCGACATTTCCTGGTCCTGGGTGCCCGTCACCCCGGATTGTCTGTCCGGCAGCTCGCGCAGCTCGTTCGTGCGGCACTTCATCGCACGGCGCAACCGACCGCTGCCGACTCGTACAGCTCCCGAATTCTGCTGCCTGACTTCGATGTTCGCGATGACTCGATGTGGCTCGCGGCGACCTCGCACCTCGCACTCGCGGCGCCGCAATTGGCGTCACTTCGGTTGGGCGTCCGCGACGACGGCAGCGGTGAGCTATCCGCCGACGTGGTCAACCCAGAGCTTCTCGACACTGCGCGGGAGGTCGTGACCGCCCTTGTTGCCGCGTACCGCGCTGGTACCGCGATGGAGATCGTCGCTGTTCCAAGCGATCGGGATTCGCGTTCCGACGAGGACTGGACCGCGGTTCTCGACGATCCGTTCTGGGAGGACTGGGTCGACGAACTTGCCGACTGCGACGGCGCAGAGCCGGCCCGCGGGCCGGTGGAATCGGCACGGCAGCTTTCCACGATCACGGTCCGCGAGACTCCCGCGGTTGCGGATGCGGGCGTTGTGCGGGCGGCGATCGTCGCCGCGGTGGTGCGTGCGCTCGACGCGAGCGATCTCGTCGACGGCGATCTGGTTCTCGAGGTCGCCGAACCGTTGAACATCGACTCGGTGGTGGGCCTGCCGGTTGTCGTCGACGACGCGCAGCGTGCCGCGGATGTCACCGGTACGTCGATTTCCGCACGCCTAGAGCCGATTCGCGAACGTGCCGAGGACTATGCCGGACTTGCCGGGCATGCCAGATTCGGTTCGTTCTTCGACGACCTCCCGACACCGCACGCGCGGGTCAGTGTCTTCACGACCGACGCCGACAGTACGTCGGCCGGTCCAACGACCACACCGATCGCGGTTCGGATACTCGTCGGCGCACCTGGCACCGACTCGGGAACACGGTCGGTGCGGGTCGAGGTCGACGCCGACGCTGCAGTTGTCCTGCCGGCCGACGAGATCGCTGCAGCCATCGTGGACGAGATCGCAGACTTGGTCATCGCGGCGGCCCCGTCAGTCCAGCCAGCCCCGCAGGTCCCGGCAGGCTCACCGCTCAGTGTGCGTCGCGCGGACCGGTTGACCCTCTCCGCCGCAGACGAGGAGAGCGTCCGAGCACGCTACGGCAGCGCCGCCGAACTGCTTCCGCTGTCACCTCTGCAGCAGGGTCTGCTCTATCACATGGTCCGGGCCCGTGAGTCGGGTGGCCACAACTCGTACATGTCCCAGGTGACGCAGGGCGTCGTCGGCGCGCTCGATCCGGACCGTCTGGTGGCGGCCGTCCGCATAGTTCTCGGTCGCTATCCGAATCTTCGTTCGGCGTTCCTGCCGTCGGGCGAGGCTCAGGTCATCCCGGCGATCGCCGACGCACCGATCCGGATCATCCGGTTGGCGCAGTGGCGCGAACTGGGTATCGGGACAACGGAATTCCTCGCCGAGGAATGCGGTGTGCCGTTCGACTTCGAAATGCCGCCGCTCATTCGCTTCACCCTCGTCGAGCACGGTGTCGACGAGTGGAAGCTTGCGATGACGTTCGAGCACATCCTGCTGGACGGCTGGTCGACGAGCGCCGTTCTCGACGAGATCTTCGATACCTACCGTGACCCCGAGTACCCGGCGCGAGTGCGTCCGGCGTCGTTCCGTAGTTACCTCGACTGGCTGGCCGATCAGGACGTCGACGCTGCATATCGCGCGTGGAGTTCGTACCTCGCCGAGCTGGCCGGTCCGACGCTCGTCTGGCCGGCCGGGCTCGGCGCCGGTGAAGGGCGCGACGGGTCGGGTGAACTGCATCGCGATCTCGACAGCGCGGCCGCGGCCGCAGTACATGCTGCCGCGCGGACGTCCGGTGTCACCGTCGGCACGGTGCTTCAGGCAGCGTGGGGCGTGACGCTCGGGCAGTTGGTCGGCAGCAGCGATGTCGTGTTCGGTAACACCGTCTCCGGACGTCCGCCGGAGCTCGCCGACTCCGACCGAATCATCGGACTGCTGTTCAACACTGTCCCGTTGCGCGTGAGCTTTTCACCGTTCGACTCGATTCGAACCCTGCTGACCCGCGTACAGCGCGAGCAGTTGCAGGTGATCGATCATCCCTACGCGTCGCTGACCAAAATCCAAGCCGCAGCCGACATGTCGACGATGTTCGACACGCTGTTCGTGGTGCAGAACCTTCCTCCCGAGGCCGCGGCCGTAGAGGGCGACCTCGAGCTGGTGGCGACGGACGTCGACGACGAGACGCACTATCCGGTCACGTTCGCGATCGATCCGTCCGAGGTCGACGGTAAGCCCTTCCTGCATGTTCGGCTGGTGTACCGCCACGACGCGTACACCGAGGCGGCTGCGCAGGAATTGCTCGAACGTTTCCTGCAGGTGCTGACCGCGCTCGTGGCAACGCTGGACGGTCCGGTCGGCGCGCTCTCCGCCCTGCTGGCCGACGAAGCAGTGCCTCACACCGGCATCGCCGCGGACCTGATCCGCGAGGTCCCGGCAGTCACGGTTGCGGATCTGCTCGACGAGCAGGTCCGCCTGTCCGGGGCGGAGACGGCGCTGGTCGCGGGAAACCGCGTCCTGACGTTCACGCAGTTCGCCGCGGAGGTCAATCAGTACGCTCGACTGCTGCTCGACGCGGGCGTTCGGTCCGAGCACCGCGTCGCGCTGCTTCTGCCACGCGACGAACGCATGGTCGTCGCGATGTTCGCGGTCTTCGCCGTCGGTGCGGCCTACGTGCCGATCGACGCCAAGCTGCCCGACGACCGCATCGGCTACATGCTCGGTCTCGCGCGTCCGACGGTGACCTTGGTGACCGGTCGGGACGCGAACCGGATCGGTGAAACGCGCGGCGTCGACCTCGACGATCTCGCGACCCGCGAGCGCATCGCCGCCTTCGACTCCGGCCCGATCACGGATGCCGACCGCGGCGGCCGGATCGAGCTCGACCACCTCGCGTACATCATCTTCACCTCCGGCTCGACGGGTCGGCCCAAGGGCGTCGCCGTCGGCTACCGCGGCCTGACGAACATGTACGTCAACCATGTCGAGAAGATCTTCGACCGCGTCGTCGCGCATCAGGCCGGACGACGGATGAGAATCGCGCACACCACGTCGTTCTCGTTCGACGCCTCGTGGGAACAGCTGTTCTGGCTGCTGAACGGCCACGAGGTGCATGTCATCGACGACGAGCTGCGCCGCGATCCACACGGATTGCTCACGCATTACGACCACACACGCGTCGACGGCTTCGATGTCACGCCGTCGTACGGACAGGTACTGGTCGATGAGGGACTTCTCGAACGCGACCGTCCGGCGGGACGATCGGTGTCGTCCGATGCGCCCGGAGTTGTGTTCGTTTCACTCGGTGGTGAGGCAGTGCCGGAGCGCCTGTGGCAGCAACTGCGCGATGCACCCGGGGTCGAGTCGTACAACCTCTACGGCCCGACCGAGTACACGATCAACGCGCTCGGTGCCGACCTTTCCGACAGCGCCACGCCGAGCGTGGGAACCCCCATCTTCAACACGCGTGCCTACATCATCGACGAAAATCTGCAGCCGACCCTGCCGGGTGTTGCAGGTGAGCTGTACCTCGCGGGCGCAGGCATCGCGCGCGGCTACTGGGGGCAGGCCGCCCTCACGTCGGACCGCTTCGTCGCGTGCCCGTGGGAACCGGGCGAGCGTATGTATCGCACCGGTGACCTGGCCCGCTGGAACTCTTCGGAGAACATCGACTACCTCGGTCGCGCCGACGAGCAGGTCAAGATCCGCGGCTACCGCATCGAACCCGACGAAGTTCGGGCGGTGCTCGAAACCCATCCGGACGTGGTGTCCGCTGCGGTCATCGCGGCGGATCATCCGGGTGGGGGAAAAATGCTCGCCGCGTACTACACCGCTACCGACGATCTGAGCACGTTCTTGCGCACGCACGCGGAAGAACGACTGCCCGAATACATGGTGCCGAGTAGCTACATCCGCGTGGACTCCTTCCCGCTGACACCGAACGGCAAGCTCGATCGACGCGCTCTGCCCGCGCCGGAGTTGACGCCGACAGGTGGTTCGGGACGGGCAGCGGAGACCGACACCGAACGCACGCTCACCGAGATCTTTCGGGACGTGCTCCGCCTGTCGGCGGACGCAGCCTTCTCGGTCGACGACGACTTCTTCCGGCTGGGCGGTGACAGCATCCTGTCGATCCAGGTGGTGTCGCGGGCTCGGCGTGCCGGCGTCACGATCAAGGCCTCCGAGGTCTTCACTGCGCGAAAGGTCTCGGCATTGGCCCGGCTGGCCGATGCGCGCGCCGCGGAGGAATCGGGTGACGCCAGCCCCGAGGTGCTGTCGTCAGGTCTGTGGCCGATTGCGGTTCCCATGGTGGATTCACCGACCTTCGGTACGTTCGTGCAGTCCGCAGTCTTCGTGACACCCGCGGGTGCCGACGAGAAGCTCGTGTCGCGGGTACTGAGCCGCGTAGTCGATCACCATGCGGCACTGCGCGGCAGGCTTGTGCGAGAGAGGGATTGGCGATTCGAGATCGCATCACAGAGTTCGACGGCCGATCGCCTACGCTCCGAGGCGACGTCGTACATGTGGTCCGATCCGCACTGGGTCGCGCGTGCCGGCGAGTTGGTCGCCGAGTTCGGACAGTCGATGAACCTGCAGGACGGTGTGCTGTGGCAGGCGAGCTGGGTCACCAGCGACGCCGAGCCCACCGGGCGCCTGGTGCTCGTCATCCACCATCTGGTCGTGGACGGTGTGTCGTGGCGCATCATCGGCGACGACTTGACCCATGCCTGGGAATTGGAAACCGGCGTGGCGACGGATCCGCTTCCTGCGGTGGGTACTTCACTCGCGGCGTGGTCGAGTGCACTGGCCGCGCGTGCTCGTGACGCCGACCTTCTCGCTCAGGCCGACTATTGGTCGGCGTCGGAAATCGAGGAGCCACTGCTGGGTTCACGTGAACTCGACCCGGCGATCGACACCACCGACACGACGGCCGTCGCCGCCGTACGAGTACCGCCTGCGTTGACGACGGCGTTGCTGACCGACGTTCCTCATGTGCTCTCGGCGGAGATCAACGACGTCCTGCTCGGCGGTTTGGCGATCGCAGTCGGAGCATGGCGCGCACGACGGGGAACGACCGATCGGCGAGTGCTCATCGGCCTCGAAGGCCATGGCAGGGAGGAGAACATCGTTCCCGGTGCGGACCTGTCGCACACCGTCGGCTGGTTCACATCGTTCTTCCCCGTGGTGCTGGACACCGCAGATGTCGATCCGGTCAACGCCGTCCTCGACCCGCAGAGCGCGGCGGAGGCGGTGCTTCGCGTCAAGGAACAACTCGCCGCGGTCCCCGACCGCGGTATCGGTTTCGGGATGCTGTGGCAGCTGAATCCTGACGTGGGCACGCGGCTTGGGTCCGGGCGCGGTCCACAGATCGGGTTCAATTACCTCGGTCAGTTCGCTGGCGGAGACGCTGCCGATGAGAATGCGGCGTGGGATCTTGCGCCGGAACTGCCGGGTATCGACGCGTACGAGACAGCCGGTCAAAGCATCGACTCGGCGGCCGATATCAACATAGCCGCGGTGCCCGAAGGCGACGGGTGGATGCTCAGCGGCGACATCGCTTACGCGTCCGGCGTCCTGACCGCGGACGAGGTCGCCGAGCTCGTCGAACTGTGGGTCCAGGCGCTGGGCGCTCTCGCCGAATACGCTCGCTCTGCGGTCCTGGTCAGGCGCTCGCCGTCGGACGTTCTCGCCCCCGGCGTGACGCAAGCCGACCTCGAGCGCTGGGAGGGCTTCTACGGTGAGCTCGCCGATGTGCACCCGCTGACTCCGCTGCAGCATGGGCTCGTGCTGGAGTCGATGCTCGGTTCGAGTGACGGGGGAGTCGACGTCTACTCGGCTCAGACCGTGTATCACCTCGACGGTGCCGGTGAGCCCGATCGATTCCGGGTTGCCCTTGACCAGTTGCTCGAGCGGTTCCCGAACATGAAGATCGCGATCGCTCATACGTCACGGGGCGAGTCCGTTGCAGTCGTGCCGGCCGCCGTGGACCTCCCGGTCACCGTTATCGACGTCGCTGACGAGTCCGCCGTCGGTGAGGTCGCCGAGCGCGACCGCGCGACTCGCTTCGATTTCTCCCGTGCGCCGTTGGTGCGTGCGACGGTTGTGCGGTATCCGACCGGACACGCGTTCATCCTGACCATTCACCACGCACTCGTCGACGGTTGGTCGATGGTGCGACTCCTCGAAACGATGTGGGAGGCGTACGGCCGGCCGGCCGAAGTGGTCGAACCGGACCTGTCGTTCGCGAAGTTCCTGTCCTGGATGACTGCACGCGATGCGCACGCCTCGCTGCAGCGGTGGGCCGAGGTGCTCGCCCCGGTCATCGAGTCGACCGTCGTTGCGCCGGGTGCCGCGGCGAGCGTCGCGAGTCTGCCCGAAGACATCGTGGTGACTCTCGACGCCGCGACGAGCGCCGCGCTCGCCGATGTGGCGCGATCTGCCGGCGCCACGATGAGCAGCCTGCTGCAGACCGTATGGGCGGTCTTCCTCAATACGATCACCGGTCAGAGCACGGTGGTCTTCGGTGCCGTCGTGTCGGGTCGTCCCCCCGAGGTCGACGCGGTCGAGGACGCAGTCGGTTCGTTCATCAACACGGTTCCGGTGGTCGTGCAGCTCGAGGGCAATGCGAGCCTCGCCGAGACGGTGCGCCGGGTGCAGGACCAGAACTCCGCGATCATCGAGCACCATCAGGTATCGCTCGCCGAGTTGCAGCGTCTGGGCGGACACCATCCGCTGTTCGACACGTTGATGGTTTACCAGAACTATCCGTCCGACTCCGAGACGCTCGAACTCGTCCGGGACAACGCTGGAATCAAGATTCTCGGCGAGTCCGGGCGGGAAGCGACGCACTACCCGCTCACGTTCGCCGCGCAAGCGGGCGCCGAGACGTGGGTGCGGTTGTCGTATCGGCCCGATCTGTTCGACGCCGAGGTTGCCACGAGGTTCACCACTGTTCTGAAACGCATCGTCGATGTGTTCGCAACCGACCCGGGCCGCTCGATCGCGTCGCTGGACGTGTTGCCCTCGCGCGACGTGGCGGCGGTGGCTGCGTGGTCTGCCGGTCCGGTTGTGTCGGTGGCGGATTCGACGTTGGATGCGTTGATCGCGAACCGTGTGACTGTCGCTCCGGATGCGCTCGCCGTCATAGACGACCGCGGATCCGAGTGGACGTACATCGACTTCGATGCCCGGGTCAACGCGTTGGCACATGTGTTGATCGAGCACGGAGTACACGTAGGAGACCGGGTTGCAGTCATCCTGCCGCGGAGTCTCGACTTGGTCACCGCGCTGTTCGCGGTGATCCGAGCAGGGGCCGCGTATGTGCCGATCGATCCTGAGTATCCGGATGAACGGATCGGGCACATCCTCGACGACGCGGCCCCGGCCATGATCGTCACCGACGATTTCTTGAGCGACCCGGCAGTGGCTGCACGCCTCACACAGGGTGAGAGCGCGGCGCCGGTCCTGGCCCGGGCCCTGACCCCTGCCGACACCGCCTACGTGATTTTCACGTCCGGTACCACCGGACGCCCCAAAGGTGTCGCGATCTCCCACCGGGCGATCATCAACCGTCTTATCTGGATGGCCACCGACTACCGGATCGGCGCCGGCGATCGGATCCTGCAGAAAACACCGTCGGTGTTCGATGTCTCGGTGTGGGAATTCTTCCTCCCCGCCCTAGTCGGCGCCACCCTCGTCGTCGCGAAGGACGGCGGCCACAAAGACCCGTCGTATCTCGCCGAGATCATCGACCGCCACCGAATCACCGTCCTGCACTTCGTCCCCGCCATGCTCGCCGCATTCCTCACCGCCACCCCCGACCCGCACCGACTGACCTCGGTGCGGCGGGTGTTCTTCTCCGGCGAAGCCCTCCCCGCCGCGAACGCCGCCGCCGCCGACCGACTCTTCGCCGGCGCCGAACTCCACAACCTCTACGGCCCCACCGAAGCCGCCGTCGACGTCACCGCCGAACCCGTCCACGCCGACGCGTTGACCGACACCGTGACCGTGCCGATCGGGGTGCCGGTGGCCAACACCGTCACCCGTGTACTCGACACCTGGCTACGCCCCGTACCCGTCGGTGTGACAGGGGAGCTCTACCTCGGCGGCACCCAACTCGCCGACGGCTACCTCTCCCGCCCCGACCTCACCGCCACCCGCTTCATCGCCATCGCCGCAGGCGAACGTCTCTACCGCACCGGCGATCTCGTCCGCTGGAACACCACCGGGCACCTCGACTACCTCGGGCGTTCGGACGATCAGGTCAAAATCCGCGGGTTCCGCATCGAACTCGACGAGATCCGCGTCGTCCTCGAGCACCACCCCGCCGTGTCGACCGCGATCGTCACCGCCGTCGACCACCCGAACGGCACCGGAAAATACCTCGCCGCCTACCACACCGGCACCCAGGTCACCGGTGAGGAACTGCGCGCGTTCCTCACCGACCGGGTACCGGACTACATGGTCCCGACGGTGTTCATCCCCATCGACACCGTCCCCGTCACCCCGAACGGCAAGCTCGACCGCCGGGCCTTGCCCACACCCGACCTCACAGCAGCCCGCGCCGGCGGACGGGAACTTACGACCGACGTGGAGAAGGCCATCGGGCGGTTGTTCCGCGAGGTCTTGGGACTCGAAGTCGACACTGTGCTCAGCGCAGACGACCACTTCTTCCGTCTCGGCGGGCACTCGTTGCTCGCCGTCCGGTTGGTCGCGCGGGCGAACGAGGAGATCAGAACGTCGTTGCTTCTGAACGACGTGTTCCAGAACCCGACCGTTGCAAGTTTGGCTGTCGCAGCGCAGGTGCGCGCGGACAGTACGGTCACCTCGACCGACGTGTGCGACGCGATACTCGTCCCGCTGTCGCCGTCCTCGTCGGGGCGCTATCTGTTCTGTGCGCACACGATGTACGGCGGCGATGCTACTGCGTACGACGTGTTGGCCGAGTACGTGCCGGCCGGGCTGGGGATCGTGGGGTTGCAGGACCCGGCTCACGGCGGCGTCGACATCGAATTCGACACGCTCGCCGATCTGGCCGTCGTCTACGCGAATGCGGTGCAACGTGTGCAGTCGACCGGGCCGTACGACCTCCTCGGCTGGTCCTACGGCGGACACATCATGTTCGCTGTGGCACAGGAGCTTCGCTCGAGAGGAGAGGAGATCCACTCCTTGACGATCATCGACACCTATCCGACGAGCGCCCACGAGGCGCCTGCGTCCGATGTGTCGCTCGTCGACGACCGGCAGGCCCAGCTGGAGTACCTGGAAGGCAGACGCGAGGACTTGTTCGCCATTCTCGGCGACGACGGAAGCCGCGCCTTGTTTGCGAACCAGACGCTCGTCAAAGCGTTCGCGGTGTCAGGCAGCCGATGTGAACAACTCATGGCGCAACCCACCAGAGGCCGACTCGACTGCGCGTCGCTCGTCGTGGTGGCCCAGGAAACAATCGACAGTTTCGAAGCCCAGGGACTCACCGCTGGAGTCGACGCCTGGCGTACCCATCTCCCGCGGACCGTGATGACACAGGCCGACGGCGAAGACCACACGTCGGTGATCCTCACCGCAGGCGGCCGAGCCCACTGGGGTGCACAGCTCACACGACTACTGGAACAAGGCGATGAAGGAGCCGAACAACAATGATGCTGAGTAGCGAACAGGCACAGGAAGATGTCGCACACGTGCTGTACATGGCGGTAGACGAACTCGACCACGGGCTGGACCTGCGTGAGCAGGGGATGGATTCGGTGCGCGTGATGCAACTCGTCGAGCAGTGGCGCACCGCAGGGGTAGAGAAGGTCGACTACATCGTGCTGGCGGAGGATCCACGGCTCGAACGTTGGCTCGAGGTCCTGGCGGACCTGCAGCAGCCTGCGGAATCGGTGTAGGGATACACGAGTGTGGGCCCGGATCAGATCCGAGCCCACACTCGTTGCAGCGCAGTGTTTTTACTTTCGCTTACTGATCTTGCCGACAGCTGTCCGCTCGAACTCGGTGACCAGTTCGACCACGTCGGGCAGCTTGTAGGCGGCGAGACCTTTGCCCTTCAGGAACTGGCGAACCTTGGGTAGCGACAGCGTTTTCGGATCCACACCCGCGCGTGGCAGCAGGAAGGCCTTCACCCGTTCACCGAGGACGGCGTCGGGCATGCCTTGTACCGATGCTTCGTGGACCGATTCGTGTGCCAATAGCAGATCCTCGACCTCGGCGGGTGCGACTTTCTCACCGCCACGGTTGATCTGGTCCTTGGATCGTCCGGTGACCGTCAGGTAACCGTCGGCGTCCTGGACGACGATGTCGCCGGTTCGATAGAACCCGTCCTCGGTGAAGACATGCTGGTGCTGGGGGGCGTTGTAGTAGCCACGGATCGTGGAGGGTCCTCTGGTCAGAAGGTCACCGGCGCTGCCGATTTCGACGTCCATGTCGTGAGCGTCGACGACGCGGATTTCCTCGGCGTCGGTGGTCGGCCGGCCCTGGCGGGTGGTGATGATGTCCTCGCTCGCATCGAGTCGGGTGAAGGTGTGCAGTCCTTCGGCCATGCCGAAGGACTGTTGGACGGTTGCGACGAGCTCCGGCCGGACGCGCCGGGCCGAGTCGGGGCTGAACTTGGCGCCGCCGACCTGCATGACGGCGAGCGTGGACAGGTCGTGTTGCAGTTTCAGTGACGAGTTCAGCCAGGCGAGTGCAAGCGGGGGGACCAGCGCGACGATGGTGACGCCGTGCTCGGCGATGAGAGGGAAGGCGACGTCGGGGCTGCCGTTGGGAGCCATGACGACGGTGCCGCCGGCCGCCAGGGTGGAGAGGTATCCCGGGGAGCGCATCGCGAAGCTGTGCGACATCGGCAGCACGACGAGTTGCACGGTGTCGGAGGTGATGTCGGTCATTGCCGCTGCGGCTCGGACGGACGCGAGGTAGGTCTCGTGGGTGTGCGGAACGAGCTTCGGGCGATCGGTCGTGCCGCCGGACAATGCCAGGAACGCGACATCCGACGGCAGGGATCGCCGACGGTGTTCCAGTGTGCCCTGCGCAAGAAGCGGCTCGAGTCCACCGGAACCGACGATGATCGTGTGTTCGAGCGTGGACGACGACGACTTCAGCTCGGCTGCGAGAGCCGCGAGATCGTTCCCGTCGTGTGCGGCGGTGGTGATGTACCCGCGGGCCGCAGACTCTTCGACAATGTAGCCGATTTCGTGCAGGCGCAGCGCAATCGGGGTGAGGACGGGTACTGCGCCGATCTCGTAGAGCGCGAACACCAGCGCCACGTAGTCGGGAATGTTCGGTAGGTGGACCACGACGCGGTCGCCCCGCCGGATTCCGAGCCGCTCGAACCCCGCCGCGAGCGTCAGAATCCGTTCGCCCAGTTGGCCGTACGTGATTCGGGTGTCACCGAAGATCAGGGCGACGTCCTCCGAGTGCTGTTCGATCGAGGCGAACAGGAACTCGGTGAACGTCTCGTCGAGCCAGATGCCCTTCTCGCGGTACTTCTGCGCGAACTCGGGTGGATACGGGACGACTCCGTCCAGGACGAGGGGTGCGAGGTCGTGCGTGGACGCAGTCATCTGTACCTTTCGTGGTTCAGGTGGTCGTGTATTCGAGCCGGTTGATCAAGGCGCTGAGGGATTCCGCTCCGTGTGCGGCGACTTCGGCCGCAGGGCGTTCGCGGTAGCCGGGGTTGAAGATTTCCAGCGACAGTGGTCCGGTGTAGCCGGATTCGAGGAGTGCGGCGACGGGGGCGAAGACGTCGAAGTCGCCGTCGCCGGGGAAGCAGCGGTGGTTCCGACTCCACTGGATCAGTTCGAGGTCCATCCAGGGGGCGTCGGCTACTTGAACGAACCCGATGCTGCGGGGAACAAGGGCTTGCACGTCCGTGATGTCGTCGCCGACGGCGTAGAGGTGGAAGGTGTCGACGACGAGGGACAGTGAAGGGTGGTCGGCGCGTGTGAGCGCGTCTTCGACGTCGGCGACTCGGTTGATGTGGGTGCCCCAGGCAAGGGCTTCGAACATGACGGTGGCGCCGTGTTCGGCTGCGGCGGCGCCGAGTGCGTGCAGCTGTGAGGCGGTGAGGTCCCGGTCGTCTATGGCGTCGGCGTCGGTGTTGGAGACGACGAGGATGGCGTCGGCCCCCAGAGCTTCCATGGTGTCGCATTCGCGGTGGAAGCGTTCGAGGACTTGGATGAATTCGGTGTCCGTGACGCCCTCGGCGCGCCGGAAGGGTTGGTAGAGATCGACCGTCAAGCCGAGATCGTTGCAACGCTGGGCAACTTCGGCGACGGTCAGCGGTGATGCGGCGAGGTCCGCGTCGAGGATTTCGACGCCGTCGAAGCCTGCCGCGGCGATGCCGTCGAGTTTGTCCGCGAGGGTTCCGCCGAGCGACACGGTGGCGATGCAGGTCTTCACAGGTGCTCCTCGGCGTAGGTCCGGCGAGGCCTGACGTCAGATAGCCTAACCTTGCTCAGCTTAACCTAGCCTTACCTGATTTCGGTGATGTATGTCGGCGCTGTACACAGACCACAGCTCGGCGTAGCGGCCCGCGGCATCGAGTAACTCCTCGTGGGTGCCTTCCTCGACGATCGACCCGTGTTCGAGGACGACGATGCGGTCGCACGCACGTGCCTGTGAGAGTCGATGCGCGATGACGATCGCCGACCGATCCTCCAGCGCCCTCGCCGTCGCCTGGTCGAGCAGAGCCGAGTTGCGCGAATCCGCTTCTGCCGTGGCCTCGTCCAGGATCGCGACTGCGGGGTCGTGCAGGACCAGCCTGGCCAGCGCGAGCAGCTGAACGTCCGCTGCGGTGATGCGGTGGCCTTCCTCGCCGAGTTCGGTGTCGAGGCCATCTGGGAGCGACGCGAGAAGGGAATCGCCGCCGACGAGTGACAGTGCGTGCGTCAGTGACTCGTCCGAAGCGTCCGGCGCGGCTAACGCCAGATTCTCGCGCAGAGTTGCCGAGAAGACCCGTCCCTCCTGGTTCAGGTACGCGATCTGTGATCGATGTACCGAAGCGTCGATGGTTCCACTGGCCGGCTCGCGCACCCCGGCAATCAGGCGGGCGAGCGTTGTCTTGCCCGAACCGCTCGTGCCGACGATGGCGAGGTGTTCCCCGGCGTGGAGAGTCAGATCGATGCCGTTCAGAACCGGGTGCTCCGGTAGGTAGGAGAAGGATGCATCACGAACTGCGACGACGGGGCCGTCCTGCCCGACTACTGAAGCCGGCGCGGCCGCAGGGGGAGTGTAGTTCTTCGTGACACCCACGACCCGTGCGAGAGATGCTGCGGCGGACTGCAAGTCGTCCATGACGAACATCAGCATCGAGATCGGTCCGGTGACCTGCAGGAACAACAGCGACGCGGCGGTGATCGAACCCAGTGATGTGCCGTAGCGCGCAGCGAGGACGAACCCACATCCGACGATCAACAGCAGACAGATGGCCTCGGCGAGGTTGATGCGGCCGAAGAAGCGGTTCTGCATGATTCGAGCGCGCACCTCCCACCGGGCCACACCCCAAGTAGCGCTCTGGATTTCGTCGACACGAGCTTTGCCGGTCTGAAATGCGGTAACAGTGGGAAGCGCGGTGAGTGTGGTGAGTACGCGTTCGCCGCGAGTGCTGTCTGCCGAGCGCAGTGCTCCGTACACCGGCGGCACCGCCGGGAGATACCACCTCAATGCTCGTACGTACAGCGGCGTGGCAAGCAAGAATGCGATGCCGAAGCGCCAGTCGATGGCCGCCGCCCCGATGACGGTCAGCACGATCGTGAAGATCGCTGCCGACAGTGTCGGCAGAATCGACGGGAGATCCTCGGACACGTTGCGTGTGTCGGAAGCGGCGCGAGTTACGATGTCTCCGAAACCCACTCGTTCCACTTCGGTCTCCGGCAGATCCAGTGTCGCCGACATGAACTTCTCACGCAGGTCCGCGACCATCATGTCGATGACGCGCCCGAGCGCGACCATGCCGAAGAACTCGACGATGCCGCCGATGAGGGCAGCCGCGACCAACGCAGTCAACTGCCACCAGAACACCGCGGGAACTTCCGACGCGCCGCTGGCGGTCACCGTGTCGACGATCCATCCGATGGTCAGTGGGAGGACGAGCGTCGTGGCCGCCGAGATCAGCAGCAGCAGGAGGATCCCCGCGATCCTCGCCTTCTTACCCTCTGCGAGTTCTGTTATCTCGTTGCGCATCTCGCGCCAGTCGGCGACCGGGAGACGCTGCACTTCGGAATCGCTCACGAAAGTTCTCCTGCGATGCTGTTCGTGGACACTGCGTGGAAGGCGGGCGAGGACGTGATGACGATCGTGGTGAATCCTTCTCGCGCCGAACGCACTCTGGTGGCGATGTCGTTCTCGGTGGCCGAGTCCACGGAATTCGTCGGATCGTGCAGGACGAGTACCGGCGGCCGGCGATGTAGTGCGCGGGCGAGTGCCACGCGTTGTCGTTGGCCACCGGACAGGGTTCTGCCGCCGTCACCGATATGGGTGTCGTAGCCGTCGGGGAGTTCGTGCTCGAGGCTGTCGCAGCGGGCGGTCCGCAAGGCGTCGCGGGCTCGGGTGTGCTCGTCCGACCCCGGAACTGCCTCCGAGGATGCCACATTGGCGAACAACGTCGGTTCGAGGAGATCCGGCTGATGGGGTGCGACGAGTATGCGGCGTCGGACCTCGTCAGGGTCATGTTCTCGCAGGGGCCGTCCGTCGAGTGTGATGTTCGGGCTCTTGTCCTGCTCGCCGCGCGAGGTCAAGGTCATCGCGGCGACGAGCCCGTCGGCATCGATCGCGGACGGGTCGATCACGAGAAATTCGCCGGGGGCGACGTCGATCGGGTCGGTCATCTGGGGCGGGTGGATCCTAAGCGTCGGAGACGCCGGGATCGGTTGGGTTCCGAGTGCCTCCGGATCGGGCCCGATGTGGAGTTGATCGAGAACACGCTTGGCTGACGACAACACCGTCGCACCCAGCGTTGCGGCGTCTTCGATGAGATTTCGCAGCGGATCGAGGAGCACCTGTGCCATGGCGGCAGCGGCGATCAGACCACCGATCGAGATGGATCCGTTGAACGCGAGCGCCGCGGCGATGACGGTCACCACGCCAGCGAACAGACTGGTGAGAGCATTGTTGATGCCGATGACCGCGCCCTCCGCCTTGTTGGCCGCGAGAGTGCCGCGCAGGGCGGATCGGGACACGCCTCGGTAATGGTTCGCGGCGGCGCGCTGGGCGTGGATGCCCGAGATCACTCGGTACCCGGACACCAGATCGGCGGCGATACCTGCAGCGTCCGCGATACCTTCCTGTTCCTCTTCCGCGCGTTTCTGCAGTGGACGCGCGACAACGGCCATGAGTGCCAACAGCAACGGCGACCCGAGAATGACGGTCAGGCCGAGCATCGGGTGGATCGCGAACAGCGACACAGCCGCGACGACGACGGCGACGACATTGCCGAGTGGGTACACCGCGAAATAGATTGCGCTGCTGGCCCGGTCGCTGTCGGAGGTTGCCACCGACAGCAGCCGCCCTGGAAGCTGCGGTCCACCGGCGGTTCCGCGTGCGTCGAGGATGCGCTCGATCACTCGCGACGACAGCTCGTACTTCGCACGCTGTACAGCGAACCAACCGATGCGCCCGCCGAAGCGGTACGTCAGGTTGATGGCCACATAGAGGGCTGCGAGGACGGCGAGCCACTGCAGGAACCCGCCGACGGCCTCACCGGCAGGGGTGCCCGTGGTGACCGGCCCGATGCCGCGATCGATCGCAGCACCCAATGCCAGCGGAACGAGCGTCATCGCGGTGTTGTACAGCACCAGGAGCAGGCACCCGAGTGCCGCATGCCAGCCGGCCGATCGGATGATCGACGCCGCCAGGCGCTGCGGCGACATGCCGTCGTGGATTCTGATTCGGCGCTGGGGTGGCGTGTCCGGGATGTCGAAGAAGACAGGTATGTGCTTGGGCGGATTCCAGGCGGATGTCATATTTCGGCAGGCTCATGTTCCGGTGGGAGGGTACTCGGTCGGTTCACCATAGCCTCACCTAACTCGTATCGGACGCGGAAGGGTGAGTGAGGGCTGAGGGTAGGCTAGCCTAGGAGCCGCAGGCGCACGCCCGAACATCTGGACGAAGACGAGGACGACGAATGACCGAGAAGGGTTTCTACTTCGCCGAAGTGGTCGCTGTCGAGCAATTGACTACACACATGGTCCGGGTGACATTCGGAGGTGACGATGTTGCTCGGTACGTCGGCATCGGAGCGCCCGACGAGTGTGTCACCATCTTCTTCGCCCGCGAAGGTGAGGAACGGCCGCCTGCCATGACCGAGATCGACGGCGAATGGTGGTACCACGACGTCGAGCCCGTTCCGGATGGGCGCAACTACACGGTGCGCCGAATCGACTCCGAGGCAGGGCAGCTCGTCATCGATTTCGTGGCGCACGAGGGTGGGGTCGCGGCGACCTGGGCGCTGAACGCAACCGTCGGACAGGTTGTTCTGTGGACTCGGCCCCGTTCCTGGTACGACATTCCCGAGACCGCGGAGTGGCAGCTGCTGGTTGCCGATATGACGGGACTGCCCGCATTGGGCCGCGTTATAGAAGAACTGCCTGCTGGCGCGAAGGCACATGCCATCGTCGAGGTGCTCGAACGTGGTGACATCCAGCAGTTCGAGACCGCGGGCGATGTCACGTTCGACTGGCGAATCGGTTCCGGCAACGGCGATTGCGCGAGCGTGCTGGAAAACGCTGTTCGTGACTACGCATTGCCCGAGGGCGAGGGGTACATCTGGTTCGCCGGAGAAGCGGCGTCATCGCGGACGGTGCGGAAGTACTTCCGCAAGGAACTCGGTTATCCCGTCCGGCAATTCGAGATCATCGGGTACTGGCGCGCCAACTCCGAACAGTGGTTGAAGAAGTACGAGAAGTACCAGGAAGAAGCGCTTGCCGTGTACAACGGCGCGCTCGAAGCCGGGCGCAGCCAGGGCGAGGCGAGCGAAGAATTCGACGCCTTGCTCGAGCGGGTAGGTCTGTAGGCGGCTTCGCCGCACAACCTGACCCACCACAACGGCGAGTTATTCACCTCCCATTCGATGTTGGTCGAGTGCTTCTCAAAGGTCCGGCTTCTGCCGGGGAGTGCTTGGCGAGACTTCGTTCGACTCAGTCATGCGGTACGACCGTGATTTCGAAAGGATCCACTTTGTCCGACACACTTATTCGACGACGCGGTCTGCGTGTCCTTGCTGTCTTAGCAGGGGTTGCGATCGGTTTGTCCGGGTGCAGTAGTAGTGATAGCGGCACCACCGGCGATGCGAGCAACGACACCCGGGTGATCTCGACGGACAAAGGTGATGTCACCGTGCCTGCAGAACCGCAGCGCATTGCCGTTCTGTCGGCAGGCCTGGCCGGTTACCTGTTCACGCTCGACGCGCCGATCGCGATCACCGATACCCGGTTGCTCGGTGTCACCAACCTCGACGGCGGGTTCCCGCCGCAGTGGGCAGAGAAGGCGGAGGAGCAGGGCACCAAGGAGCTCCCCGCAGGCGAGGCATTGAACATCGAGGCGATAGCGCAGGCCGAACCCGACCTCATCATCGGTGGTGGACAGGGCATTTCAGCGGTCCAGGCCGACGAGGCGTACGACCAGTTGACTGCAATAGCGCCGACTGTGTTGATCCCGACGACCGTCAACACCTGGCAGGGCCAGCTCGAAGCCGTAGCCGATGCAGCAGGCGAGTCCGACAAGGTCGACGGGCTTCTTCAGGCGTACGACGACAAGGTGGCCGAGGTCAAGGACGCCATCACCGTTCCGGGATCGCCCGTCTCGTACCTGTTGTCGCTCAGCACCAACGAACCGGCGTTCATTCCTCAGACCGCTACGTTGCCGGACCTGCTGAAGAACGTCGGACTAGAGCCGGACGACGTGCTCACCAAGGCGAACAATCCCGAGCTGTACGGTTCGGGTGATTCGTTCATCATCAGCCCCGAACTTCTCGCGCCGGTCGCGAGCGCACCGGTGATCATCGTCGTTCCGGTGGCCGGCCGGAGCCTGGAAGAACTGAAGCAGGATCCCGCCTACGCAGGCTTGCCGGCATTCGCGTCGGGCAACGTTTTCGAATTGCCCGCCACGAGTTACCGACCGGATTACGACGGGGTCATCTCGACCCTGGATCAGGTCCAGACGCTGTTCGCCAAGTAGATGGCAGGGACGGTACGTGAGGTCGAGGTCTTCCCGATCTGCATGCGCGAGATGGATGTCCTCGAGGTCGAGGACGTCACTCCTGGTATGCGACGGGTGATCCTGGGTGGGCCGTCGATGCGGAGTCACCACCGCGACGGCGTCGAGCTTCCCGACGTCAGGACAACAGGTTTCGACGACGACATCAAGCTGCTTCCGGTCGATCCCGCCACCGGATCCTTGCCGTTCGACATTCCGCGAAATCTGGACAACGGAACAGTGGACTGGCCTGCTGGGGCCTTTCCGTACAGCAGGACCTACACGGTCAGGAAGTTCGACGAATCCACCGGTGAGATGGCCGTCGATTTCGCGATTCACGACGGCGGTCTCGCATCCGACTGGGCGTATCGCGTGCAGCCGGGCGAGAAGATTCTGGTTGCCGGACCGAAGCACTCGTCCAGTCCCCGGCCCAGTGGCGCGGTTAAGTGCCTTCCGCGGCACCTAATCGCGCCACTGGGGCGGAGCCCCGGCCGGGCATCAGGGCAGCGGCAAGGAGCATCAGGACCGCGGCCCCGAAGACACCGAGGAAGACCAGATGGATGGCGTCGGACAGTTGTTCGGGCTCCGGATCCCCTGAGACTCGGGCGTTGACGATCGCGCCGAAGACCGCGACGCCCACGGCGCTGCCGATGGACCGGGCGAACATGTTGGTGGACGTCGCGACGCCTCGCTCGGACCAATCGACCGCGGACTGCGCGGCGATCAACGTGGGGCTCGCGATGAGACCCATCCCGAGGCCGACGACGAAGCACACCGCGGCGATCATCCAGATCTGGGAGCCCTTGCCGATCAACGTCGCCAACCCGGTGCCGAGAACCGCGATGGAACCACCCGTCAACGCCGTGGCACGGAACCCGAAACGTAGATAGAACTTGCCCGACAGCGACGCGGCGATCGGCCAACCGAGCGTCAGAGTTGCCAGCGCGAACCCGGCCACGATGGCGCCGGTGCCGAGTACACCCTGAACGAAGGTCGGGACGTACGACGTCAACCCCAGCACCACCGCGCCGACGAGCAGGGAGACGAGACTGCTGACGACGAGTACGCGTCGCGTGAACACCCACAGCGGCAGGATCGGTTCTTCAGCGCGGGTCTGCTGCCACGTGAACAGTGCGAGCGAGACGACGCCGAGGGCGAAGATCCCGACGGACATGCCCGACGCCCATGCCCACGTCTGACCGCCCTCCAACAACCCGAGCAGCAGTGCGGCGGCGCCGACGGTGAGCAGTCCGGCGCCAAGGTAGTCGATCTTGGGCTTCGAGCGCTCGACTGGCCCCTCGTGGAAGCGTCGGATCAGCATCCAGGCGGCCAACAGGCACAGCGGGATGTTGACGAAGAAGATCCATCGCCACGACAGGAACTCGGAGAAGATCCCGCCGAGGGCCGGTCCCAGCACCGACGACATCGCCCACACACTTGCCAGATAGCCCTGCACTTTCGCGCGTTCCTGCAGCGTGTAGATATCGCCCGCGATCGTTATGGACATCGGCTGAACGGCGCCTGCGCCGAGGCCCTGGACCGCGCGGAACGCGATCAACGCAGGCATCGACCACGCCAGTCCGCACAGAATCGAGCCGAGCAGAAAGACGCCGATGCCCCAGAGCATGACCTTCTTGCGTCCGAACAAGTCGGCCAACTTGCCGTAGATCGGCACCGATACGGCCTGTGCCAGCAGGTAGATCGAGAACAACCAGGGAAACTGGCTGAAACCGCCGAGGTCGTCCACGATCGACAGGACGGCTGTCGCGATGATCGTCGAATCGAGCGCGACGAGGGAGGTGCTCAGCATCAGAGAAATGAGTACGGGCCCACGTTCGGAGCGGAAGCCGACGTCTGCGATCTTGTTCGTTGCCATCACCAACCATTGTTCTCCCGTCACCGAGGCACGGTGACATCAGGCCCAGATAGGGTTGGTTCCGTGCGCCCAACACTGAGTAGCTACCAGCATCTGGCCGGCGGCAAGGTTCGTGATCTCTACATCGTCGACGACGACCACCTTCTCCTCGTCGCAAGCGACCGCATCTCTGCCTACGACCACGTCCTCGACACTCCGATCCCCGACAAGGGACGTGTTCTGACGGCGATGAGCGTGTTCTTCTTCGAAGAACTCGGGGGAGTGAATCACCTCGCCGGCGATCCGCTCGACGAGCGGATTCCGCAGGAGCTGCTCGGCCGAGCACTCGTCGTCAAGCGTCTCGAGATGGTCCCGATCGAATGCGTCGCGCGTGGATACCTGACGGGCTCCGGCTTGTCGGACTACCAGAAGACCGGCGCGGTCTGCGGCGTCGCTCTGCCGGAGGGCCTTGTCGAATCGAGCAAGCTCGACGAGCCGATCTTCACTCCGGCGGCAAAGGCCGCCCTCGGTGAGCACGACGAGAACGTGGATTACGCGGCCGTGGTCGACAAGGTCGGCGAAGAGCTGGCGTTCAAACTCCGCGAGGACACGCTCGAAATCTACGTCCGCGCTGCGAACTTCGCGCTGGATCGCGGAATCATCCTGGCCGATACCAAGTTCGAATTCGGGCAGGACTCGGACGGCAATCTCGTTCTCGCCGACGAGGTCCTGACGCCGGACTCCTCGCGCTACTGGCCTGCTGACAGCTACTCCGAAGGGCGCGTCCAGCCGAGTTTCGACAAGCAATACGTTCGCGACTGGCTGACGGGCGAGTCGGGGTGGGATCGTCACGGCGACGCACCGCCACCAGCGCTGCCCGACGAGGTCGTCGCGGCGACACGTGCACGGTACATCGAGGCCTACGAACGTATTTCGGGCCTCAACTTCGACGATTGGGTCAAGCCATGACAGTTACTCCTCCTATTGCCAAGCAAGTCCCGCTCGAGCGCACCCACCACGGGGACACCTTCGTCGACAACTACGAGTGGTTGCGTGCGAAGGAAGATCCCGAGGTGATCGCCTACCTCGAAGCCGAGAACGCGTACACGCAGCAGCAGACCGAAGGACTCGAAGAGCTACGCGGCAAGATCTTCGACGAGATCAAATCGCGTACGCAGGAGGCGGACCTGTCGGTCCCGACCCGAGTCGGTAACTGGTGGTACTACTCGCGCACGTTGGAGGGCAAGTCGTACGGTCTCCAGTGCCGGTGCGCCGTAGATTCACCCGACGACTGGACGCCGCCGACTCTCTCCGGAGAGGTACCCGGTGAGCAAGTTCTTCTGGACTCCAACGTCGAGGCGGAGGGCCACTCCTTCTTCTCGCTCGGTGCCTTCTCC